>CANNFM010000006.1 GCA_947503835.1 uncultured Aquimarina sp.
TATCATAAGATAACTCTAAAATGAAAAATTACTATCAACTCAATATTAATTTTTTGCTAACTTGTGCAACAAGCACAACGTGTATAATTCATTGCTAGTGCAAGCTTACTTACGAAAATCCTCGCGGATTTTCTATTCGGTTTGTATTTGCTAATTTAGTTGCTGAAACACGCAACGAAATCATACACAAGACCGTTAGCAAATATTAACTATTATTAAAAAACATTATGAAGATTAACTATTTAAAATTTTTGTTTTCAATTTTTATAATTACTGGTTGTTCTAAAAGTATTAATAAAGAAAATGTTAAAGGAAAATGGGAAGTCATTAACTATGATTCAAACGGGAATTTTTCTACACTTACAGAAGTAGAAAGAGAAGATATTGTATCTGGAATTTATACTTTTAAAGACAATAACGAATATAGTTTTCAAGCTCATAATGGTCATATTACTTATGGAACTTGGGCTGTTTTTCCTGAAAAAGAAAAATTAAAACTCAGTAACGAAGGCAAAAATATTTCTATTATGACCTTGAAAAGTAAACAGATGGTTTTGTTAAAAGATAGAGGTACTTTCGGGTTGTTTTTTATAACTTTAAAAAGAATAGATGAATAATATAGGCTACGCAATACGAGATTTTATAGTTTTTGGCCTAATTCTGATAATTACGGAATATGTTCTTTCTGAATTGAGATATGATATTAACGTATATCGAAATACAGTAGAAATAATAGCTGTGATTTTTCTTTTCGCCTCAACCTTCATATATGTATTTTTAGTTAATAAAAAATATCTATTATCTATAGTTTATTCATTGACAATTTTTTTAATTTTATTATTCCTTTCAGATAAAAGAATATTCCCAACTTATTGGTTTTTCCTATTAATAATTATCTCCATTTCGTTTTTTTTCTATGTCCTAAAAACATTCCATAAAGAAAATTCTGTGTCAAAAAATGTAAATAAATTGAAATTAAGTGAATTTATAAAAATAGGATACCTTAAAGGTCAAATTAACACTGAATTCTTTCAAATAAATAAAGAAATGAATGTTGATAAAGGCTGTTATAAAAAATTTAAACCTTTACTTATAAATAAATCAACTAATAATACTAATGATTTAGTTCTTAATTACACTAATAAAGATGATTTAAATTTTACATTATTAATTATGGAAGACAATCAAGTTTATATTAATCATAAAAAAAATAAAACCTATAGTAATAAAATTAATAAATGCATAATGCAATATTTAAAAAACATTTGCTAACACAAAAGTAAAAAACATTAAAACGATTTTTTACTTGAGCCGTTGTGCAACATTCAGAATAATCTTTTAAGGTTAAATATTACTATGAATTATAGATGATAAAAATTACCCTAATCACAATACTATCAATACAAGTTTTAATACTTAGTTTTCTTTTATTCATTAAAAAAGAAAATAGACTAACAAATTCATTACTCGGTTTTGTTTTATTTTTTTTTGGCTTGACCACTATTAATTTTTCTCTTTTTCAAGGTTTACTTCAAGAGCAATTGTTAAAATACATACCATACTTAAGGTTAGAACTATTATATGCTCTAGGCCCTTCAATTTATTTATATACGCTAGCTGTTACAAATCCTGAATTTAAGCTTAGACGAAAGCATTTATTACTATTTCTACCGACATTACTTGAATTAATATATTATAGGACTTCATTTTATAGAATAGGTGTAAATCCATTAAATTTTGATTCACAAAACTTTTGGCCATTTCTATTTAATGTCCAGCAATGGATAGGCGTAATTTATTCGACCTTTTTTATGTGTATATCTGTCTATCTACTATTTAAGTACAAAAAATGGCTTTACAATAATTACTCTTATACAAAGAATGTATCACTGCAGTGGCTGCAAGTACCTATAGTATGTTTTGTGGTTTTTTGGTTTGTATGGTTTACAATACGATTAACCGATGTTTTACTCTTCTCAGGAAAGTACAGTTCAATATATTATTATCCTATGTATATTATTCTATCGCTAATTGCATTATGGATAGGTTTTAAAGGGTATATAAATTCTAAAACGAAAGCCATTGGTTTTAATAGTGTTTCAAAAAATCAAGAAAAATTAGGAAAAAATGATGTTTCAGAATATAAGGAAATTGCTAAAAACTTAGTAGATAAAATGGAATCTGAAAAGTATTATTTAATGCAAGATTTAAGTTTAAAAATTCTTTCTGAAAAAACAGGTGTACAAAAAGACTTCCTCTCAAGAGTAATAAACCAAAACTTTGGAATTAATTTTCATGAATTTATCAATAGGTACCGAGTGAAAGAATTTATTAAAAGAATTGAAATGGATAAAACCAGAGAGTTTACTTTTTTAGCACACGCCTATGATAGTGGATTTGCCTCTAAATCTTCTTTCAATTCTGTCTTTAAAAAACAAACAAAAAAGACCCCAAAAGAATATTTTTCTGATTTACAAACTACTAACTTAGTACAGAAATAGATTTTAGGACGATTTGAACCGCTTTTCTTTAGATGTTTGTATCATTATTAATGACAAATTTTCTAACTATGAAACAATGCTTCACTTTGTTAATTTTAATCACTTCATTCAATTTTAGTTACGGCCAAAATCTAAAAGATGATGATTTTAATTCTTTAGAAAAAGAAATTCAAAAGACGATTGGCAGTAAAAAAATCCCTTCTGTAGTTATAGCTGTTGCAAAAAATGATAAGATACTATATGAAAACGCTTTCGGATACTCAGATATTGAAAATAACATTAAAGCAACCATTACTACTTCTTATCAATTAGCTTCGGTATCAAAAACATTTACTGCAACAGGTATTATGATTCTTAATCGACAAAAAAAGATTGATATTAATTCGCCTGCAACGAAGTATATGTCTTCTATAAAATTTAATGAAATAGATGGTTTATCATCGGATGTTAAAATTATTGACTTATTAAATCACACATCTGGTTTAGGTACTTATTTTCAGTTAAATTATTCTAATGAAAATACAAAACAAGATAGTTTTGAAGAGGCTTTTCAAAAATACGGGAGTTTGTTTCATCCTTCAGGACAAGTTTATGAATATTCAAACTTGGGCTATGGCTTATTAGATTATATAATAGCAGAACAAAGTGGTACAACTTTTTCAAAATTCATGAAAAAAGAACTTTTTACACCACTTGATTTAAACAATACTTTTGTTGGAAATGCAGACTTAGCAGATAGAAGTATTGCAAAAAAATACGATACACACTTAAACGTATTACCAAACATAGAGAATAATACTAAAGGAGCAGGAAATATTTATTCTAGTATTCACGATTTAATTTCATTTGGCATGTTTCATTTAAATGACAATGAAAATAACGTATTAAGTAGAAAGGAACTTACTTTAATGCGGAACTACAATAATAAAAATATTCTATACCATAACTACGATGAAACATATTATGGTCTTGGATGGAATTTTAAACCTGATGACAATGGATACGACGTAGCTTGGCACGAAGGAGGTATGATGGGAGCAAGTTCGATGTTAAAACTTATTCCGGATGAAAATATAGCAATAGCAGTAATTTTAAACACCTTCAACCAAGAATACTGTCAGTACCTTTTAAATCTAATAAGTAAAATAGTTCTGCCAGATTATAACCCAACACCAATAAACCCTGTTGCTAATTATCAAAACTACTCATCTGACTCAAGCTATTTTGGAAAATGGAAAGGTGATATTAAAGTAGATGAAATTAGTATTCCCTGTACCTTAAACATTAATCCTGATGGCACAATTATAATAAACTATTTAGATCACACTTATAAATCATACTTTACAAAAAACAATCCTATAAACAATAAAACATTTTTGTCAATGGGCTTGGTAAATGACAACTACTTTTTGGGATTGTATTTAGGCAATTTACCATCAAAAGACATTAGACATGAATTCAGTCAATTCCTTTCTTTAAAATTGGTGAAAAAAGGAAATATTTTATCAGGAACTGTAGTAGCACTTCCCGCTGCAGAGAGAGAATATTATGCATACCCATATTATATAAAACTGCAAAAAGAATAAAGCTTTTCATAAAGAGAAACAAGAATTATTAAAAGAGCATTTATCGAACAACTCAGATACTGAGGTTGGAGTGTTGATAAAGTCTCTCAATCTGACGGACGAACAGAATGAAATAATGAAAAAAAACAGCAAAAGATGATAAACTAATTCTATACAGTAAGAAGCCTTTAAACTCTACGAAGCGGTAAAATTTTCTCAAATTGAGTTTATTTGTTTATCCTAACTAAGATACCTGGTGTTTTAACAAGTACGCAATTGAAGTCACTATATGGCTTGCCAAATTCCTGCCAATAGTGAATCCCTTTCTTTGTTTTCCAAATTCTAATAAGTTAAGCATCAGGATATCTTAGTTTAACAACACCATAGTCATGTAAGCGTATGCTAACTGAAAAATTAATGAATGGTAATATGATTACGTATGACTCATCTATAGGGATTAAGTGGCCACTACTCTTATAGAGAAAATGAGTCTACTATTGTACTGAAGGATTTTAACGTTACGGCTATTCAGAAGATAGATATTTTGGCTTCGAAATATAATAGCGTTCATAATAGTTAGAAAAGGAGCATTTTAATTAATGCTCCTTTTTTGATGTATTATAATCTAAGCTTATTGTATAACAGGAAAGGTTAGCTTGTTTTTTTTTCAAGTTTTGCAAACCCCCCAACTGTCTTTCGGTAAATATCTGGTGAAAGGCCTACTTTCTTTTTAAAAAATCTACTAAAATAAAATTCATCTTGATACCCCAAATTCGCTGCTATTTGCTTTACTGGTTTAGAGGTTAAGTACAATTCTCTTTTAGCTGCTACTACAATTCTATGGGTTATTAAAGAGGTTAGGGTTTGATTTAAATATTTCTTTACTATTCCTGCCAAGGTTCTAGAATTTACACATAGCATATCTGCATATTCTTGGGGGGTATGTAATCTAGCATAATTACTTTCTATGGCATCTATCAGATTTTGTAAGATTTCGGGTTGTCGATCTGTAAATTGAAGCACTGAATTTTTATCGAACTTCTTTTTCTGTCTTACCGCTTCTATAAGAAATACTTTTAAAAAAGCCATCAATACTTCGTGTTGCGCAATCGAATCTTTACTCATTTCTCTTGAAATTTGCCCCATAAGACTAAAAAATAAAAACTCTTCTGCTATTCTAAAAAAAGGTAAACCATGAAAATTACCAAAAAGCACCCCTTCTGTTTCTGTTTCATTTTGATGGCGGTATGTACAGAAAAAATCGGGATGAAAATTTAATATAAATCCTGAGCATTCTTCTTCCGAACTCAACAAAAATGGTTGGTAAGGTGACAAGCAAATGATATGATTTTCCTTGAGTTGATATTCTGAGAAATCTACTTTCAAATTAAAACTATTACTTCTTAATAGAATGATAGAGTAATAATTTTTTCTTTGTAAATGTTCAAACTGATCTAGGTTATTGAACTGTTCTAACCTAAATGCTAATTCATTATTTTGCTTATTAATAATCGTTTGTACCATAACTTAGCTTAGCTTTAACTTAATAAATGTAAAGCTAGCTTCTAAGGCAAATGCCGTACTAAGCTCTCTACTTCCAAAATACGTATTAGACCTTGGTGCTATAAAAAGCCCATACACCGGCCAGCCTCCATCGGCTAATTGTACGTTATTCCTTACAAAACTCTTGCAAAAAGGAAATTTACGTAGTCTAAGGTTTAAATAGGTTTCTCCTAATGTCTTCTTTTTATGTACTTCTGGTGTTATATTTTTAAGGGGTATAGATCTACCACTTTCTATAGCGGTATATTCAAAGTTCTCTTTATTATATTTTAAGGTACTAATTCCAAAGTTTGTCGCTTCCTGCAGGTTTTCTGATTTATCATCTATAAAGATGGTGCTTTTGGTGTTTATCGAAGTACTTGAAATAAGGTATTGAAAAATATCTGGATTTGGCTTTCTAAGTTGCAACAAAGCCGATATGTATGTCTCATTAAAATATTTCCAATAATCAAAATGAGTATATAAATAGACAAAGGATTCTAAATCCACATTCGAAAGACAATATATCTTTTTTCCTTTTTCATGTAATCCTTTAAGCACCTCTAGCATAAACTGATTAACTTTTAAACTGCCTACACTTAACTTGAGCATTTCTTTTAATTTGCTATAAGGGGTTTGTAATTCGCAACTAAGCATCGAAAGGGCTAGCTTTCTATTAATCAAACCTTTTTCTAAATCCTGCCAAACAGGATGTTTGACCATTTTTCGTACATCATCTATTCCTTTGGTTTCTGATGTAAAGTATACGGAGTCCCAATTTAAAAGGACATCGCTGAGGTCAAAAATAATCGTATCATGACTATCTAATGTTTGTGATAATTCATGTAAACTGGTAATAAGTTCTGGGGGTAAAACTTCTTTCATGTTATTTTGGTTTATTGGTGAAACATATGACGTGGAATCCATCTTATCTTTTGTTCTAGAAAAACAATAAGACAAAATGTGTGTTTACTTTTGATGTGGTATTATCGCTTCCTCTGAACTGTAAATCTTGCAAGTTCTTCTAAAACGGCTACACTTTCGTTCTCAAATTCATTTAGGTAAGCTATTGCTCTTTCTGATAATTTGTTAGCTTCGATTTGAGCATTTTCTACAGAACCAAAAAGGGAGGGATAGGTTAACTTGTTTTGATCAGCTTGTTCTCCTGCTGGTTTACCCAATGATGCTGTTGTTTCAGTTTTACTAAGGATATCGTCTTTTGCTTGAAATGCAAGACCTAAATAATATCCGTAATTTAATAGTTTATTTATTTTTTGTTCTGATAGTTTGCAAGAAATACACCCTCCTAAAATGGCTATTTGCAGTAAGGCACTTGTTTTACCCGAGTGTATAAATTGTAAGTGTTTTAATGACACCATATCTTCTGCCCATGATGCTGCATTTAAATCTGCACATTGGCCTTTATGTAGTTGATTATTTAATTTTCGAAAAAGTTCTATGTCTTGGCAGTACTTATGAAATGGATACAATCCCTCCTCAAAAAGTCTTGAGGCGGCCAAAGTAGCGGTGTTGACATCATATTTTATATGACATGTAGATGCATTTCTTCTAATAACATCATTGTCTTGAATATCGTCGATAATTAGGGTATAAGTATGAATGAATTCTACTGCTTTGGCAAATTCAAACGCTTGCCGTCTATCACCATTAAAACCTTCTGATATTGCAAAAACAATGGCCGGTCTTATTCTTTTTCCCCCATCTCCTAAATTTAGCATGTAGTACATAGCTTCATTAGTAGATTCAAGCATATTAGTATCGGGGAATTTAATATCTCTAAAAGCAGTATCCATTTTTGTTTTAGTTCTTGTGAGAACATCCTGAAGCTTTTCCATTTTCTATATAGGTTTTTCGAGCTGTAAATTGAAGGCTTTTAGTAGGATTCAAACACTTCAACTTTCAATTATCTCGTTAAACAATTGTTAAAATATTTACGGGATTTGTTAATGCATTAGAGCAGGATTCAAAAAATAAAAATTTAAGGAATACTAAACAAAAAGCGCTAACTGTAAATTAGTATAGCGCATAGGATTAATTTTAGTTTATCTAATCACCAAAATCCCTCTAATTCTTTTATTATTATTTAGATTTAGTTATTATTATTCTTTCTCTTTAAACAAATAGCTATATTCTATTTTAATTTGAAAGGATAACAAGGCTAAAAAAATTACGAGTTCTTTTTCTTTATCATCAATTGCTGTGGAGTTTAAAATTTCTGTGATCTTTGTAGAAATCGTTGAAGCTTCTTTTTGAATATCAATAACCAAAAAATCTTGTCTATCAAGCAATTGTAAATTAAAAGCTCTCCTAAAAGCATTGTGCCAATTATTAACAGAAAGTTTTTCAAAAATTCGTTTTTCAATATAGCTATGCTCTCTATTATCATTAAACTGCAATTTTTTGGCTATAGCTTTTTTATCTAACCCTTGATATGTCAAACTCAAATAGGTTAATTCCTGATCATTAAGTAGTTTTGACAGCGTATACATTATTTTGAAGTAATTATCAACTGTTTTAAAGTAGATGTTACTGTATTATGGAAATCAAGTACCGTGTCTTGAGGAACTTTATATCCATAGGATATGTTTTTAAAATCCTGTATAATTTTTGATGCATACCCTAACGCTATTTTTTCAACTGTTGCATCAACATAATCCTGTTTTTTTAATATACCAAGTTCAAATGCTTGTTGGATTAAAGCTGCCCAATTTTTGGTCTTAAATTTCTTTTTTAGTATACCTCTTACATAACCTAAATCCTCCTTTCTAAGTGAGAGGAAATCTGCAATATATTGATCATCAGCATTAAGAACAGATAATCTCAAAAAGTACTTTTCCCTATTTGATAATGTTATTAAATTACCCTCCATAGTATATTTTTTTATTGAACTCTGTAGTAGATCAAATATCAATTCTTGATCTAAATTATTCTAAAAAAAGTGCTGAAACCGATTTAAAATGGGACGAAGAAGATTGAAATGTGATTATAAAAGTTGTCAATAATAACGTTTGAAACAATTTCAATACACCTATTAAGGAAATTATAACCAAAATCACGTTTTAATACCAAAAAATCATGATAACAGATTGGCCTCACTTTGACACCATAAACACGTACTTCACTTTTGTCCTGAATACTAGATGCTTCGTCCCACTTTTTATGCGCTTCGGTACATTTTTTTGATTTTTTCTATAAATAGATTTTTATTTGATTAAAGAATCTTTGAAAGGGTTTGAATACTAAAAACTATTTTAAAAACATGAGAAACATCATTCAAGATCAATTGACCTACGAAGATCAGAAAGAGGCAGAAAATCTAGTATCAAAATTAGAAGCTATTTTTATTGATAAACTATCTGCTCTAACCGAAAAAGAACGCCAGGATTACAAAGCCATTAATGAAAAAAACAAATTATTTGTAAATAAGGTTTGGGATTATCGCAGGCATAGTACAGGTCTAAGTTCACCCGATGTAGATTGGCAGGAATTTGAAAGCGATTACAAAGCACGTGGGTTTGCAGAGCATTTATTGGGTCGAATTGAGAGTATCATCTATCGCCTTGAAAGTACCAAAATGCTACATGATCATGACAACTATCAGGATGCACTTAATGACTATGCGTATTCACAATACAGTAAAGGAGCAGGAAAACCAGGATTTACAGAAAAAGTAGCTGAACTTAAACAATTCTTTAATCGCACTAAGAATCAGCCAAAGACAGAAGAGAACACACAATAAATAGTGTTGATTTTGATATTTATTGGTGTTAGTTAATTAATCATTTTTATTAATAATACCTTCTGTTGGGTCAAAAAGGCCTTCTATAAGGCTCAACACGCTCAGAATTCGCCCCCTGAAGTTAAAAATTGAGCCTTAAAGGTCTAGCATTAGACCTAAGAAGTTAAAAGTTAGGCAAGATGGACTCAATTTTAGTCTATCAACATCTAACACTTCGTCAAAATGGCCCTACAGAAGGTTAAAATGGCCCATAGCATGGTCGTAAAGTTCTAAATTTTAACTCGGCAGAATGAATTTTGGATAAAGCCAATTAAAATTTTAAAAAATAATATACAAAAAATAATTAATCATAAACTCCTAAACTATCAGTCATTAACTAAAACAACACCATATTGCAATAGTAGTAAGGGCATAAGCTTCGATTACTGTCAGGGGTCATAAGAATTCAATAGTTCAAGAAATGTAGCTCTTCCTATAATTCCTGTACGCTCACTCCTAAGAACAGATACCCAAAACCTGACATTCTAAACACCTAAACACATCGTTATACATTGCTAAAGGATACAATAATTACTAATAATAATTAAAGGGAAAAAGCAATGAATACTATACAACAACTAGGACTAATAACAAGAATGGATATGCTTATTCGTATGCAAGCCACCGGAAGTCCTAAACAATTTGCAAGTCGTTTAGGGATATCAAAAACCACCTTGTATCGTGTGCTCAATACCATGAAGGAGTTAGAAGCCCCAATACGCTATGATAACACAATACAAAGTTTTGTATATGCCGAACCAGTGGGTTTTGAGTTTGGATTTTACAAGCATTAGACTATACAATCCTTTTAGCGAAAGTCGAATTCCCATGAAAGTCAAATACGAACGTAATTTATGAATTCCTAATTAGAAAAACAGGACATTATTATAGTACATATTTGTATATGATTTTAAATAGAAATAAAAAAAACTGACAAAATTTATTTTACTGGTTTTCAATTGTTTAAAGGATTTCTGATTCAAAACCCTTTTTGTCACGGCAACAAAATTATCTTTGATGATCCTGTATTGAATTTGTTGCTCAATAAAACCCAATCCCGACTATTGGCTGTTTGTCTTTTTTTATTGATTATACCTTTTAAAACTACATTGCGAAGCTTCATTAAATAAAACATACAATCACTTTCATGATCAGATTTTATTGGTTGGTCCAAGCGGCAGAATGTTACGACTACCACTCATAATATTTAAAAATCAAAAAAGTTACATGTTATATTAACTCCTCTTGGTAACTTATTCACTATATATACCTATTACTTACAATGCTTCCTTTTTATCTTTTTTAAAACATTGATCGATTGTTCGATTACCTATTTGACATTCCAACTTATCAATGTCGACACCACTAAAATTATCAATATCATTAAAATTATAAGGGTGCCGGGGACTAAAACATTTTGCCTTAAATCTTCCATTATGTCAGCGGTCATTTATACTCTGGCAAATGTCAATGGGGCATAGTCGATAACCACCACCAGTACCGAGTTCCCATTTTCCAAACGCTCCATCATATGTTGTTTCCCCGTTCTTTTGGTTTCCCGGATACTTCTTTCGTTCATATAATATTTTGGTAATGTCTTTTTTTCCATTGCTACTTTATTTTATTATAACAAGTTTGCATTGAATTACATTTCTGATTTTTTATTATCAAATAAATTTCACAAAGACCAATAGTAGCGGAAGCTATTATTTGGGCCTAAAAGTAAAAACTGGATTATTAAAAGAAGTAAGTGAGAAATTTGAACAATAGCTTAGTTTCAATGTTTATAGGATTCGTCTATTGGTGTTTTATATTGATTTAAAAAACCACTCGGTCCTTGAACAATTATCTGTCCTAGCTTCTAGGGTTCACTAAATCCCATCACCCGATTCTTGAAAAACCTCTTTATTCTTTTGTTATTACTACCGATAATCATTCCATCTATTCTATTGATCAAACTTGCCTTAAACATTCTATCCAACTGCGATCACTATTTTCTCAATAGATCTATCATCTGTTTTTGTCACGATCTCAAATAAGTACATCCCATTGGATAGACGATCCGTGTTTATTTCGAGTCTGTTTTCCGAGCGCAAATAAGCTCGGACGATACTATCTCGATGTTTACTTGTTTTAACTCTTGTCCCGGACCCAGATCAATATGGACCTTATCTCTTGCCAGGATGATAAACCTGTTCTTTTCGGGCCCGTCTATGGCGACGTACTGCCGTCCAATATAGATTTAAAGCTCCTCCACCCATTATCCAAATAAGCTTGTATCCTCCACAAGGGTACTACAAAGTTTATTTGGTTACGAAGATCGGTGCCGTTCAAATCTAGAAAGGTAACTGGATGGATCGTTGGTGGATCGGTAGGTTTTACCTCTATCATGGCTAAGTTTGGATTGTTCGCAAAAGTCGAATGCCCCGTATAGGTAACCGAGTTGGGTATAATGACCTTAGTCAAATCGTTGTCCCAAAAAGCATACATGCCAAAACTGGCCACATTTTTGGATATGGTCACACTATTGGGTATGGTCACATCAATCAATCTGTTATCATAAAAAGCATACATGCCAATACTGATCACATTTTCGGGTATCGTTACTTCGGTCAATCTATTATAGGCAAAAGCACTAGCTCCGATAACTGTCACATTGCTTGGACTTTCGAAGGTCACCTCGGTCAACTTGTCTCCGTGAACTTCTAAGGAGACTTGGTCACGACGATTAAAAGCATCTTCTCCAATAGCGGTAATGTCATAAACTTGATTTTTAAAAAACAGATCTTTGAGGATTGTCAAGTTGGGGAGGCATGAAGTCCTAATGCCTCCGGACAGTCCCACAACCTCTACCGAATTAGGGGTTTTAGAAGTAATTCTATATTTGATGCCATCAAAGTTAAATTCGTCCCCTACATTTTGGCTATAACCGGTAAGAACTGCCAATACCATTAAGATGGCAGGCATTATTAATTGTAATTGTTTTCTCATTTGATGGGTTTATTTTTATACACTTTTAAATATTATTCTAAAACAAAAAATGACCATATAGAAAAAATATCCAATAATTGATACCAAAACATTGCCGTTGTCAGAAAAACTTGCCCTATGGATAAATCAACTATTTGCCTGTTGGCATTGATCTTTATTTGACTCTGAGGTGTTCTACTTAGTGATCCAAAAAAACTTTATACTTATTAATGGTTGTAATTTCATTTTGGTATTTATTTGAAAACAAAAATTCCACTTATTTTACAGATTTGATAAATAAAGTGCTGAAATGAATTGAAACTGGGATTGAAAAGGAATTTTATGGGACTTTACAAAATTATTTTTTGAATGACCTTATTATACGTTGTAGTTAGAATAATTTGAAATTGAAAGTCTTGATATATTTTTTAATTGAGACTCTTTCCTGGGATGTAGCTTGTTGATTAAGCATATGTATGATCAAAGTTTAGGGCAAAAAAGTGGTTTTGTTTCTTTGTTCATAAAATGAAATAGTCTTACTTCTGATGTCTCGATGGTTCTGCCCCGTCGTAGTTTGTAACGCTTGCTTCATTTCATTTTTTATGTAAAATTTTATAGAGCACTTTTCAGTTAAGTACTGACTCCGTTTAAAGGTTAGAACTCTATACCACAGTTCAATGTTTATGAACCTAGGTTCAATTAGATCAGTCTTTTTATACACTACAGTGATTCTTTGGTAGATAGGTTTTGTGATCATCTGTACTATAGCTAAACCAGTATTAAATGGCATAAAAGATTTATAAAGAAAAAACTTGAAGTTTAAGGCAAAAAACATAACCATAGCCTTAGCTAAGACGAGGCTTTTTAACGCAAAAATTCGAGTTTTTTATATGAAGATATATGTTATTTAATATTGATTTAGCTATATGTATGGGTGTCGTTGTTTTTGTAAAATCGTCCATGTATAAATTACAAATATCCATTCCACAATCTTTAGACTAGTTACAAATTTGTACAGTAACAAAATGATAAATTATTGAAAAAAAGAATGCTATTAAAAGTAATGGTTCTGGGATTTTCAATTTAATTATTTTCTAAATTAAAACACAATATTATTATGAAACACAGAAAGAAAGAAACGATCGTAAGAAAGTCATTGACCTCTTAACACTAAATTCCCTCTCATTGGAAATGTATAGGGCTTATCCCAAGTAACCTCTGTTTAGTCCTGAGTTTAACAGGTCTCAGCACTTTTTTTAGAAGAACAAGTAAAATAGAATCTATCTTTAGTTGGAGATTAATATTCAAGAAAAATGCAACAATTTCGGAGTATGCCTGCAATCCTTATGATGGGGATAAGTTTAGCTAGTTATGGTCAAGTCCAAATAGGGACCGATATTGATGAGGCAACGGGTTATTTTTCCGCATCCAGTGTGAGTTTGTCTGGTGATCGTACGACCATGGCTTTTGGGGCGCATCATGATCTTGGCAACGGTTCAGAATCAGGTCATGTGCGTGTTTATAAAAATAATGCTGGGATTTGGACCCAGATAGGCGCTGATATCGATGGTAAAGCAGCGAGGGATTATTCTGGAACAAGTGTGAGTTTGTCCAAAGATGGCACCATCGTGGCCATTGGGGCGCATCAAGGAGGAAGGTCGCCAAGCTATGTCAGTGTGCATAAAAATGTTTCAGAAGCCTGGATTCAGGTAGGTGCTGATATTGATGGTGGGGCTACATATGATTTTTCAGGATGGACTGTGGGTTTGTCCAACGACGGTACTATCGTGGCTATAGGAGCTTATCTAAACGATGATGGCACAAGATGGGGCTGTGTGTGTGTTTATGAAAATAAGTATGGGGATTGGACGCAGATAGGGACTGATATTGATGGCAAAGCAGACGGTGATGATTTGTCGGGATTAAGCGTGGGCGTGTCAGGTGACAGTTCAATCGTGATCATCGGAGCTTATGAGAAAAATAGTGATGATACGGGACAAAAACTAGGGGTGGCCCATGTTCGTGTTTATGAAAATGAAAACAAGTCTGGGGAGTGGACCCGGACGAGTGCTGATATGTATACAGGACGGAGCAGCGGTTTGGAGTTTCTTATTTGTTTTTCTAAGCCCAAAACAATAAAACAAACAAAGTAATGAAAGAGAAAGAGCAATTGTTACGATGGTGCCTGCGCATAATCATTTTGATGCATTTGGTTGGAATCCTTTTGGGACTTATTGGTTTGGTTTGGTTGTAGTCATAATATATTCAATAAGATAAGTTTTGATAGTATGGTATAAAAAAGCAGGAAAAAGGAAGAAGCCAGAAGTTGACCCCGGAACGGGATGGGGCAAATTAATTATGGACCGTTTTTTCTCAGTAGGCAATTAAAAACACCAAGTAATGGTTCTGTAAGAAATTGTCCATGGAAAAAAGGGGTGAATTGAGCTACACGGATGATTTTTTTAAAAAAGAGGGATATTCGCTCATTAGATTTCATTTAAGCGAGATTCTATGCTTGGAAAGTGACCGGAATTAATCACTATTTATTTATCTAACGGAAAATATTTGATAAGACAGACGCTACAGTCTGCACTGGGAGTTTTACCGTAGCAATTTTACCGGATAAATAGATCTGTAATAATCAATATTAAAAAGATTTATAGAATAGTCGGCAATAGGGTCCATATCGAAGGTTTGAACAAATTTCGCCCAATGATTTCAAATAAGTACAAGCGTGACATTTTAAATGCCGTGCCATTGTTTAATGAAACAATACAGTAGTGTATTGAGAAATAATACGTAAAGCTATGAATTATTTATTTATCGACGATAATAAGGTCCAATTGATGGTATTAAGAAAGGCTTTTGATCAATGGGGTCAAGCTCATAAGATCAGGACCGTGGACAACCCAGTGGAGGCGATCGATTTGATTCGTTCCCATGTTTTTTTGCCAGATGTAATCGTTGTGGACTTTAATATGCCCGAGATGAATGGTTTGGACTTCATCAAAGAAATGAAATTTTCCGATGATTGGTATAGTTATATCCCTATTGTGGTGTCTACCACTGAAGAGTGTGCGGAAATTGCCATGGAATGCTATGGAAGCGGTGCCGCAGGCTATATGATCAAACCGACCAAATATAAAAAACTGACCAATATGTTGAGGGTATTGATTCAATATTGGGAAGCAAACCTAAGCCTCTTTACCAGTATTAGTAGGTGTTAAACCAATCAAGAACAAAAGATTATGGATAAAGATAGTGCAGTTTTGGACAACTTGATGTTGCGCTTAATGGATAAGAGCGGAACCAGTATTTATCAAATTCTACCGAAGGGTTATATCGTTTTAAATCTTAAGGGAAGAATTCTGGGATACAATTCCAAATGTAAGGAATTGATGGATCTTGGAAATAACGGGGTGGAAACGAGAAATATGAATGACTTTTTATCAGGTGACAACAAAGAAAGGTTTATGGTCATGCTCGAGCTTGCAGAGCTGAAGGGTCATATTGATGATTTTGAGCTGGAAATTACAAAACCAAGTGGGCAGATAAAGATTGTTTGGATCAGCGCTTCGGCCATATATGACTCCAATAAAAAAACAATTGCTTTTCATTGTATTATATCCGATATGACCAAGGAACAAATGTTTTTGGACCAAATGAAAGAAGAATTGCGAAACGCCACAGGACGAAGATGGTGATTGGAGGAAAGACTGTAGGGTATCGGAACTTTCCCATGGTTCCCCGAGTGGTGTTCGGAAAAGATAGTTTTAATCAATTGAGTGAGATTTTGTCGCCCAAAAGAAAGCATCCGGACGCTCCATTTATTTTTTTGGTGGATGATGTTTTCAAAGAATCCGAGATAGTTGCAAAAATCCCATTAATATGCAATGATCAAATCGTTTTCGTTTCCGCAAATGAAGAACCAAAAACGGTACAAGTTGATGCATTGGTTCAAAAAATCCAAAAGGAATACTCAAGACTTCCGTCCGGAATTGTTGGTATAGGTGGGGGCACTTTGCTAGATTTAGCAAAAGCGGTGTCCATCGGGTTGACGAACAAAGGTAGTTCTGCGAACTACCAAGGATGGGATTTAGCTAAAAAACCTTCCATATACCATGTTGGTATTCCCACCATTAGCGGTACCGGTGCAGAAGTATCCAGAACGACGGTATTGACGGGGCCTACAAAAAAATTGGGAATTAATTCTGACCATGCGACCTTTAATCAGGTAATTTTGGATCCCAATCTTACGCGAGGTGTTTCCAAGGAGCAATGGTTCTATACTGGAATGGACTGTTTTATACATTGTATAGAATCCCTTAATGGAACGTATTTAAACGCTTTTAGCCAAAGCTATGGTGAAAAGGCCCTTGAACTTTGTAAAGACGTGTTTCTTGGCAAACTGATTCCAGAAGAATCCAGGGACAAATTAATGATGGCATCTTGGCATGGGGGAATGAGCATAGCATATTCCCAGGTAGGGGCAGCGCATGCCATGAGTTATGGCTTGGGGTATTTGCTTGGTGTAAAACACGGTATCGGAAATTGTCTGGTTTTTCAGCACCTCGATGAGTTTTATCCCGAAGGCGTGAAGCTCTTCAATCAAATGAAAGAAAAACAGGGTATTGTTATGCCTCAGGGCATTTGTTCAGGACTAAGTGATAAGGATTTTGATATCATGATCGAGGTAGCCATGGCTATGCAACCTCTCTGGGAAAATGCCTTGGGCAAGGACTGGAGAAATTGTATAGACCGGGGAAAACTAAGATCCATTTATGAAAGAATGTAGGCTGGTTTTCTCAACTTGGCCGTATTGCCCTCGATTTCGGAAATGACTTTCTCGGGAGCAATCCTGTCATTATATTGGTCATAGAAATTTTCCTTTAGGTCCGGGTGCTTTCCTAAATCTTCTTTTTCCAAATAATCTACGTATGCACCAACACTGGAAGCTTGTCTAAATATAGGTCCCATTGTAGTATACAAAAAAGCATTTTTCAATGGGTTGTTGTTTATTTAGAAATAAGGAAGAAAGAATGTTTTTTGCCAAATTCTGTTCTTCCAAAATCCGCTAAACACTTTTATCAGTCCCTAATTTAACACGGTTGGGCACTTTTCTTATCCGTTAAGGATTACATGTTTTAATCTTGTACCAGAAGATAATATTCAAAAAGACCTTTTGCCCAATGAAAACAAAACTATACAGTTCGGTCACTAAATTTAAAAAAGCCAGTTCCATAGAGGCCAAACAAAAGTTTCACGCATTATAAAATGAAAAATATCAAATTACTATAAAATGAAAAATATCAAATTATTATTATTTATAGCAACCTCCATATACTGTATTCGGTCTTACTCACAGCAAGATGTAACATTTACACTATACAATTATAATATGAACATCATTAACCCGGCCTATGCTGGGATTGGTGCAAGAATAGAGTTCACCTCAAACTTTAGATCCCAGTGGGTGGGTGTGGATGGTGCACCTCAAACTCAGAGTTTTTCATTGAGTGCACCAATTAAAGAAAAAATTGGAATAGGCGCTTCGATTACCAACAGTAGTGTATTTGTACTCGAAGAAACTGATATTTTTGTTGATTTTTCCTACGAACTACGGTTAAACGAAACATTGGAGCTATTTTTGGGGCTTAAAGCAGGAGGGGCTTTGGTCAACATAGATTTAGCCAACCTAGGCTCTGATAATGACCCGCTTTTTGCCGAAAATGTAAGTGTGTTCAATCCAAATGTTGGGGTGGGTGCCTATTTAAAGGGAGAACGCTTTTATATAAGTATTTCGGCACCTGCTCTTCTAAAATCTAAGAGATACGAAAAGGAATCGGGCATTGTAACACAAGCCACGGACAAAATGCAATTTTTTATGGGAGCGGGATATCGTTTTCCTTTGAACAAGGATATAACCTTTACTCCTTCATTTTTAACAAGAGTGTTGAGCGACGTTCCTTTTTCTATGGATATCAGTGGAATGTTCAGCTTGTACGACTTGGTGGCAGTGGGTAGCAGCTACAGGTTAAAAGAATCCCTAAGCACTTTGGTGTTTTTTAACATAGCAGATTGGATCCAACTAGGGTATGCTTATGACACTTCAATTACGGCTATCCGTAACTATAGTAGGGGAAACCATGAAGTGATATTGAAGTTTTATTACTGAAGAATGAGATTTAGATAACAACACCATCACAGAGGGTTGTCCGGAAACATTTTTGGCGACTGAACCAACCGGATATGATAAGGGGACGAACAACGGTCTGTTGAGTGGGGGATAATATATGTTATGGTTATGTTGCGTAGCATCAATAATATGTTTATGTGCAGAGTGACAAAAGAATAGGGTTTACCCTCAAAATTTTTAGTGAGTTAGGTGGGTGAGCTTACCCACAATTATGTCAATGTAATGTATAAATTAAAAATTTAATATGCAGACAAGGTTATTTTTACACTCTCTTTTTCTATATCAAATTTCCGGCAACTCAGAAACAGCATCTTTATCATCCAGTAAACCCAAAGATTTTAAATAACGTTCAGTCATTAACATACTAGAATGCCTACACGTTTTTTGAATTTTTCGGATATCTTTTTCCTTTTTATACCAATATACAACAGCGGTATGCTTAAAACCATATAGCGTATAATTGTCACTCAATTCAAAATGATCTTTTACTTTTCTGAAATGCTTACCCATATAATTTTCACCCATTTTTGTTGCAGAAGGAATTTGATTAGAACCAAACAAATAATCATCCGGATGATATTGTTCCAGATTCATTTCTAAAATAATCTTCTTTAAAGCTGGAACAATTGGTATTACATCCCTTTTCTTGGTTTTACTGGTCTGACCAGCTACCCAAATTAAGTCTTTTTCCAGATCTATATCTCCAACTTTTAATCGTCTGATTTCTGAAAGGCGCATAAAGGAATAATATACAAAGCAGATAATCTTCCAGAGATATGGGTCGTGTTCTAAAACATATTCTTTAATATCAGTAATCTGTTCATTAGTAAAAGGTTTATTTTTAGTACCGTATTCTTCAGGAAGTTTGTCAATCTTATCAAAAGGGTTTTGCCTTCTACCCATTCTTGCTTTAGACAAACATTATAAAACGTTTTAAGAACGCCTAATGTGTTGTTATAGGTTTTGGCACTGTTTTTTCTTTTGGTAAGCAAATACATAAAATACTGCTGGATTAAACTATAGTCCAAATCTCCAATCCAAACATTATCTAATCCTTGATTTTCAAGCCACTTAAGAAAACGCTCCAAAGTATTGTCATAAAATTCTAAGCCCCGTTTATATAGTTTTTTAGCCTTTTTTATTTCAATAAAACCCGTTGCTGCTTCCCGAATAGAATATATCCTTTCTGATGCTTCCCGCTTCTCATCAATGGTGTTTTTAGAAACTTTCTTTCATCAATATGAAAACCATCTGCTAGCAGTCTATTGATTTGTTTGATCACATCTTTTGCATAGGCTTTCTGCTCCGCTTCTGTTTTGTATTTCTTTGGAATATACCGTCTTTGCCTGACTAGATCATTTTTTTGTACATCCCACACATAGAGCATGATGTAGTTGCCTTTAGCAGCTTTTGACTTGACCAGACGCGCTTTTTTAAATTTATGCATATCTTCGTATGTATACTTTGGTACTAAACCAAATATACTATATACTGACGACTTTACTGCCGACCCTTGACATGAAGAAACAAAAAACCGTTCATTATCTACTGAAAATAAACGGTTTAACTCTGTCGGGGTGGCAGGATTCGAACCTGCGACCTCCGCGTCCCAAACGCGGCGCGATAACCGGGCTACGCTACACCCCGAAGTATAGCTTTTCCTTTTAAGGGAGTGCAAATATAGGTAATTCATTTAGTTTAAAAATGAAATTAATGAATAAAATAATAGATATTTTGTTCATACATTTTCTTTAGTGCATATACAAGCTATGATTTGGTTATTTTTATACTGAAAACCCCTTGTCTTTTTAAAGGTAAGGGGTTTAGTTTGTGATAAGACAGGTATTGTGTTTTTAATTAAGCGTGATAATATCGCTCTCTAAATATTTTTTCATCTTTCCATTCGGTAACAACAGTTTGTTCAGAAAGCATAGTACTTCCATCTTTTAATTTTAATTCCATTATTGCATCGTAAAAAGAGTGGTTTCCGTTAACGGCATAATTGTTTACTTCGTATCTAATGAATTCAGCAAGCTGGTTATCAATAAAATCTTGTTCAAACTTAACATTGAATGCTTTCCCTTTCTTTGGGGTATCGTTTGCTTCTTTTAATTCAACATCATCATGAAGGTAGGTTTCCATAGCTTCTATAAATTCTCCTTTTTCCAGTAATTGATGAATGTGTTTTAGGTTTTTTTCAATTGTAGTTTCCATGTTTAGTCTAATTTTTATTAATGATTATTTATTCTTAATATTTTGATACTACAAAGATGCTTCAGTGACCGTAGATACAAAATGTAGTTTTTACCCTAATCCTTGTCGATTTTTCCCTAAACAGGAAAATATGGGGTAAAGCAAACAGCTATATCATAAGAAGATGGGATTTCGAATTTGGTAAACTCTAGTCTGCTTTTTTATGGAGTTTTCAATTTTTTAACGTTAAAAAAACTAAATATTAACACTCAAACGTTTGCGCAAAAAAATGATACTTCTATTGTTACCAAATGCCATTTTTTTTTAGAAATATTTATTACAACGTTTGAGGATTATTGAAAAATAAATTTTCTGGCGTTTTAATTATTAATACACAAATCAAAAACTAATTATGAAAAAACGCTTACTCTTTTTTGGAATGCTTTTATGTTTATTGCTTCCAAATATAAGTACTGCACAATCCCTTAGAAATTTGCCTTTCTCTTGGGATAATGTTACTATTTATTTCCTTATTACCGATCGTTTCAATAATGGGGATACTACTAATGATACAAGTTTTGATCGTCAACAAGACAGCAGAAACAATGAACTTGATTTTCATGGCGGGGATATCCCAGGGGTTACTCAAAAAATCCGAGAAGGATATTTCGATAAACTGGGTGTAAGTGCTATTTGGGTTACTCCGGTAGTAGAAAACAGACATGGGTTTAATAATCCTCCTGCAAATGACCCTACATTTAGAGATTATCCGTATCATGGGTATCATACCAATGACTGGACTGCTTTTGATCCTAACTTTACTTCTGCAGAGCAGTTCGAAGAATTTATCGATGAGGCTCATAATCATGGGATTCGCGTGCTTATAGACATCGTGATGAACCATTCTGGTTACCGTACTTTTAAAAACGTTAATGGTAACTTTGAGTTTGTAGATGAGGATTACCCTAGTGACTGGGTTAGATTAGTATGTGGTGAAGATGGAGAATTGGCTTGTGATGATTATTCAACACCTTTATATGGATTACCAGATATAAGAACAGAATCTTTTAATGCTGTAAATTTGCCACAATGGTTATTGAATAAATGGGATGCAGAGGGAAGAAAACAACAAGAATTAGATGAATTAGATGCATATTTTGCCAGAACAGGAAAGCCAAGAGCTCCAAGATACTATTTGATTAAATGGTTGACAGATTGGGTAAGAGAGTATGGTATAGATGGTTTTAGGGTAGATACAGAGCGTCACGTAGGTGCTGATGCTTGGAGAGAACTTAAAGATGAATCAGTTTTGGCACTAAGAGAGTGGAAACAAAACAACCCTACAAAAAAACTGGATGATCTTGATTTTTATATGACCGGGGAAGACTCTGGACTTAATATTAAAAATAGCCCGAATGATCCATTACCAGAAGATTTTACTGTTAGTAAATTCAACAGTATGATTAATTTCCAATCTCCTAAGACGGCTTATACAGAAATGGGACAGGAAGAGATTTTCAGTTCTTTCGCTGCAAAGCTTAATCAAGATGGCGGTTTTGGTACTAATGGAGAATACAACATGGTTAGTTACCTAAGATCACATGATTTTAGTGAGTTTTATACTGGTAATATGTATTACGGGGGAACTACTTTACTACTTTCACCAGGTGCAGTTCAGATTTTCTATGGAGATGAATCAGGAAGAGCATTTTTTGATTCAGAAACATATGTTGATGCAGGGTATCGTGGTGATATGAATTGGGATTCTTTAGATGAAGGAATGCTATTTCACTGGAGGAAATTGGGTACTTTCAGAAGAGAGCATGCTTCTATTGGAGCTGGATCTCATCAAAAATTAAGCGATTCACCTTATATTTTCAAAAGAGAATATAATCGTAATAATGAAAATGATAAAACATTAGTTTTTCAAGGACAAGATGGAGATTTTGCAGGAGCACTTAATGTTTTCGGAATGTGGCCTGATGGGACATTACTTAAAGATTATTTTTCTGATCTAACAGCTACTGTTTCTAATGGTACCGTAAATTTCGGAACCACTTTTGGGATGGTACTCGTTGGAGAACCTTTTGAAGTTTCGAATTCGGTAAGTTTATCAGTAAATCCTGCTTCAGGATTGTATACTTCTCCAATAAATGTAGAAATGACTGCTTCTACAACAACGCAAGGTGCTTCAGTTTCTATATTTTATACTGTAGGCGGCGATACACCAACTACTGCCAGTACGCCGTACAATGGATCTTTTGAGATTAGTACAAGTACAACAATTAAATCAATTGCTATAGATTCTGAAGGAAATGAGTCTTCAGTAATCACCAGAGATTATGTAATTGGTGATGGAGGTCCTTTTGATATCCATTTCAAAAAACCCGCAGATTGGTCATCTGCTTACGTATATGTATTTAATCAGAACACAGGAGAAGCATTGCCAGGATTCCCGGCATGGCCAGGAGTAGCTATGCAAAAAGAAGGAAACTCTCCTTGGTATAAATATACTGTTGATCAAACGGTGCAGGTTGGTATTGTATTTAATGACAATGGCGGTGCGCAAATCGATGATACTACCAGAGTTAAAGAGGGTTGGTATGACAATCAATGGTTTGATGAGTGTCCAAGTGAATGCCCGGGAGTCGTAATAGGTACTCCATATGAAATACATTTCAAAAAACCAGCAAGTTGGAGTTCGGCTTTCGTGTATATTTTTAATAAAAGTACTGGAGCTGCATTACCTGGATTCCCAGGTTGGCCAGGAGTTGCAATGCAAAAAGAAGGAAATTCTCCATGGTATAAGTATACGATAGATCAAAATGTTGAGGTGGGTATTGTGTTTAATGATAATGGAGGAGCACAAACCGATGATTTATTTAGAACTACAGAAGGATGGTATGATAACCAATGGACTGATACGTGTCCGAACGAATGCCCTGGAATTGTTGTAGACCCGTCTTTTGATGTGTATTTTAAGAAACCTGCTTCATGGAGCACGGCATACATATACATTTATGATAAAAATTCAAATACATCAATTCCTGGAGCACCGGCATGGCCAGGAGTACAAATGGAACCTTTATTAGGCTCTCCCTGGTATATGGCTACAATAGATGAATCTGTAGAGGTCGGAATCGTGTTTAGTGATAACGGAAATGCTCAAACCGCAGACGTATTTAGAACTACAGAAGGATGGTATGATAACCAATGGTCTGATTCATGCCCTAGTGAATGTCCTGGCTCTAATGCAGCATTAGTTGGTTCGAACAGATTTACGAAAAATGTTACTACAAGTAAAGTACAAGCTTCTTCAAATCCGTTTGGCGATACATTGACATTGTCTTTTACAGATGATACAACTAAAAACCCAATACGAGTGGTGATGTATAACCTTAGCGGAGAAATAATGAAAGTTACCCCTAATAGAGCAGTGAGAACGCAAAGCCTTACATTAAACACTTCCTTACTTCGAAAAGGAATATATATGGTGAGAGTAATTTCTGATCAGGGTACCGAAATAATCAAATTGGTGAAATAACACTTAGTTTTTACCGGTTTCTAAACCTGCTATAGAGATATTATCTATAGCAGGTTTTTTTATAATAAAATTGGATTTTTTTTAAGAAAAATATACATCTTCTTTATGTTTTAAGTCAGACCCAGGTCGTATCTTTATAGTCATAATTGGAAACCAATTTCTTCTCTAAACTTTATCTATGGAAAACCTTGATGCGGCAAGACTCCAGATGGCATTTACTCTTATATTTCATATTGTTTTTGCTTGTATTGGTATGGTCATGCCTTTTTTTATGGTAGTATCTCATTATAAATGGTTAAAAACACGTGATCAGATTTATTTAACGCTTACTAAGTCCTGGCAAAAAGGAGTGGCAATATTCTTTGTAACCGGTGCCGTCTCTGGTACAGCATTATCTTTCGAACTAGGATTGCTATGGCCAGAGTTTATGAAACATGCCGGCCCTATTATTGGGATGCCTTTTTCATTAGAAGGAGCGGCCTTCTTTGTAGAAGCGATTGCGCTAGGGTTTTATTTATATGGCTGGAATAAACTGCCAGAGAAATTTCACTGGTTTACTGGTATTATTATTGGCGTATCTGGTGTTGCTTCTGGTATTTTGGTAGTGGCTGCAAACGGATGGATGAATGCTCCCAGCGGATTTGATTATATTGACGGAAAATTTCTGAATATAGATCCCATACAGGCGATGCTTAATCCAGCGTGGTTCACGCAGGCACTGCATATGACACTTGCTGCATTTACAGCCACTGGTTTTGCAGTAGCAGGTATTCATGCGTATCAGGTGTATAAAAAAAGAAAGGTCGAATTACACAAAAAGGCATTTAAGATTGCGATTACCTTTGGTGCTATTGCAGCAATTCTTCAACCAATTAGTGGTGATATTTCGGCAAAAGATATAGCAGTAAGACAGCCCGTAAAACTCGCCGCTATGGAGGCTCATTATAATACCGAAAAAGGAGCTCCATTATATATCGGTGGGATAGTGGATACCGAAACACAAGAAGTGAAATATAAAATAGAATTACCTAAAATGTTATCCTTTCTGGCTTTCGGGGATTTTGATGCTGAGGTAAAAGGACTAAATGATTTTCCCGAAGATGAGCATCCAAATGTAGCCATAGTGCACTACGCGTTTCAGATTATGGTAGGTATAGGGAGTTTGTTGTTATTGGCGGGAATCTTATACTTTATTTCTCTAAAGAGGAAGAAATGGTTCGATAATAGGAAGTACTGGTTGTTATTTGTTATACTAGCTCCTTTAGGGTTTATTGCCTTAGAAGCTGGCTGGATTGTTACCGAAGTGGGCAGGCAACCCTGGATTATTCATAAAATAATGAGAACCAAAGATGCGGTGACACCTATGCCAGGTATTGTTTTTAGTTTTTATATGTATGTTGCAGTATATCTCACCTTATCGATAGCAGTAACATGGTTGATGCTTCGCCAAATAAAAGTTTTAAATCGTTCAAATCATTAAGTATGTTATATGTAGTTTTATTCTTTTTGATATTTTCATTGTATCTCTATGTAGTTTTGGGTGGCGCAGATTATGGTGCGGGGATTATAGAGCTTTTTTCTTCCGAAGAAAATCAAAAAATCACCAAGAAAACCATTTATCGAGTTATGGGACCTGTATGGGAAGCAAATCATATTTGGATTATTATCTTGATTGTAATTTTATGGATTGCTTTTCCTGCATATTATAATATCATGGTGATACATCTTCATATTCCTATCACCATTGTGTTATTAGGCGTTACATTAAGAGGAGTGGCTTTTGTGTTTAGACACTACGACGCAATAATTGATAATTCACAGCAATTATATGACACTATGTTTAAGGTGTCAAGTTTGGTTACTCCTATTTTTTTAGGGATGGTATTTGGAGCATTAATAAGTGGTGAAATTATGGTCGTAGAAGATGCTTCTACCTTATCTTTTTATGAAGCCTTTATAAGACCGTGGTGTAATATTTTTAGTGTATTGGTTGGATTGTTTTTTGCCGCACTATGTGCATTTTTATCCTCTGTTTTGTTGATAGGTGAATCCGAAGGAGGCAATGAGAATATTTATATCAGAAAATCTACTATAGCCGCCATAGTTGTTTTTGTTGTAGGGCTTGTAACTTTTGGTTATGGGTATTTTTCAGGAAATATATTTGTACTAGATTTTATAAAAGATCCTTTCACGATGATTTTAGTTGTGTTTTCAGCAGTGTTATTATTCCCTTTATGGAAAACGATTAAGAATGGAAACAAGGTATGGAGTCGCTTTTTTGCCGGTTTACAGGTGTTTTTAATTTTATTGGCCGCTCTGATTTCACATTTTCCTAATATCATTATTACAAAGACTGGGAGTATTAGTCTAATGGATAACATAGCTCCTGATGCTGTGATTAATGTACTAGGAATAACATTAATTATAGGAGGAACTGTAATTCTACCAGGGTTATTTCATTTATTAAAATCATTTAAAATGATCAAGATTTTAGAACGAAATAGTACTTCTAATTAAATGCAAGATTATTATATTTGCAACCTAATTTTCGGGTAGTAGCTTAGTCCGGTTAAAGTGCTGGTCTGGGGGACCAGAGATCGGAGGTTCGAATCCTCTCTACCCGACCAAAAAGATCCAATGCCAAAGCATTGGATCTTTTATTTACATTAACCTCAAAATTTCTTTAGAATTTCTTATATAAGTGATATTTTATTCAACCCGATCATAATTTTCAGCTAGAGTATAATGTCCATTTTCATCTACCGAAATTTGTTGATACATTTTTTGCCCCATAACCAATTCAAATTTAAAGACCTTCATAGTATCAACAATTTTCATCATAGGTCCAGAAGCATATTCTAATCGCTCTTCAAGCATACCATCTTTAATGATATAACTTCCATACCCGAACCATTCATTACTATCCTTGGGGTCAAATCGAGTCCACATTACTTTTCCTTTACTATACACTTTTACTTGCCTATATCCATTTTGATTAAAAACAGTATCGCTTATTTGATTGTTTTCATTATAAAGAAATTGATGTTTTAGTTCCCAAACACCTTCAAGGTTATATGGCTCAATAGATGTATTATTGTCCTTTTCTGTAAACGCTAAGATAGAACAGATTCCAAATAAAAGAAGTACTATGTTTTTCATTATTGAGAGGTTTATGATCTGTATTCTATTAATTTACGAAAATTTTATGAGATTTGTTTTAATTCTAGAGGCTTTATCATTTATTTAAACTTTTAATTTTTATGAATTTACCGATCAAATGAATGCTTACTTTGATAATTTTTTCTGGATCATTTCGAAAGCGAGCTCTTCAACGATTTGTTTGGCCTTAGTAAACGCTTCTTTTTCATTGGGGCATGTAGATAGCACTGTTCTTAGATCTGTAATGTTTAATGATTTTGTTTCAAGAATTGATAAGTCTGATGCTCCAGAGATAGCATAAACTGGAATTTTTTTTGTTTTTGCGAATTGAGAAACCCCGAAAACTACTTTACCATGTAGTGTTTGTTGATCAATTTTACCTTCACCAGTAAAAATCAAATCGGTATTCTTTATAGCTTTTGAAAATTGAGTAATCTCAAGCATGGTTTTAATTCCTGATTGAAGAGTCGAATTTAAAAAAGCAATACTTCCACCACCAATTCCTCCGGCGGCACCCGCCCCAGGTAGGTTAGCTATATTTTTATGTAATTGCTTTGCAATAAGGGTAGAGAAATGGGTTAATCCTTTATCCAGGATTTCGATCTCTTTCGAATTAGCTCCTTTTTGTGCCGCAAAAACGTGTGCAGCTCCTCGTGATCCATATAATGGGTTATCTACATCGCATAGTGTAATAAATTTTACTGTGTTAGGGATATCTTTATTTTCTGGAAGTTGTATCGATGTTATTTTTTCAAGGTTTTTACCTATAGGTTGTAGATGTTTTTCATTTTTATCTAGAAAAGTATATCCTAATGCGCTAGCCATCCCGATACCTGCATCGCAAGTTGCAGAACCGCCAATCAATAAGTAGATGGTAGTCACTCCTCTTTGTATTGCATTTAGGATTAATTCACCTGTGCCATAGGTAGTAGTATGCATGCAATTACGCTCATGGTCTTTGAGCAATACCAAACCCGAAGCGGCAGCCATTTCGATATAGGCAGTATCCATCGTTTTTTTATAACTGGCTTTAATGGGGCGAAATAATGGGTCATGTACTGTAAGGGTAATGGTTTTCAGATCCAGATGTTGCTCCAGAATATCTAACGAACCATCACCTCCATCTGCAAGAGGGTGTTTTACTACCTCTATAGTTGGATCATATTTGTTAATTCCGGATGCAATTGCATCGCATACAGCCACTGCACTAAGTGACCCTTTGAATTTATCTGGTGCTACAAGAATTTTCATAACGCATTTGTTATTTAAATAACTCAGGAAAAGTATTTATATCAATGTCCCATAGAATAGGCAATAAAAAGTATACCAAAACTGTAGCTACAAAAATAGAGATTATATTCATCCAGAAACCAGCTTTTATCATGACGGGTATGGTTAACAATCCAGAACCAAAAACCACCGCATTAGGAGGTGTTGCTACAGGCAACATAAATGCACAAGATGCTGCTATGGTGGCGGCAGCCATCAAAAAATATGGATGCACGTCTATAGAGAGCGCTAAGGCTGCTAATACAGGCATTAACATAGCTGCCGTTGCAACATTTGAGGTGATTTCCGTTAGAAAATTAATAACTGCTATGATGGCTAGCAGTAATAGTACTGTTGGGAAAACTTCAAACAAGGTAAGTTGATTTCCAATCCATTGTGCTAATCCCGAGACTTTAAATCCTTCAGCCAGGGCAAGACCACCTCCAAAGAGTAATAATATACCCCAGGGGATGTTTTCGGCAGTTTGCCAGTTAATGATTCCGATTTTTTTCTTTTCGCCAGAAGGAATTATAAAAAGAGCAACAGCTCCTGTAATAGCAATTAAGGTATCATTAATCCCCGGAATGATTTTTTTAAGAAGGAATGAATTTGTGATCCAGCACAGTGCAACTACTATAAATACAATGAATACAGATTTTTCTTTATAGGATATTTTTCCTAATTCTTTGAGTTGCGTAGTTATTGTTGTTTTTCCTCCCGGAATACCTTCTTTGGTTACAGGAAATACAACTTTGGTAAGATACAACCAACCAATCGCTAGCATTAGTATTGAAAAGGGAAGCCCTAGTGACATCCATTGGGTAAATGATATCGTCTGGCCGTATAATTCTTCTACGATACCAACAAAAATGATGTTAGTGGGAGTGCCAATAATGGTTGCGATTCCGCCAATAGAGCAACCATAGGCAATAGCAAACATTAGTGATTTTCCCATGCTTTTTTTAATTTCATCTTCGGCCTGAATTTGAGAAACAACCGCCATTCCGATTGGAAGCATCATTACTGCTGTTGCAGTATTGGATATCCACATGCTTAAGAAAGCTGTAGCGATCATAAATCCTAAGATTACATTATTCCAATCGCTTCCTATAGTATGAATTATATTGAGAGCGATACGCTTATGAAGGTTTGTTTTTTCTATGGCTGCCGATAAAATGAATCCTCCTAAAAATAAAAAGATCATCTGATTTGCAAATGCTGCCGATACACCTTTTACCGACATAACCCCGGTTATTGGAAATAATATGAAAGGTAATAAAGCGGTAGCAGAAATTGGAATAGCTTCAGTAATCCACCAAATGGCTATCCAGGTACCTATTGCAAGTGTGGCGGTTCCTTCGAGTGTTAGCCCTTCTGCATGGAAAAAAAAGAAAATTAACAAAAACAGAATGGGGCCTGCAAAGAGCCCGATAGACTTTGTCGTCATATTAGTATCAGTTTTTAAGATCTCTGTTTTGTGAAACAGACTTTGTGAATTTAGTGGAAATATTTGAATCTATTTTATATTGGGTATGGTAGACTTAGTTGTGAACAACAATAAAACATTATGGCTGCAGAAATAAGAAGAAATAATTCTTAATTTAGGGGGTATGATCACTGGACCATCTTTACTACTTCTGATATTAACATCTATAGTCTTAATTATACTTTTGACTGCTAAATTCAAACTTCATCCATTTCTGGCATTAATTATAGCTTGTTTTTTTCTGGGGATTACGGTGAGAATACCTTTACCCGAACTTATAAAATCTATGGAAAAAGGTTTTGGAGGTATCATGAGCTACATCGGGATGATTGTAATTTTTGGTAGTGTGATTGGAGTGTTTTTAGAAAAATCGGGAGGTGCCATGAAAATTGCACAGCATATTATTAAACTCACAGGTGAAAAGAGGACAATTCCTGCTATTTCTTTGATTGGGGCAGTAGTAAGTGTTCCTGTTTTTTGTGATAGTGGATTTATTTTACTTTCGGGATTAGCAAATAAACTAAGTAAATTAAGTCAGACAAGTAAGGCTAGTTTAAATTTGGCGTTAGCTACAGGATTGTATACTACGCACACTTTGGTGCCTCCTACGCCTGGTCCGATTGCTGCAGCAGGAAATATAGGAGCCTCAGCTTATTTAGGAACGATCATTTTATTGGGTTTATGCTTTAGTATTCCCGTATTATTCATTACCCAATTACTTTCTAAAAAGTTGGGGAAACATATTGTTACTAAAGAAGTGCATAATGAAATAGAGGAGGAGGATCTGACTATAATGCCTTCTTTAAAAAATGCTCTTATTCCTTTACTACTTCCAATTTTGTTAATTGCGCTAGGTACAATATTTCGTTTTACTGGAATTGACACACCATGGTTAAATTTTTTAAGTGCACCTGTGGTAGCCATTTTTATAGGCGCAATTGTTGCGATGTTATTGTTACGGCCCAAGACTGAGAACAAATATTCGGATTGGTTTATTGAAGCAATAAAGGTGTCTGGGCCGATACTAATTATTACAGCTGCAGGGGGTGCATTTGGGGGGGTGTTAAAGGCAACTCCACTTTCCGAATATGTATCACTATGGATGACTTCTGGAGATTCTAATGATGTTTTGATTCTAATTCTAATTTTTATAATAGCCGCAGTCTTAAAATCGGCCCAAGGTTCTTCAACCAGTGCTATGGTTATTACTTCTTCGCTTCTAGCCCCGTTGATCCCGGTGTTGGGTTGGGATTCTGCCATTCAATTTGCATTGGCAGTTTTGGTCATTGGAGGAGGAGCTATGACAGTATCTCACTTTAATGATAGCTATTTTTGGGTGGTTTCTCAGTTTAGTGGAATGAGCGCTAAAGATACGAACAGATCTTTTACTTTAATTACTGGGATACAGGGAGTATTGGTGTTAACCTTTTCTATATTGATTTGGCTTTTTGTGATATAACCGTAAATAATTAGTTAGGATTAAGCTACAATTCGGCATGAAAGAACTGAAATGAACATGTAAACAAATCCATTATGAATGGGGTTTTGAGATTCAACTCCTTTTCATGCCGAGTTTATAGTTTTTTTTATTTTAAAGTTAATTCCATTTGAATATTGCACCGTTCATAAGGAGTCGAATGTCCAATAACTTTTTTGAAACCAAGTTTATGATATAGATTTATGGCCGGTTTTAAAATTGTATTGCTCTCTAGATATATGTTTTTTGCACCTAAAGATATTGCTTTTTCTATGACTACCTTACCTAATAACCAACCTATTCCTTTTCCTTTTGCAATAGGAGAGACGGCCATTTTTGCAAGTTCAAAATCATAATTCGGATCATTCATTTTTATTAATGCACATACCCCAACCGGTTTATTATCGTATAATGCGATCAAGATGTGTCCACCTTCATCTAATATGTACTTTTTTGGATGATCTAATGCCTTTCGATCAGCCTCTTCCATTTTGAAGTAGGTAGTTATCCATTCTTCATTTAAACGCTTAAAGAATTCTTGATGCTTTAATTCATAAGGTACAATCCTCACTTTTTCCGACTCTCGCTGTTTCTTACTCTCTTTAACACGCTGAAGAATTGATTTTTGATCCAATAAGAATTCAAATTCTTCCATCGCATTCCATAAATTATTTCTGCTTTGATTTAGAATTTCTTCTACGGCTATTTTTACATCAATATATTGTTCTTCAATTCGGAAGGCCAATATTTTTCCTTGATCAGAAAGTTGAATATTGTTTTTCCTTTTATCATTTTTATCCTTTTTTTCATTTGCAATTCCGGCTTTGATCATTTCACGCACTATTTTGCTAACAGAAGGATGGGAGTGACCTATATCATCAGCGATTTCTGTAATTGATCTTTCATTAGTCTGTGACAAAATATAAAAAACCGGAAACCATTTTGGTTTTAAACCCACATCATACATTGGGTAAATTTTAGCTGCGTCTTCAGCAACTTTGTCGCTAAGCATTCTTAACCTGGTACCTATTGCAATAATGCCTATATCATCAAAAAAATCCATATATAAAAATAACTACGTAATTGGTTACGTAAATATAAAAATTTTCTTTAACTTTTCAAAATTCACACTATAGATCCTTAAAAATGCAAACAAAAAAATCCGATCGTTTAGGATCGGATTCTTTATAGGATTGTTGATGTTTTTATTCTTTAGCTCCGTTTTTCATGTTCTCTTTTACCAGAGCATAGAACTCACCAAATTTGGCATCAATTATGATTCTGGTTGCAGTTTCTATACTTTGAGATCCATACTCACTTTTCCCTAAGACATTCATTCTTTTTGGATCTACTTTAAAATCATTTTGCAAAGCTCGCACTACAGCGGCAGCTTGTTTTGCACTAAGATCCCAGTTATCGACTATGCTCTTATCTTTGATATTTAAAGCATTACTATTTCCTTCTACAATGATTTTTAAATCGGTTTTTGCATTTAAAGCATTGGCTATTTTTCCTAATAAAGCTTTCGCTTTATCATCGATAGTATAACTTTTATCACTCTCTCCAAATAATAAGGTGTTAGCTAAGGTTATAAGGACACTTCCGTTTTTTAATGCAATAGTATTGGCTTGGTCTCCAAGTGCATTCTTTAAAACTTTTAAAGTTTCTAATTTTGTAGCATCACTTTGGCTAATGGCATCATTAATAGTCTTTAGTTGCTTATCTTTTTCCTGAAGGCTTTCTAATGAAGACTCTAAGTTTTGGGCTTTCTTTTTAGAAAGTTCGGTAAAATTTCCCATGTTGGCCAAAAGCGAAGCATTGGTTTCTTTTAAATCTTTAACCTGAGCTTGCATCGTTTCTACCTGGGTAAGTGTAGCTTTTTCTTTTTTTCGAGAATCATTTAATTCTCCTTCGGTTACTTTTAGCTCTTTTCTTAGTTTATCTATTTCGTCTAAAAGATCCTTTTTTTTCTGAGAATATACAGATGAAGTCGTGATCAATAGAACAGAGGCTAATAAAATAATTTTTTTCATGGATTTGAATATGATTTGTTGCAACTGCTAAAGTAAAACTTTTTTACAAATAACAAAGTAACAGTACGCTATGACTTTTCTAATAGCTTTTTAGCATTTTTTATACTTGAATGGATTTGATCTTTTAATTCATGTACTTTAACTTTTTCTTTCTGAAGTAATTTCATTTGAGTAGATAACTTTTCTGCATCCATTTTACTGTCTTCATTTTCATGCGGAAAATTATCACTAAAATCACTCATCCATTTCATCATAAAATCATATGAATCCTTTAGGTCTTGTTGAGCTTTAGCATGAGTTTTTCCTACTTCTGTAGTGTCAATTTTTGGATCAAGATACTTGATTAAGGTGCTTATTTCTCCCATTTTAGGCATCACTTCATCATGCACATCGATCACTTCTTGCATTAAAGTGTCAAATTTTTGTTCTTCTCCAGAAAGCTGATTGCAGGATATGCATAATAACAATATCAGCGATACTGAATATAAAAAGGGTAGTTTCATAATTTAAAATATTAAAGTTGTTTAGTGCTAGTAATATTACTTCAAAGATATTACTTTTCCTTGTCTTGCCGAAGTTTTGCTACGTTATATTGTTTGTAGGTTTTACTCATTTTTGGCTTATTTTTTACTACTATGAAAAAACAAAAAAACCAATAATTAAAATGGAAGTTAGGATTTAGCAGCCATACGAAGTATTGATATCCTAAGAGTTTGCTTTTTTTCGATTTAATGTTTTTGAAGTCAGTATATAAAGAGTGAACCCAGAAAGAATGGTAAAAACTCCAAAGAGAGAAAAGGCACGTAGTACTATAGTATTAAAATTATCACGTTCTTGATAATCCATAGTGTGTAACATCCATAAAAAATCAAATATCCGCCATTGATTATTCCTTAAAGTTTGCACATTACCATACTCTTTTGATACATATACTGTGGTGTTGGCTGGTTCATCAAAAGTAATAGCATATGCAGGAAGTGGACGACCCCGATATTCGTGATGATTTCCAGTCTCGGTTATATATTCAATAGTATTGATTTTTGCGCTTACATTCAATTTGTTTTCGGCAACATTAATAGCTTCTTCTTTGTTAAGAGGGTTTCTTAACTTTCCGTTTTTCGCATTGATAAGTACGACTTTCTTTTTTCCATCAGACAGAAATTGTATGCGATACACTGGTTTTTCTAAGATAGAAGTAAGTTCTAATGAGATTAGAGCATCATTTTCATTAAGTAGACTTGTTAAAAATACTTCTGGAGAAACGTATGCAAAATCTCTAGGGATATAGGGAGTTTCATTTTTTAGATGATCCCCCCTAATCTCTTTAATAGTAGTCCAGCTAAAATAAAGCCCTCCAATTGTCCATAATAAAAACTGGATTCCCAAAACAACACCAAGATATCGATGCCATTTGCGAGTTAATTGTATTAATTTTCTTCTTTTCATTTTACTTTAATCACTAGCTCGAAATAGCTACTTTTCTCTTCTCTTTTATATTTTTTATGTAATCAAAAATAAGTATCACTAGTAGACTAGCACCAAATAATGGAAACATCATAGCAAGGATGCTCATCATAATGATTATGCCATATCCTACTTTAAATGTTGAAGGTACTTTTGGTATTCCCCAACTTCCTTTACGTTTTCTAAGTGTATATGAAATTAAAGCAGAAATGCTCATTATAGCTAAAACTATTGCAGTAAAGAACATTAACCACCAGTTCCAGGTAGCAAATTCACCTTGGTGAAAAGCCATTACCCACATTCTCCCTCGCATGAGCACCCCGACATCTTGCCAATCATTGGATAGGATTTGTTTGCCTGTATATTGATCAAAATGAATCTTCTTTTGGGAACCCAGATCTGTTGGATTAAAATTTGATACACTAAAGACTCCTTTAGGGCCTTTTGGGAGTTGAAGAGTTACGGTGCCAGTAAGATTTAAAGTTTCGGCTACAGCAACCATTTGGTCTAATGTTAACGTGTTCTCTTTAGGTTGTGATTGTAATTGCCGACCATCCCAAGTTGTCGGAAAACCAGTATTTGTTACTTTTTGGAGTTCTTTAAAATTTGATCCAACTACATCCGTCCAAGGAAAACCACCAGCCAGAATAAGAATTAGCAATCCAGAAACCCAAAACCCAGATATAGCATGTATGTCTCTAAACAATACTCTTTTGCCTTCACGTATTCTTGGTATAAAAAAACCTTTCAGACTCCAACCTCTAGATGGCCACCAGACATATAAACCTGTAAGAATTAAAACGACCATCCAGCTTGCAATTAGCTCTATAATTTTGGTGCCAAATTTTCCCATCAATAGTTCTCCATGGAGTTTTCGGATTTTAAACATATCGGTTTTACTACTAACAATCTTCCCTGAAACTTCTCCCGAATACGGATTCACAAATAGGCTGCTTTTTCCACCAAAACGTCCTGAAATAAATTCTGTGGCTTGATTTGCTTTGGTTGTTAAGACCACTGCATTAGGTTTTTTAACAGCGTTGGTATTGGCAATTTGCCATTGCCGCTGTAGAGAAATTGGAGTTCCTTGTACTACCACTTTTTTAATGTGTTGTTGTCTTGGTGCCTCATAATCGGCTTTAAAAAGATAGATTGCCCCAGTTATAGATAGTATGAGTATAAATGGAAGGGAGACCAACCCGGCTATAAAATGCCATTTCCAAAGCCATTTGTTTAATTTTTCGTTTTTTTTCATTTCTTTATTAGAATTAAACCCCACAAGGTGGTAACAGACTTGATTCGTTATTCTTGTGAGGTTTGTTTTTTATTAGAAATTATATTTTGCCCCAAAGTGAAATGCTATTGGGTTACCTATTGTGAAGCTGTTTTCTCCTCTAAATCGATTAAACGAAGCTCTTGCCGCATACAGTTCATCAAAAATATTAAGTGCATGACCCCATACTTCGAAACTTTTAAAGCTTACATTCGCTCTTACATTAAAGACATTATGCCCATCATATGTTGCAGTGTCAAAGGTTCCGTCTTCATTATCTATTTGCCCTTCGAAACTAGTGTTGTATTCTCCCACTAACTCATGCTCTGCAGTAAGGCTGAAACCAAAATTATTTTTGAAATTCTTCTGATAGGTGATTAAGGATGTGCCTAGTAAACTAGGTGCCGTTTCTCTATCTGTATTAGAATAATCAACTCCTCGTTCAAAAAACTCTACATAACGATGTTGTGCATAGCTCCCATTGTGAGTTACAGACAATTCTTTAATAGGAAACCAAGTAATACCGTACTCTACGCCGTAGGATCTGGTTTTACCAGCATTAGTATTGAAGAAATTATCATCTATATCTCTTAGTGTAATCAATGTATTTTCTCCTTCAAGAACATAGACAGCTGCATCTAGCTTTAATTTTGAAGACATCGTAAAATACCCACCCAATTCATAATTATGGTAACGACTAGGTTTAATTCCACGCAATTCATTTCGATTACGATATAGTGTAGAAACTTGAGGAGGAGTAAACCCTTGTGAGTAGTTTGTATACACACCTGCCTTTGTAGTAAAATTATAATTGATACCCAGTTTTGGTGTTAGGTTATTGAAATTATCAATCGAATCATCAACACCTACAGTCCCATTGGCCAGGTTGTCATAATCGTATTCAAAACCATCATAACGTAGTGCTGCAGTAACTTTTAGTGCATCAATCGGAGAGATTTCATATTGCAAGAATCCGGCATAATTAAAAATATTGGCTTCATAATTAAGAATATAATCCCCTGCATTAATTGTAAAATCAAGATTTCTTCCAGTCTCTGGATCCACTATAATATCGATTGTTTCTGCTGCATAATCTTGTGGAGAATAATCTGTTGTACCTCCTATAATCAAAGAAGAGTTTGCGAAATTAATATCTAGCTTGTGCTGAATTAAACCTACAAAACTCTTGAATTGATTAGAATTAACTTCTCCTGATCCAAAACCGGTTAATTGTCCTTGATTTCTAAATTGACGAACTCTATACGATGGGTTTTGATCCATTCTGTTATTTCTAACAATTAGATTGAATGAAGTTTTGTTGCGATCATTCCATGATTTGTCTAGCGTAGTTCTTGTTCTAAACGAAATAGCTTCTCTTTCTGTAAAGGTTTGATCGCTTTCATAATTTCCGCTGGTATAATCATCTTCGCTTAATGAACCGCTCATATCAGATCGATAGTCTACAATGTCAAAAACGGTTGTCCATTTTGTGGTTGTATTTATATCATATACGGTTTTAAAGGTAACGGCAGTTTTTTCATAATCGCTATGTTCTATAGGGCCGTCTTCGCGTTGCACATGATGTCCGCCTAGATAGAAACCAAATTTTTCACTGGTTTGATCCGAAACTTCAAATTCATAACGTTTTAATCCCAAATCATTGGCTTGAAAACCAACACTACCACTCAATTTTTCTGAAGGATTTTTGGTAATAAAATTAAAGCTTCCACCGATAGATTCGCTACCGTAAATACTGGATGCGGGACCTTTTAATACTTCTATACGACCAAAAGAGGTATCATTCATTTCTAACAATGCATTGTGATTAAATACCGAAGTAGGCCTGATCTGTAACCCATCTTCTAGATACAAAAACAAAGCTTTTGTTGAGATAGGGGAGCGCACTGCCATAAAGTGTTGCTCATTACTAGCAACTCTCGAAGTTGACATAAACACTCCTGGAACTTGGTTGACTAATTGATCTATGCCAAAAGCCTTAGTGTTTTCAATAGTTTTTGCATTAATAGTTGCAATTGATCCTGGTACTTCAGAACGTTTTTGGATTTCTCTACTTGCAGATGTGACTAGAACTTCTTCTAAGTCAATTGATTCTTGACCATAACTGATCCAGCTCGTACATAATAATACGAGGATAATGTGTTTTTTCATTGGTATTGGTTTATAGGTTTTAAGGAAATAGTGTCTGTGTAACACTATTTAAAAATGTTAATAAATGATATCTTCAAATCAGAAATTGACTTGAAAAAATTAATATTATGTATATGGCGTTATATGTATTGAGGAGGGCGATCAATGGTGTTAGAAATCTCGAATACTAGAAGATGATGAGATTTCCAGTTATGTGTTATATCATAGTTGGTGATGATATCGTCTAATTGAAATGTATTTTCCTGAAAAAATAAAGGGATGAATGCTTCTGTAATAATAATGATCTCAGAGTTTTCTGATGAAGATTGTTTTTTTGCATTCTTCATTTGTGTCATTAGATAGCACTTCCCGTTACAATTTAGTCTTGGTCGTTCTTTATTAACACAATATTTTTCTATGATCGTATCAATATTGAGTTGATAATACAAAACAGTACTTATTTCCATAGCCGGGCGTATGGCAAAAGAGGCAAATAATAATATAGAGAATACAACTCTTATCAAGTACTATTAATTTTCGTGCAAAACTACTAAATTTGATTATTCTTTTATCCTAAAGAATGAATAAGGAGATGTTAAAATATGGACTTATGTATCTATTTCCCAATCGGTTTTTTCCGAAATTTTATAATATGTATTGAAAACGAAGATCATTTTTTTTGATTTAGAATATGTAGTCAATTTTAGAAATGAAACTTCATACCTTCGTGAGAAGCTTTAAAACCTAGTTTTTCATAAAATTGTATAGCTTGTGTACGTTTTTTGTCTGTGGTAAGTTGTAGCACATGTGCACCTTTTTGTTTTGCGCGTTGTATTACCCATTCAAACATTTTTTGCCCAATACCCTGGCCTCTTTGATCTTCTCTAATCCTAACGGCTTCAATTTGAGCTCGTATTCCTCCTTGATATGTTAAATACTGAATAAAAGTTAGTTGTAGAGTTCCAATAATTTCTTGATTTTGATCTTCTACTACCATTAATTCCTGATTGGGATCGGTATTTATGTTTTTGAAAGCTTCAAGATATGGTTTCGGTAATGGGTCTTGATAACTTTCTCTTGCCATACCCAATTCATCATTGGCGAGCATTTGTATAATAATTGGAACATCATCCCGAGTAGCTTTTCTGAACTTCATATACATTTTGATGTTAAAAAGGTAGTAAATCTGGTTCGATATATTGTTTTTGTGCTTTTTCAGAATTGAAAATATCAATACTATAATGATATCCCAGTAATTCTTTAAAGTTATATTTAAGCCTAGGAAACTCGTTAATAAAATCCTGAAAACTGGTTGACCTTGATTTTTGCATAAAATGATGTACTGTTTTTATAGCCGCAATAGTAATAGTTTTATTGAATTTATCAGGATCACCATGTTTAGTAGCAAATTTTAGGATCTGATTTGGAATCGATATACAAGCAGTATTCACGTCATATTCGTTAATGTTAACCCAGGCCAGGCGTAAATGGGCTTCATGAGTAAAAAGAGTAGGAGTTAAAGTGCAGTTTGCAAATTGTTTTAGAAATTTTGAATCGGTGAGTTTTCTATGTTCTTCCATTTCAAATCATTTTTTATCAGGACTATTTTTTAGCTCAATTAATGTTAATTGTGCCACTGCACATAATTTTTCTTGTCCATTTTTAATGATGCATACATCAGATTTACAAATGGTTAATGTTCTTCCGTTTTTTATAACATTAGATTTTCCGATAAGTAATTCTCCATCACCGGGTGCGATTAGATTAATTTTAAACTCTACGGTGAGTACAGATGAATTTTCTTCCATTAATGAAAAACCGGCATATCCAGCTGTATTGTCTGCTATTGTACTTATAACACCCGCATGAAAAAAGCCATGTTGCTGTGTTAAATTAGAATCATAAGGAACCTGAATTTCACAATAACCAGGTTGAACATCTACTAACTCTGCTTTAATCAATTTCATGAATTGCTGACGTTCAAAACTTTCTTCTACTTTTTTCTTGTAGTTGGCTGATTTTGGTTCAAATTTCATTTAATAACTTGATTTTTGACAAAGAATGATGGTAGTGATACCTTGTATTTTACTACAAGTAATCTAATGATAATAATAAAAAGGGTAGTAGAGAAGTATATTATGTTTTGATTAACACTAAAAGAATGTAATATCATAAAGCAAATGCCACCAGCTATAGATGCTGTAGCGTAAATCTCTTTCCTAAAAATTATGGGAATCTCATTACATAAAATATCTCGTACTACTCCTCCAAAACACCCTGTCATCGCTCCTAAGGCAACACAAACTATGGGCTCTAAATTAGCTTGAATACCAGTTTCTACTCCAATGATTGTAAAAATACCTAAACCGATAGTATCAAATAAGAAAAGAGATTTTTTAAGGTAATTTATTCTATTTCTGAAGATAATTGATAGGATCGTAACTCCGCTAATTAGATATAAATTTGTGGTGTTTTGCATCCAAGAAACGGGTGTACTTCCTATTAATATATCTCGTATTGTTCCTCCACCAATTGCTGTGACGAATGCAATGATAAAAATTCCAAAAAGATCAAGTCTTCGTTTCATTGCGCTCAATGCTCCTGAAATTGCAAAGGCCGTTGTTCCTAAAATATCTAATGTGTCAAAAAATGTCATAATTGTATAGAAAAAAGATGAGTTCAGTGCGTTTTAATGTTTTGTTATCAGGTTTTTAGCGTTAATACATTTTATTAGGATTCGCTGAATCTTTAGGAATCTGCTGAATTGAATCCCAGTGTTCACATATTTTTCCATCTTCATCAAACCTAAAAAAGTCCATTGTAACATATTCATCATTTCCAGGCCATATTTGATGTGTATGAAGTGCTACTAAATTTCCTTCGGCAATAGATCTAACAAATTCAATTGATTTATCAGGATATTCTTTTTGCATTCTTTCAAAATAATCGATAAACCCCTTTGTTCCATCGGCAACATCAGGATTATGCTGAATATATTCTTTACCAACAAATTGCTTTATAGCATCTTTAGGATTTCCTTCATAAGCAGTTTTGTAAAATGCGATTGCATTTTTCTTATTTTCTTTTAAATTCATATACCACAGCTTTAGTTGCAAATGATTTTTATATAGATGTAAATGTACTAGTATTGAGTTGTAAGAAAAAATTCAATAATTGAAGTTTATGGGATAATAACAATTCTTAATAACTTTAATGTAAGGTTTATCGTCAAATTGCTACTTTTACATCAGATAAAAACGAAATGACTATGTCTGACACAATAGAAAGAATTAAATGCCTTATTATAGGCTCAGGACCAGCAGGATATACTGCGGCAATATATGCGGCTAGAGCTGATCTTAAACCCGTTATGTATACAGGTATGGAGCCCGGAGGGCAATTGACAACTACAACCGAGGTAGATAATTTCCCCGGTTACCCGGAAGGAATAGATGGACCAACAATGATGGTACAGTTACAACAACAAGCAGAACGTTTTGGTACAGAAGTACGTATCGGAATGGCAACAGCAGTTGATTTTAGTACCGAAGTAGGAGGGATTCATAAAATTACTATTGATGGTACAACACAGATCGAAGCTGAATCTGTAATCATTTCTACCGGAGCAACAGCTAAATATTTAGGAATACCTAGTGAGCAAAAATTACGAGGTGGTGGAGTATCTGCATGTGCTGTTTGTGATGGGTTTTTCTATAAAAACCAGGATGTAGCTATAGTAGGGGCAGGGGATACTGCTGCAGAAGAAGCTACATATTTAGCAAACATCTGTTCTAGTGTTACAATGTTAGTGCGTAAAGATTATATGAGAGCTTCTAAAGCAATGCAACATCGAGTAGAAAATACACCTAACCTTAAAGTAGTATATAATACAGAGGTTGATGAAGTATTGGGAGATCAAGTAGTAGAAGGTCTTCGAATGGTTAATAATCAAACTGGAGAGAAATCTGAAATCGAAATTACAGGATTGTTTATTGCAATTGGCCATAAACCTAATACAGATATCTTTAAAGGTCAGGTTGATATGGATGATACCGGATATATCATTACCGAAGGTAAGTCTACAAAAACTAATATACCTGGTGTATTTGCCTCTGGAGATGTACAGGATAAAGAATACAGACAAGCAGTTACTGCTGCAGGAACAGGTTGTATGGCTGCACTAGATGCAGAGCGCTATCTGGCAACTGTAGAAACTAGTGAAGAGGTTTCTGCTTAATACATAGAATAAGAATAAAAAAGTGCCTTAATTATAATAATTAAGGCACTTTTTTATTAATTTAATCTTAACCTGCTCGGAACGTAATCTATATTTTTCTTAAATAAAGTTGCCTCATTAGAAAAGGTATTGATATGGATTTTAGGTTCACCGAGTAGAAATATCTCTGTATTATCTCTGGCTTCAATTATTATTTCTTCATTGACTAGTACATAACAGTCACTCGAACCTTCGGCGACTATAGACATCTTTTTTGAACTTAATTTTTCGCCATAAAAGTCGGTTTCGTTATCCGCTCGTAATAACATAGATTGTACTTCTCCCGAGAGTTCTGAAGATGCTTTTTGATATAAATCTACTTTAAGACTATCTGCAGTCACTATTCCTTTTATCTCTGAGTTTTCATTTATCTGATAAATAACTTCTTTAGCAGTACTATGCAATTCTACATTGGCCTTACCATTGGAGACGCAGCTTAGTTTATTAGTGTCTGAGGTTAAAAAGACTTCGGCATTGTCATTTACTTCTACTGTAAATTGACTAGAAGTTACAGGAGACAACGATTTTACATTTACTTTGTTATGTAGTACAATTTTCTTTAGTTCTGAAGCATAAAAAACTTCAATGTTTAAAGCTTTAGCCCGTCGCAAGTCTTTGTCAGATTTTATGGTTAAGACACTATCAATAATCTCAAAGGCGATAAGCTCTTGTAGATTACTGTCTGCTTCAATCTTTAGCATATTATCACTGCTTTCATCGAGTGTTACTTCAAAATTTTCATATACTTCTATGGTATGAAAACTTTCTAAGTTATGCTCTTCGGTACTCACTATTTTATTGCCTTTAACTTTTTCTCTTTGTCCATAAACACTTCCCAATAAAAGAAATGAAAATAATAATAACAGAGGTGTTCTCATATTTGCGTGAAATTTATATTAATAACAGATTTTTTTTTGTTTAAGTATAGTGATTAACGAAAGTTGTTTACAAATATAAATAGACTTCAGAACAAAAGAGAAATTACATAAAATGATTAATAAGAAAAAAAGCCTCTTTTTACAGAAGCTTTAGTTTTGATTGGTTAGAATGTTGTTTTTATTGTCTTCTTACATGTCCTCCCGAGTTATCTACTTCAGATACTTTATTGGGTTTTCCGTAGTATACAACATTGGCACCACTGGTTGCTTTTCCGGTGAATTGGTTTTTTGCATGAATTCGGATTGAAGCTCCACTGGTCGCTTTAGCTTCGGATACAAGACTTAAAAGATCCTCTGCTCGTAAGTTAGCTCCACTGGTTGCATTCGCTTTATGAAAATTTACTTTTCCTGTTAGGTCAATCATGGCTCCACTGGTAGCAGAAGAGGTTACAGATTCTGCTTTTATGTTTAGCTTGATATCTGCTCCACTAGTTGCTCTAAGTTCGATATCTTTTTGTTTTACCGCTTCTTCAGAAGTAATACTTGCACCACTATTTACCCTTAATTGATTTAATTTGTCATAGGATACAAATACATTTTTTTCATCGGCAAAATAGATATTTTCATCAGAAGTTACATACAGTGTATTTTCTTTTACATATACCTCGATATGCTCGTGCAGGTTTTTATTGGCTTCTACTATTACCTTTCTACTTTGATCCTGTATTAAAATTACATCTAATCCTCTACTAGCTTTTATGGCATCGAAGTTTTCATTAATGACTCTTTCTTTTCTTACCACTTCTCCTTGTCCTTTAATTCCATCGAAAACTATATTGCAGGAACAACAGGCTATTGATAAACAAAAGGTTACTAAAATTTTGACTAGTGTGCTCATGATTTTACATTTTAATTATTAACTGTTCGTTTTTTGATTGATCTTGCCCAAGGCAAGGATTGATTTAATTATCGGTTTTAATTTCTATTCCGTTTTCGTCTATTTTTATGTCTACTTCTTCACTTTTAAGTCGTACTCCTTCTTCATCAATTTTAAGGTTAGTATTTTGATCATCAGAGTTGATATTAATTTTTACTTCATCATCATCTTGCCATTCATTGTATTCCCAATCATTTTCTTCTCCTTCTTCTGGGCAATTTTCACATTCAAATTTTCCATCAACTACTTTAATATATTCACCTTCTTTATTATCAATTGTTATGTAGTCATCGTATTTCCAGGAATTATTAAACCCAGATGTGTTTTCGTCTGCAAATACTGTGATTCCTTCTGGTAGTGTAAGTATTACATTAACTTCCTGGTCTCTATGTTTACTAGCATACTCTGTAATTGCATACCCATTTAGTAACAAGTGGTTACCATCAAGCTCGTAAGCATAATCTAACTCTTCGGCTCTTTGTGATGCTTCATCATATGATCTTCCTTCTGCTTTCTTTTCTATAGTAATACCTACCATAGAATCTCTTTTTGAAGTTTTAAAATAAAGTTCTATATCCTGTATCACAATTATCCTGTTACCTTGTGCGTCTCTCTTGATTTTATAATCATTTCTGTGTTTAAGGTGTTTTACGTATCTATTATTTGATTCCATTTTAATAGTTAGGGTATCCTTACTGGTTACTGGTAATAGTTGCTTTTCTGTAATCACTTCGGCATCATATGCCTCTAGAGTTGCTTGTCTAACCCCTATAACCGTAAGTCCTATAATTGAAATTATCCAAACTCCTAATAAGCCGAGCTTAGCTGGGGTTCCTATAGATTTTAAGTTACTTATCAAAATTCGTAGCCCAAGGATGAATAGAAAGAAAAATGGGATTCCTACTGCAAAAAATACGGTTAGAGAAAGTAACCATAATGGAACTTCTGGATGATTGCTTACTTCAAAGTATTCTACCCAGGGTGTATCCATAAATCCAAAAGTACCCAGTGTAAATAGTCCAATAAATAGACTAATTAAAGTAACTCCGGCCACTATGATTAGAAATACACCGATTAGCTTTACAAATATCTTTAATATGACTAATAAAACATCTCCTAAGGCTTCAAAGAACGTAGTAGAACTATTTTTTACTTTATCGCTGTATTTTTGATAGTCTACATTCTTTACGGTATCGGCAACATCATCAAACCCTTCCTTGATTTTTTTCTCTATGTTACTAATATTAACTGCTTCTCCCTTCATTGCCAAAAAATCAGCTGTAGTTTTTGCTTCAGGAACAAAAATCCAAAATGCAATATAGATAAGTACGAAGGCTCCACTAGAGAATATGGTAAATAATATCCATGCTAATCGAATCCATATGGGTTCTATACTTAAATAATGCCCTAATCCTGAGCTTACCCCTCCAACATAGGAATTTGTAGTATCTCTAAATAGATTTCTGGATGTTCTAGGTTTTTGAGACGCTGCTTTTGGTTCATCTTCAAAGATTTCCTCATCTAGCCTGTAATCTTCGGGTTGTCCCATCACTGCTATGACTTCGTCTACTTCCTTGTTGCCTATAACTTGTCGTTCATCTTTTATTTTTTCACTAAATAATTCTGCAATTCTAGCTTCAATATCTGCAATGATCTCATCTCTACCTTGCGAATCGGTAAACGAACGTTTAATGGCATTTAGATAACGTTGCAGTTTTAGATAAGCCTCCTCATCGATATGAAAAAATATGCCTGCTAAATTTATATTAACTGTCTTGTTCATTTTACTTCTTTTTTTGTTTGGTTACCAGGTTTACTGCATGTCGTAATTCGTCCCAGGTAGTATTTAATTCTTTTAGAAATAGTTTTCCTGTTTCTGTGAGCCCATAATATTTACGAGGAGGCCCGGATGTAGATTCTTCCCATCGATAGCTTAGCAATCCGGCATTCTTTAGCCTGGTTAATAAAGGGTATATTGTACCCTCTACCACTAGCATTTTTGCATCTTTTAGGGTTTCCAAAATTTCGGCAACATAGGCATCATCGTCCTTAAGGATAGAAAGTATGCAATATTCCAGAACACCTTTGCGCATCTGCGCTTTTGTGTTTTCGATCTTCATAAAACTAATTTTTAAAAGTTAAACTGTTCATTTTTTGATTGATGATGGTTGATTGATGATTATTTTATAAATCGTATACAAAGAGGATACTTATACGTTTCACCTTTGTTTGCTTTTAATGCCGCTGTGATCACAAAAATTATTTCCAGAAAAAAACCAATTAAAGCAATTATACCTATAAACGAGGCCCCAATAAGAGTTCTAAACCCTCCTGGATCTGAAAAATTGATGGATATATCATTAAAATGAAATAGATCCGTAATTGTAGCATCTCCAAACACACTAAAAATGAAGAATGGAAATGACAATATCCCTAACACTACTGTATATAGTAAAATACTTAACTGAAAATTAATCGCCTCTTTACCATTATTGTCTATAAAGTCTGATTTATCTTTATTCGTGGTCCATAAAAGAATGGGAACAATATAATTTCCAAATGGGATAAAGTATTTAGAAAATACACCCAGATGTATGAAAGTGGCAATATTTTTGTGATTATTGATTGACATTTTTAAAAGTATATAATAGTTTCTTATGCAAATATATGTCTTTAAAAAGGTATTATGCAAAACATAGTACCATAATTTAACATAAATTTAAGATTTAAGGTGTTTTTTACAGACAGTTCTTTTGCCTATATTGTGGTGATTAAAAGCAAAGACTATGAATATTACTCCTGGAAAGCTTAATGCATTCTTACTATTTAAATTACCCTCTGCCTGGATGTGCGGAGTACGATTAAAAACAATAGATAGGAACAATTGTACTGTTACTGTAAAGCATAGATGGATCAATCAAAATCCGTTTAATTCTATGTTTTGGGCCGTACAAGGCATGGCTGCAGAATTAACAACAGGTGCTTTAGTAACTGGATATATAAGAAACAGCGGAAAAAAAGTATCCATGCTGGTAGCAAATAACAATGCAACTTTTACAAAAAAGGCTACTGGTAGAATAACATTTGTGTGTAATGATGGACATTTGGTAGAAGATGCCATCCAAAAAACAATAGAAACCGGAGAGGGCCAAACTGTATGGATGAAATCTATTGGAACTAATAAAGATGGGATAGAAGTGTCTACCTTTAATTTTGAATGGACTGTTAAAGTGAAAAGCTAATAATGTATACAAAATGAAGATTTAATTGTAACACATTTCTAAAATTGTTTACTGATAAAGAAAAGATTCATTAACCTACCTGTTCATAAAACGGGTAATTAAAAACGATACATTTAATTATGACTGCACACGAAATAGATTATGAGATTATTGGTGAAGAAATGCAATATGTAGAGATAGAACTTGATCCACAGGAGGGAGTAATTGCCGAAGCTGGAAGTTTTATGATGATGGATGACGGTATTAAAATGGACACTATTTTTGGAGATGGTTCTGAAAAGAACAAAGGTGTTATGGGAAAAATATTTGGAGCGGGTAAACGTCTCTTAACGGGAGAAAGTTTATTTATGACCGCTTTTTATAACCAAGTTCCGGGTAAAAAAAAGGTAAGTTTTGCGCTCCATACCCTGGTAAAATAATACCAATAGATTTAACTAACTACGGTGGGAAATTTATTTGTCAGAAAGATGCTTTTCTTTGCGCTGCAAAGGGAGTTTCTGTTGGAATTGAGTTCTCAAGAAAATTAGGCCGAGGTTTATTTGGAGGAGAAGGATTTATCATGCAAAAATTAGAAGGTGATGGTATGGCTTTTGTACATGCCGGGGGAACTACGGCAAGAAAAGAATTACAACCGGGAGAGAAATTAAAAATTGATACTGGTTGTATTATTGGTTTTTCTCAAGATGTAAATTATGATATCGAGTTTGTTGGAGGAATCAAAAACACAATTTTTGGCGGTGAAGGTTTGTTTTTTGCAACTTTAACTGGGCCAGGGGTTGTGTATGTACAGTCTCTTCCGTTTAGCAGATTAGCAAATCGAGTATTAGCTTTGGCTCCCAGAGGAGGAGGTAAAAGTAAAGGTGAAGGAAGCATCCTGGGAGGGATAGGAGATCTTTTAGATGGCGACAATAGTTATTAGTACTGTTAAAAATGCGCTAAATGACCATTTTTTTGGTTTTATTTGCATATATTAGCATATATTAATTATAAAAACGTAAGCCTATTCCTACAATTACTTGTTTAAACCTAACATTTTTTTAAACCCCTATTAATTTATGGCTAGAGCAATGTTTGATTACACGAAGACTGTACTTAAAAAAGTAAGTTTTGATGTTAATCTTTTTACAAAGGAAGTTCTTAAAGCACTAAACAGATTACTTCCGCATGAGATTGAAGAATTAAAAATTTGGATTCAATCTCTGACCATTAAACAACCAGAATTACAATCTTGTTTAATTTATTTAAAAACATAATAAAAAAAAAGCGGCTTTTTAGTCGCTTTTTGTTTTTTGAAGAGGACTGATAATTTGCACGTTTTGAAAAGCAATAGCTCCTTTTACTACTCCAGCAATTGTAGAGTGTAATGCATCTATTATTTGCAATTTTAATTCACTTTTATTAAAAATCAAACTCACTTCTCTTGCAGGAGATGGCTCATTAAAATAATGAAGATTACTTTTCTCATTGTTTTTTATATCTAAAGTATGTAAATAGGGTAGAAGTGTCATTCCTAAACCTTCGTTAGCCAGCTTTACAAGTGTTTCAAAACTCCCACTTTCTAATTGAAAATGATCTTCATCATAACTTTTCTTGGTTTTGCATAAGTTGATGATACCATCCCTAAAGCAATGTCCATCTTCTAGTAAAAGCATATCATCGATATCAAGATCTGCAGTATCAATCTTTTTCTTTTGATTTAATCTATGTGTAGAAGGAACATATCCTACAAAAGGTTCATAATACAGTACTCTTTCTTTAAGGTTTTCGTTTTCTAAAGGAGTTGCAGCAATCGCAGCGTCTAAATGACCATCCATCAGTCGTTCTACGATGGTCTCTGTATTTAACTCTTCGATTTTTAATTTTACTTTAGGATATTTTTTTATGAAATTGTTTAAGAACATTGGAAGTAAAGTGGGCATAACAGTTGGGATGACACCCAGTTTAAATTCACCGCCAATAAACCCCTTTTGTTGATCTACAATGTCTTGTATACGTTCACTTTCATTAACAATATTTCTTGCTTGCTGTACTAGTTTAGCTCCAACCTCAGTAAGTGCTATCGGTTTTTTACTACGATCAAAAATGAGTATATCCAATTCGTCTTCGAGTTTTTGGATTTGCATACTTAATGTAGGCTGGGTTACGAAGGTTTTTTCTGCTGCTTTCGTAAAATTTTGATGTTCTGCCACTGCAAGAACATATTTTAATTGTGTGATCGTCATTTGCTAAAATTAAGGATCACAAAAGTAGGAAAGCTATTGATAAAAACTATTAAAAGTTTATTAAAAATTTATTTTATTTATTATTATTTAAACAAGAATTTCATCATTAACAATCTGATCCAAATATTCTTTTAAAGAAAGTTCTTCTGGCAGATTCATTTTGGCTTTTGCTCTGTTTCTTGTCATTTTTACGGTACTAATCGATACATTAAGTAATTGTGCGGATTCTTTAAGCGATAACCTCAGTTTAAGAAGCAGGCAATGTTTAATTTCATTGGTAGACAATTTTGGATGCTCTTTTTTGAGCTGGTGTACAATACCGGGATACTGCGATCCTATGCGCTCAGAGAATATATCATAATTTCCTTGAGAAGCGATGTAGCGACTTAGTGATTCTTTGGCAGCGGTAATGTCATTAGCATCATTATGCCGTATGGCATTGCAGAGATTGTGCTCTATTGCGGTGAGTTCTTCCATGCTTTTGGTTTGGGCAATAAGGATGGCAGATAGTTCATCTTCTCTAACTTTGATATGATTTTTTAGGACCTCTTTTTCTTTCTGTTTTAGTGCAACAACAGTCTTTTTTGATTTGTGATACTTTGTATAGATCAAAAAGCTAACAATAATCATTAACAAACAGGATAACCCGATACTTAAAGAGATAATATACAGTTTTTGTCTTCCATTTTTTTCGGACAGAATATCTTTTTCTAACAATACTCTTTGGGTTTCTTGTGTTTGATTGATGTACTTTATTTTAGTATCATATAAGCCTGTAAATTTCTTTTTTTCGAGTGCACGTAAACTATCAATTATAGATTCTCTTTTTTCATAACTATGTATGGCAGACATCAAAGAACCGCTGTTTTTATAAAATTCTCCAAGGCTTTTATAATATCTTGGGATGTCTGCAAGATTATCGGTGGTCCTAATGGCATCTTCAAGATAATAGATTGCATTTTTTGTATCCCCAATAGCATTATAAGAATCGGCTAGATATTCTGAATTGGCAGCAATAAACCTATTAAAACCGTTTGCAATAAGCTTTTTCCTAACCGACAAACCACTATCAATAGCCTTTTGATAGTTTCCTGTAAGAAAATAATCATGAGCAAGAAGATGTGTCGAATATAGTTCCATTTGTATATCTTGGTGTTTCTTCCCATAGGCTAACATTTTATGAAGTATTGGAGTACTTTTTTCTGGCTTTTTTTTGTATTGATAAGCTAAGGCCAGATGAGACAGCTGAACATGCTTATACCGCTCACCAATAGAAGCCGAATCGTTAAGAGATTGTTTTAACATGGTGATCCCTTTGTCATATTGCCCTTTTTGGATATACCCTACAGCAAGATTTGCCCTTATTTTTGATTTTGTAAGTTCATCCTCATCAGCGGCAAGCTTATATGCTTCAGAATAAATATCGAGCCCCTCATTATTGTGTCCAAGAAAATATAAGAAAACATTCCCTTTGTCCATTAGATAACTTATCCGATGCTTTTTATTTGGATATATCGTTTCTATAGCTTCAAACTTACTTGAATAATACAAAACACTATCCAAGTTTTGCTGCCGCCCATAATTCCACATTAAATCATTATAGGTATCAAGCAACCCCTCTGTATAGTTAACAGATTGAGATTTTTTAAGACGCGTATATGTGTTTTCAAAAGTTTTATTTGCATCATCATCATGATAATGACAATTTAAGCTATCCACTTCTTTGATGATAGCATCTCTACTTTGACTTTGTGCAGAAAAATTGAGGATAAGTGCGATCCATAAAAAAAGAACTGCGTTGTGGGGTACCATCTTTTATTTTTATGTTAAGGAGTATAAAACGTTATGTTTTTAATAGCATTTGGGCACAATATTTCATCCTTAGTTTTAAGCAGATTTTTCTCAAAAAGGCCTAAATCGAATTTTAACCCAGATTATGCATTGGAACTTCGTAATGAAGGTTTCAACTACAATAAAATATAACATTTTATAAGATTTAGCATAACACCGCTACGGTGAATCTTAAAAATGTAGCAAAGCGATATATTTTGGAGCAGTTTCAAGCTGTAATAGATTTTCTAATGCATAATCTGGGTTTAACTACGGGTTTAATAAAACGAATATCGCGTTAATGCTATTATTATAGAAACTCTAATATAGTAATAAATTCAGTCTTTACTAATGGTTTCAGGGTATGTAAACTAAATGTAAACCTGTTTTTTAGCAATGTGAACTTTTTGTAACCTTTGATTTACAAGCTGCTACAAAATCCTTTGCTAATTTTGAATTTCTCCAACATCTAAATTATACCCTATGAAACCTAAAATAGCACTGCAAAAGAAGAAATGGGATGTTGTAAACATAATTATAGTGCTCATATTTATTATAGCAATTATACAAACATTACTTGTAGCTTTAATGGTGAGTCAGATGAAGTAAACTATTCATTATCTATAGTTTTTGTTAGACATACTTACATATAATATAAGGGAATATATTGTAATTGAATTCAATGTTAAGTTGAAAATAGTAGTAACACAAAATCAATTTTATGAATTCAAAAATTACTTTATTAGCCATTATCTGTTTATGCAGTACTTTTGGCAACAGTCAAAAAACAAAAGACTTGAACCAGTCTCGTCGTTATGATGAGGTTTCTTGGTTGATCACCCACAATGCATACCAAAACCCCGAAATAGGTGCCACCGATGGTGGAGCAGGAGGTAAAAATCAGCAACATTCTATTAATACACAGCTTAATAATGGGGTTCGCAGCTTTATGATCGACCTACAGTATGGTAGAGTATCTAATCTTTTTAAAGGCTCTTTTTTACATCTCGGCCATGGAGCTGGTGGATATTGGCATTGGATGGAGATGTGCGATTTTCTAGAAGATATCAAAAGATTTTTGGATCGAAACCGCAATGAGATTGTCACATTACACATGCAAATCGATGGTGATGTAACTGTGAGCCATATTAAGGATGCTTTTAATGGTAGAGGTAATCGATGTAACTCAAGAGCCAATATTGATCATTATTTGTATTCCCAACCACAGCGAAACAAAAGATGGCCATCGCTAACCGCGATGATTAATACAAATAAGCGGCTTGTTGTATTATCAGAGAAAGATTTTGGCAGTAGAGCTCCATCATGGTTGCATGCAGAGTTTAACTATACACGCCAAAATGATTATGCTGCGAATCAGGTTAGTGAACTCCTGCAGACGCACAGATATGATATTGCCGGTAATCCAGGAAGAGGAGATAACAGATCCTCTTTATTAACCATTAATAATTTTGTTACCGATAAACCACTGGGTTATGGAGATGGTAATAAAGCAGCAGATGCTAATGGGTACAACAAAATGAATACAAAGTTTATTCGCAGTTGGTTCTCTTTTGCTAAGCGACCGTCTATGGCAGTCGATTTCTATGAAAGAAATAATTATTCTGCTCGCAGTGTAATTACCAGTGGAAATAACCTGAATGAAATTCGAGGACGTTTTAAACTACCCAATGGTGCTGATTTTACAGAGTATGTTATTACCAATTCTAATTTAAACGGAGAAAACCCTTGGTATCAAGAGGGGGCTAAAACCAAAGCGAGATTACATTACTCTTTTCCGGCACGACCTGGTGAGACTAGGGTGATTACATTCTCCCATCTAAACTATACATTTTCTCCTAGTCAAATACAATTAGAAGACTATAGAGGAAGTCAGAAAAAAACTTTTATTAAAGATATAATAGTAACATCAAAGAATAGAGCCAAAACCAAAGAGCAAAATCAGATTGATTCTCAAGAAAATGATGATATTGTGGTGTATAGGAAGCATGAAAATAGGTTTATTATAGATATAAGCAAAACACCTTCTGATAACATTAATCTTAATGTTTATAATCTAGCTGGTCATTTGATTAAAAGTTATACGCAAATAAATAGTCAAAAACACAAAACTTTAGAACTGGATCTACCTTTAAAAGGTATTTACTTACTTAGAGGAACAGTGAATGGTAAAAAATACACCAAGAAAATAATAAACTAGCCTACTTTTTTTACTTACTGTAAAAGGCTCAACCTAATTTTAGATTGAGCCTTTATGATTGATGATTGATGATTGATGATTGATGATTGATGATTGATTTGTATTCCTACATTCTGATTTCAAGACCTAAATCTTCGGTTCCAACTTCAAATTTTGCATCGCTCCACATTGGTGGGCCATAGCTCATGTTGTTATTGGATACTCCATAATTTTCTTTAGGCATTCCGTTGTCTTCAAAATCCATTCTATTGTTACCATTTTTATCATGAAAACATGAAATGGCAAATATACCTTCGGGAACATTGGTAAATGTGATTTTTGCAATACCCTCTGTTATTTTACTTTTTTGCCCTTGTATTGGGGCGGCTTTCATAAAAGTATCTTCGTTGTAGAGTCCAAAAACAACTTCTCCTTCAGAACTTGTTATGTTAGGAACAGTAACGGTAATCGTTACTCCTTTAGTTTCTTCTTGCGCTTGGATGATAAAGTTAGAAATAAAAAAGACGAGAATTAATGCGAGAGTTTTCATGTATTTAAAGTTTTATAGTTATTTGATTTTTGATGATTCAAATGTCTATATATCCTTTACCATACAATAAAAGAAAATACCGAATTGTCATTTTCTGGGGATAGAATGTAGTTTTGATTTTTAGATACGACATGAACGGGTGAGTATGGTCAAATATCAACCCAAAAATAGTTCTCGTCAATTCAGACCTATCAACTATACATTATAGGTAAAAAATGCTACTCTGTTTATATACATTTATGTGATATCAGAAATGAACCACTTTTGATATCATAGATTCACGTATAACTCTTAACACCATATTTATGAAAACTACAACATTAAAACTATTGATTGGTTTGTTTCTGATCTCATGTATCTCTTGTGAAAAAGATGAAATCACTACTACAATCGAAGAAACTTCAGAAAAGGGTTTAAACATATTACCAGCGCAAGTTCTTTACGAATTTCCGTTTAGGGGAGAAGATATAAAACCTAAGGAGCGGGTATACACAAAGAATCATGCAGCGGGTATCCAACAAAAAGGGAAAGACATTCATGTAAAACGTTATTTAGGTAATAACAAATGGACTCATTTAAAAGCAGGAACCAATGGAAGCAAAAATTCTGATGATGTTATTTACGGAAAACCAATTTATGCCATTGCCAGCGGTAAAATAATTGGAGGCTGGCGTAATGCTCCAGAAAACCCAGCTGATGGCACAAAGCACCCATTTGTTGCCGCTAAATTGATTCCGGGAGGAGGTAACATGTTATGGGTAGAACATACCGATGGATCTCGCGTATTATATGCACATATGATTCCTGGATCGATACCTTTAAATTTGTGTGATATACAAGAAGCTACTTTTCCGGCATCAACCAATAATGAAAACCAATATGTGATGTATGACCCTGCAGATCAGGTTAACATCGTAAAAGGACAGTTTTTGGGTAGAGTAGGAAACTCTGGGAATTCAACCGGGTCTCATTTGCATATACATGTAGAAAAGAATGGAAGTGCTAAAGCAATGAAGTTTAGAAAAGGATCCGCTAAAACGTATGTACATAACCAAACTACACTTCATACTGGATGGCAAAGTTTTAATGGGCAAGAAATACCACAAGGTCGTGTACTAATAGATGCTCCAAGACGTAGAGAGTATCGTATGATGGATTTTGAATCGTATCGAGTAGGGAATAGACAAATGTATGCGGGTATTTTTGTGCCCGGAAGTTATGATAGTGCATCTTATATAAAAGATGATTGGACTCAATTTCGTAACAAATGGAGTGATCTTGAATCAAAAGGATTTCGCATGATTGATTTTGATTCTTATATGTTAGGGAATAAGCGAATGTATGCTGGGATTTTTAAACCAGGAAACTATGCCAGAGCTGCATATTTTAAAGATGATTGGAATGATTTTGTAGCAAAATGGAGCGACCTTGAATCAAGAGGATTTCGCATGATTGATTTCGAATCCTATAAAGTAGGGAATAAGCAAATGTATGCAGGGATTTTTAAACCAGGAAACTATGCTAAAGCTGCATATTTTAAAGATAATTGGAATGATTTTGTGGCAAAATGGAGTGATCTTGAGTCAAAAGGATTTCGTATGATCGATTTTGAATCCTATAAAGTTGGAAATAAGCAAATGTATGCAGGAATATTCAAGCCTGGATCCTATGCTAAAGCGGCTTATTTTAAAAGTGACTGGACTCAATTTCGTAATAAATGGAGTGAGCTAGAATCAAAAGGGTTTCGTATGATTGATTTTGAATCCTATAAAGTAGGCAGTACACAAATGTATGCTGGTATTTTTAAACCTGGATCCTATGCTCCGGCGGCATATTTTAAAAATAATTGGGAAGATTTTCTGGAAGGCTGGAAATATTTAGAATAGTTAAGAGCAAGGGGGATATTCATCTTAGCTATTAGTTCGTGTGTTATATATCAAAAGTGTATAATACACGAACTTTTTTTATTGGTGATTTCTTATTTATCAATCACCCTAAGTTGATACTTACAAAAGTCCTCTGGCTTTAATCTCTAAATACTTATTGATCGTGTTTACCGTAAGATCCTCTGGAGCCGTAAGTATCGAGTGGATACCATGTTTACTTAGTTCATTAACAATCATTTTCTTTTCGTACATGAATTTTTCGGCAATGGTTTTTTCAAAAATTTGTTTGGTAGAGGTGGCAGATTGGTCTAAAACCAATTTCAGCTCTGTGTTTTCAAAGAAAATCACCACTAATAAATGTGTTTTGGCAATAGCTTGTAAATACGGGAGTTGTCTATGCAATCCATCTAGAGTTTCAAAATTTGTATATAATAGAAGTAAGCTTCGATGTGTGATATTACGTTTTACATCTATATATAATCTTGCAAAATCTGATTCTGCAAAATCTGTATTGATGTTGTATAATGTTTCCAGTATCAAATTCATCTGGCTTTGTCTTCGTTGCGCTACAATAGTGTTTTCTACCTTTCTCGAGAATGTAAACATACCCGCTTTATCTTGCTTTTTGATAGCGATATTCGAAATTACGAGAGTGGCATTAATAGCATAGTCTAATAAGCTTAATTCATTAAAAGGCATCTTCATCACACGTCCTGTATCAATAACAGAATAGATAGGCTGAGACTTTTCGTCCTGGTATTGATTTACCATTAAATGGTTTTTCTTGGCAGTTGCCTTCCAGTTGATGTTTCGGATATCATCCCCAGATACGTATTCTTTAATTTGCTCAAATTCTAGTGTATGGCCTATCCTTCTTATTTTTTTGAGTCCGTATTGCCTTAATTTATTTGTAAATGCTATAAAATCATACTTCTTAAGTTGCAAAAAAGAGGGATAGCTAGGCACCATCGCATTAGTCGAAAACTGTCTTTTCTTTGCAATAAATCCTAATGGAGAGGATGTAAAAATATTAAGGTTTCCAAAGTGATACTCACCACGTTGGGTAGGTCGTAATTCGTAAGTGAATTTTTTCTCTTCAGAAGGTTTTAGGCGAGATTCAATTGCAAAGTTTCTATGCTGAAACTGCATTGGTAACTCATCGATAATTTTAATGGTACTTGTAAATTGATATCTATTCACTATAGTAATCTCAATACTGTTTTGATCTCCATTAGATAATTTTTCGGGCAAGGCGCGATGAGCTTGAGTACCTATTTTATTTCTGTATAACAATAGAATGTCAAATATTAGCCCACCTAAGAGTATAAAGAGTAAAAGTTTTGCAATACTAAACAAGTTCTCAAAAAAATAGGAAACAATAAAAAGTACCGCTATCGAAAAGAATACGGTAAAAAATAATTGTTTTAGGTATAAACTCTTTAAAAAACCTTTCACTATCGAGGGATTTCTATCGTTTCAATAATTTGCAATACTACTTTTTCAGCTGTAAAACCTTCCATTTCTCTTTCTGGAGTTAATATAATTCGATGCCTTAATACTGGAGGCGCAACTTTTTTGATATCATCGGGAGTAACAAAATCCCGACCATTAATAGCTGCCATCGCTTTTGAGGCATTCATTATTGCTATTGAAGCTCTAGGCGATGCCCCAAGATATAAATTACCATTATTTCGGGTGTTATTTACAATCGACGCTATATATTTTAATAAGTTATTTTCTACAATAATACTTTTAATGATCTCCTGATATTCTTCAATTTGTTTGGCATTAAGAACGGGTTGAATCATATCAGTTGCAACAGCGCTTTTTCTTTGGTGATGTCCTTCGAGAATAGTTACTTCTTCTTCGATCGATGGGTAACCAACATTAATTTTGAACAAAAAACGATCCAATTGTGCTTCAGGTAGCGCATAGGTACCTTCTTGTTCGATAGGGTTTTGTGTTGCAAATACGAGGAGTGGGCTCTGCATTTTATTTTCAATCCCATCTATGGTAATTTGCCGTTCTGCCATTACTTCGAACAAAGCTGCTTGAGTTTTGGCAGGAGCACGGTTAATCTCATCGATTAGAATGATATTTGAGAATATTGGCCCTTTTTTGAATTCGAATTCTGATGTTTTTACATTAAAGATTGAAGTTCCAAGAATATCACTTGGCATTAAATCAGGAGTAAACTGAATTCGGCTAAAACCTACATTCATCGTCTTGGCAAGTAGTTTAGCAGTAACCGTTTTTGCTACTCCTGGTACTCCTTCGATAAGAGAATGCCCATTGGCAAGGATAGAAATAATCAACAAATCGATCATCTCGTGTTGACCAATAATTACTTTGCCCAGTTCTTCTTTGATTTTTTGAACAGCTTCTTGCAGGTTTTTAAGATCTATTCTATTGTTAAACTCCAATGGATTTTCGTTAGTTTCTTCCATAATTTATAGTGTAAATTCTTCTATTTTTTTATTCAATGCTATCAAATCTTCTTCACTATGAATAGCTTTTCCTCTTAAAGTATTGATATAATTTATAAGGTCTTTGGTTTCTTCGACAGAGTGATTTGTTTTTACCGCAAGCCTATTAATGAAATCAGTATCTAATGTATTGGTATTTATATAATGTGTGCTTCTTATTTTTTCGAGGAAGTAGGTTATCTTTTTTGAAATGATATCACTATAATCTTTATGCTGAAAATATAAATTTCCGATCGTTTTAGTAAACTCTATTGATGTATTTTCTAAGGGTTTAGCAATTGGGATTATTCGTTGCTCTCTTTTTGCTGTAAAAATCACAAAAACCAATAAGCCTATAATCAAAAGATAATGGGCCCAACGCAATGGGGTTTGATTTAGTACAAATCGCATAGGCGAATTTATAATCTTACGACCGTCTTTTAAATAATCATCCCAATACAATATTTGATGATTGTCGATAAATGAAAGACATGTGGCTGCATATCTTTGGTTTCCGTTAAGCATATAATAATTAGAGAACGCTTGGGGCAGGGTGTTTAAATAAATAGTTCCTTTACCTTCTTTAACCTTTATAAAATTAACTTGGTTGAGCCTCTCTAACGTTTCTTCATTCTTATAATGCCCTAATGTTGTCGTTTTTGTGGTGTCGAAGCTTTTAAAAACTGTTTTGTATATATTCTTTTTAAATTTTGGTAACGAATCTTCTTTTAAAAAAGTAGAAAAAAATGTTGGTGTAATTTCTTGTTCGGTAAGTTGGTAATCTACTTCTGTTTCTATGTTTAAGGAGTCCTTGATAATGTGACCAAAAGTTTCTCCTGAAAGAAATACAGAATTTCCTTGCCTTACATATTCTATAAGTTTTTCATAAGATCTTTTATCAAAATCGATACTGGAATTGATAAATAGATATGCTGAATTCGATGGGTATTCTAAGTCACTTAAGAAATCAAATGAGTTTTTCGAAATGAGATGTATCTCTTTATCCTCTTTGAGATCTTTTAGTTCTTCAAAAAGGACATATCCACCAAATGGTATTTTGTCTGATGAGGTATAACTTGATTTCCAATTGATAGGTGTTGGCCTGGACAATTCAATAACAATAATTGCCAATAATGCTATCCCAAATAGAATCAATATGTTTCTTGACTTTCTATCCAAAGTTTTTCATTTTAGAATTTAAGGTATCAAAAGATTTTTTAGCATTGAGATACCCATTTTTATCTAACTCAAATTTGCCATACCATATATAGTCATATAGGTAAGAAACCCTATTGAAATTTTGTTTTATTGTAATATCAGCAATCTCTCTATAGTAATCGGTATTGGTTTTTTCGAAATGGTAATCAATTATTTTTTTTATTGATAAATCTTGCAGTGTTTTTAGATACATATATCGTACGGCTAGGCGATAATTTTTTTCTGCAAGTGCGTCGTTAATCAATTCGTCTAGATTTATTTTTTCGATATGTTCTTCGGTAATGTTTATGGGTGCAACAAGGGTATTCTTTTTTCTAAAAAAAGATACAGCATCTTTTCCTACCAATATCCGGGTTAGTATGTACACCGCAATACCGATGAGTACGATATAGATAATGTTTTCTAGTAATTTGGCCAATAATGGATCAATTGTTACCCCGAAAATACTTTGCAAGCTGTTAAAAAACCAATTTAGTGCTCGGACTAAGAAATTTTCTGCTTCGCCTTCTACTGTATTGTAGTCAAAATCATCTCCAGTATATTTTTCAGATAAGTCATCAGAAAAATCAATAATAGATACCTTACTACTATCAATTGCTATTTTGAGAGAGTCTTGTTGGGCCCACATAGGTGAAAATAAATGAGCTACAAAAAAAATAAATATAATATAGTATCCTTTCTTATTCACCAGCACCGATTTGATCAATCTTTTCTCTTGTATTTACATTATATTTTTGTTCGTGTAAAGAGAAATACAAAATTCCGTTAATAAATTGGGATAGCGATTGCGAGTATGTCAAGATCACTAAAATGATGCATAGCCCAAGTGTATATATAATTTTTGCCACAGCAGAGTTTACTATGTCGGCACCCGCGTCAATCATAATGTAGGTATAGACACCTCCAATTACTCCGGGTATGGCTACAATAATAAATAGTACTAATAGTCCAACTAGTAACCCGAGAATAAAATTAACCCCCACACATTTCCAAAAATTACTTCTTACCAAATCCCAACCTTCTCCTAAGGCATCTGTAGCACTTTTATTTTCATGCAACATCACCATAAAAGATAGTCCAATCCATGATGTCAATGCAAATTGTAGTACATACTGTACTAATGTACCAATAATAGGGATAATTGCGAAGATTACAGAGATGATTGCAAAACCAATATATATGGGTATTAGTAGTAAAATAAATATAAATATTTTACCGAAGTTTTCTTTTACAAAATTCCATACATCATGTTTGTTATCTATGACTTTTTTTTGTTGTTCATAGGTAATCATGTATCCAGATGCTAAACTATAGTTTAGTGCTGCAATGATCATAAATACGATAAAGAAGAGAAAGAAACCTATACCTATAAACATAAAAGAGTCATCTCTGGTGGGATCTCCTCCCAAACCTGAGGTACCACTTTCATATAGGCCAAGAAAACCTGTTACCATAAGATAACTTACTCCTAATAGCAGAAGAATAAAAACACCATTATAGTTTATAAAAATATTGGTAAAACTTTTTAAGTTATGTTTAAAGAAATCAAAGTAGGTAGAGATTATTTCTCCAAGATCCCTATTCTGTTTCAGTTCTATATAGTTGTCTTTCATATGTTTTTTTTAAAAGATTGGGGTATATGACATAATAAAATAAAATAAGTGCTAATGAACTAAAAATAATTAGCATTGCCAACCATACCGGCATATTAGAATATCGTGTGATAAACCCTTCGATAAATCCGGCAATAATAAAAAAAGGAATAGTACTCACCACTATTTTTAGACCATCTTTAGCACCTTTCATAAAAGATACTCTTCTAGAATAGGTTTTAGGAAATAGGATGCTGTTTCCCATTACTATCCCAGCGCAACCTGCTATTATTATAACAGAAATCTCTATTGTTCCGTGTAACCATATCGATTTAGAAGCTTCAAATAAAAGGCCTTTTGTATAAAAGAAAGTCATAAAAGCTCCAAGCATAATACCATTACTAAATAATACATAGGCTGTTCCTATAGAGGTAATTACACCAAATGCATATGCTAAGAATGCTACTCTTATATTGTTTATCGTTATTCCTAAGAAAGAACCCACCATGCTTCCGCTTTTATAAATTGCCGTTGGATCTCCTTTTTCAATATTGTTAAGCGTTTCATTAACATAAGCATCGCCCAAAATTAACCTTAAAAATGAAGAATCATTTAGAGCAGAGATGATACCAATACAACATGCAGTAGTAAAAATCAGAAAAGTATAAAATAATGTTTTTTGATGTTGAGAGAAAAATAAAGGAAATTCTGTTTTCCAGAATTCTACAACCCTATTTTTACTTTCTTTTTTATTAATATATATCTTTTGATGTGCTTGTGAGGCTAATGAATTAAGGTAGAGTAACGTCTTACTATCAGGGTAATACGTTTGAGCATAAGACAAATCATTAGTCAAATGTATATAGTAATCGGCAAGTTGATCTGGACTAATCTTGAAATTTTCATGTATTGCCTTTTCAAAAGCGATCCATTTTTCTTTATTTTGCTTCACAAAAGCTGCTTCCCGCATCTATCAATTTTTTGTTTAAAGATAATCACTTACTTATAAATGTCAAATATAGCAATCAATACCACACAAAATGTAAATCTGGATTATAAAACTGTTAGTATAGGTGAGAGGATGCTTGCATTTTTAATTGACCTTGTTATATTTTGGCTTTACCTCTTTATTGTAAATTTTATTACAGCACTTGTAGGAACTGCTTTCAAAGATAACTGGACTGTATTTGGGATACAATCCCTCTTATTGTTACCTGTTATGTTTTATTCACTGTATATGCATATTATTTTTAATGGTAGAACCGTTGGGAAAATGATCCTGAAAATAAAAGTGGTGCGCATTGATGGTTTACCTGCGCATTGGAGTAATTATTTGGTTAGATGGATGTTGAGATTAGTGGATATTTGGATCTTTATGGCATCTGTAGGTGTATTTAGCATTTTATTTTCGAGTAAACGTCAACGACTTGGTGATGCAGCGGCGGGTACTATTGTGATCAGTACAAAACAGAAAGTGAAAATTTCGCATACCATTTTAGAAGAAATCACAGATGATTACCAACCTAAGTTTTTAAACGTAACGAAGCTTTCTGACAAAGATGTGCGGTTAATTAAAGAAACCTATCATATCGCTAGAAAATCTAATGATTATAAAACATTAACTGCATTACGAAATAAGGTAGAAGAAATTTTAGAAGTTAAGTCTGAGTTGTACGACCGTCAGTTTTTGGATACCATTTTAAAAGATTACAATTACTATACGCAACGATTATAAATTGGGTAATGAGTTGCATTACAGATTTTTTCATGTATTTTCCAGAAACCTGAAACCTGAAACCTGAAACCGTTACTTAATCACTTCGGCTTTTATAAAAATATTTTCTTTTGGCCATTCACTCCCATCTACAGGAACATTAGAAATTTTATCGGCTACAGCCATACCTTTTACTACTTTTCCAAAAATAGTGTGTTCTCCATCAAGGTGATGTGCTCCTTTTTTTGAAATAACTATAAAAAACTCAAAAGGAGTTGAACGGTTAGATGGATTATCTACCCATTGCTTTGACAATGCTACTGCACCACGAGTATGTGTAAGACCTTTAACAGGTTCTTGCGGAATTGTATACTCCCCAATTTCGAAACGTCTAACAGCCATTTGTTGGCGGTCGCTATTACCTCCCTGAATTACAAAGCCCTTAGCTACACGGTAGAAAAATGTTTCATCAAAATATTTCTGCTTTACCAAATAGATAAAATTGGCTCTGTGTATAGGGGTCTCCTTGTATAGTTGGATATCAATATTACCATAGGTCGTTTTTACTCTAACCAAAGTTTCAGGGTTTTCTTTCCCATAATTGGTCATAAACTCTCTGAGGTTTTTGTTGGTAAGTTTAAACGGCTCTTCATTTGCCTCTTTTTCTTGTAAAACAACATCACTCTTTGTTTCTTTTTTAAGCGTATCTTTTACTACACTAGTATCACTACTCGAATGAGAGTCTATTGTTTTCTGCTTATTTTTTTTAGAATGTGTATCTTCACAATTACAGAATAAAAGAATACAAGTGCAAAAAGTTAAAATAGATCTGGTCAATGACATTTGAAACATTTAAAAATTTAATTCCAAAAATAAAGAAAATGTCAGTACCGGGAGAATCTTCACACTTTATTATGGCTCCAGAGATTAGAATGAAAGAGCTTAATTCGATGATGATTGAAGAAAGAAACCCAAGAAATGCTGCAGTGATGATGCTTTTTTATCCCAAAAAGAGCACAACGCATATTGCTTTAATTTTGAGACCCGAGTATGAAGGAGTACATTCTGGACAGATTGCATTACCGGGAGGGAAAGTAGAAATGCAAGATCAAAATTATACCGAAACAGCATTAAGAGAGACCCAGGAAGAAATTGGTGTACCTATGAATACTGTTGAAGTTATAAAATCATTAACCAAGGTATATATTCCTCCTTCTAATTTTTGGGTACATCCTTTTATGGGTTTTACCGAAGAGAGACCTGATTTTGTATTACAAAAAGAAGAAGTTGCCAAGGTTATTGAAGTTCCATTGGCAGAATTACTGAATGAGGATAACGTAACAGCACAAAAATTATCTACTTCATATGCAGAAAACATAGAGGTACCATCTTTTAAACTAAATAGTTACGTAGTTTGGGGTGCAACGGCTATGATGCTAAGCGAACTCAAAATGTTTTTAAAAATTTCAAAAGAGGAATGATTTTGTATATTTGGAACTTGTCTTTTCGAAATTTTCACAAGAATTTATCGAAGAACATACCGGTTTTTTAATCTTTTGTTAGTAATTTTCATTGAAAATCAAATCATTACACAAAAACAAAGGTAATTGAAATACACGGGCACTAAATAACATACTAAACAAGAATGTATTTATGGGATTGTTTAAGAGAAATCCTTTTGGGCATATATTATTTTTAAAAAAATGGCTTATCCGTATTATGGGGGGCTTAACGCACAGGCGCTATCGTGGTTTTAATGAATTAAAAATAGAAGGGAGCGAAATTTTTAAGGATCTTCCTGATAATGGTGTTTTATTTGTTTCTAATCATCAAACCTATTTTGCAGATGTAGTAGCAATGTTTCATGTTTTCAACGCTAGTTTAAGCGGTCGTACAGATTCTATTAAAAATGTTGGATACTTGTGGCAACCAAAAATGAATCTTTATTATGTGGCTGCAAAAGAGACAATGCAGGCTGGTTTATTGGCAAGAGTTCTGGCATATGCAGGTGCCATAACTGTGGAGCGTACTTGGAGAGAAAAAGGAAAGGAAGTTAATCGCCAGGTAAAGATGAGCGATATTACAAATATTTCAAGAGCTTTAGAAGATGGTTGGGTGATCACATTTCCGCAGGGAACAACAAAACCCTTCAAACCCATTCGGAAAGGTACAGCACATATCATTAGGCAGTATAAGCCTATTGTGATCCCTATAGTGATTGATGGATTTAGAAGATCTTTTGATAAAAAAGGAGTGGTAATTAAAAAGAAAGGGATTTTACAATCCATGGTAATCAAACCACCTCTGGATATTGATTATGAAAATGACTCTATAGATGATATCGTAGAAAAATTAGAGTATGCTATCGAGCAACATTCGTCTTTTCTAAAAGTAATTCCTCAAGAAGTACTAGAAGCAGAAGAAGAACTGAATAAAAAGAGAAAATGGGAGTATTAATCAAGTAAAATTCTATTACTTAGATCTTCATACATTCGAACTAATAGGTTAGAATGTGTTTTGTTTAAAAATTTGATCTATATTTTTTTGTATTTAAAATTCTTTTAGTTTCAAAATGTATAATATCGCTAGTTTATCTAGAGTTCTGAACTTAAAATAAATTATTAAATATTTGTTAAATTACACTATATTCGGGGCATGAAAAAGACCCCAATGGCATTGCGCTTCATATTTTTTGTTTCAGTTAGCCTTACATTTTTTACGACACAGGCACAGCTAGGATTTTGTAATGGGAACTCTGGAGATCCTATATTTAATGAAACTTTTGGAACAGGTGTCACTAATGGACCTCAGTTACCAGTTGGAGTTACCACATATACGTACATAAATGGAACGCCTGATGATGGAGAATATACGATTTCTAACTTTACGGGGTATTTTGACTGGCATGATACCTTGGATCATACACCTAATGATACCGATGGCAAAAGCTTGATTTTTAACGCAGATGTTACGGCAGGAGAATTTTTTAGACGCACGGTAACAGGGCTTTGCGAAAATACTTCTTACGAATTTTCTTCATGGTTATTAAATTTATTGCCAAGTACTAATAATTGTGGTGGCGGAGAAATACCGATCAATGTTAGGTTTCAAATTTGGGATAGTACCGATACTAATCTATTAGCTTCCGGAGATACCGGAAATATAGGGAGCAGCGCATCTCCGGTTTGGGAACAATATGGTTTAGTGTTTCAAACCGTACCGGGGCAGACCTCTGTGATCCTAAAAATGATTAATAATGGTAATGGTGGTTGTGGTAATGATCTGGCAATAGATGATATCGTTTTTAGAACCTGTGGAGATTTTATTACCGTAACAGATAGCTTAAGCAATGCGAGTGTTGCCATTTGCCAAGATGACACACCTTTTTCTACACAGTTGATGGCAAATCCAGATTTTTCGATATATGCTACACATGCATATCAATGGCAACAAAGTACAGATGGACTTAATTGGTTTGATATCCCTGGAGAAATCACGTCGATGTATGCTACTCCACCAATTACAAGTTCGGTGTCTTATAGAGTAAAAGTAGCCGAAGATGCAATTAATCTTGCCAATCCATTATGTAATTCATTATCAGAAGTATTCGATGTTTCCATTGTACCAGAGCCTAATATTCCTGTTAGTAATGGGGATGTTATTGTTTGTGAAAATGAAAACTTAATACTATCGGTAACTGTTTCTAATGATGAAACCGTAAATTGGTATGATAGTGCTATCGGAGGAAATCTACTACTTTCTGGTAATACATCATACCAGGTTGATACTGCAGGAGTGTACTATGCTGAAGCAATATCTACCCTTGCCAATTGTATCTCGGATACAAGAATTCCCGTTACAGCTGGATTCTATGAATTACCGCTAGTTTTTGATGAAAATTTATCTTTTTGTGAAGGTGAAGATAGTATCCTGGATGCCGGTATAACTAATGTTACTTATTTATGGAATACTGGTGAGACCAGTTCGCAAATTCTGGTCAATACTCCGGGTACGTATACAGTAGAAGTAACCAATACCAATGGATGTTCTAGCATTAAAACGATAACACTTACCCAAAATAATATACCAGTTATAGAGAATATTACCTCAGAAGGAGATTCGATTATCGTCACCACCTCTAATTCGGGGGCATTCGGATATTCTATCGATGGAATATCTTTTCAGGATAGTAATGTCTTTACTGGTGTCGAAGGTGGTTTATATACTATTTATGTTCGAGGTGAAAATGGCTGTGGTTTAGATACTCAAGATTTTATTTTGCTAGTGTATCCCGAGTATTTTACTCCTAACAATGATGGTTTTCATGATGTATGGCATATTGAAGGAATCGAAAACTACCCTAACGCATTACTTAGCATTTATGATCGACTAGGTAAACTCTTGAAACAAATTTCACCCAATGGTACAGGATGGAATGGTACATATCGGGGTCGACTGCTACCATCATCAGAATATTGGTATAATGTAGACTTAAGAGACGGGCAGAATGTAAAAGGACACTTTTCCTTGATTAGGTAAGCAAAAAAAATAATTTACTCCAACCAAGATTTAAAATCTTTAACTCTTTCTCGCGCTACGATTACCTCTTGTTCGTTAAAGCGGTGCAGCTTGATTTGAAGTCTTGAATTTGTATAAGATATAATATCTTTAATGGCATTGATATTTACATAGAACTTTCTACTAATACGAAAGAATTGTTGTGGATTTAATTCATGTTCGAGTGCTTCAAGTGTAGTATCAATCAAATAATTTCTATTATCAGTAGTATGTAAGTATGTTCCTTTATTTTCAGAATAAAAGCATTCGATTTCTTCTACCGGAAATATCTTAAGGTGTTGCCCAACTCTGGCGGTAAAACGTTTTTTATATACCCGATCCATTGGATTGATGAGTAGTTTTTTAATATCTTCAAAATCTACTTGTAGCTGTTGCTTTTTGGGGAGTTGTTCTTTGTATTTATTAACCGCTGTTTCTAGTTCTTCATCGTCTATTGGTTTTAACAGATAATCAATACTATTTAATTTAAAGGCTTTAAGTGCATATTCATCATAAGCCGTTGTAAAAATGATCGAACTTTTTATAGTTAAAGCATCAAAGATCTCAAAAGACAACCCATCACTTAACTGAATATCGAGAAAAATTAAATCAGGGTGTTCATTATTACTAAACCATTCTATCGATTCTTGCACAGAATGTAGCATAGTGTTTACAGTTATGTTTAGATCAGACAGCATTCTATTTAGTCGTCTGGCTGCTGGTTTTTCGTCTTCGATGATAATGATGTTCATGTTTCTTTACGTTGCAAAGTTTCAGAGAATCTAAGTTTCTATGTCTTAAAAACCTTTTTGTATTTAATATTTTTTGTTTGATATAAGATTGTACTTTGTAATTACTCCCAAAGTTGTTTGTCTTTATCCTGTTCTTCTTCCATGTATTTTCTGATTTTACGATCTTCCCAGTCTTTGTCAAACATGGGGTTAACTCTATAGGCTTTAATGGCATGAAAAACTATACCGATTCCCCAACCAAAGGCTGCCCATAAAAACCAGGCGTAGTGCCACTCATTTTGATAGTAATTTAATCCGGCTAAAAATCCAATAACAACAAAATAGGATATAAGGTTGTTATAGAATTTTTTTAATTCTTCTACACGTTCTTTTGCACGTTCATATCGTTTTTGTTCTTCAAAATTTCTCATAATTATATATTTTAAAAATCGTCTTTGTCTATAAGTTCTTTAATTTTATTTTCTTCCCATTCTTTGCTGAAAATAGAACGCCTTAGCCTCTTAAAAAGCGAGAAGTTTTTCTTGAAAACACATGCTCCGTGAATTAATAAACCAATACCCCATAGCACAGGTGTGAACAGTAAATTCCAATTAAGCCATTCGGTAAAACCATGATCAGGATTGATCTTATCAATATTAAGATATACCATTCTATGAATTATTACAATAGCAATGTTTATTACAATGTATACCATAAGGTGACCGTAGAATCCTTTTTCTTTTTCTACTCGCTTTTTTGCTTTGTAATAGCTTTTTTTCTTTAGATTATCATTAGTCATAACTTTTGTTTTTTGATTCGGTCATGTATTTTTTAATCTTTCTTTTCTCCCAGTCTTTTCCTAAAAAAAGATGATGATCAAAAGCTTCCATGTAGTGAAAAATTATACCAATTCCCCAGCCTCCCGTGGCAAATAAAAACCAAGGGAACTCCAACTCATTAGTTTGATAATTAACAAATACTAAAAATGGAATAACAATACAGTATGCAGTAAGATTGCCGTAAAAATCTTTGATCTTTTTCACTTGTTCTTTTGCGCGTTCGTATTTTATAGTTTTTTCATGTTCAATATTTTCTAAAGTTTGTGAAGCTTCAATGGCTGCAAATTTTATTTTTCTCGTTAGTATCGGAAGCTCTGCAATAAAAGCATCATTGGTTTTGTATACCGAAAATTTTCTTTTAGTCAATAATGCATATCGTTGTTGTACATTTCCTAAACCGACACCACTACTTTGTTTTATTACCTCTTTAGGCTGAAGGTTGTTTTCTACAATTAAAAAATTATCTTTTTCATAAATTTTAATGTGCAATGGTCTTGTTTGCATGACCACATTATGTTTTATCGTATTTTCTAATAAGATTTGTAGCGAAAGCGGTACTACTTTGGCTTCGGGATTTGTAGCTTTTTCGGGCATCTCGAATATGATACTGTCTTCAAATCGCAATTGTAATAGAGTCATGTAAGTTTTTGCAAACGCTAACTCTTCATCTATCGTTACTAATTCTTTATCTTTTTGTTCTAACACATACCTATAGACTTTCGAAAGTGATGTAGTAAACTTTTGAGCCATCTTCGGGTTTTCATCTATAAGAGATGTTAGTACATTAAGACTATTAAACAAGAAATGCGGATCAAGTTGGTTTTTTAGGGCAGCAAATTTTGCCGAAGCCGTACCTGCAATAATTTTTTGCTCTGTTATTTTTTGTTTCTGTAGTTCTTTAAAGAAAAAGAACGCATGAAAAAAGAGTGTTACAATCAAGGTAATAACAAACCCACTTAGATAATAACTTAATTTTTCGTCTTGTATAAACTTTTCTAAGGGCTTACCATGATACCCCACGACAAGGAATAAACGTATAATGATTATTGTAGTCATGGTAACGATTATTGCGCCAATAGCGCCAAACCATAATCGCTTCTGAGGCTGTTTTTCCCATGTGTAGAATTTACCAATGAAATCATAAAAATATGTATTTGCCAGTGTAAGCGGAAAAGCAAACATAAATTGTATAAGAGTATCTTCTAGTACGCCTTTAATTGTTAAAGGACCTCCTACGCCAAAGATTATAATAATCAACTCAATGCCAATCGCGATGATGATACTTATTTTTAATATTTTTCGTAAATCGAACATGTATATTTTGTCGTTTTGTTTTTAAAGCTTTTTATTGACAGCTTTGCTGAACTCTTTTTACCTGATTCTTTCCCCATTTAGGATAAAAGGGTGTATCATGGGTTTCTTTTTCAAAGTACAAGATAGCTTTTTCTATCTCAGGACAAAAGGCCTTTGGGTCTTTACCCCAGAATTTTGCACTACCCATTTTCCACTCGGCATGATATAATATTGCTCTAGGATTTTTGGGCTGTAAAGCTTTTGCTTTTTGATACAGTTCTTCAACTTTGGCAGAAAGTGCAGGTCCATATACCGATGGATTATATGCAACATAAGCCGTATTAAGCATAGCTTCCATAATCATAATTTCGGCATTATTCTTAGAAAACGTTTTGGCCTCATTTAAAAAATTCTGAGCTTTTTTTAATCTCAATTCGATTTCTTCTGCGTCTTTTATCCCAAATGTGGTTACAATATGTACCTGAGCTGCATAATAAAATGGTAACCAGTTTTCTTTTTCTGCCTTGGCAATACGTTCAAAAAGATTGATAGCTTCGTCTGGGGTTTTAGTTTCCCATAATTCAAAGGCTTTGGTCATTCCTTTTTCATATGCAGCTTGTGCATTGATCGTTGTGGCTGTTAAAAAGCTTAGTATAATCAGTACTGTTTTCATAGTTGTTTATGTTTTTAATGTACAAGACAAATATCGATAGGGTAGGTGTTTAATTATAGTATTTGTGACCGAATTGTAATTTTTTAAGACTGAATTGTATTACAAATTATCTAATTGATTATCGGTTTTATTATCGCTTATAGTCCAAAAGAACCCAAGAATAAAAAACTGATCGGCATTGGGACGTATTGCACGTCTTGAAAAGTTTCCATTAGCGTCTGGAGTATTGGAATATTGGTAATTAAAAACATTGTTGAAATCCAATGCATTTGAAACAGAGAAGTACAGGATTTTTTGCTGACTAATTAAATATGCCCAGCTAAAATTGACAGCATTAAACGTTCGTGTTTTTTGATTTTGAAAAACACTTTCATTTGGATCATTATAAGGTCTGCCTGAAGAAAAGTTGTAGGTCGTACTAATTAATGATTTCCAATCTTTGATCCAATATTTTGTGACCAAAGAAAGATTATGCTTGGCTGCAAAATTAGGAGTAGCTCTGTTGGGATAATTTTTATAATCTCTTTCTGTATCCAGATAGGAATAACTAGCCCAGTATTCGAGATTTTTGATCGATTTATTATCACGCCAAAAGATATCTAAACCTGCGGCATACCCATCTCCGTTATTGTTAAAATTACTACCAAACTCAGGGATTTCGGTATCAAATTTTATAAGACTTTTATATGACTTATAATACCCTTCTGCTCTAAATGTTCTACCATTATCTTGGTATAAATAATTCAGGATATAGTGAGATGATTTTTCGGGCTCCAGCATCGAATTGTATTTTAATACATCTTGTTGCGGAGCCTGATAGAAGTCTCCATAGGCAAGTGATATTTGTGATTTTGATGTGGTTTTGTAGGCTAAAGAGGTTCTTGGCGAAATTTTGCTGTAGTTTAATAATGTATTATGTACGCCCCTAACACCAACCTGTAACGCTAGTTTTTTACTAAAAAAGATATTAGCTTCAGTAAATACAGCTGTGCTATGATTATCATATGTAGTATTAAAGGTATCTATACTTGGGATTTCTGCTTTTTCTGAAAAAGTGTTTAAGAATTGTTCTGCACCAAAACTTAACTTAAATTGATTACTAAACCTCTTTCTAAGTTTCAATTTAAAATGAAAACTATTTTCGGTATCGTCAACAGTGGTATCATCAATTTTAATGTCATTTTCATCATTGGCAAAGCTGGCTCCGGTTGCAATATCCCAATCGTTTTTAAGATTACCTTTGTAGGATGCATTAAGGTATAAGTTTCTGTTTTTTAATCCAAAATTAACCCCTTCAGTGGTATTAATGTCATCTTGTATAAGTTCAAAATTTGCATAATTTAAACCACCATATACTTTTAAAAGTCCATCATTGCTAAATTTATGGCGGTACACGGTTTCTCCTGATAAAGATTCATAAGGGGTTATCCATTTTACACGTTGTTCTATAAGGCCTTGATATGGTTTTAGGTTGATATAAAAGGCATTTACACTTAATGAGCTGTTATCCCATTTTTGAGTGTTCCCTCCGCCTAATCCTACATTAATAAACTGAAGATCTGTTTTTTCCTGATCGGGTTCATCAATCGTGTTAAGTTGTAGTACACTGGATAACGCATCGCCAAACTCGGCAGAATATCCACCAGTAGAAAAATTTGTTCCTTTAAAAAGGAAAGGAGAAAACCGACCTCGGGTTGGGATATTATTTGTTGTTGCTAGAAATGGTTGAAAAACACGTAGACCATCGATATAAATATTGGTTTCATTAGCATCACCACCACGTACAAAAAGGCGCCCATCTTCTGATGCATTAGAAGTACCTGGTAATGTTTGTAATGCGGCTATATAATCTCCTGCAGATCCTGCTGTCGTTACAATATCCAAAGGGGTAAGAACTGAAGCTTTGCTATTATCCCCAGCCGAAAATGATCCGGCATTTAATACAACACTTCCCAAAGAATTTACATCTTCTTTTAAGATTACGTTCAAATTTTTCATTTCTGAAACATCTTTGTTTAAGGTGTATGTTTCAAAAGAAAGAAAAGAAACGATAAAGTTTTGTTGCCCAGTCTCTGAAGTGGTAAAAGAAAAGCTGCCCGTTTCGTCTGAAGAACTACCATCATATGTGCCTTCTAGATATACATTCGCACCGATAATTGGAATACCTTTTTTGTCGGTTACTTTTCCGGTGATATTTATCTGCCCGGATAAATTATAAACAAGTAGTAGTAAGGCTATGGTTAGTTTCGATTTCATTTTATAATGTTTTTCTGATTTGATAGGTCAAAAGTGAAGTATCTTAAAAGAATCTGAAATATTGACTTACCGAGTTGTAGAAAATCAATGATCAATTGATTGATCGAATATATAAATACATGTAGGTTTCATTTAATAACTAAAAAGATGTATTTAGTTATAATTTATATGGTATTTGAGTCTAAAAGATTAAAATTCGAGTATAAATCACTCAAACTTGAGTAAAAAACACTCAAACTTGAGTAAAAAACACTCGAATTCGAGTATAAAAGATTCAACCATGAGTAAAAAAGACTCAAACTTGAGCAAAATATACTGGAGTTTGAGTATAAAAGATTCAACCATGAGTAAAAAACACTAGAGTTGGGGTACTAAATACTCAACGATGAAGGTGAAGAATTATTTTTAACTAATTTTTTAGTTGAAAAGTGATTTTTGGTTACATTTGCGAAGTTAATTTATCAACTACATCATGAGAAGAATAGTATTCCTAATAGTTGCCATGTCTACTTTATTGTCAAGAGCACAACAGATTACAGTAATTTATAAAGAGAAACGAAAAGCAAATTATTCGTCTTTACGATCTCATGTAGGAGAGGATGAATTGGAATTAATAACAGGAGGGAAGCCAGATAAAGAATCCGAATTTTCTGTATTCGAATACAAAAGTGTGTTACGAATCGATAATCATAGTTCTCTATATTATCCTCAAGAAGAGATTACTAATGATACATTAATGGTTCAAACTACTTATGATGATATTGATATGGGCTATAAAAGCCTTTATCGCAATATTGAAGTGTCTGATAAAAATTTCAGTATTATTTATCAGAATCTTATTTCTAAAGAAAAAATAAGTACAGACCGATATTCGGGTAAAGACTATCTGGTTTCAGAAAAGCTTGAAAAATTGGATTGGAAGATTACCAATGAAAAAAAGAATATAGGACAATATACCTGCCAAAAAGCAATACTAGAGCATGAACATGATGAGTCAGAAATTCATGTGCAGGGACATGAACATATTCATCTTACCGAAGTTTGGTTTACCGATGATATCGCGATTGGTCATGGCCCATCAGGATATTGGGGCCTACCAGGTCTTATCCTTGAAATTAAAGAAGGATCCACTCACGTAATTATGGATAAAGTTGTTTTTGATATAGGTGCTTTTAGGGTACAACCTTCAGCCAAAGGGGAAAAGGTAACTAGAGAGCATTTTAAAAATCTACCAATTCTAGAATTTATGGAGAACTAATTAGGTATGCCAATTATACTCTTTCGATAGATCCATTATCATTTTTAAAAGGCCTTACGATAAGTCGTGCAGCTTTATCATAATTGATATAGTTGTATACCCAATTAAAGAAAGTGATAAATCGATTTCTAAACCCTACCAGAAACCATAGATGAATAAACATCCAGATAAACCATGCAAAAAAACCACCAAATCTAAATTTTCCAAGATCTACTACAGCTTTGTTTCTTCCTATAGTAGCCATCGAACCTTTGTCTAAGTATTTAAAAGGTGTCATCGCTTTTCCTTTTATATGACGTTTTAAATTTTTAGCCAGGTGTCTTCCTTGTTGTATCGCGGGTTGAGCCACCATAGGGTGACCTTTTGGGTATTCTTCAGTTTCCATTACAGAAATATCCCCAATGGCAAAAACATTGTTATACCCTTCAATTTGGTTACACTGGTTTACTTTATAACGATTAGCCCTTGGGATTAGAGATTCTGCTTTTATACCCGATATAGGTGCCCCGGTTACTCCGGCAGACCATATAAAGGTTGCGGTTCTAATAGAAAGATCGGTATTAGTGGTTACCAACTCATTCTCATAGTTTTTTACTTGAGTATTTAGATGAATATGTACTCCAAGATTTTCTAAGAATTTGGTGGCTTTTTTTGAGGCATGTTCACTCATTGGAGGAAGGACACGAGATGCACCTTCGATTAAATGAATTTCCATTTCACCAAAATCCATATCTGGATAGTCTCTTGGTAAGACATTTAATTTTAGTTCTGCTATACCTCCCGCGAGCTCAACTCCAGTAGGACCAGCTCCGGCAAGGACAAAACTTAGAAGCTCTTTTCTTTTTTCGAGATCGGTAGTGATTACAGCTTGTTCTAGGTTTTCTAACATTAAACTACGCAAATTTAGTGCTTGCGGAAGATTTTTCATTCGCATTGCATTATTTTCGATAGTCTCATTGCCAAAAAAGTTAGTTCGTGCCCCTGTAGCAATAACGAGGTAATCGTAAGAAATACTGCCAATATTAGAATGGATCTTTTGTGTGTTGGGATCTATAGATTCTACTTCGGCCATTCTAAAAAAAGTATTTTTCCCTCTTTTTACAATTTTACGCAGAGGGTATGCGATAGAGTCTGGTTCTAAAGAAGAAGTAGATACTTGATATAGAAGAGGTTGAAATGTGTGATAATTGTGCCTGTCTATTAATACTAATTGCACAGGTTCTTTAATCATTTTTCGAGCTAATGCAACTCCGGCAAAACCGCCACCAATAATTACTAATCTGGGTAAATTAGTGTAAGGGATATTCATAATAAAAGCTATTGTTTGTCAAAGATAATGTCTAATTAATAAAAACAATAGATAACTTTAGTTTTTATGTTTTTTAAATAATCTTGAAAAAAAACGTAAGGATTTATGTCGAATAACCGTATCTAATCTAAAGGTTTATTATGGTTTTTTTACGGTAAAAACGTTGTTATGGTTGCTTTCGGTTTGTTATATTTTATGGTTTAACCGTAATTACAATGAGGTTTTAGTGTTTTTTAATACTGTGTTAATGGTTTTTTATAATGCTATAATTAACTGCATAATAATTAATAATGTTTAAATTATTGCCTTTTTTGACTAAATAATAATTGTTTTTTTGTTAAATAGTTATAAATATTGAATTTAGCATCAATGAATTATTAACATGACTTTAACATCCCAAAATAAATAGTTAAGCATTGTTATTTTCACTTCGTCATAATGAAATGGGCATAGGCCCCAATCTAAGAATTATTTAACCTAAATATTTTATTATGAAAAAAAGTTACATTCTAGTATTATTTGTTATTATCGTTTCTGCTTTAGCAGTAAGTAATAGTCATTTGTTAAAAGAGAGCACAGCGCAATCTAATGCTGTTATGACAGAAAATGTTATAGATACTAATCCAAATTCAAATATCACCGCTATACACACGAGAGAAGTAGAATAGGTTTTAACAATGTAAGGCTGGAGTCTATTGTATTACAGCCTTACATTGTTAAAAAATTATTATTGTAATTGGTATGAAGAAAGTTGCTATGAAAAAAATGGACCTTTATGCAATTGGTGTTTTGATATATTCATTATTAATACTTTACATTTTTATTGTTTAAATGTTAAGGACCTAATACAATCAGTTAGAGTTTTTAAGAAACAAGTTACTGATATCTTCTTAAGATATTTGGTCATTAGGATTTGTAAAAAGTATAGTGATGCTATATTCACGTATCGCCATTTTCAAGCTACAGTATTAAAATTTTTACGTGTGATTTCATGCTATGAGTATGGTGAGGTTGAGAAACCACGATCTTGAATGATGGTGGTTTCTTTTTTAGTTTAGAATTAACTTTAAAAACTCTGTTTTTTTTGACCTTGAGATCGTAAGAATGTCGCCATTTGTCATTATAACTTGCGGAAGTTTGGTTTTAATTACTTTATTGATATAATTTAAATTGATTAGATAGGATTGGTGAATTCTATAAAATTCTGGATTATTAACTAGTTGTTGCTCAAAACTTTTTAAAGTTTTTGATACAAGAATGGGTTTTTTATCTTTTATATTAATTTGACAGTAATTTATATCCGCTTCTATGTATAAAATCTCATTCGTAGAGATCATTAATATCTGTTTTTCCTGTGGGATAGCTAACCTTTTTTTGGGAGCTGTATTTCGTATTCGTGTTAGAATTTGTTGAAGCTCGATTTCTTTTGAGGTGTCTAAATAAATTGTGCTAATACAAAACTTTAATTCATTTGTATCTATGGGTTTAGTTATATATGGAATCTCTCTTTTTTTTAAGTATTCTATTAAATCTTGATTTTCTGGATGTATAATGACAATGCAATTATTACGATATCTAGCAATATCTTTTAATAATTTCTGTGCCTTTTCGGTATCGATAGAGGCATCTAAAATGATTAAATTGGGTTTTGTTTCTTTGATGTTTTTTTTACCTTCTTCAAAAGAATTTGCCTTTTTGCTAACTTTTATATAAAAGAAATTAGTGTGTAAATAGGTCTCTATATTTTCAAGAATATCGTTATCGCTTCCTATTAGGATACATTTCATTGTTAATTAGATTTATTTATATAATTAAATAAAATGCATTTAACCTCTACTAATTATAGAGATACTATAACAATGTGTTTGTATTTACTTTAGGCCAAAAAAAAGTTATACTGTTTAATATTGAATAGATATAATTTATTTATAAAAAGGGGCAATTGGATAAACAGTAATTTTTTAGACTAGGTTTTATATTTTAAATGTATAAAAAATATTATAAAGGAATTTACGTATTAAAATTATTATGGATGTTTTATAAAAAAATCTGATTTTACTTAGACATAGCCTATATCCCAAATTGGTCAAAAAACATTTTTACGTCTTCAAGGTTTAAATTATCGAAGCTTACATCTTTTTCACTAGTTTTTAAGGATTGTAATAGTTGATCACTTTCTTGTGAAGAAACTTTTTTAAAAAGCATTGTCCAATCTTCATACTGTCTTATCGGTTTTAGTCCGGATTCTAAAATAGATAAAGAATGGTGTCTATCGTCTTTTAATATTTTGTTATAAAGCGTATCTATATTTTTCTCAGGCCCTTCTATGTATTGTAAAAAAGTGTTATTCATATATAATAAAATACCAGTAACTTGATTTTTATTATTGTTATATCTTGCTTCACTAATTAAAGCATTTAATTCTTCTTTAGATAAGTCAAAAGATGCCTTGCTAGAATAAAAAATAAATTTTATCATATTATCATTTGATAATGAGGGGTAAATAAAATGATACTCAAATATAAATATATTTTAAGTTTTTTTTATTTAAGTGTAACAGAAATGTTTTATTGGCTACATATAAGAACGTAACCTACCATAGTGAATAAAGATTTAGAACATAGTTTTGTAACCAATTTAGAGCAGAATCAAAATATTGTGCATAAAGTTTGTAGGATTTATACTAATGATCCCGACTCACATAATGATTTGTTTCAGGAAATTACAATCCAGCTTTGGAAAGCATATCCTAAGTTTAGAGGTGATGCTAAGTTTAGTACCTGGATGTATAGAGTGGCATTAAACACTGCTATTACGTTATATAGAAGATCTAAGAGAAGCATTAAGACTGCGGATTTTGATTCTATGAACTTTAAAATAAAGGCAGAAGAATATGATGATGAAGTAGAACAACAACTAAAGCTTATGTACGCAGCCGTAAAACAATTAAATGATATAGAGAAAGCTTTAGTTTTCTTATATCTGGAGGATAAATCTTATAAAGAAATCTCTGAGACAATGGGTATTAGTGAAGTAAATGCCAGGGTCAAAATGAATAGAGTGAAGACAAAGTTGAAAAAAATATTAAATCCGTAACCCCATGGACGAATTAGAATTATTAAAAAAAGACTGGAAGAAGCAAGAAGGTGTGCTTCCTAGACTATCTTATAAAGATATCTACCAGATGATATTGAAGAAATCTTCTTCGATGGTTAAATGGATTTTTATAATTAGTGTATTAGAATTTTTACTGTGGGCATCTATTGATATTATTTTTAGATTAAGCGGTAAATATGATGACTTGGCTGGATTAGAGGTGCCAGGGTTTTCAATTATTTCTATTATAATATCGTATTGTATTCTTATTTATTTTATGGTTAGGTTTTATCTTAATTATAAAAGAATTCAAGCTACCGATTCTGCAAAAGTATTGATGCAAAATATTTTAAAAACGCGCAGAACTGTAAAGCATTATGTTTGGTTTAATTTAAGTTATGTGGCGTTAACGACTATTTCACTTGTAACCTATTTAGCATTTTTTACAGACCAATTTTCGAATCAATCTTCAGAAGAAGGAGTGTCTGTGTTTTTAGTAATCGTAATTACAATTGTGGTGTTAGCTATAGCCCTTGGTCTTGTAGCGTTATTTTATAGATTAATTTATGGAATTTTAACCAGTAGGCTAAAAAATAACTATAAAGAACTTGAAAAACTAGAGGAATAATTATTGTTTGTTCTCGTTAAAAGCTGAAGGCAATAGTTGAGGAATAAATTTTATCAAAAGCGGTAGTAAAAGACTTCCTCCTGGTAATATAAAAATAGCAAGAGACGGAACCGTTTTACAAATATCAAGTAATTGCTTTTTTACTTGTTTCTTTTCTTGTTTTGATAAATCACGCATTGTAGATTGACCTAATAAAACCATTAAATCCTTACTTTCTGTAATCTCATTGATCAATCGTTTTTTGTTTCTCAAAATCAATACACGAACCGTTCTTGAAGTTTGTTGATAAAAGTGTAACGCGGGGTGCGAATAGTTAAAGAATGAAATATCATCTTTATGGTCATTGATAAATGTTTTTACCAAATCGATAGATTCTTTTACCACGGTATCCGATAGCTCTAATTCTGCCCCAAGAGCAGACATAAAACTTTGTTCATTTTTATCTAATTCCTCATCGTTCCATACCGCCAAACTAGTTAGATCTATAATATATCTTTTCTCTATCTCATCGGTATATGGATCTAACTCTATATAATCAAAACTCGCATCTTCTTCTGTCGAGATATCTGTATAACGTACAGATGATGCAAATAACTTTACTAATAATTTATCATAATCATCTTGATGTTGTTTAGAGTTTAATGCTAGAAAAACGGTATTTGTTAATGTTTCCTCTAGTTTTGAAGCGTATTCAAAAGGGTTTTTATCATGAATCAGGTAATATTCAAAAGCCAGTATATCTATAAATAATAAAGCGTTGGTTAAGAGATGGCTGAAGTTTTTCTTAAAAATAGATTCATTGGTCTGAATACGAGCATGGATGATTTTCTCTAGTTTTTCATTAATATTGGCAGGAAGCACATTAGTAAAGGAAAAAAAAGATTTTTTAGTGTCCAAAAAATCATAAAATTGGATGAGTGCATTAATACAATCCTTTTTATCTGCATTTTCTATGGTATCATAGTATGTGACCACTAATGCAGTAAAAAGATTGACTTTTGTTTTTTCTTCTTCAGAATAAATAATATCAGAATTGTTAGCAATAATAGTATCTACCGAAGTGCCAAAAATAAAACCAACTCTTTTTAAATCAGAATATAACTGATCAAAAGACCATTGAGGAAGATTAATATTTTCATCAAGATCTCTTAAAAATTTTTCTACCCAACCCGAAGTTGAAGGATTCATAAAGTAGTGTTAGTTAGATAGCTAAGTTATTTCAAAAAACATAAAAGAAAAAAGCATTCTTCAATAAAATATTGAAGAATGCTTTTTTAATTATTCTGTACAGTGTTATTGTATAATACCACCACAGCTAACTCTACCGCCAGCAGCTCCTGTTGGTTGTGTAGTAAAATCATCAATGCCCTGGTGTACAATTATTGCTCTACCTACAATATTCTTTTTTGCATCATCACAACCAATACACCATTCATTGGTAGCAAATGTAATACTAGCATTTCCTTCGGCATCGGCTTTCAGATTTCCTATATCTCCTTTATGAAACCCTTCTTTTGCTCCCCATTTTCCATGAGCTTCCATAGTAGGATTCCAGTGTCCTCCTGTTGATTTACCATCTGCAGAGGAACAATCTGCTTTCTCATGGATATGAATTGCATGTTCACCTTCACTTAATCCACTTATTTCTGCTACCATATTCACCATACCTTCAGATTCAGTAAATGTAACCTGCCCAGATACATTACTATCACTTTTTGGTACTAGTGCAAATGTTATAGTTTTAGTTTCTTCTTCTCCTTTTTCCGTAGAAGTTTTTACTGTTTCGGTATTGTCTTCTTGATCTGTTGCTTCTTTCTTTTCGCCTTTACAGCTAAATATTGCCATAGACAAGAAAGTAAGTACTACCAATTTTAACGTTTTCATAATTTTTATGATTTGTTTTTCATTTCTTAACGTAAGATAATGCAGTTTTAGTTTATGACAAAGAATTTAAAGAGGAAATACAAGGGTTATTACAATTAGGCTCTGCGGTTGCGATTACATTTTTTTTATTAATTCTTTATTATCCCTAATTCCCAGTTTTAAATTCTCTGTAATAATTAATGCTTTATCAATTCGGCTTTGCGATTTTTTAATTTTTAGAATGTAGTAAATTAAACTTCGTTTTTTGCCATCTGTTAGAGATTCAAATATTTCAAAAGCTTCGAGATCACTTTGTAGTACTGCATCAAATTCTTCTGGCATTTCTACACCGTACTTAGAGGTATCTTCAAATAATTGAACTTTAAAATAATCTGAAGGAAAGATGCCTAACTTTTTTTGATTAGAAGCGTTAAAAGTGATATAATAATTTTGTTTCAACTTTTGCAATGCAGCATGAAAATTAATGCTTTTTTTATTAAAAGTGATTTCAACTACTACTCTTTTATGCTTTTTGTCTAAACAATATTGCGCTATTTTTTCGGGTACCACAAAACTATGGTTGGATTCTAATGAGGTTTCAAAAATCAAATTTTTCATGTATATGGTTTAGTATTGATTTTCAGGTGTTTAAAAAAAATCGAATATGATTTTGCAATGTGAATTTAAGAATTTATTGTTTAACGTTCTGTTATTTTTGTTAATCAAAATTTATTAGAATGTAGTAAGAAACTATTTTTTTTGTACCTTTTTAAGGTATAAAATTCGACACTTTTACCGTAATACGAAAAAGGTATTTTTATTATTCTAGTTTTAACGGTTTACTAATATAAAAAACATCTTGTTTGTTAACGTTAGTACCTATACTACTTCGCGTAAATATAATTTCCACAAAAAGCTTTTTAACTATTGTGTTAAATAAAATGTAATATAAATGTTAATTTATGATAAATTAATATGGCTTAGGGTGTTATAGTGACAGATTATCTAAAATTTGTTAATTTTGCAGGACACAAACTCAAAACTTATTTTTATGAAAAAAATGTACTCGTTTGTCATTCTATTATTTTTGATAGGGCAAACAACTTTTGCACAACAGGGTAAGGACATTACGGTGGCCGTCCAAAATCACTTCAATGAATTAGCCAAAGAAAATGGCAAGAAGTCATCTGAAAAATTAGAATGGAAAATTACCAGTACTGCTTCATCGCTAAATAAAAGCATTACACATGGTTATATTACTCAATATCTTAATGGTACACCTATAATAAATAGTACCTATAAAGTATCTGTAAAAAATGGAAAGGTTTACTATTCGATAAACCAAATGGTACCAGATGTTACTTCTAAGCTTAGTTCGGCTAAGGCTTTAGCTACAGAAAAAAGCGCTATTGATGCGGTTACTAGAGCACACAATTTGCCAGTAGCACAAGTATCATCAAAAATAATGAGTAAATCTTCTAGTGGAGATGCAGTTTCTGAATATAAAAATTCTAATGTTACAGAAAATGGATTGATTAAAGTTAAGAAGGTTTATGTATATCATAATGATGAATTACGTCTTACCTATAATGTGAACCTATATGAAAAAGGTGGACAAAACTGGTGGAATAGTTTTGTAGATATGGCTACAAACCAAATTATAAGAGAAGATAACTGGGTAACCACTTGTAATTTTGATGCTCCTGGTCATGAATCTCATGAGCATAATGAATCTGTACTTTTTGATGCCAAAATGGAAGGGCCTCTAACCGAAGCTGCTACAACTGCATTAGCACCAGATTCTTATAATGTATACGCTATGCCATTAGAAAGTCCAATTCATGGTGGTCGCTCTATCGTAACTGACCCTGCTACTACTAATGCTTCTCCTTTTGGATGGCATGATACTAATGGTAGTAACGGAGCAGAATTTACAATTACCAGAGGTAATAATGTATGGGCTCAAGATGATGCTAACGGAAATAACGGTACTGGTTTTTCTCCAGATGGAGGATCTGGTTTAGATTTTAACTTTCCTGTTAATTTAAATCAAGCACCTAGCAATTATAGAAGTGCATCGATTACTAACTTATTTTACTGGAACAATATCATTCATGATGTATTTTATGAGTATGGTTTTGATGAAGCTAGTGGTAACTTCCAGGAAAATAACTACGGTAAAGGTGGATCAGGAAGTGATTCAGTAAATGCTGATGGTCAAGACGGAGGCGGAACTAATAATGCTAATTTTGCAACTCCTGGTGATGGTAGCAACCCAAGAATGCAAATGTTCCTTTGGACTAGAACTAATCCAAGAAGAGATGGTTCTTTTGATAATGGGATAATTATTCATGAATACGGTCACGGTATTTCTACAAGACTTGTTGGAGGAAGAAACTCTAACGTATTAGGTGGTTCTGAGCAAATGGGTGAAGGATGGTCTGATTATTTCGGATTAATGCTTACTATGAGACCAGGTGATCAAGGTACAGATGGAAGAGGAATAGGTACGTATGCACTAGGGCAGCCAACTACGGGTGCAGGAATTAGACCAACTCGATATTCTACAGATAGATCTATAAATAACACAGATTATGCTGATATAGGTGGATTAGCAAGACCACACGGTGTTGGATATGCTTTTGCAACTATCTTATGGGATATGACTTGGTTATTAATAGATCAAGAAGGATTTGATACTGATTTTTATAACGGTACTGGTGGTAATAACATTGCTTTAGCTCTTGTAACCGAAGGGTTAAAAAATACTGCTAACAACCCAGGATTTGTTTCTGGACGTGATGGTATCTTACAAGCAGATCAAGATTTATATAACGGAGCATACAGATGTTTAATCTGGAAAGCATTTGCCGAAAGAGGAGTAGGACAAGATGCAAACGAAAATAATAATGGAGGTACTAATGGTCAAACTGATCAAACAGTATCTTTTGTGAATCCATGTGATGGTGGTGGACCTGGACCTGGTACAGGAGAATGTACTGGAGATGTCGCTTCATTCCCATTCAGTGAAAGTTTTGAAACTAATCTTGGTGATTGGTCAAATGCAACTTCTGGAGATGATATAGATTGGACAAGAGATTCTGGAGGTACTCCTTCTAACCAAACCGGACCTAGTAGTGGTGCTGATGGTAATTTCTATCTTTACGTAGAAGCTTCAGGAAATGGAACAGGATTCCCTAACAAAAGAGCAATCTTAAACTCTCCTTGTTTAAATCTTAGTTCTCTTACAACTCCTAGACTTACTTTCCAATACCATATGTTTGGTACTGCTATCAATAGTTTAGCTGTTGAAGCTAGAATTAATAATGAGGGTAACTGGACATCTATATTTAGTCAAAATGGAGATAAAGGAAACTCTTGGAATGCTGCCGATGTGGATCTTGCTGCTTATGCAGGAGAAGCTAGTGTGCAACTACGATTTAATGTGGTTACCGGTTCTGGTGGTAGTGGATGGCAAAGTGATATTGCTATAGATGCTGTTTCTATTCAAAATGGTACTGGTGGTCCAGGTCCAGATCCAGATTGTACTGCTTTAAGCTTTAATGATTTCCAAATTAATCCTTTCTCTAATCAAGATAGAGGTGGTAGTGCTACTGTTGTAAATGCAGGAGCTGGATTATCCATGACTGGTAATACTTGGAAAGAAATTGCACTTACTTATAATGTAACTGCTAATACGGTGATAGAATTTGATTTCAGTAGTACAGCTCAAGGAGAAATCCATGCAGTTGGATTTGAAGATGATGATGCATTAACACCTGCTAGATATTTCAAAGTTCACGGTACTCAAAATTACGGAGTAACAAACTTTGATAATTATGCTGGTGGTACTACAACGTATGTTATTCCTGTAGGTAATTTCTATACTGGTGCTATGAATAGATTAGTATTCATTAATGATAATGATGCTGGATCAGGAAACACTTCTACATTCTCTAATGTGAAACTTTACGAAGGTTCTTGTGGTAGTTCTGTTGTACCGTCAAGTTTTGGAGATGTTACTGCACTAGTAGGAACTGATGGTGAGGGAGATGTATTTTCTTCTGTAAGAATAGCTCCTAATCCTGTTACAAAAGGTAGCTCACTTAAGGTGTACATGCCTAAAAAGAGCTCGCTTAATGCTACTTTTTCTATAGTTAATACTATTGGACAAATAGTAAGAAAAGGCAAGCTTAATACTAACGGAACCATAGATGTGAATGGTATGAAGTCTGGTTTATATATACTCCAGATCCAAAGCCAACAAACAAAATCTGTACATCAATTTATTGTTAAATAATTGATTTGTTTAGAATTATAGATTAATAAAAGAAGACCGTCCTAGGACGGTCTTTTTTATTCAAAAAACTAAAGGGTCAAGAACTTTACACTTTGCAAAAGTTAAAGAAGTTGATGTTAATAGTAGTTCAACTTTCTGTTATGTTTTATAAAAGGTATTGTTACCCAATTTAATTCTAAATTAAGATTCTTCTCCTATAGAATTTTATAGGTTTTATTGAATTAGATTTATAAAATAATAAATAGAGATTATCGTTTACGATTTTATGTTAATCGAATCTTAATATTGTTAAGGTTCAATGTATCTGGTAGAATAAATGTTAAAAAATAAAGAAGCTATAGAATATATAAATACGTTTAACAAAACACAAACCACTTAAATTTTACAACATGAAAAGAATATTTTTAGTGTTAATGTCATTATTAGCAATTAATTCGTATTCATCAAATGGCAAATATCGTTTGACCTTGAGAGACAACCCCGCAACCTCTGTTGTAATAGGATGGGATCAAACTTCTGGAAGTAACCCTATCGTACATTATGGAACTACTGATTTTGGAACAAATTATAACAGTTATCCAAATGCTAAAGCACCCTCCAGAACAGTTTCTTATAAAGGAATGAACAATAATTTTGCTCGCCTTACTGGTCTAACACCTAATACTGCTTATTATTTTGTAATAAGAGATAGTCAAGGTACAAGCGAGCGTTTCTGGTTTAAAACAGCCCCTGCAAATAATAATAGATTATCGTTTATTGCCGGAGGAGATTCTCGAAACAATCGAACTCCCAGACAAAGAGCAAATCGTTTGGTGGCTAAGTTAAAACCCCATGCTGTTTTATTTGGTGGCGATATGACTAACGGAGATAGTAATGGAGAGTGGAGAGATTGGTTTAATGATTGGCAACTAACCATTGCAAATGACAATAGAATGTTTCCTATTGTAGCGGCTCGTGGTAACCATGAAGATAGTAATAATAGTATTTACAATCTTTTTGATGTACCATCATCTACTATATATTACGCGCTAACTTTTGGTAATAATTTAGTAAGAGCATATACGTTAAATACTGAGGTTTCAATTTCTGGAAACCAGACAACCTGGTTGCGAAATGATTTAAATGCAAATCCTAATACTATTTGGAAAATGGCACAGTATCATAAGCCGATGCGTCCACATGTTTCTTCAAAATCTGAAGGAAACAACCAATACAATAGTTGGTCGCAACTTTTTTATGATAAAGGAGTAAAGTTAGTAGTAGAATGTGATGCACATACCGTAAAGACTACTTGGCCTGTACGCCCTTCTACGGGATCTGGAAATGATGAAGGTTTTATAAGAGATGACCAAAACGGAACAGTATATGCAGGAGAAGGATGCTGGGGCGCCCCGTTACGTACGAATAATGATAATAAAAACTGGACACGTAACTCGGCAAAATTTAATCAATTTAAATGGATTTTTGTAGATGAAAATAAAATAGAAGTAAGAACTATTAAAGTAGATAACGAATCACAAGTGGGATCGGTCTCCAATAATAATGTTTTTGCAATACCTAATAATCTGGATATTTGGAACCCTTCAAATGGTAGTGTTGTAACAATAAATAATACTAATGTGCCTGATACTGAAGCACCATCTACACCAACCAACCTTACATCATTTAATGTAACAGCAAGTTCAGTTTCTTTAAACTGGAATGCAGCAACCGATAATGTTGCAGTTTCTGGATATGATATCTATCAAAACAATACAAAAATTGGAAGCACCGGCACTACTGGTTATGATGTGAATGGATTGTCTTCTAATACTTCATATTCGTTTAAGATTAAAGCTAAAGATGCAGCGGGTAATACTTCTGGATTTAGTACTACAGAGAATGTTATAACATTAGATGGTTCAACAATATTATATACTGTTGGTATTACTACAGTTGGTGGTAGTAATTCTGCTCATACTACGCGTAGAGCAATGCCATATACAATGACAGAGAATGGAATATTACAAAGTATCTCTTTTCATATTGAAGGCGGTACCGGAGATGTTCAGCTTGGAGTATATGCCAATAGTAATGGAGCACCAGGTAATCGATTAGGTTCTACATCTGTTACTCCTGTTAGATCAACAAGAGGATGGCAAACCATTTCACTTCAAAACCCTGTTACTGTAAATAATGGAGATACGGTATGGTTAGCTTGGATATTTTCTAACAATCCTGGTATCGCTTATGTTTCAGGAAGCCCGGGACGATATCAAGCAACGGGATCCAGTTGGTCTACAAGTGGCAATAATATACCATCAACGTATGGTAGTGGGTCTCAAGGTAATTATCTATACTCTGTATATGCAAACTACGTAAGAAATACATCATCTACAACATATGCACTCACCACTAATACAGTTGGGCAGGGTACTGTAACCGGAGCGGGAATATATAACCAAGGAAGTTCGGCTACCGTTACGGCTACACCGACCACAGGATGGCAGTTTGATGGGTGGAGTGGAGGACTTTCTGGGACAGCCAATCCTACCAATATAGTTATGAACTCTAATAAAAATGTTACAGCTACTTTTAGTGAAATCACTGGTGGAGGAGAAACCAAAACTCTAGAAGTTGCAATTACCAATGGGAATGATGATGTAGAAGAAAGTCAGAATGGTACACTGTATAGTAATAGTAGTGATCTAGAAATGGTATATGATAGTTACAATAGTAACGGGTATCAAAAAATAGGCTTACGATTTAGATCTGTACAATTACCGAAGAATGCAACGATTACAAATGCGTATTTACAGTTTACAGCAGACGAAAGTAATAGCGCAGGAGCAGAGTTAGAAGTTTCGCTACACAATAGTGATAATTCTCCTACATTTTCTGCTTCAAATACTATATCCAATAGAACAGCTTTCTCTAATAAAGTAACTTGGCGACCTTCTTCGTGGTCTAGTAACCAGAGCGGAAATTCACAGCGTTCTCCTAATCTAAAAAGCATGTTGCAAAGTTTGGTTAATAAAACAGGTTGGGCTTCTGGTAATAACTTAAGCTTTATGATTAAAGGAAAAGGGAATAGTTTAACGAGTACTTCTGCAAAAAGAGTAGCCGATTCCTACGAAGGAGGGGCAAGCAAAGCTGCAAGATTAATTGTAGAATATACAACACCTACGACAAGATCTAAAACGTCTTTCTTAAAAGATCAAATGTTTAAAGTGCATCCTAACCCATTCAGTACTAATATTACTATTACTGAAACATCATTACTAAAAACAAATAAGTCCTATACTGTATCTATATACACACTAGAGGGTAAAGTAGTGCATAATGAGGACTTATCTTCAGTATCACAAGTAATACGCCCCAAGGTACCTGGATACGGGATTTATTTGCTTACTATTAGTGATAAGAATGGTCGAATTGTTAAAACTAAAAGATTAATAAAAAAATAAAATCAGTGTATAGTTAAAAAATCTAGGCGTGTATCCTTTTAAGAATCGTTAATTCTATTTTGAATTAGCGATTCTTGTTTTTTGATTCTTTTCTTTTCTGTTTGTAGTACGATTTATTTGCTATATAAATGGTCTTTCTTACCTCACAATACACTTTGGTTTGATCCTTATTAGTTAGAAATGTTGTTTTTATAATATCTATTTCATCCTCTTGTTCAACTCGGTTTTTTATTTCATCAAGTTCCTCAAGGGTATAGATAAAATCGGCGTATAAGTTTTCTCTTGCCGGGCGCTTAAAGAAAATCTCGGCAGATTTATCCCATACTACATAATCGTCTCCTATGAGATTAATTAATTGAACCATAGGAACTGGATCAACTGCAGAAAACATACTTCCTCCAAAAATAGAGTTCACATAATTTTTATTCTTGTAGCTAATAGGAAGTTTGATCCTAACTTTTAATACATCTTGAGAAACATATGTTACTCTGGCTGTACTTCTTCTGTACATGGGAGAGAAATTAAAACCTAATTTAAAAAGTTTATGCTTTCCAATGTACATTAAACCTAATTTTGCTAGTTTCTGATAGATTGACATATTTTTTAGTTCATTCTTAATGACTACCAATAGGGGTACAATAGCAATTACGATTAATACTAGATTTTTTTGTTATAATTTTATAAATGTATAGTATTCTAAAACTAATCCACTAATTTGGTAATCACTTGTGTCTCGCTATGTAATGTTTTATGCACAGGACACTTATCGGCTATCTGTAGGATTCTTGCAACCTGTTTTTCATCCAGATCACCTTCTAATTTGATTTCTCTTTCAAAAGTATCAATCTTTGCCGAAGGATCTTCACAATTCTCGCAATCAATCATGTGTTTTTTATCGTAGCTGGTATGCACCTCTATATTTTGTAGATCCCATCCTTTTCTGGCCACATACATTTTGATTGTCATAGCGGTACAAGCGGATAATCCGGCAGAAACTAATTCATAGGGAGTTGGACCAAAATCTTTCCCACCAACACTTTCTGGCTCATCGGCAACCATATAATGATTTCCTACTTTCATTTGTGTTGTGTATCCTTCATCATTACCCAAGCTGGCAACAACATGATGATGACTTTTTAATTGGGGAGTCTCGGGGATATATACATATCTTGAGGACCAACCTGCAATGACTTTACCTACATAAATAGAGTCGGTTTTCTCCATTAACAGATGGTCAGCACCATCTAGAGTAACAAAGCTTTTAGGATGTTTAGCGGCATGATAAATCTCTTCGGCATTTTGGATTCCTACTGTAGTATCTTGAGGAGAATGCATAACTAAAACGGCTTTTCCCAAGTTCTTGGCTACTTCTGGTAATGATTTGGTCTCTAGATCATCAAGAAATTGTTTTTTAATCGTAAAATCTCTACCACTAAGATTTACAATAGCTTTTCCATTTGTTTCTATTTCTTGTAAATTACTCTTTAGTAAATGTTTTACATGTTTAGGGTTAGAGGGAGCTCCAATAGTAGCGACTGCTTTTATTGAATCGATTTCTGCTGCGGCAAAAATTGAGGCAGCTCCACCTAAAGAATGACCAACAAGAAGGCTAGGAGCTTGATATTCTTTTGCCAGAAAATCTGCAGCTGCTACCAGATCTTCTACATTACCAGAGAAATTTGTATCTGCAAAATCTCCTTCACTTTCACCTAGCCCGGTAAAATCAAATCGTAATACTGCAAAACCTTTAGAGGTAAGTTCTCTACTTATATTACGCACTGCTCCCAAGTTTTTATTACAAGTAAAACAGTGTGCAAACAAAACAAAATTATGTGGATGTTGATCAGCAGGAAGTTCTAAACGTCCTGATAATGTTTGACCTTCAGTATTGGTAAAAGTAACTTTGGATAGGCTCATTTTGAATAGTTTATTTTAGAGTCGTTTTGTATTAGAAATACTTTCTCTAAAGATAAATTTTTCAAACCAAAATCACTATATCAATTTTAAGATGACTTTTGTTAAAGTCATAGCTTAGTATTTTTAACAGTCCAGACGTATGATCTTCTTTTTTTCCAGGTACCATCTTCTGAAACATCGAATGAAGTAGTTGTAAGTTTACCATCTTTAAGGGTGGATCGATGTCCATGTACTTTATTGTTCCCATTTGGACCAACAAATTCCTGAATGAGTTCTGATTGGTTGTCTTTGTTCATTGTCATAGGTCCAATCCCTATAGTACCATCACCTCCGTATTGTACCACAATTCCTTGATTTTTACCAAAATCCCAATATTGACGAAACTCCCAAAATGTTCCTTGTTTTTTACCATTAATTAACCCGTATAATGTTCCGGAAATACTTTGTTTACCAATTCCCCATTGCCAATCCATTCCATATTGATCAAAAGGTTCTTGTTCATTTTTATATGCCATATTATCTGTGATCCAGGTTCCAATCGATTCTTCCATATTTTTAACAAACCAATCTGGTGTTTTTTGTTGAGATAATGTAATGGTTGTGATCGATAAGAATAGTAAAGTGGTGATGTATGTTTTCATAATATTCGTTTTACTTATTTTTTACGCTCTGCTTGTTGCTGCCAGTTGTTTAATAGAAAATCGGTATCTTCTTTAGCTTGTTTCATCCCCATAGATAAGAAATATCCACTTAGAAAAGGGCTTTTAAACTCATAAGCAAAATCCATTTTCAACCTTGTTTGCATTGGACTTACTTGCTCTACTTTCCATAAGCCAGATAATGATTTAAGAGGAAAGGGGTAGTCTTCTTTTTGGGTGTTCACTACAAACCTAAATTCCTTACCAGGATTCCATACAGTACAGGTTTCTTCCCAACTGCTACCATCAGGACCGCTGCAAATACGCTTCATTCCTAAACCTTGTCCTTCTACAATTTCTACATGATGTATATTGGGAGCGGTTACTTTATGGTAGTTCCCTACATCAGATATTACTTCCCAGACCTGTTCTTTGGGAGCATGGATAATGCGTTCGGCAGTAAAATGTTGTTCACCTTTGGCTTTAGGATACTGCACAAACCCGTATACCAATAAAACGACAATGTCTAGCACTAAAAAAATAGCGACTACTTTTAAGATTTTACGTATCATAACTGTTCATTTTTGTGTTATAAAAGTACCTAACAAACCGTTTGAAATTACAGTAAATAGGGTACTCTCAATTAATTGAAACTTATTTGTAGTACATTCAGTACAGATGCATTTTTTCATTTAATTAAGTAGTACTATTTTTATCTTATGAACAGTATTGAGTCTTTTTCATTTGTGGTCACATTTTTACTTGGTGGAGTTATCTTAGTAGGATGCTTTGTTATTTTGGTAGTCCTTAAAAGTAGTTCGCTAAAACAATCAAGATTCTTTTTGGCTTTGGCTATTTTTGGTTTAATACAACATCTGTTTACTTACCTTTTATTTACAACACAACTTATAAAACAGTGGCCTCATTTGCTTGGTGTTGGTTATCCTTTATTGTACTTGGTTGGCCCTTGTTTTTATTTATTTATAAAGAGTTATGGTAATTCATCTTTTAGGTTAAAAACGCTCGATTTGATACATATAGTTCCTTTTATATTGATGTTGGTGGTTTTTATTCCCAGATATACAGGAAACATAGAAGAAAAACGAGCAGTGATACAATATTACTATGATATTTTACCTAATGGAACTGTAGCATTTTCAGATTGGTTACAAGCTAGCTCACATCTGATTTTATTATTTGTTTATGCTACAATTGCATTATTTTTTATTCATAAAAAAGATCAAAAAAATAGCATACTGCTAAAACGATTTGGAATTCTTTTGATATTCTTGGCGGTTACCGAACTCATGATACAAACAGGGTTTTTACTTTCAGGAGCTTCGGCAATCACAACTGAAATTATCTTATCTGGACTCATGTCGATAACTATATTATTATTAGGATACTGGATTGTGGATATAAAACAAATACTTCCTGTGTTAGAAGGAAGAAAATATAAAACCTCGCCATTGTCTGAAGTGCGCTCACAAGAGATTCAGCAGCAGATACAAGTGTTTTTTTATGAAGAGAAGAGATATCTGGATCCTAATCTCAAGATTGCTGATTTATCCAGTACGATTAATGTGCCATCACATCATATTTCTCAGGTGCTCAGTGAAAAAATGAATTCAAATTTTTATGAAATTCTGAATCACCACCGAATAGAAAAAGCGAAAGAGATGTTGCGATCCGGAGCATTACAGAAAATATCTGTGCAGGCAATAGGCGAGGAGTGTGGGTTTAGTAGTAAAACAAGTTTCTATAGGGCTTTTAAGAAAATTACTTCGATGACACCAATGCAGTATATCGAAAAAAATCCTTAGACTTACTTTTTCAAAAAAAGATATAGGCTATCCAAATTTAAAACCTTTTGGCTATACCTAATTTTAAATTTAAAGCTTCTGTTTTATACCCTGTTTCCTTTATCAAAGAAGTAATTCCTTTATTATATTCGGGTATGAGTTGTATCGCAAGTTTATCATTTAGATTATATTCTGCACCAAGTCCTAATTTTGTACTTATGAAAAAATTAGTATTTGAAAAAATATTATTAGGATTGGTGTCTCTAAATTCACTTTTTATAGCATAATGTGCTTTAAAACCAACATCTGCAAAAAATCTAAATTTGTTATTTTGGATGTAATATCGTCCACTCAATGGAATTTCTAAATATCTTAAAGCTATTGAACTGGTTGGCTCTATTCTAGGTACTGGATTAAATTCAGTAAAACAAGTTGGACAAATAGAAGTAGCGGTAAAGTCACTATTTGTATATGCAATTCCAGAATTTAAGGAAAAATGGCTATTATATTCATACTCTAAATCCAAACCAATACTATAATTGGTTTTATCGTAATTAGCAGCTATTCCTGAAGTTAATACTGCTATAGGTATATAGCTTGAGCTTAGATTGTAATTTAAAGCAGAAAATGGAGCTATTCTATAGTTTTTATACTCTCTGTTCGTTTTGGTTTTTGTTTTTACTTTCTTTTTATAAGATAGTTTTTTAACTACCCCTAATTTAAAATCTAAAGTTTTAATGTTAGTATTTTCAGATTTAAATAACGAAGTCAATCCTGTAGTATATTCGGTTCCCAATAAAATGGCAAGTTTGTTATTAATGCTGTATTCGATTCCTGCTCCTATTTTTCCCGTGAGTATGTATTTTTTGTCAGTAAATTGTCCAAAAACAATACTAAAAGATGAGTCTCTAATAAATTGATTGATAAAACCTACTTCGGTAAAAAGACTTAATTTTCCTATTGGTAAGTAGTATCTAGCACTTATGGGTATTTCAAGATAACGAAGATTAATTTTTTCTGGAGGATAAATTGAAGGTCTTAGAGATAAAGCACATATGGGGCATACATAAGTTCCTGTAAAGTCATGGTTTGCATAATTAATACCAGAATTTAATGAAAACGTATTTGTTAATCCGTACTCAACACTAAAGCCTACCTTATAATTGGTCAGGTTATAATCAGTGAAAAAACCTGTTCCTCCAACAGATCTAAGAAAATCGGGGCCTAAATTTTTACTTAAAGAAGAAAATACACCTATTCTAATATGTTTTTGTTTATATATCGTATCAGTTTCAGTTTGAGAGTAAGAATGATAACCTATGCATAAAATAAGAATCAATAGTATTTTTTTTGTCATTTTCAATAGTAAATTGTATTTGGTTTAAGTATTAATGTACGTATAGAAATATTTGTTACCCTATTGGGACGTATTTATTTCAGATCGCAAATATACTATATTAATTAAAGCCCTATATTCTATCTCATTATCTTGTTATATTGCATAAAATATAAAAACAGTCCACAGTGCATAAAGAATTTAATTGGCAACAAGGAAATATAAAAATATATGCCCAATCCTGGCAAATCAAAAATCCAATGGCAATAGTATGCTTGGTTCACGGAATGGGTGAACACAGTTCTAGATATGCACATGTAGCTAGTTTTCTTAATAGTCAAGGTATTAACGTATATTCTTTTGATCATATTGGTCATGGTCGATCAGAAGGTAAAAGAGGGCACACCCCGACTTATGATTTTCTATTAGATAGTGTAGAAAAGATACTTTCTGTGGCTAGTAACGAAAACCAAAGCATACCCATATTTTTATATGGACACAGTATGGGCGGAAACGTTGTGGCCAATTATTTACTTAGAAGAAGCCCTAAAATTAATGCCGCTATTTTATCAGCACCTTGGTTCACACTACCTTTTGAGCCTCCAAAATTTAAAGTAAGCTTGGCTAAATTTATGAATAGAATTTATCCTGCATTTAGTGATACTACTAATTTAGATGTTACTGCTATTAGCAGAGATAAAAATGTGATTGATGCATATCGTAATGATAAATTGGTTCACGGAAAAATTACTCCGGCTTTCTTTCTATCTTGTTTTGAAGCCGGAAAATGGGCAAAAAATAATGGACAAAAATTGAAGATCCCTACAATGGTTATGCATGGAACCGAGGATCGCCTTACAAGTTGTAATGGATCCAAAGAATTTGCATCTGCAAATGCATTGATTCACTTTAAAAGTTATAAAGGATTATACCACGAACTACATAATGAACCAGAGCAACAGATAGTTTTGGAAGATGTGTTACAGTTTATAACCTCTACGTTATAATAGATGAATTGTATTAAGTATCAAAAAAGTATATGAGTCGTTTTTTAGAGTTGTATGTTTTTTAATAGAGATTCTGTAGATAAAATTGTTGCAAATTCATCTTTAAGACTTGCTATAGCAGTGTCATGTATTAATTGCGCACTAAAATTCTCTCCATGTATTCCAACTTTATTAAAAGTAGCAGTAGCATCTTCAACTAAGTAGGTCTTAAAATCAAAATTACCAGCCATTCGGGTAGTGGTAGATACACAATGATCAGTAGTTAGACCTGCGATGACCAGAGTATTGATGTTTTTGTTCTCTAATTGTTTTTGAAGATCTGTACCAATAAAAGCACTATTGACTTCTTTTTCAATTACAAGTTCTCCGGTGATAGGTGTATTAAAATCCATAAACTCATTCCCCGGTTTGTCTTTAGAAAGTGGTGATGTAGGATTGGTAGAACAATGTTTAATATGAAATACAGGAAGGTTATGTGCTCTCCAAAATTTTAAAAGTTGCTCCATATTAATTTCGGCATTCAAATTATTACGTTCACCACCCCAGTACTTAATATCGTCAAAACCTTTTTGAACATCGATTAGCATAAGTGCGGGATTATCATCTTTGTTGATTGTCATGCTGTTCTATTTAGTTTTTCTAAAGTCAGTATTATAAATAATTCCTAATTGCAAACGATCAAAATTAGCACCAGTAAAATGATTTTTGAGATACCCTAATTGTACACTAAAATTACTTTTTACAGTATATCCTACAGCTCCGTATAGACGGTTTTGTCCAAAAATAGGCTCTTGTAAATTGATAAAAACTTCATCATATACATTCAAAAACCATTTCTCATTAATGGGATACGTAAGTTGAAGACGATAACGTGCTCTGTGTTCTGTAAAATTATTAGTTTGTGTGTCGATGAATCGCTGTTCTAGACGATATCGATGCTCAAATTTGAATTTACCAACAGTATTTTTAAGAATAAATTGCTCAAATATTCTATGTTCATTAGAGTTCTCTTCATCAGGAAAATCTTCGAAAGTACCATCAGTATTTATATACCCATATCCTAAAGTGGCTATTGCATTGTCATTGATATGATAGTTTAATCCGGTTCTCAATAATAATTGATTAAATGAAGATGCTACCTCATAAAAACGAAATTGCGCCTCAGAGTGAATACTTAATTTATCGCTAATCTGGTTGGTGCCAAAATACATATACCAAGCACCCCAATCATCTTCACCTGTATCTTGGGCAACTGTGGTTATAGTTATTAATAAGAATGTTACTACTGAAATATATGTTCTAAATGTCATATTTATAAATACTTATAATGTGTTGATTTTGATTAAATAACTATCTTTAGTTTGCATCAATCTAAACTAAAATTCTTTGTTTGCTTAAAAGGAGATATATTCGATTTCTCTATTGCTTCACGATAGGATTTCCAATTGTTATCAAAAAACTCATTCGTCTTTTTTAAAGCATCGTTTAGATCATCTTTGGCATATTTGATAAGAGTATTTTCTGTAGAAGTTAAACCATTTTGGCGACTACCGATATATCTGCTTGCTGTCTGAATGCGTTGCATAACATTTACTTCGGGGTTACGAGTTATTCCTTGTCGTTTATCTTCTTTGCCAATGTAAATTGCAATAACACTATCAATTTTTTTGGTGATGTCTTTTGATAATTTTATCTGATCTTTATATTTCTTCTTATCTGATTTCTGAAGTTCCTTTTGATATTTAGAAGCTACCTCCTTACTTTCTACTAATTGTTTAACGGCATCAGCAGCAGTTTGAGTCATTTTTTCCAAATTTTTGGAAGCAGTGTAAATTTCATCAATATTTTTTTGAGTAACCTGTACCCTAGGATCACTCTTAATTTCTATGTCGGTTTCAGATTTTTGATCGCCATATTCCATCACTAGTTGGTATGTGCCTGGCTTTACAGCTATACCACCGGGTTCTCTATCTTGTTTTTCGACTTTTCGAGAAGGATTATCTACTCCTTTTTCATCCATTAACCACGTTATTTTATGAAAACCAGTAGAATCTGGAGTTTTTTCCTTTAAGGTTCGTATTAAGCGATCATTATCATAAAATTTGAGATAAATAGAGTCCCATTTTACTTTACCTTTTTCTTTCTCATCATCTTCTATGTCTTCCTTCTTTTCTTTTTCTGTGTCCTCTTTTTTCTTTTCTTCTACTTGAAGATAATATGAAATAAGGGCTCCTTGATTACGATTTTTACCATTGTATAGTGCATCTCCTCCAAAACGAGTACCAGTTGGTTGCTGATATGCAGCTTGATACCCTACAGGAGGTTTAAAAAGTTGTAGCTTTTGATTTAAAACATTCTTATTTTTTGCTAAAGCTCTTAGTGGCCGTATATCGTCTAACACCCATGCCGCTCTACCAAAAGTGCCAATGACCAGATCATGTTCTCTAGGTTGAATTATTAAATCTTTTACAGAGACTGTAGGAAATCCTTTTGTCCATTTTGTCCAACTGCTTCCTGCATTTAATGAAATGTATAATCCATCATCTGTACCTAAAAACAAAAGATTCTTTTCAATAGGATCTTCTACAATACTTAGCGCATAACTTTTTACATCATTTTGATCTACGATACGTTTCCAGGTTTTCCCATAATCAGTGGTTCTAAACACGTATGGGATATAATTAAATCTTCTATAATCATTTGCCACTAAGAGTGCTTCGCCTTTATTTTTGTTTGAAGCCTTGATTTGTACGATCCAACTTCCTTGCGGTAGTTCTTTTATATTTTTTGAAACATCTGTCCAGTTGGCACCTCCATTTTTAGTGATATGTACTCGTCCATCATCTGTACCTACCCAAAGCATGTTTTCTTCTAAAACTGAAGGCTCTATTACAATAACTGTACAGTGATTTTCTGCACCAGTAGCATCCATCGTTAATCCACCACTTTCGGCCTGTTTTTGTTTATTGGGATCATTTGTAGTTAAATCTGGGGATATGATTTCCCAGGTAAGTCCTTTATCGATACTTTTATGTACGAATTGACTTCCAAAATACAGCGTACTATTGTCAAAAGGGTCAATATTTATTGCTGCATTCCAGTTAAAACGAAGTTTAACTTTTGGGTCAGAATGAATTGGCTTAACAATATAGTTATTACCAGTTTTCCAATCATATCTTAGCACAAATCCTTGTTGACTCATAGACCAACCATATCGTGAATCGTCTTTATCAGGAACCACATCAAATCCATCACCAAACGAGATTTCCTGCCAATAAGAATTGCGAATTCCTTGTGTTTTCCATACGTATGCAGGTCCCCTCCAACTTCCGTTGTCTTGCATGCCACCATACACATTATAAGGAAACTCGTTGTCTACATTAATATGATAGAATTGAGCTACCGGAAGATTACCAATAAAACGCCATGTTTTTCCGCCATCACGTGTAATATTTAAACCACCATCATTACCATCAATCATGTAATTACCGTCATTAGGGTGAATCCACCAAGCATGATGATCAGGATGTATACCATTATCTACACCATATGCAGGCATAAGTTGAGAGAAATTCTTGCCTCCATCTTCAGAAACATTTACATAAGTAAATACAGAATACACTCTATTTTCGTTTTGAGGATCCACAAAGATGTCAGAATAGTAAAAAGGTCGATTTCCTATATCATTCTTATCATTAACCTTTTTCCACTTAAATCCCCCATCGGTTGATTTATACAATGCATTTTTTTTGGCTTCAACTAAAGCATAGATAATATTCGGCTTATTTTTAGCAATAGCTAAACCAATTCGACCTAAATTTCCTTTAGGTAATCCATCCTTGTCGGTTCGTTGTTCCCAGGTTTTACCACCATCATGGGTAATATGTAGCCCAGAACCTTTACCTCCTGATGTAAAAAACCATGGATCTCGTTTATGTTCCCATAATGCTACAATTAATTTATTTGGGTTTACAGGATCCATAATAAGATCTGCAGCTCCAGTTTTATTATTTGCGAATAGAATTTTATTCCATGTTACGCCTCCATCAGTGGTTTTAAATACTCCTCTTTCAGGATGTTCACCCCATGGAGACCCAATAGCTGCAATATATACAGTATTAGGATCGGTGGGATCAATAATTATTCTATGAATATGTCGCGTTTTCTCTAATCCCATTGATATCCAATGTTTACCGCCATCTAGAGACTTGTATACGCCATATCCACCATTAAGGCTATTTCTAGGGTTTCCTTCTCCCGTACCTACCCAGATTACCGAAGGATTAGATTGCTGTATGGCAACGGCCCCAATCGATGCAGTAGTTTCGTGATCAAAAATAGGTTCCCATTTTATACCTCCAGATGCAGATTTCCATAGTCCACCAGAAGCAGTTCCTGCATAAATAATATCAGGATCAGAGATGACTACATCTATAGCAGTTACACGCCCACTCATTCCTCCAGGTCCAATATTACGCGGAGTAAGGTCTTTGATGAGATCCATAGAAAATTCTTGTGCAGATACGATGAAGGTGAAGCCTAAAAAAAGAAGAAAGATATTTCTTTTCATTGTTGTAATTAAATTATAGTTGAATATGTTGTTCTAGTGCTGTTAAAAAATAAACTTTGGGAAATCGACTCTTTAGGGATTGTAGCTCTTCTTTTTTTATTCGGGGTGAAATATGAGTAGCAACTACATGTTTTGGTTGTATATATTTTTCGATTAATCCTGAAGCTTGGGTATCCATAAGCATCCAATATGGAAGAATAGCAATATCTATTGATTCACTAACCAATTTTAATTGATCAAACAGCTGTATTTCTTCTAACCAATTTGTATCCCCAACATGTAGAATGTTCTTATTGGCTATATTAACAATATATCCTACATTCTCAACAGAGATATGTCTTTTTCCCGCATGATTAATTTTTAGCCCTGTAATTTTTAAATTTTTGAGATTGTGGGATTGTTTAGTATAATCTTTTGTGGTAATGGTAATCACTCGATCATCGAATTCTTCAAAATTAGATGTAACTTGACTTGTGCCTACAAGAAATGTTTCTTTATTTAACTGAAGATAATTAGCAGAAAGTTCTTTGCTAAAATGATCACCATGATAGTGCGTAAATAATATGGCGTCGGGTTTTAGTATAGTTTTTATTTTATGAACGAGTTTTTTATCAGGGAAAAGATAATCTTCTCCATATTGTGTATGTAAACCATCGATTAAAAAGGAAGCTTGATCGCTAGAAATATATACTCCCATATTTCCAACATAGGTAAGAGTTAAATTTTCTTGCGAAAACCCAAGAAAACTATGAGTAATAGTAATAAGAAAAAGAAGTATTTTTATCACTTGACGCTGGATTGACTTTATGAGCTCTAAAGTTAATAAAATGGAAAAGTTAAAGTCTTAAAGCGATGTTAAGTAAATCTAATACCTTTTAAAGGTAAAACACAGTAATAATGAGGTTTATAGAACTTACTCTTAAGAATCATACCATTGTTCATGGTTTTGATGCCAGAAATAAAGAAATAATAGAAGAAGTTGAAGCAGCCAACGCTTCTAAAAAGCTTGTTGCTATAGATAGAATTTTATCGGTGAGCGAAAATTTTATTCTAATTCAATATGCATACGATAGAATCATTTATTGGGAGTATGAAGAAGATTATAAACACATAAAAAATATACTTCTACAATAACTTTACGGTATTATTATTTTAGAATTATCCCCAGTTCTGGCAGATATAAGTTTAAAATCTTTATTGACCTTAATGATAATCTTTTTACCTGTATGTAAATTGACCATTTTCCATCTAAAACCATATGATGTTTCAAATATGGCCGACCTTGCCATTTTTCTTAAATCAATACCATCAATATTAGCAATAATCTCATTAGCCAAAAGATCTATACCTCTTTGTTTTTCTTCTTGAGGAGATAGCTTACGATCTCGTGGGTTTTGAATTTGATCTATCGTAATAGGCGATACAACATTTTTAACTAAAATATTTGGATACAGTAGTGTGCAAGAAAATATCAAAAGGGGTAGTATGTAATTTTTCATAATTTGGGGTTTTAAGAATCACATACCATACTATAGTATGCAATTACACAAGCTTTAAATGTCTTTTCATATGTATTTGCAATAGTTCATTAACAATATATCTACATAGGGGTTATGTAAAATTAACGCTTAAAAGACCTCTTTATGATATTGTTTTGTTAAAAAAGAGTGAAATTTGTATTAAAATAGGGGTTTTTGTGCTTAAAAATTGAGGTTTTGATAAAACACCGTAAATTTAGTGCGGGTTTGTTATTCTTTTTTTTCTAAGCCATAAATTTCTCTTCCTAATTGAGCAAGAAAAGGAATTCCTATGTTGTCGTATTCATAGGTATTATCATTATAAATCCTATTGTTATTGACATGTAATGTTGCAGAAAGAATAAACTCAATATTGTTTTTCGTGTCCTTTATATATGCACAATCGGTCAGATAACCATGTGCATAACCAACTTTATTAAAGATTTTAATATTCTCAGGGATGTCATTTTTGGTATCACCAAAAATGAAAAATTTGCAATAGGAGTCATAATATTTTATTTTATCATACCCAGCCTGATGGGGTAATGTACTCATAGCATTTAAAACAAATTCATAATCGTTTGGGCTGATAGCGAAGCGTTGAGATTCTGAATACATTTCCGGAAACTGTAGACGCTTCATTGTTTCATGTAATGAGCGGAGAGGGAGATAATTGTTTTCAGAAAAATCTTTGGGTCTTGGGATTAATGTGTCATTATAAATATAACCTTTACCCTTTAAAAGTTTTTTTAATGATAATTTTGGTTGAGGTAAGTTTTCTATACTAGCTTGTTGGTATGTGGTATCACTACCTTGTATGTTTTCCTTAAAAAAGATAGGTTGGGTTTTTAAATTTTGAGAATGAAATGCTGATAATCGATGAGAGATCCTACCGGCAAGATTTTTGGATTTAAAATTTGCATTGATATAATCTTGTCCCAGAAACTCAAATAAACGGTTATACGCTTGATTAGAACTTACGGCAAAAATTTTTGTAATAGCCTCTTCAATAGAAGTATATAGCGTATCGTTTTTTGTTTTAAAACTTGTTTTTCGATTAATATTGATTCCTTCGTCTTGTAATTTTTTCATTTTTTCCAAAGCCATTAAAGCGACTGGAAACTTTACTGAACTCGCAGGGTAAAAGTATATACTATCATCTACATTGAACTCTAAATCTGTGAAGCTCACCTTTCCATTTTTATTTCTGTCGATTTTAGTATATAAAACCTGTAATTCATAGCCTTCAGGATTCTGCATCACTGTTTGAATAAATTTTGAGTCTGATTCAAGAGCAATTTCTAATGGGTTTTTTTCAGAACATGAAGTGATAAGAACCATTAGTATTGATAATGGTATGATATGTTTTATATGATATCGAGATAAAAACAAAATGATGTTTACTTATTTTTTATATAATTTTTTTCCTGCCTCATAATATTTATCTCCTTCTACCCAAAATGGAGTTTTAGGATTATTCGCTATTTTTCTACATGCCAGAACATAAGATTGAAAAAATTTAAACAAATAATCATAATCAACAGAATCTGGATTATCAGTTACCTGATGATAGTATTTGGTAATTTCTTCATTAAATGAAGTGAAACCCATACTAAAAGTAGGAGCAGGAATACCCTTTGCGGCAAAATTCACATTGTCTGATCGATCAAATAGTCCTTGTTCTGGTGCTGGATCATCGATAGCCTCTAGTCCAAATTTTTTGGTAGCCTCGGCAATATCGTTTTGTGCTGTAGTTCTGTTTAACCCGATAATGGTGGCCTTGGTGATGTCGTTATACCCACCGTTGTCGCTATTAAAACAATATACCATTTGATCTAATGGAATAACAGGATGCTCAACATACCATTTACTACCTAATAATCCTTTTTCTTCCCCTGTAAAAAGAATAAAAAGTGCAGATCTTTTGGTAGGATATTTTGCTATGTTTTCAGCTGCAGAAAGCACAGTTACTGTTCCTACTGCATTATCTCTGGCTCCGTTATAAATAGAGTCATTTTCTACTGGTACTCCTATGCCAACATGGTCATAATGTGCAGAATAAATAACATATTCATTCTTAAGTTTTGGATCTGATCCTTCAACGACACCTACCACATTTTGAGAGTATACATTACTATCCTTAAAGCCTTCTACTGTTATTTCTATATTTACTTCTTTGGTATCAGTAAAGAGTTTACTTATTTCTTCATTTTTATCATTGATCCATAGATGGGTAAAATCATTTTTCTCTTCTTTATTAGAATTTGATAGAGACATTTTATCACCGTTAAAATAATGCTCCATTTGCGTTCTTGTCATATCATCTACATTACATATTTCGATGATGCCTAGTGCTCCTTTTTCTTTGGCTAGTTTACTTTTTTCCTTGGTTTTCGAAAAAGCTGCTCGTACTGCTCTTTCATCTTTACTCCCTATAATACATATTACAAACTTTCCTGTAACATCTGCATCTTTGTAATCTTCTTCAAATCCGTGATTTAAGAAAACTGCCTTTCCTTTATAATTTGTATTGACTTGATTTAAAGTTAGCACCTGTTTAAGGGTTAAATCGCCAGATTTAAACTCGGTTTTTGTTGCACCAGATGTTTTTTTGAGTTCTACAGGTTGTAAATAACTAGTATTGTTAGGAATAGGTTTCACTCCATAACTTCTTAGCATATTTGCCAGATATTGTGCAGCAATTTTATTTTCAGGGCTTCCGGTTTGTCTTCCTTTTAACTCGTCTGAAGCTAAGAAATATATGTGCCCTTCAATTTTACTTTTAGAAACTGTAGATTTAACTTTTTCTACATCATCTTGCGCATAAACAGAAGCTGTAAAAGTAAGGAGTAAAGAAAATAGAATGAATTTTTTCATAAGATGATAATGTTTGATAGTAATGATTGATGCTTGTCATACTACTTTATATCTGTATAACTTTCATCTCAAAGATAGCAATTGTTGGCAAATTGTAATTTGATTGTATTATAATGTTGGTTTATATCTATAATTATCCAAAACAAATGTTAATTCTTATTTCTTAAATACAGTAAGTGCCTTTATCTTTTATAAAATATGCTAACTTTAATGTATGAACGAGAAAAAGAAAATTTTCAAAAAGGGCTTCACTTTTAAGGTTTATGAAGCACAAGAACAATCTCCGTTCGATAAACTTTTTGATATTTTTCAGGAAATTATCACACATACTTCGGGCGATCTTGATGAAGCTCTGGATTGGATGAAAGAGCTTGATAAAGAATATAAGCTAACTGATGAAGAGTATACATTAGATGATTTTGTGGAGGATTTAAAGAAGAAAGGATATATTCGGGAAGAGATAAAACCTGATGGGAAAGGAGGTATGTCTATTACGGCTAAGACAGAACAAGCCATACGTAAGCGTGCTTTGGATCAGATTTTCGGAAAACTAAAACGTAGTGGTGCAGGAAATCATCGAACAAATTACATAGGTAGGGGGGATGAGCATGCAGGAGAATTTCGTAACTATCAGTATGGGGATTCATTAGAACGTATCTCAATGACCGAGAGTTTAAAAAATGCACAAATTAATCATGGTATCGGTGATCTTAATCTCACCGAGGATGATTTGGTAGTAGAAGAAACCCAATTTAAAGCCCAAATGAGTACGGTATTAATGATCGATATTAGCCATAGCATGATTTTGTATGGTGAAGATCGTATTACTCCGGCTAAGAAAGTAGCCATGGCATTGGCAGAGCTTATTACAACCCGTTATCCAAAAGATACTCTGGATATTTTAGTTTTTGGTAATGATGCCTGGCCAATTGCCATCAAGGATCTTCCTTATTTACAAGTAGGACCATTTCATACCAATACAGTAGCTGGGTTGCAATTGGCGATGGATATGCTACGTAGAAAGAGAAATACAAATAAGCAGATTTTTATGATTACCGATGGCAAACCTAGTTGCCTTAGATTACCAGATGGTCAATACTATAAAAACAGTAATGGTTTAGATAAACATATTGTTAATAAATGTTACATGATGGCACAACAGGCACGTAGACTGCATGTCCCTATAACAACATTTATGATTGCTCAGGACCCATATTTAATGCAGTTTGTTAGGGAATTTACATATGCCAATCAGGGTAAAGCATTCTATACCGGTTTGAAAGGGTTAGGAGAAATGATTTTTGAAGATTACGAAACCAACAGGAAAAAAAGAATTAGAGGATAGATCAATTAGATAATTTTGATGAAAAATTTATTGTTATAAAGAATATAGAAAAATATGAAAATTGATAATATAAAAACATTAGGTCAATTAAAAGAAGCTGGGTATAAAAGTAAATCTATTAAGGATGAACTAAGAGATAATTTAAGGTTAAAAATCACGAATAATGAAGACACCTTTACAGGAATTCATGGGTATGAGAATACAGTAATTCCAGAGCTGGAAAGGGCAATTCTTTCACGACATAATATTAATTTATTGGGATTAAGAGGTCAGGCTAAAACTCGTTTGGCTAGACAAATGATTAATCTATTGGATGAGTGGATTCCTATAGTTGAGGGTTCTGAGATCAACGATGATCCGTTTAACCCGATTTCAAGGTATGCTACAAATGTAATAACGGATAAAAAAGATGACACACCCATTAGTTGGTTACATCGATCTGATAGATTTGCAGAAAAATTGGCAACACCAGATGTTACCGTAGCGGATATTATAGGGGATGTAGATCCTATAAAAGCTGCCAACCTTAAATTAAGTTATGCAGATGATCGAGTAATTCATTTTGGGATGATCCCAAGAGCAAACAGAAGTATTTTTGTAATTAATGAATTACCAGATTTGCAAGCTCGTATACAGGTGGCTTTGTTTAATATATTACAAGAAGGAGATATTCAAATTAGAGGGTTTAAATTACGACTACCGTTGGATATTCAATTTGTATTTACGGCTAATCCAGAAGATTACACCAATCGAGGAAGTATTGTTACTCCGTTAAAAGATAGAATAGGCTCTCAAATCTTAACACACTACCCAGAAACGATAGAAATAGCAAAAACCATTACCCAACAAGAAGCCAGGCTTGATACAAGACAAAGTGATTTGGTGTACGTGCCGGGTTTAGCTAAGGATTTATTAGAACAAATTAGTTTTCAGGCTAGAGAAAGTGAGTTTATAGATCATAAAAGTGGAATAAGTGCAAGAATGAGTATAACTGCTTATGAAAATCTTTTAAGTACAGCAGAATATAGAGCATTACGATTAGGAGATGCTAATACATTGTTACGATTGAGTGATTTTATTGGCGTAATACCTTCAATAACTGGTAAAGTAGAATTGGTATATGAAGGAGAGCAAGAAGGGGCCGCATCTGTTGCACAAATGTTGATTACTGATGCTATAAAAACATTGTTTGTACATTATTTTCCGAAGGTAGAAAAGTTAGAGAAAGAGGATTACGAAAGCCCTTATCAAGGTTTGATAAATTGGTTTTTTGAAGAGAGTGGAGTTGAATTACTTGAAGATATATCAGATGCAAAATACAAGGAAAAGTTAGATTCTATACCTCCTCTCAATGATTTGATTAAAGAATATCAACCCGATATCAGCAATCATGATTCTTATTTTATGAAAGAATTCTTATTATGGGGATTGGTTGAGTATAAAAAATTAAGTAAACATAAACTTTCAGAAGGTTTTCACTTTAAAGATCTTTATGGTAGTTATATAAGTGGATTGTAATTTTTTTAAACTCTTTTTTTTGTGATATCAAGGGAAGATGACGCGTAGTTTACCACCAGACTATAAAAATACGTTCATAAGAGTTTTCTCCATTATTTACCCATAATAATGGAGATTTTTTTTGCAAGTATAACGCCTGTATTTGTTCATAGATAACATCAAAAGAATGCCAAACCTCATTGTGTTCTGGATGTACAATCCAATTCTTCTTTTTTGGAATACAAAAAAGAAAGGATGCATACTTTTTTGAGATAAATTCATGAAAATGAATCCAATAACCGACGACACAATCGTTGTTAACATGTTGTATTTTTTTGCCCTTAAGGGAATATGGAATAAATAAATTAGCTAAATAACATACTTGTTGATCAATTTTATCAATATCTAGGTTTAAATTATCTAAAACTGACCTGGTTTCGTTTCTGAATAATAATGGTAGTTGTTTATTTTTTAGTTTATCGATTTTTTCTAGTAAAGAATCTTTACGATTTGGTCCAATCCATCGATTAATTTCATTTAAAATATTGGGATCATACACATAAAATTTGAAAACCAATTCGATATGTATAATCTTATGATTGGGTAGATCTTTAATCAGGAAATCTAACTCGCCTATTGTAATTTTTTCTTTGAAAACCTGAATGTTTTTTGCAATAATCTCATAGTTTTGAGAAAAACGAATACAATATTCAAAAAAACTCTCTACTCGTTTACCCAATACTTCATTATCATTGATAATTACATCCACAATGTCTGGTTGTGGTGTTTTTTTCGATAATTCTTTAAAATTGAAAGATGTTAACCCGAAAAAAGCGTCAGAATTACTTATAGAGTTATTACTCAGAAATCCTAAGTATTGGTGTTTTAAAGATGCCAAATCTAATTTTGACTTTGAAAGAATGAAAAATATTTCTTAAGCATAGGTTTAAGAATTTTGTGATCAACGGGTTTTGATACAAAATCATCGCAGCCCGCATTTAATGCTCTTTGTATGTCTTCTTCTGTAGAATAAGCCGTCTGAGCTATAATGGGTAAATAGGGTCTTAACTTCTTTATCTTTTTTGTAGCAACATACCCATCCATTATTGGCATTTTAATATCCATTAAAACCAAGTTAATGTTTTCGTTTTCTTCACATATTTCGACTGCCTTTTTCCCATTCTCTGCCCTATGAATTACAAATTTATAGTTTTCCATTTTTTGAAGAATAGTTTTAAGAAACAAGAAATTGACTTCGCCATCTTCAGCTATAAGGATAACATGCTTAAATGGCTTTACAAAGTCTTCTTTAAGATCTGATTTCATATTATTTTTGTTGGAGTCAATTATTGGGTGATACGGTATAATAAGCGTAAAAGATGAGCCTTCATTAAAAGTTGATGTAAATAAAATTTTCCCTTTTATTAAATCTGCATTTTCTTTGGCAATCGTAAGTCCTAATCCTAAACCGCCATATGTTCTGGCAATTTCTTTTTCGGATTGAGAAAAACTTTTAAATATAATTTTTTGATCTTCATTATTAATCCCGATACCAGTATCTTCAATGGTGATTGCTAATTGATCTTTGGTAACCGAGCTATGAATTTTCACAGACCCTTTCGAAGTAAATTTAATCGCATTATCAATAATCTTATTCAAGATTTTGTCAACTTTAGATTTATCAATTAAAACAAGCGATTGTTCTTGTGGTATTGTGTTTTCAAGAAGTAAAGATATACTCTTTTCTTGTGCAATTGTTTCAAAATCTCTAATTAGTTTTTGAAATAGATCGTTCAAGTTTGTTTCTTCTTCTTGTATCTTAATTTGTTTGGTTCGAAGCTTAGAAATTTCCATAATATCATCAATAATACTCATCAATTGATGACTACTTTCAATAATAATATCAGTATATTCTTTTCGTTGCTCTTTGGTTATATTTGGATCATTAAGAAACTCAGAAAATCCCATTATACCATTCATTGGTGTTCTGATCTCGTGAGATATATTATTGATGAAATTGGTTTTAAGCTGATTACTGTTTTCAGCATTTTCTTTAGCAATACGTAGCTCTTTTGTTTTTTGCTTTATTTTGAACTTAAGATATCTATTAATTAATGATATGGTTAATAAAATTACTATTACTCCAATAGAGAAAAATACCCAAAAAATAGTTTTTTGATAAAAAGGAGTAACTACATTGAAAATCCAATTATCTAAAATAGCTTGCTTTTCTTTTCTCGTTACTGCTTTGGTAGCCCTAGAAATAATTTTATTAAGAATTTCGTTCTTTTTAAAAACAGCAATTCCTGTTTTATAACTAAGATCGGTTTCACCAGCAATTTTTAAATTATTCAGATTTTTTGTTCTGATTAAATAGTGAACTACTGCTTTAGGACCGATATACGCATCATATTCTCCCGAATTTAATTTTTGTAGACATGATAAATCATCTGCTCCATCAGTTACAAGGGCCAGTTCAGGATACTTCCTTTTTAATATTTCGGCAATGGCGTAATCTTTAGGAAGAATCATCGTTTTATCTGAGAAATCAGAAATTTTAGAACCCGTATAATCATTTTTTCGAGTAACAATCATATGAGGGCTTTCAAACAAGAAAGCATAAAAGTTTAGGTATTCTTTCCGTTTTTTTGTTGGATGCATTTCAACAATGAGATCAACCTTCTCTTTTCTAACATCTTCCATCAACTCTGGCCAGGTTTTGTAAATTTTATGATGAAATTCGTATCCTATTTTTTCTTCTATGAGTTCAAGATATTCAGTAAAAACACCATCTACATTTCCTTGTTCATTAATAATTTGATACGGAGGATGATAAGGATAAATAGCTACTTTGATACTGTCTTGCCGCTGTAGCCATTCATTTTGCTTTTCACTCAACACAGATTCGTTTGAGCATGATGTGAAAAGAATAAGCCCTAACTTGAAAAGCAGGAAAAGGGGTAATTTTCTAGGCATTACATAGATTTTCTTCAGGGTTTTCTTTAACATTTCTTTAATAAAGATACTATAATAGTAACACTTTTAAAAATACAATACTTAAAAAACATGTTTTGTAAGTAAGATCTAATACATAATTTATTAATTACTTGTTGGGTGATAAGGAAGTGTTAACATAAAAATGGATCCTTCATTGAGTATAGAAGTAAAAGAAATATCACCACCAAGAAGCCGAGCATTTTTCCTAGAAATGGATAATCCTAATCCAAGACCATCATAGCTTTTTGTGGCGTCTTTATCAGATTGAGAAAAATTTCTGAAGATTAACTCCTGATCTTTTTGTTTGATTCCGATGCCAGTATCTTTTATACTAAACATAAGTTGGGTGTCTTTTAACTGGCATAAAACTTCTACGCCACCTTCATTGGTGAATTTAATTGCATTGTCTATTAGGTTGTGTAAAATCTTATGAATTTTGAGCTTATCTATTTGTACTATGCTTTTGGGCTTTGTTAATTCATTTCTAAATGCCAAAGTAATATTCTTGGTATTGGCTATATCTATAAATTTAGAAGATAGTCTTTCTAAGATTTCATTGAGGTCTGTTTTTTCAGTACTTATTTCTACCTGATTCGTTTGTAATTTTGAAATTTCGGTAATATCTCCAATAATATTAACTAATTGGCTGCTGCTGTCCATTACTATTTTGGTATACTGTTTTTGCTCTTCTGCGGTTAACTCTGGATCATTAAGTAGTTCAGAAAAACCAATAATACCATTCATCGGGGTTCGTATTTCATGAGAAATATTATGAATAAATGCCGTTTTTAATTTATTACTTTCTTCGGCAAGCTCTTTAGCAATGATTAGCTCTTTTGTCTTTTTTCTAATCAAATATTTTAGATACCTGTTTAGACCCAAAATGATAGTCATGAGCAAAAAAGCAGTTATGGCAAAGATTATCCAGAACTTTGTTTTCTTATAAAAAGGAACAACATTGTGATATAACCAATTATCAAAAATTATTTCTTTTTCATCATCCGTAATACTATTGGATATTTTTGCAATAATTTGATTAAGGATCTCATTGTTTTTTTGAACCGCCATACTTGGGGAATAACTATACTTTGTTTCAGATACAAGCTTAAGGTTATTGAGGCTTTCTGTTTTAATAAGGTAATTAGCTACAGCTTTCGGTCCAATATATGCGTCGTATTTACCATTACTAACTTGTTTCAAGCATGTTAAGTCATCAATTTCTGTGGCAATTGAGAGTTCTTTCTCTTGTTCTTTAAGGATTTCATGTATACCATAATCCTTAGGCACAGTAACAGTTTTATTATAATAGTTCTTTAATTTTGGACCATAATCAACATCTTTTCGAGTGACAATGGTATAACTAGATTCAAAAAGTTGAGAATAGAAATTAAGATAAGAATCGCGGGTATGTGTTTGTTGTATTTCAAGGATGATATCAACTTTACCGTTTTTTGCATCATTTAATAATTGTTCCCAATTAGTATAGAGTTTCCTTTTAAATCTATAATCTATTTTATCTTCAATAAGGCTGAAGTAATCAATAAGAACTCCATCTATTTTTTCATTACTATTAATAAATTGGTATGGAGCGTAATAAGGAAAAACAGCTATTGATAGGTTATCATTATTTTTTAACCATGCCTTTTCTTTTTTGTCTAAAACATCAACTTTTGTACATGAAAAAAGACTAATGCAAGCAAAAAGTATAAGAAAAGAATACCCTAATTTATTTACCATAATATGATTCTAAAAAAAGCTCCCTTACTCATTTTTGCTTGTATATTAAAGATACTATAATCATAATTCTTTCAAAAGAAATAGTGGATGTTATTTTGTAATTAATTCTTGTAAATATCTAAATGTTTGAAAATCATTTATGTAAATGTGTTTTTGTGTAAAAAATATTCGGATTAAGCTGTTTGAAGATGTTTTATTAATACTTTTCTTAATGTTTTTGGATGTATGGGTTTTGATATGAAATCATCACAACCAGCACTCAATGCATTTTTTATGTCTTCATTAGTAGAGTATGCAGTTTGAGCAATAATAGGTATGTCGGGACTCATTTTCTTTATTATTCTTGTGGCTTCATACCCATTCATCTCTGGCATTTTTATATCCATTAAGATGATGCTAATTTGCTTATTTTTTATACAAAATGTAACAGCTTCTTTACCATTTTTTGCCCTATGAATGATAAAGTTATACCCTTCTATTTTTGATAGTATTGTTTTGAGGAATATAAAATTAACTTCGCCATCTTCTGCAATCAAAATTACATGCTGTTTTGTTTTATTACTTTTGGTATTTGTAGACTTTGTGGTATTAGAATTCCCTATATCTACAGGATGATGTGGCAATTCGAGCCTAAAGGTTGAACCTTTATTAGGAATAGATGAAAAAGATAATTTACCTTTCATTAATTTTGTATTCTCTTTTGCAATTATTAATCCTAATCCAAGCCCTCCGTTTTTTTCTGATATCTGATTTTCTGGTTTATAATCTTTTTCTAATATAGTTTGTCGATCTTTATTATATAGCCCTTTTCCAGAGTCTCTTATGATAATAATAAGGGTAGATTTTTGAACCATACAAGAAATAAGAACCGCACCTTTTTCTGTGAAATTTATAGAGTTTTCAACTAAATTATTGATGACTTTGATAAGTTTTGCTTTATCAGTTATTATGCATTGTTGGTTTTCTCTCAGGTTATTATTAAGTATTAATGATATGCCCTTTTCTTTTGCTTGCCTTTCAAAAAAAGTATAAGTATCTTCAAGAATTTCAGAGATATCTGCTTCTTCTATAGTAAGACTCACTTGTTTTGTTTGTAGTTGTGAAATATGTAAGATATTATCTACACTGTCAACTAGCTTTTTACCACTATTGATGATTACATTGGTATATTTTGTTTTATTTTCATTCGTAAGTTTTGGCTCATCCAAAAATTTTGAAAACCCTATGATGTTATTCATAGGTGTTCTAATTTCATAGGATACATTATGAATAAAAGCTGTTTTTAATTGATCATCTTTTTCTGCAAGATTCTTTGCGACTCTAAGCTCTTTTGTTTTTTGTTTAACTACAAGTCCTAAATAAAAATTTATTCCTAAAATGATTAGTAAAACGGACAATACCAGAATAAATAAGGGGATTAGGAAATCAATTTTTTTATAAAAAGGTCTGGTTTCTATATACAGCCAATTTGCAAGGATATTTTGACTTTCTGATTCAGAAATGCTACTAATTGCCTTTTGAAAAATTTGATTGAGTATTTTGTTGTTTTTATCAATACCAATACCGGGTTTGTATATGAGATCAGTTTCTCCTGTAATATGTAAGTTAGTTAAGTTCTTGGTTCTGATAAGGTAGTTTACGACCGCTCTTGGTCCAATATATGCATCGTATTCTCCAGAGTTTAATTTCTGAAGGCATATTAAATCATTTTCATCTTCAATAAAGCTAAGATTTGGATATTTACGTTCTAGATTCTCAAAGATGGCATAATCCTCTGGTACAGTAATCGTTTTCTGATCAAAATCGGTGATTCTCGTTCCAGAAAAATGATCTTTTCTTGTGGCAATTACATGTGGTGACTCAAAAAGTTCGGCATAAAAGTTTAAATACGCATTTCTGCTTTTTGTCGATTGTATCTGCATAACGATATCAATCTTTCCATTTCTTACATCTTCCATTAGTTTTGGCCAATGAAAGTAATACTGTCTATTAAATTTATGATCTATTTTACGTTCAATTAAATTTATATATTCAATAAAAACACCTTCTATAGTATTGTTTTCGTTTATAAATTCATAGGGAGGGTAATACGGAAAAAAAGCAATGGTGATTTTATCATTTGCGTTAAGCCAATCTCTTTCTGTACTCGTTAATAGATCCTTCTTAGAACAAGAAAAAAACAGAATTGAAGGCAATAAAAATAATAGCGATAAAAGAAGTAGTTTTCTACAGCGCATTTAGATGAAATCTTCTTATTCTTTTTTTGTATTAGAATTTGCAATACTTAAAATATTGCAATGAGTATTCTAAAGGTAGTGATTAATTATTATCTCATTAAAGTAAATATGATCTACCTTTTTATCTCAGTTCCATCTGGGTACAAAGCAAACCTACCTTTTGATTTATCATGTACATGATCATACCCTGGCCATGGCCAACCTCCAAATTCGGTTTGTTGATAATCAAGTATAGCTTCTCTGATTTCCATTTGACTGTTCATTACAAAGGGGCCATGTTTTACAACAGTATCATTAATTGGTTTTCCTTGTAACATTAAAAAATGTGCTTCAATATCACCATTTTTAATGGTAAGATCTTCATCCGCTTTTAGAATGATTTCGTGGTTGATAGGTATAGTATATCCATCGCTTGAAATTTCATTTCCTTTAAAAAAGTATAAAGACCTGTTTATCCCTTGCGAAGCTTTTGGAAAAGTATAAGTTGCATTTGACTCCATTTTTATGGTCCAAATAGCGATTTCGTTTTCAGGATTTAGAGCCCAGGAATCTGGGGCCGGAGCTGGGGCAGATTTACCTTCTAATTGTCCTGCAATTAAAGTAATTTCAATTATTTTCTGATTATCATCTCGTATATGAACCTTGGGAATTTCTTCATTCCATAGCATTTTGAAATGTGGATCTGCCATTTTTTTATTTCGAGGCAGGTTGAGCCATATTTGAAATAACAATAATGGATTTTCTTTTTCGGTATTTAATAATGGAAACATTTCGGAATGTTGAACACCTTTACCAGCTGTCATCCATTGCACATCACCGTTACCAAACCTTCCTGCAGCACCTAAAGAATCCGAATGATCAACCAATCCTTTTTGAGCAATAGTTACAGTCTCAAACCCACGATGTGGATGTGCTGGAAATCCTGGAATTTTAGTTCCATGATACATACGCCAACCATCTTTTAAGGTAAAATCCTGCCCGATATTTCGTCCTTCTAAAGAAACACTAGGCCCAAGTTTATCATTTCCCTTTGGGTATTGATCTTCATGATAAGCGCAGAATAGAAATGGATCACTGGTTTCCCATGGAAAACCTAAAGGTTTGATTTTGATAATTGCAGACATAGTTTTCGGTTAGAAACTACCTAAATTATAGATTTTCCTGTAAATGGTATCATAAAATTGGGTTAATACTTTAACAAGTTTGTTATCCCGTCTATTACTTTTTATACGTTTTATTTTGAATTCTTTTCAAGATCTGATTTGCCTTTACATAGTAAAAGAATAGTACCAAATGATACAAAAACCTTATTTTTTTACTTTATATTCTCTAACTTCTTTTTCGGTAAACTTACTTTTAAAAGAGAACGCATATGGTGTTTCTCCATGTTCTTGTAAGTAATATAATCTTTCTTTGGCTTCTTCTGGGGTTGGGAGGTGCCCTTTGTCTACATACCAAAATGCCATATGCATCCTGGACATGTTTTTGAACCACTCTTTTTTTCGTTTCAAAATTTCGACATGTACTGTTTTGTATGTGAAATCAAACAAGGTTTCCATATCTTCCCAAACAGACATGTTAATGATTAAAAAAACATTATCAAATACTGTAATTGCTGTAGCATTTCCTTCATCACCTTTAAGCCTCCAAACAAACCCTTTACTTTCTTCTGCAAGTGCGTTGATACGGTCAAGATTATTTACAAAATCTGCCATAACGGGATCATTTATTGGAGCAATCATTTCGGCAATATTTACTTGGGCTAAATGCATGATGTTTTTGGTATTTGGTTAATACTTTGATCCTTTGTTAATACCTGCAGAAGATTTGATAATAAACTCTCTAATATCTTCATTGGCTTGGATCAGGTCTTCATTTCTTAAATACATCATATGACCGCTTCGATATCCTTTGAAACTAAGACGATCTGTTAGTTTTCCATTTGCATTGAGTTGCCACATTACGTATTTGGCATTAAAATAAGTAGTAGCTCCATCATAGTATCCCGATTGGATCATGGTATGCAAATTAGCATTCATAGCCATAGCATTTCTAAGATTCTCTCCGGTATTATTATCTTTATTTCTATCCCATGGACTTACAGGGCCAAACATATTGTATTTAAGATCTGTTTTGAATTTTAGTTCCTGAGTATAATAATAGTTAATTGCAGGAGTAAAAGCATGAAGCCAGGCTGTCAACTCACTATTATAATCTGGATTTTCTCCTGCTTCCTTTATATCCATTCCTTTATAACGGGAATCTAGCCGGCCAATAGTGTATCCGTCCTTATCACGCAGAAGATCTTTCCAAAAATACCCTTTAGGCACTTCTAGATTATGTTGCTTTATGGTCTTTTTTGATAATCCGGAATAGTACGCCATTTTGTTAACTACCTCTTCTTTTTTCGAAGCACTTAAATATCCACTTTTTATAAGGGCAGGGAGTAGCTCATTAATTGTATAATTTTCTACTTCGGGAAGCACTTCTAGTAAGTCTTTATTCTGAAGTTCAGGAGGCAACATTTTATGGTACCAAGCGGCCGCTGCAAAGTATGGAAGTCTGTTTGCAACTTCTATCGGTCCAGCAAATTTGAAACCTATTTCTGTAGGTGAAACCAGGATTACTCCATTGAGGTACATCCATTGTCGATTTTGAAGTTCTAAGGCCAAACCAGAAACTCGTGTGGTTCCGTAGCTTTCACCAATAAGATATTTAGGAGAACGCCAACGGTTATTGCGAGTAACAAATGTATTGATCCAATCTGCAAGGTATTTTACATCGGCATTAACACCAAAAAATAATTTTTTATCAGGCATTTTACCATCTTTCCCTTCAATCATGCGTGAATATCCAGTATTTACAGGGTTTACAAAAACAATATCGGCCACATCCAGAACTGAATTTGGGTTAGCCTTAATGCCATAGGGTTGCACTGGAAATCCTTCAGTATCGATTTTAAGAATTCGAGGACCGGTATACGCAATATGCATCCAAACCGATGCAGACCCTGGGCCACCGTTGAAAGAAATTAGTAATGGACGGTTTTCATCATTTTTGATATCTGATCTTTTATAATAGGTATAAGACAATGAGACAATAGGCATTCTGTTTTCGTTCCAAACAGGCTGAAAACCAACCGTAGCTTTATACGGTATAGTTTTTCCTTTGATTACTGTTGTATGACTAGTTACAACGGTAGTGTCAACCGGAACTTCTACTTTTTGAGCCCTTACATTAAATACAACAACGAGCATTACAAATATAGTGGAGTATGTATATTTCATATATTACTTAATTTTAATTATGCCCCAAATGACAACCACATCCAGGTCTCATAAAGCTTTGAGATTCTTGATGCCAAGGGAATGCCTGGCTATATTTATTATTTTCCCACCAGAATTTTGATCTTTCTTTGGTTGTATTGCCAATTTCGTTCATGGTATTAGTGTCATATAGTCTGCCATTAACCATAGTGTATTTTACAGTTTCGGTATTTCTAATATTCTCTAAAGGATTTTTATCAAGAACAATTAAATCTGCCAGTTTACCCTCTTTTAAAGAACCAATATCATTACCTGCTCCAATGTATTGAGCTCCATTTATAGTTGCAGCCTGAAGTGCTTGGATGTTTGTCATACCTCCTTGTTGAAGCATCCACAATTCCCAATGAGCACCAAGTCCCTGCAATTGCCCATGGGCACCCAAGTTTACCTTAACTCCCGCATCGGTTAGAGCCTTGCAGGTTTTAGAGACCAAAATATGTCCATTCTCATATTCTTCATCAGGCACCATTGTTCTATGTCTGGATCGGGCATCTACGATTGATCTTGGTGTATATTTTAGAAGTTTTTCATTTTCCCAAACATTGTCTTTTTGGTAGAAATAATATTCACCATTCATTCCACCATAGTTTACAATTAGGGTTGGGGTATATCCTGTTTTACTGGTCTTCCAGAGCTCGTTTACATCCTTATAAACCGGAGTTACGGGTATATTGTGTTCTACACCAGTATGTCCGTCCATGATCATAGACATATTGTGATAGAATGTGGATCCTCCTTCAGGAACAACATTGATTTTTAATTCACGAGCAGCTTGGATTACTTGTTGTCTTTGTTCTCTACGTGGCTGGTTGTAACTTTTAACAGATTTAGCTCCAAAGGCTTTAGTTCGTCTGATCGATGATCTTGCATCATCTAATTTATTTACTATGGCTTTAAAATCTCCATCGGCCCCATATAATATGATCCCCGTAGAGTAGAGGCGAGGACCTACCATTTCTCCACTCTTAATCATTTCAGACATTGTAAAGATAGATTCACTATTGGCAGATGGGTCATGAGAAGTAGTAACACCAAATGCAAGATTGGCATATAATTGCCAGTGCTTCTGAGTGGTTAATCCATATCTGAAACCACCAATATGTGCATGAGCATCTACAATTCCTGGCATGATTGTTTTTCCTTTAGCATCATATACTTTGGCATCCGAAGGAACAGATATGTCCGTTGAGTTTCCTATTTTTTCAATGCGATTATCTTTAACGATAATAGTACCATCTTCAATTACTTGTTCACCTTCCATGGTAATGATTCTTGCATTGGTAAAAGCAATTCTACCTTGTGGAGTATCTGTTTTTACAGATAAATCCATTTTTATTCCTTTCGAGGTTACTTCTCCTACTTTTTCTGGAGAATTTGGTAAAAAGGTAAACCTATCTTTGATGTCATTTGAGAAATATTCATCACCAAGTGTCCAAAAAACTTTTTTACTATCCTTAGACCAATGTAGGTTAATCCCAGCATCTTTAGAGATTTGAGAAACTGGTACTGCTTTGGATTTGTTGTCCAGATCAATTTCTTTTCCGTTTAATACTAAAGGAGCAATAAATGCTTTGTGTAAATTTGTAAAAGCAATCCAGTTATTATCTGGACTAGGGACTAATCGATTGGCATATTTGGATTTGATATGTGTTTTCTTGTCTTTTCCGTTACGATTTACAGACACTAATTTTTTGGTTAATTCACCAAAATAAGTACCTCCGGTTTGATAAAAAATACGTTTTCCGTCCTTTGAGAACATTGGATATTCACCTTCATCTGTTATCAATTTATTAGTAGCCCCGGTGGAAGACATGGTGTAAATTCCTGTTTTCTTGGCAAAGCTCAATCCTTGATCACTGTTTCCGCTTTCTTTTCTATAGGTAATTAAATTACCCGATGAGTTATACGCTGGAGTTCTGTATATTCCTTTTTCTGTAGTCAATTTGGTTGGTGTTCCTCCCAAAGCAGGTATTTTACTTACAGAACCTAGATCTTCGTCATTCCAGGTTACAAAAACAATTTCTTTCCCGTCAGGAGAAAAGTTTGGCTCAAATTCAAAATGAGTTGATTGATTAGTTAGTCGTTGTGGTTTTCCTTTGGGTAAAGATTTACTCCATAAATGCCCCAGCGCACTAAAAACAATAGTTCTTCCATCAGGAGAGGTAATCGCATTACGAATCACTTTGGAAGTAAAGCTTTCTGGAGCCACTGGTGAATCAAAATGTAGTGTTTCTGCAATTTTGATGGTTGCATCTACTGTAAACGGAATATTTGTAACTGTTTTACTTTCTATATCGATGGTGTTGATTTTCCCGCCAGACCAAAATATAATTGCATTATTATTTGGCATCCAACTAAAATTAGGATATATCCCAAAAATAGCCCATGCTTCTTGCTGATCTTTGTTTAATTGGTCATAAACGGGCCATTCTTCACCAGTTTCCAGATTATGAATATACAATACCGTTTTGGTACGTACTCTTTTTACAAAAGCCAACATTCTACCGTCTCTAGATACCTGTGGTCTAGCAGCTCCACCAGGCCCTCCGGTAACCGTTGTTGTTTTACCAGTTTCAAACTCGTATCTTTTTATGACATAGATCTGTTTATTTGGATCTTTATTATATTGAAAGAACCCTCCAGGATACATGTCTTCACTATAGTACATGTACTTTCCGTCTGCAGAGATATTAGGTTCGTTCACATCTTGTTGATCATTTTTTCTTTTGGTTAGTTGTAGCCCTGTACCACCAGTTATATGGTATTGCCACATCTCTCCGGCACCCATAGAACGTTGTGAGGTAAAATGTTTTCTGGCGACTAAGTAATTTCCATCTGGCATCCAGGTCGCATTATTGAGTAATCTAAATTTTTCTTTAGTAATTTGTTTGGCATTGCTACCATCGCTATTCATAATCCAAATATTATCACCTCCTCCTGCATCGCTTGTGAAAGAAATTTTCTTACCATCTGGACTAAAACGAGGCTGAACTTCAAAAGGGATTCCGGTGCGTAAAACTTTTGCTTTTCCTCCAGAGATTGGTATACTGTAGATATCCCCTAAAAGATCAAAAACAATTGTTTTTCCATCAGGACTTACATCAAGGTTCATCCATGTACCTTCGTTGGTAGAAAATTTATGATCTTTGTAGTTAAATGCTCCCTGTGGATTAGAAACGTCCCACTTTTCTTCTTCTTTTTTATCCTTTTCAGCCTTTTTATTTTTCTGAGAGTGTGCAGTAGTAATGATAAATAATCCCAATATTAGGGTTGTGATAATATGTTTATGCATGATGAGTAATTTATGAGAATCGAAAATAAGGATTTCAATCATAAATTATCTTAAAGTGGTGTTAAGGGAGTTATCCCCAATTACCTCTTGTTTTTTGATTGGCTTCGCACAATTTGATAATCTCTGCAATACGTTTATCTCGGGTTTCTTGGCGCTTGGCTTGATTAAGCCAGTATAGATAACTTTTGCGATATCCTTGGGCAAAGTTTTGGTAATTTTTAAAAGCTTTGGTGTGCTGATTAAATGCTTGTTGAAGATCGTCAGGGATGATTCCATTTTCTACATCATCGAGAGCTACCCAAGAACCATTCAGTTTTGCAGTTTTGATAATGGCCAAACCGCGTTCATGCATGAGGTTATTTTCAATTAGATCTTTAATATAATTTTTGTTGACTTTACTCCAAACACTTTTGGGTTTACGAGGGCAGAAGTATTGCCTGCGGCGTTCATCATCCAGTCTTTTAACAGTAGAGTCTATCCAGCCATAACACAGAGCTACTTTTACGGCTTCTTCCCATCTCATGCTGGGTTGTTTACTTTCTACTTTATAGAAAATCAGATAGATTCCATCGTATTCATTATGATTTTTGTGCAGCCATGATCGCCATTCCTGATCATTTTTGAAATATAGCTCTGGCTTATTAGTCATCTTTCAATTCATCCAACTTTGATTCTATATCTGCTATTTGGTCCTGATAGTGTGTCATATGATCACTATCATATAGTTTTGCTATTTCTATAGCCTTTTGTTGTGTTACTAATGCTTCTTTAAAATTATTATTCGCCTCAAGAGCAGATGCGAGGATGCTTAATGCTTCTGGAGATTTTGGACGATATTTTACCAAGCGTTGATACACTTCGATAGATTCTTCAAGTCGTTTTTGTCTTAGGAGCCTATTGGCAATCGCTTGTAGGCTGTTACCGCTATTCCATCGCTCGGCTACAGGAAGCACAGTGTAACCGTATTCTTTAGAAAGATTTTGATAATATGCATCAATATTGCCTATGGTACTTTTAGTTTCTTTTTCAAAATTACTATAATCAGGATTCCATTTTTCTTTAGGAAAAAATGTTTCTATGGCAGAAATAAATGCTGGTAAGACAACACCATAGTGGCTTTCATTTGGGAATATTTCTGCTTTTAGTTTTAGATTTTGAGATTGAAATAATGATAATCGCTTTTGTAATTTTTTTAGATTAACTCCTATTTCTGAATCAGAAAAAGTATCGGCATCGGCAGAGGCTACATATAGACTTGCCCTACGGTTAGGGTTTGCTTTAATACTTTCTGTAATTGCATCAATAAACGTTTTGTTTGGAGTATATCCCATAGCTAGTACATTACCAGCTGCAATTGCAACATGTGCCTGGAATAAATCTGGAGTGTTACAAAATGCATGCAACGAAAAAGTTGCGGTAAGCGAGGTGCCAAATATCATTCTATAATCGGCTGTTCGGTAATGCTTTGCCAGATATACAAATAATTCTTCTTTCAAAAATTTTGTAAAAACATCTGGATCACCATCAAAAGGCATTTGTTTCCAGCTCTTAGACCAAAAGCTACTATTGTTTGTGTACACTTTTGGGGCATAAAATTTTTCAAAACCATTAGGAAAACTAATCACAATTGCTTCTGGCATGCTACTTACAGAACTAAGATGTTTTACCATGCCTGTGATCTGATAAAAGAATTCATTTTCTAATAAAACAATCAAAGGATAGGTGTGTAAATCAGATGCTTGATTATAGGTCTCGGGCAAATAAACATTAAGCGCTACATCTTGGTATAAAGTTTTAGAATCTATAATGTGTTGATCTATAGTTACTAGAGGTTCAGATTTGGTTTGCGCATTAGTTTTTAGGGCTAGCAGTACAATAAAGTAAGCTAAAAATATAGTATAAGGTTTCATTGGTTGTAGTTGATGATTGTGTTTACGCCCCTAAAATATAGTATATCTGGCAATTAAACTCGAAAATTTTCTTAAATGTTACGGAGAAAATGTAAAATAGAGGTGTTATTTGGTGTGTCAAATTGGTTTTTTATACATGTATATTCATTTTTTTTAATTATTTATTTCAATCTTTATTTCTGTTTTAAGCAATCCTTTACCTCCAGCCATTAAAGTTTTTATTTCATTATTCTCAATTTTTAAGTCAACAATAATCAGGCTTGGTGAAGGAGGATTCATATATTCTCCTTGCTGTATTAAAAACCTGTCTTTTTTAATTTTCAGCACATCAAATAAATAACATGCTAATGGGCCCGCTGCCATTCCGGTACCGGCTTCTTCTAAGATATCATAGCGGGGGCCAAACATTCTTGTACTCGCATCTCTTTCTGAGTTATCTAAATCAGTAGAAAATACATAAAACCCAATCAAGTCATATTCTTCGCTTATTTCATTTATTACATTAAAATCGGGGACTATGTTCTTTAAAATCTCTGAACTTTTAACAGGGATTAGTATAAATGAATTTCCCGTATTTACCAATCGTATTGGAGCATTGTTGATGAGGTCAGATTTATTTAACCCCAGCGATCTTAAAATTGTATCCTCCCGCTGACTTACATCGGTATACTTAGGTGAAAGTTGTTCCATAAATGCTAAAGATCCAATTAGTTTTATTTCTCTGTTTCCATCTATTGTTTCTTTAGAAGAATGGTCATTTTTCAGGATACCTAACTGCTTTAAATATGAAAATGTTGCTACAGTTGCATGACCACAATGAGCTATTTGTTTATTTGGTGTGAAGAAATCCAATTTAAAATCTGCCGAGGTAGATTTTGAAACAAAAGCAGTTTCAGATAAACCTACTTTTGCAGCAATTTCTAATTTGTTTTGATCAGATAAATTATCCGCATTTAAAACAACCCCTGCCGGATTACCTCCTTTTTCATGATCAACGAAGGCATTAAGAATTTGTACATCAATAATTTTTGTATTGTCCATTGTATATTTTTTAATTATTATACTTAATGGACGCGAAAACTCAGAAAAAGACGTAAAATCAGCTTAAATTAGTATCAAAATCTAATAATTTGCCTGATACATCCGATTCAACGTTTGGACAATCTAAAATATTTTCCCTTAAAATTTCCTTAGCTTTTTGAACTCTGGACTTAGTTCCGGAATATGATATATTTAGATGTGTTGCCAGTTCTTTTTGTGAATAGTTTTTAAAAGAAGTTAAAACGATAACTTGTTTATGTTTTGCAGTAAGATTTTCGATTTTTTGATTGATACAATTACTAAGTTTTGAGTAGTCAAAATTATCGCTTTCATTTTCTGGAATGTCTACATCATCTATTGGGATTTTTTTCAGGCTTAATTTCCGATAGTAATCAAATATTGTATTTCTAGTGATTTGATACACCCAAGAAGTAAGTTTTGAAGTATTCTTTAATTGATGAATTCTTGTTTGAATTTTCAAAAAAACTTCTTGAAGAATGTCTTTTGCTCTCTGTTCATCTCTTACCTTACCTACAATAAATTTGTAAAGTTCTTCATTGAGGTCTATCCAAATATTTTCGATTTCCTTTTTCATTAGTGACACATGTTTATTTATGAAGATTCAATTTTTCTTATGGCTACAGGATGACCATTAAAAGCCATAGTATAAGATAAAGGATCTAATCTATCGTGATTCATTAATTGATTAATATTAACACCCGCATTGCGTTTTGCTGTTTCCATTTGCACACCTTCTCCATGATGACCCCAGCCATGAGGAATACTTATTGTACCCTGAATAATGTCTGTTGTAACTTCGGCTTTAATAGAAATCGAACCAGAATCAGAATACACCTCTACCACCTCATGAGGCTCAATTTCATGGGTTTTAGCATCATCTGGATGGATCATCATGGTACATGTTCTTGAACCTCCTTCTAAGATAGATAAATTATGCATCCAGGAGTTATTGCTACGCAAATGTCTTCTGCCAATTAATTTTAGTGGATATAACTCTTGCTTTTCTAAAGTTAAAAGTTGTTTTACTTTTTCCATTTCTTTTGCAAAAAGCTCTGGCATCAATTCAATACGTTTGTTTTTTGTAAACAAACGCTTGGGGAAAACTGGTTTTAATGAGGATAATTCTAACCCTTCTGGGTGTTTTTCTAAACGTTTTAAACTCAATCCATCTTTTCTCAAGAAACGTCCACCCCATACACCATAAGCTCCAGTTTTTAGGGCTAAATCCAGTTTTGTTTTTGGATGAATCCTAGACATGATATTGCTTTTTATTCTCTGAAAAATATTTCCTGTAAATAAGCGCTGTTGTAGCTCACTCATTATTTGCCAATCATAACGTTGCTCTTTTGAAATAGATAAAGGAGCAGGGCTAAATTTAGCTGTGTTTCGGGTTGCTATCATATGTAGTACAAACGAATAGTGCATGGTTTCTAATCCAACCGCGGGAGGCATAATAAGATCTGCATGTTGTGTGGTTTCGTTGATATACATATCAATAGCTAACATAAATTCTAAGTCGACTAATGCTTTTTCTACCTGTTGAGAATTAGGTGCAGAACGTGCAGGATTACCGGCGATACTAATAAACCCTCGGATTTGGTTTTTGCCTTTTGTTAATATCTCATCTGCTAATGTAGCTGTTGGGAATTCACCAACAATCTCTTTATACGATTTAACTCGGCTACTATACCGAAACATTTTAGACTCATGCGCCATTAAAGTCACATAATCTATGGCGGGTAGTGTAAATAGTAACCCTCCAGGTTCATCTAATTTTCCGAGTAAAACATTAATAGAAGTGATCAACCATTGGCAGAGGGTACCATAGGATTGCGTATTAACACCTAATCTACCATAGACAACACTATTGGGATATTGTATTAAATCATCTACAATGTGTGCTATTTCTTCTGTACTTATCCCCGTTATGGGAGCCACCTTTTCTTTAGAGTAGGGTTGAACCATTACTTTTAATTCTTCTAAATGGTCCGCCAATGAAAGTGCTTTAGATGAAGGGATGGCATCACGCAATACCAGTTCATTTATGATTGCTAATAGGAGTAATACATCTTTTTCTGGATGAATGAAATAATGCTCGCTAGCTTTGTTGGCAGTTTCTGTTTTACGAGGATCTATAACAACTACTTTTCCTCCCTTTTGTTGAATAGCCTTAATTTTCTCTCTAATGTTGGGGGTTGACATAAAACTACCATTAGAAGCCATTGGGTTAGCTCCAATGATGAGCATATAATCAAGATGGTCAATATCAGGAATTGGAGCCAACATTGCATGACCAAACATCATTTGGTTCACTAAAAAAACTGGAACAGAATCCAGACTATGAGAGGCAAAACGATTTCGAGTATTGAGAGCATTTATAGTGTCATACAAAGTAATTGCAGTACCTGTATTATGTACAGTAGGGTTACCGGTATAAGTGGCTATAGCATCATTACCATATTTTTTCCGTATTTTCTTCAATTCTCGTTCTGCAATATCAAAGGCTTCTTCCCAAGAGATGGTTTGCCATCCCGAAGCCGTTTTTTTAACAGGTTGTTTTAAGCGATTAGGATCATTGTGTAAATCTTTAAGGGCAATTCCTTTAGGACATATATGCCCACGACTATAAATATCTTCTTTATGTCCCTTTATCGCGACTACTTCATTATTTTTTACCTCAATTTCTAAGCCGCACATAGCTTCACAAAGGTGACAAGTACGGTATTTTATGGTATTTGGCATGACTTGCAATGGTTTTTATTAATGGAATCATAAATAAAAAAGGGATTAGTATGATGTGTTGCATACTAATCTTGAAAAGCGTAAGTATTTGTCTGCTAAATATATATAATGCTATTTAGTAGATACTAAAATACTATAATCATTTGTATAATCCTTACAAGAAACCAAATCTTTAATGTATTAAGGTATACCTTGGATGTGAAGCTTTATTGTTTGCAATTTTATGAGTTAGAATTGATATCTATCTCAAACAAACAGACAGGTGCTTCTTGATAGTGATCTGGTAAGCCTTGAGTATTTTCTATATCAAACATACCCAAAAAGTTAAATCCGGATTTTGTGTAATGATTGATAAGTCCTTTATTATTTCCTAATGTATCCAGTCGCACAAAATCTTTTTGATGTTCTTGAGCATACTTTTTTGCCCATGTCACAATCATTTCAACAAAATTGTTACCTCTAAAATCAGGATTGGTCGCAATACGATGTATGTATACCGCAGCATCAGTATTTTTTTCTCCCCAAATTTGTTCATCACTAAATGTTGTTGCCCAGACGCAAGCAATTTTATTATCTAGTAGTAATTTCCATTGTCGGTTTTCGGAAATTTCTGTTTCGACCAGTGTTTGTTCAAAATCAGGCCATACCACTACAGTTTTCTTTGCTTTTTGGTAATCTGAAGCTATTTTATAGAGGCGAAATATTTCGTCGATGTCGTTTATCGTGCTATTCTTGATATTCTTGATATTCATTTGGATTATGATTTTATATAGCAAAGAACCGGAGTTGTTTTTATTGATGAAACCCGAAAATTGCTAATATTTTTTGATTTTGTATCGAAATGTAGATTTCAGTTATTATAGAAAGAAACTGATGTACTGATACTAATTCTTCTTTAAAATAGTACTTTTCTGTTGATTAAACTCTTCTTGAGTTATTGCTCCCTCATCAAGAAGTTTTTTTAATTTGGTGAGTTTATCAATACCATCTTCTTGAGGTGCTTTAACAGGCGGTTGATTTACAATAATTCTGGCAGGTTTACTATCACTAGATAGACTCCATACCAACGAAATTACCCAGCCAATAAGACTCCAGCCCAAAAAGAAATTTAAGGCTATTATGGCAACCAGATTTTTTTTCATTCTTAGTAATGCTATGATAGATGGTATGAAGTAAAAACAAATCCCCACAATAAGCATAATTACTAAAACAGTATCTTGATCAGATAAACCCGAATCAGGTTGAGAAGATAATATCATAAAAGAAGGTTTAATATATTAATAAGCCGTACAAAATTACATAAAATAGGGTGGGGTGAGGTTTTTATGTATTGCAATACTAAGCTATTAAAAATTCTTTTATGGTCTAATTATTTCTATAGTTTCTTTTCTCCTTAGAGTTTTAATATGAACACTTATCTAGTGATACTTTCATTCAGTACCATTTATATCTACCAAGAACTAATAAAGAAATTCTTGCAAATAAGTTAAAGCTATCTAGTCACTGGTTTAACTTTTATTTTTCTATTCCAATAGATAATATATATAGTACCCAGTATTGTAGGGGTAATCCAGGCAATTAAGCTTCCGATCCCCAAACCAGCTACAATAAAAGCAGTGATCGATGCAATAAAGGCTCCGATAATTTTACTAATATGGGTGGCAAGCCAAGAGTTTTTGGTAGTAGCAAAGGTTTTGAAAAACCTAAAGTCTTTTATAGTCATAAACAGACCAAATGCACCAAAGAATAAAAATAGAATACTATTGGTTACTCCTGTTGCTATTCCATAAATACCAAGTGTGGTCATAATCACAGAAAAGAACAACATACTCCCAGAGATTGTTTTATCTGCCCAGTCTGCTTGTTTCTTGTGTTTTGATTTAAAGGAAAGTGCTCTGTTTCCTGCAAGAACTAGATACATTGTAAATAAACCTATTAAGAAAAGAAACAGGTTTTCATGATTTGGCATCCAAGCTATGGGCAATGATATTAGAGAACTGATCATCATTCCTGCTGAAAATAACTTTCCTGTTTTTTTATGTATTGGGCTCCCTTTTTTTGTAATTATACTTAGTATTCCCGCAATTAATCCTACTCCGCCAAAAAAAGCATGAATGTATATAAAGATCGTAATTGTTTGTTCCATGGTTAGTTTTATAGTTATGACTTCAAAGATCATATTTTAAACGAGATTTGCAAGAGTTTGACTACCCAACTGTAGTTTTTGTTAGATGAATGGTAAAATAATGTATTTGATCACTATGAGTATTGTAGGGCTTATGTTTTTACAGCTGTACCTGTGATTTTTACCTTTCCTCCAAAAGGTAAAGCTTCTGCCTGATAAATTGTTCTTGAGGGCCTTTTACCTTCTGGGAATAATTTTATATATAATTGATTTATTTCTGGAAGGTCATCCAAATTATCAAAAGCTATATCAATAAATACGACATCACTTTTATTAAATCCGGCATTTTTTAGAGCTGCAAAAAAGTTAGAAAATGCAAGTTGACCTTCTTCCAGTGCTGTACCAGAAACATAATCTCCATTAGTGTTTACAGATAATTGACCACTTACAAAACACATATTGTTTGCCACTACGGCATGGCTTATAGGATTTGACCATTTTGGAAGCCCTTCTCCTTGTATTATATATTTTTTGTTGCCCATATTATATTGTGAATAAGGATTTATAATTAGTCAGATTAACTCCTTTTAATAGTAAAAATAATATTGTCCAGATTGTCTTTATCAATTCTGTTTTCGATATGATTAAAATTGTGTTTTTTCAAAAGATATTTCGAAGGCTCATTATCCTTATGAGTATATGCTTCGATTTGATTAAGATGTAATGTTTCAAACCCATATTTTAGCACAGCTTGTAATGCTTCACTCATGATGCCTTTTCCTTGGGTTTTTGGATGTAAATCATAGCCAACTTCGGCAGTTTTTTTATCATCTGAAAAATTCCATAAACAGATGGTACCTACTAATTCTGGATTGTCTTTTATAGTTATACTCCAGAATACCCAATTGCCATCACTTACACCCTTCGTAATTTTAGTTATGAAATTGATAGCATCTTGTAATGTAGCTGTTCTAGGTCTTTTTACAAACTGATTGACCGTTTGATCAGATCTTAAGAAACGAATTGCTTCACTATCTGTTTTTTCTAAGGATCTTAATACTAATCTTTTTGTTTCTAGTGTAGGTGAAGTATTACTTGTCATCTATTTTGTTGTTCCCGCTTAAAAGTTAGGTAATGAATTGGAATATTAATAATTAATCAAATTTTTTGTCTAACCAATGAATTATATTTAGCAGTAATTTATAGTTTTCTTTGGCCTCATCTGTATTCATTCCAACTTTTCTCTTGTTGGGTCCAGCCAATTGTGTGGTGAACATGGCAGCTTCGCCAGAGACCACAATTCTACCTTTTCCAAATTTTGTATAAGCTCCCTGTGACCATCCTTTTAGATTATATGTTGTCGTTTTCTTGTCAAAAACCCATGCAGTATCCGGAAGTCTGTTTACATATCTCTGATCGAAAACTAAAATAGGTTTTGCTTTAGCTGGGATTTTAATAGCTTGTCCTGTAAACGTGGCAACCTTTGAGACACTTTCGTTCTTATTTCTTCCTTTAGTGATTGGGCTTTCAATAAGAGTTCCCGTTTTTAGACTAAAATATGCCGGTCCTTTAACCAGAGTATCCATAGCAAAACCATTAGTGAATTTAAAATTAAAAGCTGCTGCTAATTCTTCGGCGGCACCAGCCATAGGCATATGATCAGCAATAAGAAATAAACTTCCTCCTTCTTGTACCCATTGTTTTACTTCCTCAATTTCAGATTTTGTAAAGGCTGAAGAAACCGGAACATACCAATTTTCAATATTAGTTTTATGCAATGCATTAGAAATAACAAGAATCTTTCCGGGGGTTAATTTTTCTTTTTCAAAGAGACCTTTATACTCTTTTACTGTATATCCATCGCTCTCTAAAACATTAGAAAACCCTTTGTATCTTCCGTTTTTGGTATGAAAATTATGGTGACCTTCATCGATAAAAACTACAGGCCCTTTTCCCGATTGATACTCTGGATTGGGTATCGTGGGTTTATAGCTGTCATCTGCAATTTGCTGCGAATACATTAAGCCTTGGGACGCTATAAGAATTCCAATGATTATTTTTTTCATGAGTTACATATAATTTGTGAGTATGAAGTTAACGCAATTAGAGTACTATCATTTTACAAATGCTATTAGACCTTTACTATAAAAAGTAATTTTTATACTTTTTCAGTCCTGTATTCATCATTTCTACTGCAGCTTTACTAGTAATCGTTGCGCCAGATATTCCATCTACGGTTTGATTTCCTTGTATTAGGTCTTTATGGTCTTGTTTTAAACCAAAAGTGTTTCTGGTAGTTGATATTTTGGCTTCTGTAAACATATTTTCGAAAGAAGTATATGTAAATGCTGCACCGTACCCTTCAGATTCTCCTTTATGATCAAACTGCACTTTTATGATTTCTAGTGTGGTTTTATCCATCAGGATTTTGGCCCAAATTGCTCCCATATATCCTTTACTTTTAGCTACGAGTATCACTTTGCTAGAATTGGTGATTTCAAAAATTGGAAACATTGTAGATTGTTGAGAATTTAATGTTTTTTTATACAGGTTGATCCCTGTTTTTAAATCAGTGGTTTTGACATTTCCTTGTTCGTCAATTTCTTTAACAAGAAAAACCTTGTTTAAATTGATGGTATCTGCCAAAGTAACTTCTGCAAATTCTGTTAATTCTTTTACTATAGGAGATGTTTGAATCTCGTCTATCGTTTCTTGTTTAGGTTTCTCAATCTCTAGTACTGTAGTGCTTTCGGATTTTTGCTTGCAGCTATACATAAGAGATATAGAAACCAAAAGGTAGATTAGTCTCATCATTTTTGTTTTTAATTTTGTGTTTTATTTGAATAATAAAGAACTGCCAATGCTATTTTCTCATTAGAATTGGGGTTTTGTCCTGTAATCAAATTACCATCTACAATTACCTTTGGTATAAATGAAAGAAAATGTTTTTGGTATTAAGCTCCTCGTTTTTTCATACTTGTAGTTATTTTATTTATCTAACTTATTGTTCTTCTTTTGTTTCGGGTTGATTTTTTACGTCTAACTGAAAAATATCATTTCTTGCATAATGCCCAATAACATCAAAATCGAGTTTACTGTGATTAATTTCTTCTAAATCTAATTCTGTGATTAATACTCCAGACTCATTGAACAAAGGGCCAGCTATAATTTCTCCTAGTGGGGAAACAATTATGCTACCTCCCCGGCATATATCTTCGGGTTCGTTTTCTACTAGCGGTTGATATTTTTGAGGATACATAGATTTAGTGTAAAATTGATTGCAACCTAAGACAAAACATCTTCCCTCTAGTGCAATATGTTTCATAGTTGCGGTCCATTGTTCTCGAGAATCTGCTGTTGGAGCAATGTAAATTTCAACTCCTTTCTGATACATAGACATTCTGGCCAGAGGCATATAATTTTCCCAACAAATAAGTCCCCCTAGTTTTCCGATTTTAGTTTTAAAAGTAACCAATGCTTCTCCATCTGCTTCTCCCCAGATTATTCTCTCTGTTCCTGTAGGCTTAATTTTTCTGTGTACACCTAATAAACCTTCGGAGGGAGAAATATATAGCATTGAGCAGTATAAACTTCCACTGGTTTCTTGTTTTTCTGTAACTCCAATAACTAAATATATATCCTGAGATTTTGACAGTTTTTCTAACCGTTGAAGATCTTGACTCTCTAGGTCAATACTGTTTTTGTAATATTCTGAATATAGTTTTCTTCCTTCATGGGTTCTGCTTCCTATCTTAGCCCCAAAGGAGAATCCTCGAGGATATCCAGGAATAAAGGATTCGGGAAAAACCAGAAGCTCGCAACCTTCTTTTGCATATTTTTTGACAAGTTGCTCTACTTTTTCGATAGTTTTATTTTTATCAAAAAACACAGGGCTCTCCTGAACCACGCCTACTTTTATTTTCACAGATTATTTCATTAAAAGATTAATTATGTTTTCTATCGGTTTTAATTCTGAAGTAATGGTAGTTATAGATTCTAGTACGCTACTTCCAACAATAGTAAAGTTAGTATTTAATGCGGTAATATGTTTTTCTGCATCGCTAATTTTTAACCCATTCGGAACTTGATAATACGTTTTGTTGTAATCTGCAGGCTCTAGGCAGTCAAAATCAAAATGTAGATATAGGTGAGTAATGTTCTTTGATTTTAAAGTGCGAATCAGATCTTCAATATTTACATTGATCGGAGCATAGATATTATCTGTATCTATTCTTTCTTGTTCGGTCTGATCAATATCTCTTACTCCTATATAATGAATTTGTGATGCTTCGATTGTAGAAAATAGCAAAGAATTCATGTTTTCTTCTCCTTCACCAAGTAAAGTTCTTAATGGCATGCCGTGAAAATTACAGCTAGGTGAATCACAGGGTCGGTTGATATCGGCATGAGCATCAAACCAAATTACGCCAAGATTAGGATGTTTTTGATTTAAATAAGATACAGGAACAATCTCTAAACCACAATCACCCCCAATGGTTTGAATAGAATGGGGTTGAATACTATCTATTTCTTTTTTAAGATGTGTTAACTGCTCTACAATCGCATCATAATTATTGATATGATATTTTTGTGTTTCCATTTTTCCTGAAGGAATTTTAGAAAGCGCAATTTTTTTAAACTCGGCATCATTAAGATATTCCAAAATAGTTTTTGCACCAGATTCAATATCTTGTCCAGTACCAGAACCTTGCCATTGCGGAAAATAGATTTTCATTGTTTCAAACTATGAAATTATTTGACTTTTGTAATTCTTTAATTGTGTTTCTCAACATGCCTTTTACAATCCATTTATGAAATGGTTTTACAGGTAAAAAGTACAATTTCCCTAATGCATTATTAAACTCGACAATTGTCGAAATAATGAGTCCTTTTTTATTTTGAGTAGCAGGTTCTAACAAAAGCGAAACTCTAAAATTGAGATGATGATCATCTTCGCCTAGAATTAATTCATTTTCATTTTGTTCAAAGACCTTAAAAATTCCTATTCGTTTCCCTTTTTCAATAGTAAAGTGGTTAGACAGTATATCCTTTTTACCGAGAGGGTTACCAGTTTTTAAGCCAAAGATCGAAACTATCTTATTTCGTAATACCATTAACAGGTTTATCCATTTGGGAGACGAAGTGAAAAATGCTTTACCTATTTCCTCTATAGAATGGTTATTATTTTCTTTTTGAATTTTACCCAAATAACTATCTGCATAATCATATTTTATTTTTGATAACATTGAGTTCTCTGGAAAAGCTATTTTCTTAATTTTCATCACAAAGGCTTCACATTCACATAAAAATTAGGGTCAATACTAAGTTTCTTTCCTTTTAATTCTTTGGTCTGCCACAGGTCATTAGGCTGAATCCATTCTGCCCTATCATCAATAAAAAGACGGACTGGCATATCAAATTTTTCAATAATATCGATATAACGATATTTTAACTTTCCTTCTTTAAAAGAGTACTCAAGAGTAGGAATTTTTGTGGTTCTGAGGTATTGATTAAAAAACTCTGTAAGATCAATTTTAGTTTCCTTACTGATATAATCTTCAATTTGTTTTGTAGTAACAGTTTGATGGTAGAATTCTGAGTTTAATCCTCTAAGAACAGATCGCCATTTCTCATCATCTTCGATAAGTTGACGAAGGGTATGCAACATATTTGCACCTTTATAGTACATATCGCTAGAACCTTCATTATTTACATTATAGGATCCAATAATAGGTTTGTCGTTTTGTATATTTCTTCTGGTTCCTATTACATATTCTGCAGATGCTTTTTTTCCATAATAATAATCAAGAAATAAGGTTTCAGAATATGCAGTAAAACCTTCATGCACCCACATGTCGGCAGCATCCTTATAGGTAATATTATTTGCAAACCATTCGTGACCAGCCTCATGAATAATGATAAAATCAAATTTTAACCCCCAGCCAGAACCCGAAAGATCAGTGCCAAGATACCCGTTTGTATATTTGTTTCCGTAGGTAACAGAACTTTGATGTTCCATACCCAGGTAAGGAACTTCTACAAGCTTAAAACTATCTTCATAAAAAGGGTAGGGACCGAACCAATGTTCAAAAGCTTTCATCATCTTCGGCGCATCTTTAAATTGCTTTTTAGCTTTTTCAAGATTATCTCTTACTACATAATAATCCATATCAAGCGTTCCTTTTTCTCCTTGATATTGTTCGCCAAAATGGACATAATCCCCGATATTTATATTTACTCCATAATTATTGATTGGATTACTAACAAACCAATGAAATGTTTTAGTACCATTATCGTGTTCTTCCACTTTACGTAGTCGACCATTAGAAATATTCATCAAATCCTTAGGGACATTTACGCTAATAAGCAGGCTATCTACTTCGTCATACATATGGTCTTTATTAGGCCACCATACGCTTGCTCCTAATCCCTGGCAGGAGGAGGCGATAAAGTGTTTTCCGTTGTCATCTTTCTTCCATGAAATACCACCATCCCAGGGAGCACGTACTGCTTCTCTTGGTTTTCCGCTATAAAAAACCTGTATTGAATTACTACTATTTTCTTTTTGTGGATCAACTAATGTTATAAAATGCGCATTTCCTTCAGACCTAACATCTAATTCTTTATTATTTTGAAGTACTTTTTCAATTATTAATGGAGGTTGTAGATCCACCTGTATCACATTATGATCTTTTACAACTTTATAATGAATAGTGTTTTTTCCTTTAATCGATTTGTTTTCGGGATCTACAGTTATATCCAAATGATAGTATGTAAGATCCCACCACTCACGCTCAGAAGTAATTGATCCACGAAGTGTGTCTTGTCTTGTAAATTGAGGTTCTTGTGCAAAAACAAATATTGTTTGGATTATACATAGTAATAAAAAGACGGATCTGTGCATTATCATGAAATTAGTATTCTAAAGGAATTAAAGTTAAAACAAGTAAAGCAACTAAGATAACAATAGTTGTGATTATCTTAGTTGCTTTACACTTCTTTAACTCAGAATTTATAAAATGTTCGCTCTAATTTTTTTCCATAATTTACTTAAAATGTAAGCTGCAATAATCACAACAATTGTTAGAATAATAGCTAATGTATATTTACCATAGATCCAATATCCTGTAGCAAAAAGCACTCCGTAAATTAAGACACAGGCGACTAGCATAGCCAAAATACCTGAAGGTACACTCCATTGACTAAAATCGTTTTTGATAGCTACTTGTTGTTGTTCTGCTGCTTTAATGGTCGTTTTCCACCCTGGGCCACCGGGTTGAATTTTTTTGTAAAAATCAAATAATACCTTGTCATCTTCTGGTTTTGTTATATAGGTGACAACGATCCAGATAATTGAGGTAATACCAACAACCAGAAGATACTTAGACCATGCCGGAAGCATTCCTTCTCCAAATAAGGCAAGATTAACCGATTCTAAATTAAAAATAAGAGATACTATGCCTGAAGCAAACATCCCGGAGATTTCACTCCACGCATTAATACGCCACCAAAACCATCGTAGAATGAATATTAAACCTGTACCAGCACCAAACATAATAATATAGTCAAAGATTTGTTTGGCATTGGTTAGCTTAAGTGCTAAAACGGTGCTTATAATCATTAAAAGAGCGGTAGAAATTCTACCTACCAGTACCAATTCTTTTTCTGAAGCATTTTTATTGACTTGTTGAACATAAAAATCATTTACAATATAAGACGACCCCCAATTGAGATGCGTAGAAATTGTTGACATAAAAGCGGCTATCAGTGAAGCTAATACAAGTCCTAATAAACCAGAAGGTAACCGGGTAAGCATAGCAGAGTATGCCAGATCATGACCAATTTTATCTTTTTGCACTTTTTCTTCGGGGAAAGCTTCGCGTATTGAAGTAAGACCTTCTGATGCAAAATAATACGTATCCATTCGTTCTTTTTCTTCACCTGTAAGTGTTCTGGTCTCTTCTAGTTTTTGCAATTCAACATAGTTATGTTTTGCAGCTTCCATAGTATTCGTATCGTCTTTTGGGTATAATACCAACGAAGCTAATGCTACCAAAATCCATGGCCATGGTCTCAATGCATAGTGCATGATGTTAAAGAAAAAAGTGGCACCGATGGCATGATTTTCATCTTTTGCAGCAAGCATTCGTTGTGCAATATATCCACCTCCGCCAGGCTCTCCACCAGGATACCATGAACTCCACCATTGTACGGCCAAAGGTATAATCAAGAGCGTAATTAATAACTCTGTATTATCAAAATCAGGGAGTAAAGATATTTTATCAATAACTTGAGGATGGGTAATCAAGTTGGAAATACCATTAACTTCGGGAAGATTTATACAGTAATAAGCAGCGCCAATAGCACCAGCCATTGCTGTGAAAAACAATACAAAATCTGTATATACGACACCTCTAAATCCACCCACAGCACTAAAAATCACTGTAATCACAGCAGCTATACCAACTGTGTATAAAGGATCAAGTCCCAACATTACCTGGCTAATTTTTATGGCCGCTAGAGTAACTCCAGACATTGCAAGCACATTAAATATAACTCCTAGATAGATAGCGCGAAAGCCTCTTAAAAAATGTGCAGGTTTGCCACCATACCTGAGGTCGTAAAACTCTATGTCAGTATTTACATTAGATTTTCGCCAAAGTTTGGCATATACAAATACGGTTAGCAATCCTGTGATTAAAAAGGCCCACCAAGCCCAATTGCCAGAGACTCCGCCTTTTCTAACAATATCAGTGACTAAGTTTGGGGTGTCTGTAGAAAATGTGGTTGCTACCATAGAGAGCCCCAAAAGCCACCAGGGCATATTTCTACCAGAGAGGAAAAATTCACTGGTGTTTTTTCCGGATTTTTTTGAAACTACGATTCCTATGACAAGGGTTATGGTAAAAAAAGAAAATATTAGAATAAGGTCTAGTGTTGATAATGTTATCATTTAGATGATTGTTTAAGTGTGTAAGTTTTTATTGTTGCTAAAAATGGTGTCTTTTACGTGTTTTACATAGTTACGCCCAATAGGAATTTTTTTAGAATTAATTTCTACTTGATTTCCTTCTACAGCTTGTATTTTATCGATGGCAATAGTATAGGATCGGTGTACACGTATAAAATTAGAATTAGGTAATTCTTCGGTAATGCCAGTGAGGGATTTATGAACAAGATAGCTACCTTGTTGGGTAATAACTTTAATGTAATCTTTAAGACTTTCAATATATAAAATGTCTTTCAGTAGAATTTTTACCAGTTTTTTGTCAACTTTAAGAAAAATGAAGGGCTCCTTATTCCCGTCGTATCCATCTTTTTTTGATTGATTTTGATTAATAACCTGGCTTAACTTATTAATGGTTTTTAAAAATCGATTAAAAGGAATTGGTTTAACTAAATAATCCAAAACGTCTAATTCAAAACTTTCTACGGCATATTCCCGATAGGCAGTAGTAATAATAATTTGATAATCATGCCTACTGTTTTTAATAAAATCTAAACCATTCATTTCAGACATATTAATGTCTAAAAACATAGCATCTAACTGCCCTTGCTCAATAATTTCTAAGGCTTCTAGAGGGTTGTTAAACGCGCCCAATAGTTCAATGTTTTTAAACGAAGCTAAATGAGATTCTATGACTTTAATAGCAAGAGGCTCATCATCAATAATTATGCATTTGATAATCATAATATGGGGATTTTCAGTAATACATTAAACGTATTATCTATGACTTTGGTTTCTAAAGAATATTTGTTTTCATAAAGTAATTCAAGACGTCTTCTTACATTTTCAATTCCTATACCATGTTTCTTTTCTTTAGTTGTGTTCACATTAAAATTGTTAGTTGCAGAAAAAATAAGGTTCTCGTTTTCTGCGTTTTCAAATTGTATGTTTAAGGATACCTGATCATTATTTTTACTTCCGTGTTTAAAACAGTTTTCGATAAATGGGAGTAATAATAGAGGAGGTATATCAATGTCGTCTATATTTCCTTTAATCTGTATTTCAGAAGTTACCTTATCTCCGTGTCGCAATCGCTCTAGTTCTAAATAACTTTGAATGTAGTTGATTTCATTTAATAAACCTATTTTGGGTTCTTTAACGTCGTATAGTACATACTGCATAATCTCAGATAGTTTTAAGACTACATCTGGTGCTTTTTCAGATTTTTCTATAGTAAGATAATAGAGGTTATTCAGGGTATTGAAAAAAAAGTGCGGTTGTATCTGTGATTTCAGATATTTTAGTTCGGTTTGTAATTGAAGTTGTTTTAGAGACTCGTTCTTTTTTCGTTCAGAAATCCAGTCAACAGTAAGTTTAATGGCTGTAACTAACGCAACGACATATAGCTCCCCAATAATTACTGCAAGGATATGATTAAAGCTAAATGCATTTTGCACTCCACCTGCCTCTGGCCATATGTTTTCAGTAACCAAAAAAAAGTTCAATCCAGTTCTTACTACATAAACGACAGCTAATGATACTATGAGTGATATAAGATAGAGTACGAATTTTCGTTTTAATACGAATTTTGGTATTAGATAAAATATATTGAAGTAAGTAAGAACTATATGTATTGGAAATTCTACCAAATTAGATTTAAAGGAATACATATAATCGTCAAAATAACTTCCCCATCGAATAAAATTTAGCATAAAATACCCTATCCAGAAAAATAAATGATAGTTCAGAGGGATTGTATTATTATATGTTTTGGGTATCCAGCTAGACATTGATTTTTTATATTTTTTAAGAGGAATTATTAATAAACGGGAAAAAATTATGTGTTTTTTTTGTTAAAAACAAAATACTTTGCCAAATATTTAAAAATGTGTTTGTTTCGAAAAACGCTGGTATACGAAAATATGTTGTTTGTTGTTTTTTTAATGTTGTTTAGATATTTAATTTCTTTTTCAGCTTAATTCATAAAACCTTTAATACTGAATAAATAAACAAATCAATCTTAAATTACATGAGAAAAAGTATTTTAGTTTTCTCTGCTTTTCTATCCTTTTTGATTATTCAACAGGTTAAAGCACAGGAAAAAGTAATTACTGGAACCGTAACTTCTACAGGGGAAAATGCAATGCCTTTGCCGGGAGTAAATGTTACAGTAAAAGGGACAACAAGAGGGGTACAAACAGATTTTGATGGGCGGTATACAATTGAAGCATCATTAGGAGAAATTTTAGAGTTCAGTTATTTGGGACTTACATCAATTTCTGTAACAGTAGGAGCATCGAGTACAATCGATGTTTCTATGGAAGAGAATTTAGAACAGCTAGACGATGTAGTGGTAACTGCCTTAGGGATTCAAAAAAGCAGAAAATCACTCACATATGCTGCTCAGGATATTAATGCCGATGAGCTTAGCAGGGTTAAACAAACTAATCCTGTAAACAGTTTGTCTGGTAAGGTATCGGGAGTAGTTATAAATCGAAGCTCCTCGGGAGCAGGAGGATCGGTAAAGGTTACATTACGAGGTAATTCTTCTTTGGGGAACAATCAGCCACTCTATGTTGTTGATGGTATTCCATTATCGAATCCTACCGGAGGACAACCTGATAACACTTTTGGAGACCTTAATGGAGGAAATAAAGATGGAGGAGATGTTTTGGCGCTTATTAACCCAGATGATATAGAATCGTTAACCGTATTAAAAGGAGCTTCGGCTTCGGCATTGTATGGAAGCGCTGGTTTAAATGGAGTTATATTAATTACTACCAAAAAAGGTAAAGCAGGAGGTTTTAAAGTAGACTTCTCTTCTAATATTTTGGTAGAGAATGCAGCTTATTATTTAGATTTGAATGATGGAGCAGAAGATAGCGTAGATGATTTTTTCAATACTGGGTTAACCTCTATAACATCTCTTTCGGCATCTGGAGGTTCGGAGAATGCTCAAACGTATTTTTCATATTCTAACACTTTTGCATCTGGAGTACTTCCGACGAATGCTTTAAAACAGCATACGATTAATATTAGAGAAACGGCTAAATTTTTTGGCGACATTGTTACTGCCAGTGCAAGCGTTTTAGCCACCACGCAAACGATTGATAATCGACCAGTTTCTGGATTGTATTTTAATCCTTTGGTTGGCGTCTATAATTTTGATGCACCAGGAGAACAGCTTTCCGATTATGAAAATTTTGAGGCATTTGATCCGGTTAGAAGAATTCAAACGCAACGTTGGTTTAGAGGAACCTCAGACATTGAACAAAATCCGTTTTGGATATTAGAAAGAAATGCCAGCGAGGATACCAATAGAAAATTATTAGCTTCTTTGAATTTGAAGTTTGAAATTAGAGATTGGATATCTCTACAAACCCGAGGGACCTATGACCAAACCCTTCTTGGGTATGATAAAGAAATATATGCTACCACTGAAGCAACATTGGCTCCCAGCACAGGTCGATATATTTTTAATGAACAAGATATAAAACAGATTTATGGAGATATAATTACGACCATAAATAAACAATTTAATAAAATTTCTTTATCCGCCAATATTGGAGCGAGTACTACAAGAACAACTACAGAAATTCTTAATGCCGATTCGGGAACCAATGGTGGATTGCAATTTGCCAATGTTTTTTCTATTCAAAATTTTAATGCAAACCCTGGAGTGTCTATTTCTCAGAAATCATTAGAGAAAAAGGTAAATTCAATATTTGCAAGTACAACGATCGGGTTTGATGAGAAATTATACATAGATCTTACAGCACGTAATGATTGGTCATCTTCTCTACCATCAAGTAACAACTCTTATTTTTACCCTTCGGTTGGGGTCACGGGTATTTTAAGTGAAGTTTTTGATATGGGAGATAAAATTTCATTTGCCAAAATACGAGGGTCATATGCCGAGGTGGGTAACGATGTTCCCGCAAACACAGTTTTTCCTGAACGAGAAATTTTATTTGGTGGTGGTTTAAATCCACTAAACCCAGTACGTCCTCTTGGAGAAGTTAGACCAGAGGAACAAACTTCATATGAAATAGGAACAGAATGGAAGTTTTTCGATAATCGATTTGGTTTCGATATAGGGTATTACCGAACAAGTACAATTGATCAATATTTTCAGGTTCCGGTTTCTACAGGTACAGGATCTGTTACAGTAGGAGTTAACTCGGGAGATATTGTTAATACTGGTTTTGAAGGATCTATTTTTGTGATACCTGTTAAAACAGAAAAATTTAACTGGATATCAAATATTAATTTTGCAACGAATGACAATGAGGTAAAAGAAATTAGTAATCCTTCAGAAGATGTTCAAATTGGCTTTACAGAAGTGTCCCCAAAAGGGGTTAATACTTTTGCATCATATCTGGTTGAAGGAGGCTCTTATGGTGATATTTACGCTCAGGTAGTAAAACGTGATGCAAATGGTCGCCCTGTAGTAGACAATGGCGCCATCGTTATTAACGATGAAAACCCTGATGGTGTTATCGAAGGGTTAGAGAAGGTTGGTAATGCCAATCCAGATTTTACGCTGGGATGGAATAATTCAATCACCTATAAAAATATAAGTTTAGATTTTCTAATCGACGGAAAATTTGGAGGAGAAACCATTAGTATGACAGAGGCCGTTGTAGAGGGGTCAAGTAATAACTCACAACGAGAAACCGATAATGCTACTATCGAGGTGGTAAACATGGCAGGAGATGTTTCTACACTATCAGCACAAGAGTACTACGGTCTTGCAGGAGGTAGAAATGGATTTTCTGGAGAGTATGTGTATAGCGCTACCAATGTTCGTTTAGCAGAATTGGCCGTAGGGTACGATTTTAAATTATCAGACTCTTCCTTTTTTAGGAATATAAAAGCATCTTTAATTGGTAACAATTTATTCTTTTTCTATAAAGATGCTCCTCATGATCCAAACGTTACGTTAAGTACCGGAAACGCATTGCAAGGAGTTGATATTTTAGGGCTTCCTTCTACAAGAAGCTGGGGATTGAATATTAATTTAACTTTTTAAAAAAGAACTATGAAAACTATAAATAAAACATTTTTATCTTGCGTAATCATCTGCTCGATGTTGTTCTTCTCATGTGGAGATGATTTAGAGGGAATTGATGGTAACCCCAGAGATATTAGTGATCAACAACTCGAAATCGATTTTCAGGATATAGGCGCTCCATTTAGACCCATATTTCAAAGTATCTATCAATATGATCCGCCTTGGTCATTTCAATTACAACAAAATCTTAATGCAGATGTCTTTTCGGGATATATGACTAATCCAAGACCATTTGTAGCCGGAGCAAATAATACTACGTATAATCTGGTAGGTGGATGGAATAATTTTATTTGGAGTGTTCCTTATTCTAATGTAATGAACAATGCAAAAACTATAGAAAATGCAACAAAGGAAGAGTTTCCTGAATTTTTTGCACTTTCTCAAATTCTTAAAGTCAGTGCAATGCACAGAGTATCTGATGTTTTTGGTCCTATTGTATATACAAAGTTTGGAGCATCTGAAACTACAAGTGAGTATGACTCTCAAGAAGAAGTCTACACCGCTTTTTTCAATGATTTAGAAGAGTCGATGCAGATATTATCAGATAATATTGGTAGTTCTAGATTTCAGCCTTTTGATTTAGCGTATAATGGGAATTATACAAACTGGATAAAATATGCTAATTCTCTAAGGTTACGTTTGGCAATTCGTATTTCAAAAGTAGATCCTGATAAAGCAAAAACCGAAGGAGAAAAATCTCTTAATCACCCTATGGGACTTATTGAAATTAATCCTGAAGGTTTTTTTGTAAATGGTACTCTGGATCATCCTGTAAAAACTATTAATAATTCTTGGGGAGATATTAGAATGAATGCATCAATGGAGTCTATATTAATTGGTTATGAAGATCCAAGAGCAACATCCTATTTTAGAGAAAAGGTAGTCACAGATACAGAAACTGTACCTATCCAACCAGGATCATTAAAAGGAATTCGTAATGGATTACCTCTATTACCAGGGTATGCAGATGAGTTAGCTCAAAAAGCTGATTATATTAGGTTTGCTGTTCTTCATGAAAATTTATTAACTCCTAGTGTGCAGTTAATGACAGCGGCAGAGGTGTATTTTCTAAAAGCTGAAGCAGCGCTTAGGGGATGGAGTGGCGCAGGTGATGCAAAAACAAATTATGAATTGGGGATTTCAACATCATTTCAGCAACACGAAGCTTCAGGGGTTACCTCATATACTACAAATTCAACATTAACACCAAAAGATTATACAGATCCGGTTAATCCAGGAAATAATATTGCTGCTTTAAGCACAATAACTATTGCATGGGACGATGCGGCCTCTAATGAAGCGAAATTAGAACGTATTATCACGCAAAAATGGATTGCTATGTTCCCAGAAGGGCAAGAAGCCTGGAGCGAGTACAGACGCACAGGGTATCCAAAGATATTTCCTGTGGTTAATAATCAGAGTGGAGGTACAATAGATACTGATCTTCAGATTCGTAGAATCCCATTTGTAGATAGTGAACTGGCTACAAATCCGGCCGGTGTTGCGAACGCGGTAAATAAACTGGGAGGCCCTGATACTGGTGGTACTAGATTATGGTGGGATGTTCCTGGAGGGAATTTTTAAATTGAGTTAGTTTTTTAAATAATAGAGGAACTAAGTGTATTATCGGTTCCTCTATTATTGTAACATACTATAAATAGAAATACACGGTTATGTAACTATTAATTTATTCGGTTTTACTATTTGTATGATAAAACATTACGTAAACACAAACCCTTAATTACGATAAATCATGAAACTACTTAAAAGACTAACGGTCGTTTTATTAATGCACACCTTTTTGTTCTCGTGTACTAACGAAAGTTTCTTAGATGAAACATTAGAAACACAGAACTCGGCTTCATTCGAAGCTGATAAATCATCACTTACCGAGCCTATTATTTTAGGATATTTTCCTTCATGGTCAGAAAGTTGGACTACTACCGGGCAAGGATCAAAACTAAGGGATATTCCTAAACACATCACCCATGTATTTTTGGCATTTGCAAAACCTAATTTGAGATATCAAAAAGGGTCTTTGGATATTACCGGTACAGGAATTCAGACCCCTTATGGAGGTGAAACACTAAAAGAATCAGTATCTATCTTAAAAACAAAAGGGATAAAAGTGATTTTATCTGTAGGAGGAGAAACCTATTGGGGTACAAATGCAGCATATGATATCAATTATCAGCAAATAAAAGATCTGGTAGATGATATGGGATTCGAAGGAATTGATTGGGATTTTGAACCTAATGGAAGTTTTGCGACTATTGGAGACCCGATTAATGTGCAGCGATTTATCGACTTTTTCAACAATTCTAGAGCCATCATGCCTAAAGGGCAATATCTTATCGCATGTGCGCCTGCAGGTGTTGGTGCTTTAGGAGGTGTAAATAATAATGATCCTTCTTCTCCATATGCCTTTAGCAAAAGAAATTCCGTAACAGGAGAATCTGATGCCAATTTATATAATGCTACTTCACCTAATCAAGCAATTAGCTTATTTGGATTTGCTACTACAGGCCATATGATACCGGTCATGGAAGCTGTTGGAAGCAAAATAGATCTAATAGCATACCAGGGATATAATACCGGAGCTGCAAGTAACAGAAAGATTATGTATGATGCATACAAACATTATGCAAACCAATATGGATTTTCTATTGCTGCTGGAACCCATTACCCAAATGAACCATGGGGTCCCTACTATACATATACTTACCAGAGCGTTGCTGATCTTTCTGCTCATATTGCAGCCAATAACGCTAATAACGATGGTATAATGATATGGCAATTGTTATTAGGCGATACTTCGTCTTCAGCATATGGGTATCTTCATGTGGCAAGTCATGTGCTTAATGGAATTTCTCAATCACAAGCCATAGCTAATGCAGAAAATTATCCAAAATCACCATATTCTGGCGGTGGTGATGGCGGCGGCGGTAATGGTACGGGTTGCGAATCGGCACAGTGGAGTGCTGCTACCACATATACTACTGGTAAAGAAGCCGTATATCAAAACAAACTTTATAGAGCAAAATGGTGGACAAAAGGTGATATTCCTTCAGCAAATACAGATCCAAATCCTTGGGAGTTTGTGCAAGATTGTGGTGGAGGAGGAACAGGTAACAATCAACCACCTTCAGTAAGTATTACGTCGCCTTCTAATAATTCAACAGTTACAGAAGGTGAAAGCATTGTGATATTGGCTAATGCATCTGATTCTGATGGAAACGTAACTAAAGTAGAATTTTTTCAGGGCGCTACTAAATTAGGTGAAGACCTGTCTAGTCCATATGAATACAGTTGGTCTAATGCATCAACTGGAAATTATAATATAACAGCAGTAGCTACCGATAATGATGGGGATTCCTCAACATCTTCTTCGATTTCTGTTACAGTTCAGTCTTCAGGCGGAGGTAGTGGCTCTTGTAGTGGTGTAGCAACTTGGGAACCGTATCCAAAAGTATATAATCAAGGTGATCAGGCTGTTTATCAGGGTACATTGTATGAAGCACAAACTGGTCCGCTATGGGTAACTCCAGGAAGTGGTGAGCATTGGTGGAAAACCATAGGATCTTGTAATTAATTATGTAATCAAAAATTTCCCCGTAAAATTAGTTTTTGATTTTAGGAACCTTGGTTGTAGCTATGTGGCAGTTATGATCAAGGTTTTCCTAATCAAAGTTCCAGTGTACAAGTTGCAACTCGCTATTTTTACTAAGAAGAAGTATGTATTCTTCTTCATCAATAGTAATAAATTCTATCGCTTTTGTTTGTAAAGCTTTCAAATTGGCAGAGAGTGAAGTAGACACTTTGAATTTTTCTTGTTCGGTAGTACCCAAAAGCACATATCCCTTAGAAGCATCGTACCGTATGGTTTCTACTTCGGCTTCGTATAGTGAACCTATACCCAAAACATCCTTGTGTCCATCGGTATTAAAATCTGCAATCAAAAAGTCTGTTGTGGGGCCAAATTGCGCAGATTTTGGTAATTCCCGAATGTCAAAACTACCATTACCATTATTGATAATGAGTATACTACTGAAGGTATTCACGGTATAATGGGTAGCTTCTTTTAAATCTTGATTACCATAAATATCTATCAATGATGCTGAAGCAAATTCTTTGTATGTTTTAAATTTTTGAGTAAGCTTCGGGATTTGTTCTGAAGAACATTCTTTTCCTCTTATAGGTAGTAACATACCATCTTTGGCTTCTTTGCTCAGTACGATATCAAAGTTGCCATTATCATCAAAATCTTTTGCGTAAATATGCAATGGTTTATTTTGATCAGGATTAAACTTATTGTTTTGACCCAAATTTCCGACAAGGTAATCCATGTCTCCATCTTGATCAATATCTGTTGCTTGGATATCAAAATACCATCCTATATGGTTGTCTAGTTTAGTAGTAGTAGATTTTGTAAAAATTCCATTTTCATTTACAAAAATGCAGATAGGCATCCACTCACCAATGACTAAAAGGTCATCGTCACCGTCATTGTCATAATCCGAAAAAACAGCATCGTTGACCATCTTTAATTGATCAAAACCTTTAGATATTTTATGGGTAACATCTAAAAGTTTTCCATTCTCGTTTTTTAGCAAATACGATGGTGATGATAAAGGGTATTTACCAGGTATTACTGCACCTCCTATAAAAAGATCAAGATCACCATCATTGTCAAAATCGGTTGTTGCTATTGCATTTGATGTAGAATACATTTGAGGTAAGACTTCTTTTTTAGAAAAATTCCCTTCCCCATCATTTATATATATTCTATCCTGAAGCGAAGAACTATTAGCTATATCTTCATAACTTCCTGTGGCAACATATAGATCCTGATCACCATCAGCATCTAAGTCAAAAAATAATGCTTTATTATCTTCAAGAGTGATGTCTTTTTCAAAAGCCTTTGTACTAGATTTGCTAAAGGTTCCATTTTTATTCTGAAGATAAAGGGCAGCAGCAGCTCCTTTCGCGTTACCTACAAAGAAGTCATCTCTTTTATCATTATTTACATCAGCTACTGCCAAAGCGGCTCCTTTTTCACTTTGTTTTTGTGGTAAAAGTAGTTGTAATGAATAGTCATCAAATACTGACTCATTATTTTTATAGGTAATCCCAAATTTTTCACCAGATATTAATGTAAATGGTTCAGGTTTGTTTTTTGAAATGCTATTATGCTGATTATGTGTATTGGGATGTTTTATGATAAGGTTTTGATTGCTAATTATAGTATTTAATTTACTTAATGATCCGTTTGGCCATTGTATATGTATACTATCAATATGAGTTGAATTCCCTAATCCAAAATATAGTTTATTGGTTACAGAAGATTGAAATCCTCTACACGTATATAACTCTTTAGCTTGCTTTAGATTCTTGGTATATATACTAACTCTAGCGCCAATGGCATTTGGATTGTAATTTTTTCCTAAAAGGGAAAGGGAGATAAAATGATTAGATTGGTTGTTTTTATAAATACTAGCCAGGTCTGATTGATTATTAAGAATAAGATCAAGGTCGCCATCATTATCGAGATCGGCATAAGCCGCTCCGTTAGAGTTTACTTTTTGTTCTAACCCCCATTCTTTTGCAATGGACTGAAAAGAATAATTACCGTTATTGGCAAAAATTTTGTTTTGCAATTTTGCAGAGGGCATCATACCAATAGCTTCTTCTAAGGTTACCTTTTTTTGGTTGTGAATATTGGCTTTTATCCGATTTCTAAAATCTTGATTTGATAAGTCATGTTCTATACCATTAGTGACAAAAAGATCATTAAAACCATCATTGTCAAAATCAGCCAATAAAGGTGCCCAACTCCAATCGGTTTTTGCAATCCCTGTTATTTGTCCAATTTCACTATATATCCCTTTTCCTAAATTTAATTGTAACATGTTAGACATGTACTGGTAATGATATCCGGCGATGACGAGGTGATTAAAATTTTCTGTACTCATAGCTGCCATATTCTCTTTATTTCTTTGATGATCTTCTGCCAGCATGTCCAGGACAACAAGATCTGGTTTTAGATCATTGTTTATATCTGCATAATCAGAGCCCATACTATTTGCCGAGATATGGTCAAAAAACTCAAGGATTTTATTTGTAAAAGTGCCATTACCATTATTAATGTATAGAAAGTCTGGTTCTAAAAAATCATTCGCTACATAAATATCAGGCCAGCCATCTTCATTAAAATCACCTATAGAAGCACTTAATCCCCATGCTTTATTAAGAATTCCTGATGTTGAGGTAACATCCTTGAATACACCATCAATGTTTTCGAAAAGCTGATCGGTACTTTCTGGTCTTATGTCGAGTTGTATCCTTGGATCAATAGTGGTATTGTTATTAAAGTCGGGGCGGTGATTTACCAAATATATATCCAGATCTCCATCTTTATCAAAGTCAAAGTAGTACGCTTGTGTTGAGAAGGCTTCAGAGTCTAAACCATATAATTTTGCTTGCTCTTTAAAGGTTCCATTCTTTTGATTGATATATAATTTGTTTTTTCTGACTTGATTATTCCGTAGAGATCCTGACTTACATACGTAAATATCTAACCAACCATCTGCATTAATGTCGATCATAGACACCCCTGTGGTCCATCCCGAGTTATCTGTAACCCCTGCTTTTTGTGTGATATCTTCAAATACAAAATCACTTTTATTAAGATATAATTTATTGCTTTCCTGATTAGAACCAAAATACAGATCATCTAAACCATCATTGTTAATGTCACCAATAGCAATTCCGCCCCCATTATAGATGTAAGAGTAATTAAGAAAATTAAAATGCAAGGTTTCAGAAACGGTGTTTTTAAAATGAATATTGGTATGTGTTTCAGAAAGTTGTTCAAATAAAGGAGTCTGATCCTCGATTATTAATCTTGAATCTTCTTTTTTTTCTTCAGTACAACCAAACGTTACTGCTAGAAGCATGATATATATACATTTATACATAGTTTTTCTGTATGAATTTCAGTAATTTTATATAGATCCTATTTAGGATATAGTTGATGAATAATTTAAAATATAAAACATTTCTTTTGATTTTCAATTTATCCTCTATACAACATCATATCATCGATAAATAACAGGATTTTTTAGAAAAATTATAATTATGGTAATAGTTATACTTTTTAAGAATTAAAACGTAGGACATTTCTGCAAAAATGGATCGTGATATTGATAAAGCTATAAAATTGAATTTTTGAGTCATTTATAATTCGTTTTATGTCATCTGTCGAAAAACTTTTTATAAAAAGCATATAGATGATAGCTTCATTATACTATAAGCAATTAAACAACTAATTTTAGATAAAGAATGAGCTCAGACACTAAATATGATGCGGCATTAAATAAGAATAATGCGGTACCTTATTATAAAGATATAAGTTACCGGGAAGCTGGTAAGTTTGAAGAAACCCGATTTGAAAAGATTCATAATGTAATTTTTAAAAGTTCTGATTATGCTTCTATAATTGTAGCGCGGGAAATAGCGGGATTAATTAAAGAAAAACACACTAAACAAGAATATTGTGTTTTGGGGCTTGCCACTGGTTCTTCGCCTATAAAAGTGTATGAAGAGCTAGTGAGATTACACAAAGAAGAAGACTTGAGTTTTGCTAATGTAATTACTTTTAACCTTGATGAATACTACCCGATGGAGAAGAGTAATGCGCAGAGTTATCATTATTTTATGCATGAGCATCTATTTAATCATGTAGATATTTTACCAGAAAATGTTCATATACCCGATGGTACGATTTCTCAAGAAAATTTACATCAATATTGTATAGATTATGAATTGAAAATTAATGCTGCTGGTGGTTTGGATTTTCAATTGCTGGGAATTGGTAGAACGGGGCACATTGGGTTTAATGAACCGGGATCTCATTATAATTCGGTTACTCGTAGTATAACGTTGGATCATCTCACAAGATCTGATGCTGCGCCTTCATTTTTTGGTATCGAAAATGTACCGAAAAGAGCAATTACTATGGGGATAGGAACAATTCAAAAAGCAAGGAGAGTTGTTATTATGGCTTGGGGACATAAAAAAGCGGATGTCGTAAAAGAAACTATAGAAGGAGTAATTACATCAGAAGTTCCTGCTTCTTATCTTCAAGATCATAAAAATGCAACATTCGTTCTGGATCAAGAAGCTGCCGAAGAACTGACACGTATCAAAACCCCTTGGTTGGTTGGACCTTGCAGATGGAGTGATAAAATTAAAAGTAAGGCAATTATTTGGTTAAGTCAAGAGGTGCAAAAACCAATATTAAAACTTACTGATAAAGATTATAATGATCATGGTATGTCTGGTCTCCTAGCAGAAGAAGGATCATGCTACGAACTAAACATCAGAATGTTTAATAAACTTCAACATACTATTACTGGATGGCCCGGAGGAAAACCAAATGCAGATGATACCAATAGACCAGAACGTAACACACCTCATAAAAAACGTGTTTTAATTCTTAGCCCTCATCCCGATGATGATGTGATCTCGATGGGAGGTACATTTCTTCGTTTGATAGAACAAGAACATAAAGTGCATGTAGCCTATCAAACGTCTGGAAATATCGCAGTATCGGATGAAGAAGCGGTGAAGTATGCAGAGGTTATCAAAAATATTGTTTCAGAAGAAGAAAAGCATAATGTAAGTACGATCATTACGGATCTCAAGAAAAAAAAGGAAAATGCTATTGATACCAAAGAAGTTAGAAAACTTAAAGGATTGATTCGAAGAGGAGAATCATTTGGAGCTACACGATTTTTGGGATTACACGATGCATATGTGCATTTTTTAGATATGCCATTTTATGAAACAGGTTCTGTAAAAAAGAATCCATATGGAAAAAAAGATATTGAAACGCTTTCAAAACTAATTAAAGAAATAAAACCTCATCAGATATATGCTGCAGGAGATTTGGCAGATCCCCACGGTACTCATAAAGTTTGTTTAGATGTATTATTTAAAGTATTAGAAGGTTTTAAAGAAGAAGAATTTATAAAAGATTGTTGGGTTTGGTTATACCGAGGAGCATGGCAGGAATGGGATATTCATGACATCGAAATGGCTGTTCCTTTAAGCCCGGATGAGGTCTTAAAAAAACGCAAGGCTATATTTTTTCATCAATCTCAAAAAGATGGTGTAATGTTTCAAGGAGATGATTCTAGAGAATTTTGGGTTAGGGCCGAAGAACGTAACCAGCAAACGGCAAGAAAATATCATCAATTAGGTTTTGCAGAATACGAAGCCATAGAAGCATTTAAAAGATATCATTTTTAAAAAAATTGAATGAAAAAACTTTTTATTAGTGCCCTTATAACTATTTGGGCGATACAATTGATTAATGCGCAATCAATTGATAAAAACAGGTATGATTTAATGCCTTGGCCAAAAGAGATAACCTCTCATGATGGCAATTTTGTAGTTAAAGAAAATTTTACGGTATCCATTCAAGAAGGTGCTACCGATCGATTATACAATGCTACTACTCGGTTTATTAGACGACTTAGCGGAAGAACAGGTGTGTTCTTGGAACATGGTTTTCCATTAGTAGAACATGGTACATCTTCTCTAAAGATTAATATTGAAAGAGAAGGTAGATTAGAATTATTTGAAGATGAATCCTATGTAATTGAGGTTGGTCAAGAAGGAATCCAACTTACAGCCGAAACAGATATAGGAGCATTAAGAGGGTTAGAAACAATTCTTCAATTGTTAAAAGCCAATACCGATTATTTTTATATTCCATTTGTTACCATCACAGACTCACCTAGATTCTCATGGAGAGGTCTTATGATTGATGTGGCAAGACATTATCAGCCTCTACATGTTCTAAAACGAAACCTGGATGCCATGGCCGCTGTAAAACTCAATGTTTTTCATTGGCATTTGACAGATGATCAAGGATTTAGAGTAGAATCAAAAACACATCCAAAATTACATGAACTAGGTTCTGATAATCAATACTACACTCATCATGAAATACGTGAAATAGTGCAATATGCTTCAGATAGAGGAATACGAGTAATGCCAGAGTTCGATGTGCCTGGTCATGCTACGGCAATACTAACTGCATACCCAGAATTAGGAAGTAAAGACACCATCTATCAAATAGAAAGGCATGCAGGAGTTTTTGACCCTACACTAGATCCAACTAATGAAAAAACATACCAGGTATTAACCGATTTGTTTACAGAAATGGCAACATTATTTCCTGATCATTATTTTCATATTGGAGGTGATGAAAACGAGGGTAAACATTGGGATGAGAATGATAAAATTTTAGCTTTTAAGAAAGAACACGGATTAAAAACGAATCATGATTTACAAACATATTTTAATCTTAAAGTTCAGAAAATACTTGAAAAACAAGGAAAAAAGCTCGTGGGTTGGGAAGAAATTATGACACCAGAAATGCCAACTACCGCAGTAATACATTCATGGAGAGGTATAAATGAAGGAGTACAACCGGGATCATCACTTATTCAGGCTTCAAAAAAAGGCCATCATGGGATACTATCTACTGGATATTACATTGATCGTATGCATAATGTAGAAGATCATTACCTTATAGACCCAATCCCCGAATCTTCGGGGCTAACAGATCTTGAACAGAAACATATTTTAGGAGGAGAAGTAACCATGTGGGGAGAGTTGGTTACACCATTAACATTAGACTCGAGAATATGGCCCAGAACAGCGGCAATTGCAGAACGTTTTTGGTCACCAAGATCTATAAATAACATAAAACACATGAGAAAGAGACTCTCTGCTGTAAGCTTTCGCTTGGAAGAATTAGGGTTAACACATCTTAAAAATCGTGATGTGATTCTTAGAAATATAGCTAATGGTAATAACATTGATGGTTTAGTTAAACTAACAAAGGTTTGTCAGCCTGTAAAGGTATATACTCGTAACAAAGGAGGAACAGAGTATAAATCATACTCACCTTTTACTTTATTTGCCGATGCCTGTACTACAGATGCTCCTGATGCTATGGTGTTTGATGAATTAGTAGAGAAATGGATCAATCAAGGTGGTAAGAAAAGAAATAATAAAAATATCGAAGCTTATTTGCACAAGTGGAGTTTATTGTTCAATGAAATTGATAAACTTAATAATCCAATTGTAAATGAAATTAAGCCATTAGTTGAGAATTTATCTAAAATATCGTTTATCCTTAGCCACTATATAAAGAGCAATAAGCTTACCATAGATCAGGAGAATATGTTAGAGAAATACTTAGAAAAAGGAAAAAAACCAGTGGTAGATGTAGAGTTAGTGGTGATAGACCCTTTCATAAAAATTATAAAGCACTTAAAAAACCAGGATAAAAATGTTGAAAACTAATATGATTTAGGATGATATCTACAACTTATACATTTACTCCATTAAGTATCTTGGTTTTGACCTCTTTGAGGTAGTTTCTACCGATGGGAATCATTTTATTTTCGATTTGTACTCGATTTCCATCAATTGCTTCAACCTTATGTAAAGAAATCGTGAAAGATCTATGTATTCTAATAAAATCATTTTCTGGTATGAGTTTGCTGATTTTTAATAGATTGTTGTGAGTGGTGTAGTCTTCATATACTGTTTTAATTGAAACATAATCTTTTAGACTTTCGATATAGAGAATATCCTTAAAGTTTATTTTCACCATTTTTTTATTCACTTTTACGAAAAAATGTGTGGGGGGACTATGTTTTGAGTTTAACTTTTTTAAGTTTTTTTTAGAAGAGTGATTTTGAAGATGAACTATCCTCGAAATTTTATTTAGCGCCTTCATAAATCTTTTAAAAAAAATGGGTTTGACTAAATAATCAAGAACATCATGTTCAAAACATTCTACAGCATATTCACTAGAAGCTGAAGTAATAATAATGAATGGGGGGTTATTTAGGTTTTTAATAAAATCAATACCGTTTAATTTAGGCATATTGATGTCCAAAAAAATAAGATCGATTTGTTCTTTTTGTAATATGTCAAATGCTTCAATTGCATTGTTACAGGTATTTACTATCTCATAATTATCAAATTTTTCAAGATATTTTTTAATAATTTTTACAGCCAGAGGCTCATCGTCGATGATTAAACATTTTATTTTCATTGGTACAGGGTTTAAACTAAGATTAATGGGGGAAACCAATAAAATAATGTGCTACATTAAGTTTTCGTTAACCAAGTTAGATATTTTCGAATTGGCTTTGTAGGAGAAATAGTTCAAAATATGGGGAGAAATAATTCAAACTGATACAGATCGGTAGTTTTAGTGATTGTGCTTGTTATTGTTTTGCTTTTTATATTCTGAAGGAAGGCAATTAAAATGTTCTTTAAACGATTTTTTGAAATATTTATAGTCATTAAATCCAACTTCATATGCAATTTGATTAAGCTTTGCATCTGTACTCATAATTAAGCGTGCAGAATTCTTTAATCGAACAGATCGTATAAATGCAGATAAAGAAAGTCCTGTTAGTGATTTAATTTTACGATACAAAGAGGATTGACTCATCATTAATTCTTTGGTCATTGTAGGAATTCCAAATTCAGAATTTTGTAGATTTTCTTCAATCAATTTAATAGCATCATTAATAAATTGATTTTCATTATCATTAATTTCTATGCTATCTTTTTTTGGCTCGAATCTTATTTTATTTTGTAGGTACAATTGCATTTTCTTTCTGTTATCGAGTAGTGTTGCAATTTTCGCTTTTATAATAAATGGATTAAACGGTTTGGTAATGTAATCATTAACTCCTATTTGCAGTCCTTCAATTTCGGATGTAACAGAGGATTTGGCCGTTAAAAAAATGATTGGAATATGTGATGTGATAACTTGAGACTTTAATTCTTTACATAACGAAATCCCATCTTTTTTTGGCATCATAATATCACTTATTATAATATCTGGTATTTCTTCAAGGGCTATTTGCACTCCAGTGATACCATTTTCGGCTTCCAGTATATTATAATGAGGAAGTAGAAGGTCTTTTAAATAGTTTCTGATGTCTTCATTATCATCAACAAGTAATATTGTTGTTTCCGAAATATCTTTTTCGGCTTTACCTTCTAGGAGCGTATCCGAGGATTCAATACCATTTTCAATTTCTATGTAAGAAGAATCTTTGTTAATACCATTTTCATCAAATGGTTTGCTGTACTCATTATTCATTAAAAGTGTAACCGTAAACCTCGTCCCTTCATTTATTGTACTCGAAACATGAATACTGCCAGAATGTAGTTCTATTATTTTTTTTGTAAACGCTAATCCAATACCACTACCTACTATTTCAGCTGTTTCCGATGTACTAATTTGATAAAATCGATCAAAAATCTTATCTATTTTGTCTTCAGGGATTCCAATACCAGTATCTTCAATTATAAGTATGCATTTATCTTTTTGGGTATTAATTTTTAATAAGATTTGATCCCCCGATTCCGTATTTTTAAAAGCATTTGACAAAAGATTACTAAGTACAATCTCCATATTATCCCTGTCAAACAAAAATGAAATATGATCTCGATCACTTTCAAAACTATAATTGATATTTTTTGAAATAGCCAAATCTTTGAAATAGCTAAACATATTGTAGGCGAATGAGATAAAGTCTCCTTCTGAAACATTTAGTTCTAAAGCCCCTGTATCTGCTTTTCTGAAGCGAAGAAGTTGATTTACCAGATTTAAAAGCCTATTGGCATTACTTTTCATTACATCTAATTTTTTCTTCAAAGAACCATCAAGATTGTTATTCTCGATAATCTCGATAAGAGGACTAATGATTAATGTAAGCGGTGTCCTGAATTCATGTGAGATATTGGTAAAAAAATTAAGTTTAGCTTCTGTTAACTCAACTTCTTTTTGTTTTTCTATTTTTGATATTTCAAGTATATTCTTAAGTTTTGATTGTTTGAATTTTACCTGTACAAGAAAAAGTATGAAGCTCAGAAAAGCAACGGCATAGATTATGAATGCCCAAACACTTAACCAAGGAGCAGCTTTAATTTTAATTCTAATAATCTTAGCAGAGCTCCATTCTTGATTATCTCTGGATCCAATGATCTTTAATGTGTAACTGCCACTTGGTAATCCAGTAAAATTGATTTGATTTCTATTTTTTTGATCTATCCAATCTTCCTGAAAGCCCTCTAGTTTGTATTTATATTTAACATTTAATTCACCTAGATAATCATTTAAACCATAGTTGATTAAAATAGACTTTTCTTTATGGGTTAAGATAATCTCATTTGTAGAGTTTATGTTTTTGTTCAGCACGACCCTACCATTGAGTATATGTCCCGGTGTAACATGTTGATTGTCAATTATAGTTTTAGAAATTACGATCTCCGGAATGATTTGAGTATCTCTAATTTTTTTTGGATCGAAATATGTAACGTTATCAATACCACCAAAATATATTTGGTTGTTATGGTCGTTAAATACGGCTTTTTGATTAAATGAAGAAGTCTCTATACCGTCTGACGTTCCATAATTGATAAATAGTTCTTTATTCTGGATAAATTTTACAATTTCAGTGGCTGTACTTAGCCATAAATTACCATTGTCGTCATTAGTAATAGCAGAAATGAAATTGCTATTAAGCCCATCTTCTTTTGTGTATTTTTTTAAGAGTGTAAGTTTGTTTTTTTTTAAACTTAATTTTAACAAACCGTTTGCTGTGCCTATCCATGCAATGTCATTGCTAAAATGGATACTATTTACAATTGCACTAGGTATTTCTTTATCTATTAGGGTTGTATGATGTAAGAATGATTGAGAGTTTTCATTGAAAATATGAAAACCGTTTTGAGTTCCTACCCAAATATTACCAGTATTATCAGATTTTATGTCGGTTATTCTATCCGTATTATTAAGTCTAAAATTTCCTATTCCACCATCATGAAAATATCTGTATTTATTAGACTCTTTAATGCTTTTACGGGGCACCATTGCAACACCATCATGTTCTGTACCGATCCATAAACGTTCTTTATTATCGATTAAAAAAGAAGTTACCCGTTCTATAGTAGGGGATCTAAATATTTCATTCCGATTTTTGGCATCATAAATTATAAAACCTTCTTCATATCCAATAAAAACCTCATTTTTATGCCTGTAAATCGCTTTTTTATGATCTTTAGTTTCTATATTCTCCAGGGTAGAGAAATCATCTCCCATAAACACCCCATTTTCTAGGGTGCCCACCCATATTTTTTCAGAATCTTTATAAATGGATTGGATATTACAATCTCTTTGTATGCTTGGGTTTTTAATATCATTATATGCATTTTTAAACCCTTTTTTTGGTATCATTTGTATAACTCCGCCGCCAAATGCCATAGATAACCAAATAATATTGTTCTTATCAATGTGAATATCAATTACAGTATCGTAGTTAATATTGTCTTTTCTAGTGTCGTTTTTTTGTATATCAAGTTTAGAGAAATCTTTCAAATCAGGATCACCAATATATAAACCATTGCTCCACGTTCCTATCAAAAGTTCCCCCTCTTGATTCATTGCCAGATATCTCGCAAAACTGGTCTCTATACCTGTCTTTAAACTTTCTATTTTTTGAGTATTATGATCGAAACTATAAATATTGGTACTTGGATTTATTGCTGTTCCGATCCATATTTTATTTCGTACAGGATCATTTATTAAATCTGTTATTTCGGTATTAAGTGGAAACTCTGTTACCTTTTGGTGAATAGGATCATATTTGGTTAATATATTGTAATTACCAAACCACATGTTTCCATAAGTATCTTTTAAAATGGTATATACAAGGCAAGTGGTGGTGAAATGTCGGATAAGAGTATTTGTTTTAGGATTAATAACAAATATGCCATTCCCCCATGTTCCTATCCATATGTTTTTTTGATTATCCTCTGTAATACTAAGTATGCGCTGATCGCTTTTATTAAAAGGGTCTATAAGATAATTGTAGTTTTTAATACTATTTTTTTCAATACTTAATACAGAAACTCCACCACCCCTTGTGCCAATCCATAGATTATTACCGTGATCCAAAAATAGGGTCTCAATGTTTTCATTTTTTAGTTCAGCATATTTTTTATCTAATCGTATATAGTCAAATTCAGAACCGTTGTACTTTGTAATTCCGTTCTCTGTGGCGATCCATTTAATATTTTGATGATCACTTAGTACTGTTGTGATATAATTAGCAGATAACCCTTCTTTTATTCCGTAGTGCTTTGTTATATATCTTGTTTGATTGTTTTGCGAAAATATAGGTGAGATAACAACCAAAAAAACATATAGAATGAATTCATGAAGAAACTTTTTTAATAAAGTAGCTATACATAACGATAGATGAATGATTTGAGAGCGCATAATATTCTATTAACTCGTTATTAAGTAACGTAATAACACATTTTTAAATATAAAAATAATATCAAAACGTTACGTGTTATAATGGATTGGTTAAAATAGTAATTTGGGTACGGAAGAGCATATCTTTTTAGATAAATAACTTGTTTTTCAATATTAATCACAATAAAACTGCGGTTATCCTTTTATTGTACTTTACTATCTAAACAGCTACATTTTTAGGTTATTCAGCTAATTAGTTTTTTAAGGTTAGCACTTCTTTATACTTTTCAAATAGCAAAGAAAAGATTCCAGAAAACCTTTTCTACAGTACACAAATAGATTTTAAAACTTAACACAAACGATTATGGAAAACCCAAAATTTACTTTTGATAGGTGGCTTGATTGGAAATCAATACTTGTCACACTACTTTTTTTAACATGTACATTACTATGCTCTACGGTAAGTAATGCTCAAGTAAATACAGGTGGTAGTGCAACCACTGCAAATCATAACAAGCAGGTCATTGGTTACATTACCAATTGGGATGCTTGGAAAGCTGCTAGTGCAGGAGTTCCTTCTCAAGGAGCATTAACACATCTTAATATTGATTACTCTAAATATTCGATCTTAAACTTTTCTTTTTTTGGAGTAGCTGTAGACGGATCTTTACACAGTGGTGATCATAGGAATAAAAAAATTCATTTACCGGGAGAAGTGCAACAGCCTAATGAACTTTTACATGGAAATGTATACGATAGTTGGGACATGCACCTCTTTTTTGGAGAGGTAGAGTATGTTAGTTATATTTCTGAAGCTCAAGCACAAAGAGCTGCAGCCTATGGCTTCGAAGCTCAAGCGGGAACTAGTATTTGGTCACACCCCAAATTAAGAATAAGTAATGCTAGTGGTTTAGGTAGTGCACCTCTACCTTTACCTGTAGAAGGGGGCGCACCGGGTTTATTAGAATTGGCGCATCAAAAAGGAGTGAAAGTAATGGCTTCTATCGGTGGATGGAGTATGTGTAAGCATTTTCCTGAAATGGCTGCTGATCCGGTAAAACGAGCACGCTTTATTGAAGAGTGTAAAACACTTATCGATTTAGGTTTTGATGGTATTGATCTGGATTGGGAGTATCCAGGTCCATTCTCAGGTATGAATTTTACAGGTACTAACGCAGATTATGATAATTTTCTAACATTGGTTAGAGAAATAAGAGTCGCTATAGGACCAGATAAGTTAATTACTGCGGCGATGGCAGCCGATCCAAATAAATTGGAAGGGTTTAATTGGCCCGAACTCGTGAAAACGATGGATTATTTTAATATGATGACCTATGATTTTAATGGAGGTTGGTCAAACATAGCAGGTCATAATGCACCAGTATATCCTTATGATGGAGCAGAAGCACCAGATTTTAATTGGCAGGCAACATTCAATAAATTGACCTCAATGGGGGTTCCATCTAATAAAATTAATATGGGAGCACCCTTTTACGGAAGAGGGGTTGTTACTGATGGCGCAGCAGCAGTTAATGCTCCTACTGTAAAAAGAAATGAAAACATAGAACCTGATGGTGCAGTAGTTACCTGCGCTGATTATACCAATTGGCCTAAAGGAGTATATGATGGTACACCAAATCATTTTTTTATCAAACAAAAAACCGGAGGAGGTAGTGGATGGACCCGAAAATGGGACGATCAAGCAAAAGTACCCTATATGACCAAAGGGAATTTCTTTTTGAGTTATGATGACGAAGAATCTATAACTGAAAAAGCAAAGTTCATCAATACAAATAACCTCGCAGGAACAATAGTTTGGACTGTTTTTGGAGATCTTGAGTTTAGTGGTTCTTCACAAACTTTGGGTCCTAAATTAAAGCGATGGTCTAGCGTAAAATCTCCTTTGGTTAACAAACTGAATGAAGTATTTGCTTCAGGAGGTACAGGAAATCCACCTCCAACAGTTTCAATTACGTCTCCTGCTCAGGGTAGTACTTTTGAAGCAGGAAGTACTGTCAATATTACTGCCAATGCAACTGATAATGGTAGTATCGATCGCGTAGAATTTTACAATGGATCTACGTTACTAGGTCAAGATACAAGCTCACCGTATACTTACAATTGGACAAATATTTCGGCAGGAAGCTATTCTATCATTGCGAAAGCTTATGATAATGAAGGGGCTAGTGCAACTTCATCGGTTTCAATAACGGTTAATGGCCCAGGCGGTAATGAGTTACCGGTGGTTTCTATAACGTCACCACAATCTGGAGCAACGTTTACAGCCGGCGCTACAATCGATATCACAGCAAATGCATCGGATAGCGATGGAACAATAGAAAGAGTAGAATTTTATAATGGAAACACTTTATTAGGACAAGACACTAGTTCTCCTTATAGCTACAGCTGGACAAATGTTTCAGAAGGAAGCTACACCATTACCGTAAAAGCCTTTGATAATGAAAATGGTGAAGGTGCAGAAACAGTTTCGATTACGGTAAACGGAAGTGGTGGTTCTTGTACAGCACCAGCTTATGTTCCCGGACAAGTGTATACAAGAGATGATGTGGTTTCTTATCAAGGAAATGAATACAAAGCTAAGTGGTGGACACAAAATAATGACCCAGTTACCAATAGAGAAAATGTTTGGGAATTAATAGGCCCTTGTAGTGATGGCGGAAATGGTGCTCCGACTGTATCAATTACTTCACCAACAAGTGGTCAATCTTTTATACAAGGAAATAACGTAACCATAAATGCCAATGCTAGTGATAGTGACGGAAATGTAACTAAAGTAGAATTCTACGTAGATGGTAATATGATTAGTGAAGATGCTTCAGCTCCATACACAGCTAGCTGGGCCGCGACTTTAGGAAATCATAGTTTTACAGCAAAAGCAACAGATAATTCAAACAAAACTACAACGTCAACAGCAGTAAATATCAGTGTTACTTCTGATGGTGGTTGCACTGGTGATGGTTTCAAAGTAGTTGGGTATACACCATCATGGGGTAGTATTAATAATATACAATACGATAAGTTAACACATATCAACTATGCATTTGCTATTCCAAGAGCTGATGGTAGCTTAGAACCACTTGCCAATGCAAGCAAACTACAACAAATAGTTTCTTTAGGACATCAACAAGGTGTAAAAGTACTAATCGCTGTTGGTGGATGGGAACTTGGAGATGGCGGTGGTGTCGATAGACGATTTTCAGAGTTAGCAGCAAACGCTTCTACTAGAACTGCATTTGTAAATACTCTGGTCAATTTTGTAAACCAGTACGATTTGGATGGTGTAGATATGGATTGGGAATATCCTCGTGAAGGCAATGAACCACAGCATTTTGAATTATTAATGCAAGAATTGGGGCAAGCAATGCACAGTAGAGGTAAGTTATTAACTGCAGCTGTAGTGGTTTCAGGGTGGAATGCCGATGGTGTATTAAGTGGTGTATTTGATGATGTTGATTTCTTAAATATAATGGCTTATGATGGAAACAATCATGGAACTATGGCCCAGGCTACTGGTGGATTAGACTATTGGTTAGGTAGAGGGTTACCCAAAGAGAAAACAGTACTTGGAGTACCTTTCTATTGTAGACCGCAACCAGAAAGTTATGCAAATTTATTGGCAATGGGTGCTAGCCCTAATAGTGATTCTTTTCAGGGTAGAAATTACAACGGAATTCCTACAATTAAAGCCAAAACCGAATTAGCACAACAGCGAGCAGGTGGTATTATGATCTGGGAATTATCTCATGATACTAATGATCAGTCAACTTCTTTACTTACTGCTATTAATCAGGTGGCAGGTGACCCTTGTGGACCAGACAATGTAGCTCCAACAGTAAGCCTTACGTCTCCAACTAGTGGGGCAACGTTTACAACAGGGAATACTGTAACTATTAGTGCAAATGCATCAGATGCAGATGGTAATGTGACTAAAGTCGCCTTCTATGTAGATGGAAACATGATTAGTGAAGATACTTCATCTCCGTATACTGCAAACTGGACAGCTACAGTAGGTAATCACAACATAACAGCTCGTGCAACAGATAATGATAATGCTGTAACTACTTCGTCTGCAGTTTCTATTGCCGTAACCGGAGGAACAAATAATCAGCCTCCAACGGTTTCTATAACAGGCCCTGCGAATAATTCAACATTTACTGTAGGGAATAGTGTAGCCATTAGTGCAAATGCAAATGATAGTGATGGTAATGTGAGCAAAGTAGTATTCTATGTAGATGGAAACATGATTAGTGAAGATACTTCATCACCATATACAGCAAACTGGACAGCAACTATAGGAAGTCATAGTTTAACTGCTATGGCAACAGATGATGATAATGCGAGTAACACTTCTGTAGCTGTTAATATTACAGTACAGACAGACACAGGTGGTGGTTGTGATGTTGCTCAATATGTTGATGGATCAGCCTATAATACGGGCGATACAGTACAGAATCTGGGTAAAAAGTACGAGTGCTTAGTCGGTGGATGGTGTACAGTAGGAGGACCTTATGCTCCAGGCGATGGCTGGGCATGGGAAGATGCATGGAAAGACCTTGGCAACTGTTCTGGAGGTACAAATGGAGCTCCTACAGTATCTATTACAAATCCAACAAATGGTTCTAGTTTTCAGGTAGGGCAATCAATAAGTATTACGGCTACTGCAAATGATCAAGATGGTTCGGTAACCAAAGTTGAATTTTTTGTTGATGGCGTTGAGGTTGCAGAAGACTTTTCTTCTCCATATAGCACCAATTGGATTGCTACACAAGGAAACCATACGCTTACGGCGCGGGCTACGGATAATTCTAATACAACGGGAGATTCGCAACCGGTAACCGTTTCAGTTGGATCTGTAAATCCACCAAATCCAGGAGGAGATCTTCCGAAGAGAATTTTGGTAGGATACTGGCATAACTTCATTAATCCAGCGGGTCCAATGAAGCTTAGTGAAATTTCAGATAAATGGGATGTAATTAATATAGCTTTTGCGGTTCCTACAGTTCCTGTTGGTTCTACAATGACATTCACACCAGATCCTGCAATCTACTCAAGTGTACAAGAGTTTAAAAATGATGTAGCTTTATTACAAAGTAGAGGTAAAAAAGTATTGATCTCTATGGGTGGCGAAACAGGCGTTGTAGGTATAAACACACCAGCAGATGCTCAGGCGTTTAGTAGCTCTATGATTAATATAATTAGCGAATATGGTTTCGACGGTATGGATATTGATTTCGAGGGACAGTCAATTTCTCTTGCCGGCGGTGATACGGACTTTAAAAACCCGACATCTCCAAAGATTGTAAACCTTATAAATGCGACCAGAACTATATTATCGCAATTTGGTTCTGATTTCATACTATCTATGGCACCAGAAACTTTATTTGTACAGGGAGGTTTTAGTTCTTATGGAGGTCCGGCTGGTGCTTATCTTCCTATAATATATGCTTTCCGTAATGATATGGATTATATTCATGTACAGCATTATAATACCGGGTGCATGTTAGGGTTAGATGGATTATGTTACTCTTCAGCTAATGCCGATTTTCATGTTGCTATGGCAGATATGTTATTGCAAGGGTTCCCTGTTGCTGGTGGAGCACAATTCCCGGCATTACGACCAGATCAGGTTGCAATTGGGTTACCAGCTACTGGTAGTGCCGCAGGTAGTGGATATACTGCACCGGCAGAAGTTCATAAAGCATTGGACTATATTATCAAGGGACAATCTTTTGGAGGTAGATATACCTTACGTAATCCATCAGGATATGCCAATTTTAGAGGATTAATGACTTGGTCCATTAATTGGGATAAAGCTAGTAACTCAGGGTTTTCTAACCCGCATAGAGCATATTTAGATGGATTGGATAGTAGGGCAATACTTGCTCAAAATGAAGTGAGTACAATTAAGCTATCTCCCAACCCGGCATATGGCGATGTTGTAAACATAAATGTAGAAAGTGATATGCAAAATTCTTCATACGATCTTCAAGTGTTTAACTCTAGTGGTATTATGGTATTAGGTTTCCGAAATATCAGAACTCAGAAAGGGGATAACCTAAACACTTTTGATATAAGTAGGTTAGAAGAAGGATTGTATTTCTATACAATTATTACACCGAAAGGTAAAACCACAGGTAAACTCATTAAACGTTAGCCCTATGTAAGTAGAACCCTCTGATAATACATCTTAACTGTGTATTGTCGGAGGGTTTTTATTATTTTATTACACCTCTTTTTCTACACAATTCAATACTATTCTACCTTCTTAATACTAAAGCTATGAAAGTAAAACTCCCTACATTTAACATATTAATTTATTGTCTTTTGATCTTCGGATCATTTTTCAGATTGAATGCTCAAAATAAACCCTTTCCTCAACAAAAAGATTGGAATGGGTGTATTAAACCAAGCAATGTATCCCAGCAACAAATGAATACTTCTGTACAGGATATGTACAATTACTGGAAGTCTAGCTTTTTAAAGCCCACCAATTTACCAGGAGGGTATTACATACAAGGAGGATGCACTGGTTGCAGTGTGCCTAGCAAGGGTACTTCAGAGGGTCATGGATATGGAATGATCATTACCGCATTAATGGGAGGTTATGATGCTCAGGCTAAAACCTATTTTGATGGACTATACAAATTTTTTGACACACACCGTAGTACTATTAATTCAGAACTAATGGGATGGAATGTTGCCGTAGATGAACGAACTAATGCATTCAGTTCTGCTGCAGATGGTGATATGGATATTGCGTATGCTCTACTACTAGCGCATTATCAATGGGGTTCTGACGGTACCATTAATTATTTACAAGAAGCAAAGGATATGATCACCAATGGGGTTAAAGCCTCACTCATTCATCCATCATCTCTTCGGGTCATGATGGGAGATTGGGATAATAATGCTTTAGAGACTCGTTCATCAGATTGGATGACAGCACATTTTAGAGCCTACCGAAAGGCAACAGGAGATAATTCTTGGGCGAATGTAGCGAACAAAGTATACCAAATGGTAGATCAACTTAATACCAACAATAAAGGGATTATGCCTGATTTTGTAGATGGAAATCCTGCCTCTCCTGATACTAATAATGCTACAGGAGAACCTAATTCACAACATTATTATTGGAATGCTTGCCGTACTCCTTTGCGAATCGTTACCGATTTTGCACATTATGGAACAGAAGCAGCCAAAACACAATCTGATAAGTTTGTCAATTGGACAAAGACCGATATAGGAACAAACTTTAGCAGTTTTGCTTCTGGGTATGATGTTAATGGGCAAGTAATAGGTAGTCGTTACGGTCCAGCTGCCTTTGTGGCTCCTTTGGTAGCAGCATCTATTGCAAATAGTTCAAATCAAAGCTTTTTAAATGCTGGTTGGAGTTATATACAAAACAAACAAGAAGATTATTATGGAGGAAGCATTAATTTATTAAGTATGCTGGTGATTTCGGGAAATTGGTGGATACCTGAAGAAGGAGATGTTACTCCACCACAGCAACAATTGCCATATGGCGGTACTGCATGGGGTATTCCTGGTAAAATCGAAGCCGAAAATTATGATCTTGGGGGGCAGAATATTGCCTTTAATGATCTTTCTACTGCCAATGAGGGAGGTTCTTATCGCGATGATGCTGTAGATATAGAACCCTGTTCTGAGGGTGGATATAATATAGGATGGACAAAATCTGGCGAATGGCTGGAATATACAGTTAATGTTACTGCTACAAAAACATACACATTAGAATCCAGAGTGGCAGCAATTACTTCTGGACAACGATTTCATATCGAGGTTGATGGTCAAAATGTAAGTGGTCAAATCAATGTTCCCAATACAGACGGATGGCAAAATTGGAGAACCGTTACCACTACACTTCCCTTAAGTTCGGGAGTACACACGATGAGAGTTGTGATGGATAGTGATGATTTTAACTTAAATCATTTAATATTCAAAAGTGAAACTACAAACCCGGGACCTACTATTGAAAATGAATTTTTTGATGATTTTACCTATACAGGATATTCAGATCCTGTTATGCAAGATTTTGGGTGGAATGTAGTAGACGGTATCAGTGGTCCGACCGAAGGCTCTATGTATAAAAAAGAGCATATTCAGTTTGTAAATGACCCTCAAAGATCGGGTAATAAAATTATGAATGTGATTAATAAGGCAGCTGGTACTGCTGCCAGTATTCAAAATGCAAGAATAGAGTCTCAAAAAATATTTTTTGAAGGTACGTATGCTGCACGGGTATATTTTGATAGCTCTCCCGCCAATAATCAAGATGGTAATGTAGAAACATTTTACACCATTAATTGGACACCAGATAATCCAAACTATTCAGAATTAGATTTTGAATATCTACCTTACAATGTTTGGGGAGATAGAACTAAAAAAACGATGCATACGACCTCATGGGCACGCGCAGGAAGTGCAAGTGACAATGCAAATACTCAAATTAATAAAGACTACCAAGGATGGCATGATTTGGTGATACAATCTGCAGATGGTCAAAATGTAAAATATTATATAGACGGGCAGTTGGTATCTACGCATACAGTTTCTAGTGGAGGAAATAGCGTGTATCCTCGTATGATCATGCAAATTGCTTTTGCAAACTGGATCTTTTTTAATGATGAAGTAGGTCTTAATCCATCAACTCAACAACGAACAACAATGATGAAAGTTGATTGGGTCTATCATGCTAAAAATAAGTCTTTATCTCCTTTGGAGGTCACGAATAGAATCGAAACCATACGTACCAGTAATGTACAAAGACTTAATACAATGGGAGGAGGGCCCCCTACAAATCAACCCCCAACAGTAACTCTTACATCTCCTGTGTCAGGAACTGTTTATACTACAGGACAGACAGTAAATATCACAGCCAATGCTAATGATGTAAATGGTACCATCAAACAAGTAGAGTTTTTAATAGATAGCAATGTAATCGCTACCGACACTTCTTCACCATATTCAACTAACTGGTCTGCTGCTCAAGGCATTCATACTATAAGCGCTATAGCAATTGATAATGATAATGCCAAAACAACTTCGCTTATAAATAATATAACTGTTAATGCAGATACCGGAGGTGGTACTTGTACAGCACCACAATATGTAGACGGATCGGTATACAAAACAGGAGATGAAGTGCAAAATCTTGGTAAGAAGTATGAATGTATAATTGGTGGATGGTGTAGTATAGGCGGACCTTATGCACCAGGAGATCCTAATGGGTGGGCATGGCCGAATGCTTGGAAAGAAATAGGTAGTTGTGCCACCGCAATTATTTTATCTAATGATAAAGTAGAAGTATTGTCAGGATCTTGCGGAGTAGCTCAGTACATAAATGGTACTACATATCAAACCGGGGACGAAGTTCAAAATCTAGGTAAAAAATATAAATGTCTGGTAGGAGGATGGTGTAGCCTGGGAGGGGTTTATTCTCCTGGAGGACCAGATGATTGGGCTTGGCCAAGTGCTTGGGAAGATATAGGTGCTTGTGGCGGAGATGGCGTTAATGAATTGCCTATGGTAGATATCACTTCACCATCTGATGAAGAAGAATTTTTATCAGGAAATATGGTGAAAATTAAAGCCGATGCAACAGATATAGATGGAGCTGTTGTTAGTGTTGCTTTTTTGATGGATGAAGTTGAAGTAGGAATAGATACTGATCTGCCATTCGAATTTGATTTTTCTCCTGTAGATGGAGAACATACTTTGGTAGTGGTTGCAACTGATAACCAAGGAGGAACTACTAGATCAACGGCGATCAACATTTCTGTAGTAGAAGAAAACGTAGGTGAAGGATGTAGTACAGAAGTATATGTAAATGGTAATACATATCAGACGGGTGATGAGGTTCAGAATCTAGGAAAAAAATATCGCTGTAAAGTAGGAGGATGGTGTTCTATTGGAGGTGCATATACCCCAGGGGGATCTCAAGATTGGGCATGGCCATTAGCTTGGGAAGAACTAGGGCCATGTACAGGAGGAAATCTACCTCCAGAAGTAACGGTGCTCATACCTACAATTGTATATGCAGATATGTTACCGATTACAGTTCCTTTTAGAGTGCGTGTAACTGATCCAGATGGCATACAATTACCTGTCTACGTTAATGTTCCCGGAGGAGCATTGCCTTTGCTACCACAAGGTGATGATGTATATGAGGCTGATTGGTCTTTTTCAGAATATAAAACCTATTCGTATACCGGGATGGCTATTGATAAAAAAGGAGAAGTGAACCGGTTTTCATTTGATATCACCATAAAAGAACGACTGCAAGGAGGAGATTTCTTAATCTCAAAACAAGAATATAACGACCTGTTTCCGTATCGATATGGTACAGATCTTATTACTTATGAAATAGATCCTACTAAAGATTTCTTTACCTATGAAGCTTTGGTCGAGTCTGTAGAAAGAATGAAGAATATCGAAATTACTTTCGAAAGACGTAAAGGAACTAATTTATATCGATTAACCAGACGAGATAAGCAAACCAATCAATCGATGTTGATTAGAACAGACCCCGATTTTGATGCAGATTGGAACCAATCCAAACCTATTGTAACACAAGTTGTAGATTATGGAACCTTTGTTAATGAAGGTAACGAAGCTGTTAGAAAAAGAGAACTAGCTGCATTTCTAGCTAATATAGCACAAGAAACTACAGGTGGTTGGGATACCGCTCCAGGCGGAAGATATGCATGGGGACTTCACTATAGAGAAGAACAAGGTTTTGAAGGAACGGATCGATTAGGGTACAGAGATGAAGGTAATATAAATTACCCACCTGCACCAGGTAAATCTTATCATGGTAGAGGTCCTATACAGCTTAGTTATAATTATAATTATGGGCAAGTGAGTGAGTTTTTATATGGAAATAAAAACAACCTTTTAAGTAGTCCAGAATTAGTTGTACAAGATGGAGCACTGGCTTTTCAAACCGCAATATGGTTCTGGATGACGCCACAATACCCAAAACCGTCTGCACATGATGTGATGGTAGGTAATTGGATTCCTTCTGTATATGATCAAGAAAGAAACAGAAAACCAGGCTTTGGTATGACGGTTAATATTATTAATGGAGGACTAGAGTGTGGAACGGGTACTGAAAATGTAAAGGTTACACATCGTATAGGGCATTATAAAAAGTTTGCTGGTATTTTAAATGTATCTACAGATATAAACAATGATGATTGTTCAGAATGTGGTTGTGCAAGAATGCAACCTTATACAGGACTCGAACCTGAAGCATTAGTTAGAAGTTCACAAACTATAGCATCAACCAAAATGAATATATACCCTAATCCATTTTTAGATAAAATCTCCTTCAGTTTTGAAATAGAAAAGGAGGAAGTAGTTTCTATCCGTATCTCTAATCTTATGGGTAAAAAACTAGGAAAAGATATCAATAACAAAATATTAAAAAAAGGAATGTATACTTTTTCCTGGGATACCACAGATTTTCCTAAAGGGATATACTTCTATACAATAACGATTGGAAAAAAAGCAAAGGCATATAAGATGATCAAGCAGTAAAACCTTCAATTAAAAACAAGATAATCATGAAAATACTAAACATACATTTCGAAAAACATCAGATAGGGTGGTATCATCTAATCACAATATTCTTTTTGATCTTATTATCACAACAAATTAATGCTTCTCATGCTATAGAAAAAACGAATATAGATGAAGAACTGATAGCCTGTAGTTCTCCAGAATGGATATCCGACAAAGTATATACCAAAGGAGATAAGGTAACCTATCTAGGAACAGAATACGAGGCATTTCATTGGACCCGCAATCAAAATCCTGATAGTAATAATTCTCAATGGGGCCCATGGGTAATTATTGGCCCTTGTGATGGAGGTCCTAATACCTCGCCATCTGTTTCTATTACGTCTCCGCAAAGCGGAACAACATTTACTGTTGGAGATAATATATCTATAAGCGCCAACGCATCAGATAGTGATGGTGCAGTAACCCAAGTAGAATTTCTAGTAGATGGTACTGTGGTTGCAACAGATACTTCAGCTCCTTATACAGCAAATTGGAATGCTACACAAGGAAGTCATTCTATAACAACTCGTGCAACAGATAATGAGGGTGCAGTAACTACTTCATCGGCAGTTTCTATAACTGTAAGCGGGGGAACAGGAAACCAGTCTCCTACGATCAATCTTACAAATCCATCAAACGGTGCTACGTTTACTGTTGGGCAAAATGTGAGTATTACTGCCAATGCAAGCGATACAGATGGTAACGTGAGTAAGGTAACATTCTATGTAGATGGAAATATACTTAGCGAAGATTTGTCTTCACCTTATACCGCAAACTGGACAGCCATTGTAGGTAACCATAGTCTTACTGCAATCGCAATAGACGATGATAATGCTAGTACTACATCAACAGCTATAGCTATTGTAGTACAAACAGATACTGGCGGTGGAAACTGTGATGCAAATCAATATGTTGAAGATGGGGGATATGTGGAGGGTAGTCAGGTCCAAAATGAAGGAAATCTTTATGAGTGCAAGCCGTGGCCATTTACCGGTTGGTGTAATGGTACAGCAGCAGCGTATGCCCCTGGAAGTGGAACATATTGGGAAGATGCTTGGATATTGGTAGGAGAATGCTCTGGAGGAGGAGATGGAGAACCTACAGTCTCGATTACTTCACCAGGTAGCGGGCAAACTTTTGTAGAAGGAAGTAATATAACTATTAATGCCACAGCTTCAGATAGTGATGGGACTATTGTAAAGGTTGAGTTTTTTAGTGATGGGAATAAGTTAGGTGAAGATACTTCAAGTCCGTATAGTTTCACTATAAGTGCTGCGCAAACAGGAAATTACTCGCTCACAGCAAAAGCAACCGACAATGACAATCTATCCACAACTTCAGATCCTGTAAATATTCGTGTAACCAGTTCTGGTGGCGGAACAGATCCTTTGCCGGCAAGAATCATGAATGGCTATTGGCATAACTTTAATAATGGTACAGGTGTTATCGCTTTACGTGATGTTTCTCCTAATTGGGATGTGATCAATGTTTCGTTTGCAGTACCCAGATTTTCTGCTGCAGATGGCGAAATAGGATTCGAATTATCTTCAGATTTTGATGCGATTAATTATACCGAAGCACAATTTAGATCAGACATTCAATTATTACAGAGTCAGGGCAAAAAGATTATCATTTCTATAGGTGGACAAGATGGCCAGGTACAATTAAACACTACCTTGGCACGAGATAAGTTCATATCATCTATGATTGCTATTATCGAAAACTATGGATTCGATGGTATGGATATCGATTTTGAAGGACAGTCACTTTCTTTCGAATTAGGAGATACAGATTTTAGAAACCCTACAACACCGTTAATTGTCAATACCATTGATGCTGTGCGTAGTGTTTGCAATCACTTTGGAAATGATTTTATACTCACCATGGCCCCTGAAACATTTTTTGTACAGCTGGGATATTCATTTTATGGGGGTATATCGGCTGGTGCAGATAGAAGAGCAGGAGCTTATTTACCATTAATTCATGCATTACGAGATAAACTCACCTTTTTGCAAGTACAATATTATAATTCAGGTTTTATTACAGCATTAGATGATCAAGGATATATCCCTGGATCAGGGCCAGATTTTTATGTTTCTCTAGTAGATATGTTGTTAAAAGGTTTTCCGATTACTAAAGATTCAAGCAAGTTTTTTCCTGCCCTTCGTCCAGACCAAGTATTAATTGGAGTACCCGCAACTGTTGGTGCTGGTGGAGGGCATATTGGTACTCAGGGAGTAATCAATTCATTGGATTATCTCATAAATGGCAATTCCTTTGGAGGACAATACCAATTATCGCAAACCTATCCGGGTCTGCGAGGAGTTATGAGTTGGTCTATTAATTGGGATAAATTTGAAAACCTCTCTTTTTCTAATGCAGTAAGAGCCTATCTAGATGGTCTTGGTGGCGCAAGAGTAAGTGGTCAATCGCTAGATGATAAGATAACATATCCAAAGGTAGTTTTGTTTCCGAATCCAATACAAGACAATGTATATCTTCAGTTTGATTCAGAAATGCCAGCGGTGTATACCGTAGAGTTTTATGATAGTACTGGAGTAAAAGTACAAGAGTACAATATGCTAACAGCAGATAAGCATGCTAGACTACAACAACTAGATGTAAGCCAACTTAAATCAGGAGTATATTTATATACGTTGAGGTTACCTAATACTATTCATACGGGCAGAATTATCAAAAATTAAATCGCAAAATTTTAACCTCACCAAAAAATACTAAGATGAAAATAGTTAAAATAGTACTTTTTCTGACTTTTTTACTGATGATAACCCCCGTAGCGATTGCTCAAAATTGGAATTTAGTTTGGCAAGACGAATTTACTAACGGAATAAGCCCAGATTGGGTTTTTGAGACCGGAAGAGGTTCTTCGGGATGGGGTAATAACGAGTTACAGTATTATCGTAGAGAGAATGCCACTGTAGAAAATGGCCAGCTGATTATTACGGCTAGAAAAGAGAATTTTGGAGGAGCTAATTATACTTCTGCAAGAATGAAAACTCAGGGTAGAAAAACATTTAAATACGGTAAAATAGAAGCAAGGATCGCATTGCCTTCAGGGCAAGGGTTATGGCCAGCTTTCTGGATGCTAGGGAGTGATATTTCTTCTGTGGGTTGGCCCGCTTGCGGAGAAATAGATGTTATGGAGCATATAAATAATGAGCCAGATGTTCATGGTACTATACATTGGCAGGATAACAACGGTAATTATGCTAATTATGGAGGACATACCGCAGTGAATGTAAATAATTATCAGGTGTATTCAATAGAATGGAACGAGAATACTATTACATGGTTTGTTAACGGCAATCAATATCATGAAGTGAATATAAGTAACGGCATTAACGGGACAAGTGAGTTTCATAATGAGTATTTTTTATTACTCAATTTGGCAGTTGGTGGCAACTGGCCAGGATTTTCTATTGATGATAGTAAAATACCTGCTCGTATGGCTGTAGATTATGTACGTGTATACCAAAATAATGGGGGTAGTGGTGATAATGATGTCGCGACGATATATCAACATTGTTCATATGGTGGATATGCTGTAGGTTTAGAAGAAGGTAGGTATACAAGAGGCCAACTAATTGGTTTGGGAGCAGGAGATAATGATATTTCTTCAGTAAAAGTACAGTCAGGATATCAAGCTACACTTTACTTTGATGATAACTTTACAGGAACTTCAATTATAAAAACAGGGGATACTAATTGTCTTGTTGAGGATGGATTTAATGACCAAGTTACTTCTATTATAATCTCCAAAACCAATGGAGGTGGATCTAGTCAGTTAATTGAAGCAGAAAACTACACCTCAATGTCTGGTGTTCAGAAAGAAAACTGTTCAGAAGGAGGTCAAAACGTAGGGTATATAGATACAGGAGATTGGATGGCTTATGATAATATCAATTTCCCAACTTCTGGAAATTATCGTATCGAGTATCGTGTTGCAAGTGCCGTTGGCGGAGGTATATTATCTACCGATATTAATGCAGGAGCAACTGTTTTGGGGCAAGTCAATATACCAAATACCGGAGGATGGCAAAACTGGACTACGGTATCTCATACGGTTACCATAAATGCTGGTACATATCCATTGGGGATTTATGCTGTATCTGGTGGATATAATATCAATTGGATAAAAATAACGAAACAAAATAATGCTCGATCCTTTGATCCCATTTTAGCTCGAAATGTAGAAACTAAAAAAGAAGGTATAGCCCAATTAGAGATGTATCCCAACCCGGCAAATGATTTTATATATATAAGCGGTATAGAAAATAAAGGCACTTTAATGATTTACAATGTAAGCGGAAAAATGCTTTTAAAAGTAACGTCAAATTTTGAAAGTGTAACCAAAGTGAATGTTAATTCATTAGATCCCGGAGTTTACATATATAAGATAAAGACAGTACATCAAATTTATTCAGGAAGAATCTTAAAACAATAACTCTTAGACCTACAACCTAACTAATTAAATCTTAACACAAACTCATCTAATTATGAAAAAAAAACAGTTTTTTAAAGTATCAATGGCTGTAGTATTGTTTGCAGCATGCGCGACAGAAGAATTTGATCAAAATTCTGAAGTAACAGAAGCAAGTTCTGAAGAAATAGAAGTAGCATATCCTGAAACCACAGGAAAGGTAGTCGATATGCATTATGCAGGTACAAAAATTCCTGTAGAAGAAATTAATGGAGAATTTATCTATGAAGGAGATATTATCTTTCAGAAGGATATGCTATCAATATCTTCAGAAAAACTAGTGTTCGAAGAAGGAGAAGAAGTACCAGTAAATAAGAGTGTCGGTAGAACGGGTGCAAGATGGCCAAATAACACCGTGTATTATACTATCGATAGTGGTTTACCCAAACAATATCGAGTATCTGATGCAATTGCTCATTGGGAAGCCAATACTTCTTTACGTTTTGTAAAACGTACAAATCAATCGAATTATATACGATTTAGAAAAGGATCAGGTTGCTCATCGAGCGTGGGTATGGTAGGTGGCCTCCAAAATATTAACTTGGCAGATGGTTGCTCTACTGGTAGTACTATTCATGAGATTGGTCATGCAGTAGGGTTATGGCATGAGCAGAGTCGTGCAGATCGAAATAATTATATCACGGTACGTTTCGAAAATATTCAGTCTGGTAAGGAACATAACTTTCAAACGTACGTACAGCGAGGTAGAGATGGTCGTGAGTATACCAATACTCTAGATTTTGGATCGATTATGATGTATAGCTCGACAGCATTTTCAAAAAATGGCCAACGAACCATTACCAGAAAAGATGGTAGTGGATATAGTACACAACGTAATGGATTATCTTCTGATGACCTTATCGGAATTAATAAAATGTACCCTGGTACTGGTGGAGGAGAAGTATACGAAAACGGCAATTACTATACGATTCATGGGGTAAGAGTATATAGATACAGCGATGTATGGTGGTATTATGATAATAGTCAAAACCGTTGGAGACGTGTAGAATTAAGAGGAACTACTTGGTATTATATAAGTTAAACTTTGTTTTTTGAATTGTTGAAACCTCGAATTGCTTTGCAGTTCGGGGTTTTTTATTAGAAATCATAAGTTAATGGTCCACAGTACGCCTAAAAATACATCTATGATGCAGTATTACTGATCCCGGCAGGTGTTTCATGCTTCCCGGCAGGTGTTTCATGCTTCCCGGCGTATACATTAGCCTTCCCGGGGGGTGTATACCTTGTCCCGGCAGGTATTTAGTAATTCCCGGCAGGTATTACCCCAATCCCGGCGACTATTTACCCTCTCCCGGTCACCGGGAAAAGGTAAATAGTCGCCGGGAAACACAAAACCCTTACCGGGAAACACAAAACTATTGCGGGGAGAGGTCAAGGTATTGCGGGGAAGCATGAAATACCTACAGGGAAACCTAAAACCGGTGCTGGGAAGAGTAATATACCTGCGGGGGAGCACAATAGATGTGCGAGGAGAGGCATAACACCTGCGGGGAAAGACAAAACTATTGCGGGGAGAGGTTAAGGTATTGCTGGGAAGAGTAATATACCTGCGGGGAAGGGTGCGATACTTGCGGGGGCAGTTATAGTAGGCATTTTGTTACGATCAACATAGAAACGAGTAACAACAATTAAGGAAATTAGAGATATTTTGGTGTAGAAGATGGATTCAAGGAGTGTATTTACTCCTTAAAGTATAACACATATAGTCTTGAAACAGGATTTGTTATTAATTGAATAACCCAATAAAGACTTGGGCTTAGTATAATTCTAAAACCTAGTGTTGTACTATTGAAATAAAAAAAATCCTGAATAACGGTTCAGGATTTTTTATGTATATCGATTACTCGTTTTTATTTTAAAAGAAACTCTAGCGGGATATGTACCCTTTCATTCCAGCTTTTCTCGTTATGGCCAGCCCCATCAAATTTTTTGGTGATCCAGTTATTGTCTTTAATATATCCTTTGGCGACCATCATTTCATCTACTTGTTTCTGAAACGGTTCGTATTGTGCATCTAAGCCTTCGGTTCCGAAATCAAAATAAATTTTGTGTGTCGCAGGATCGGGTAATGTTGCTGGCAGCGTTTTTATATAAGCTTCTCCCAAAATAGGGATAGGCCAATGTGTGGATACACATCCTGCTGCTCCAAATACTTCTGGGTATTTGCATATGGCGTATAGTGATATAAGTCCACCCATAGATGATCCCATAATGGATGTATCTTCGGTTTTGGTAGATACATTATACGTTTTATCAATAAAAGGTTTTAATTCTTCTACTAAAAATTTTAAATATTCATCAGAGTAGAGGGCATCATACCCTGTGTTTTCTTTTAGAGATGCTTTGGCTTGTGGATTTTCACTTACCTCTGCAGGAGCCTTAGGCATGTATTCAGAAAAGCGTTTGTTTACGGTGTTCCAGGGAGCAACTACGATAGTGTTTTTGATTTTTCCTAGATTTATCAAACTGTCCATGGCCTCATCAACACCCCAATCGATTCCTGTATATGAAGTTTTTGAATTAAAAACATTCTGGCCATCGTGCATATAGAGCACTTTGTATTTTTCTGTTGAAGAAGCATCATATCCAGAAGGTAGGAAAACTTCAACATGGCGCGCATCTACATATTTGGATTTAAAGTCTTTATAAACGACAACCTCACTTTGCTTTATTACTGTTTCTTCAATGGTTTCTGCTACTGGATTTTCACCCTCTTTAGATTGTTGTTTGCACGATATAAGTATTGCAAGTATAAGAATAACTGAAATTGATTTTAATATGTTCATTGTAGGTTTTTAATTGGTTAATACTAGGTATCTAATCTCTAAAAATTTTTGATGGAAAAACGATAGGGCTTTCAAACCCGTTTTTTCCAACGGTAGCAATCCCGAAAAGATAGTTATCGATTACTATTCCTTCTAATGTAAAGCTATCTACATTTCCTACAAAACGACTATGATCCCATGTCGGAGATGTAGTGTCTCTCCAGTAAATTTTATATCCTTTGATCGTTGAGTCTTCAATTTTTTTCCATTTAAACTTGGTAGAAGGTTGTACGATACCACCAATTTCGACCTCGGTTAATGCCGGGGGAGCCCATGCAATACTTGCTAGATTAATAGCATTAACGGCGGTAAGTTTAGCTGCATAATCAAAGTTAACATGTTCTACAACATCACCATATTGTATTCCGTTTTCTTCTCTGATATCTTGATGTTGTTGTGTATAATTTTCATGAGCTTCCATAATTCGAATTCCCGCATAACCAACATCGTTAAATGGTCTATGATGACCACCTCGCCCAAAACGATCGAGTCTATATACGAGCATTGGGTTCATTTCGGGCATATATGTTTTTACCGTTTTATGAATATAACGAGCCAATTGACGCGAGATACCATCTACCTCACCACCATAAAAACGCCTTGATTTACGTTGTTCTTCAGTCTCCGTCGGAGGTACAGGTTCAGAAAATATTCTGAATGTTCTATTATCAATCACTCCATCTACACCTTTAATATTGCCTATCATATCATTGTTCATGATTCCTATGATATCCCATCCTTTGTTTTTGGCATGTTCTGCTAATCCTTTGCCACCAAACAAGCCTTGCTCTTCACCGGATAAGCCAAGGTAAATAATACTATTTTCGAATTTGTATTTTGAAAGGACCCGGGCAGCCTCTATTGTTCCGGCCATTCCACTGGCATTATCATTAGCTCCTGGAGAATCATGGGTATAATCGGTTGGGTCTGATATTCGAGAATCAATATCGCCACTCATAATAATATATCGATTAGGATATTTTGTTCCTTTTTGGATGGCTACTACATTCACTACCCAAACATCATTTACAATACGTTTATTTGCCCCTTTTTTAACCAGATCTTTTTGATAAAAGACATCTAAACAATTTGTACATTCTTTTGAAATATTATCAAATTCAGATTTGATCCATCGTCGTGCTGCACCAATTCCTCTGGTTTTAGAAACTGTGTCACTAAGTGTATGTCGTGTACCAAAACCTGCAAGAGTTCTGATATCTTTTTCGACCCTATCGGCAGATACGGCATCGATAATATCATAGATTCTTTGATCGGTTTGTGCAACTATAAAAGTGGATACTAAGAGTAAAATTGAGGTAAGAAATGTATTCATTTTGATGATTTTGATCGCCTAATTTAACTAAAAGAGGTTTGGTAGGAAGGAATCTTAACAAATTTATAAGAGTACTAATTACTTTTAGATTTTTATAACCATTTATTTATATGGTGGTTAGGTGTTTTTGATTTTTTATATATCCTAATTATTTATTAATAAAATGTTTTTGAAAGTGTTGCTATTGGTTGAATCAAAGAATAAGTGATATATTTAGACACAAAGTTTTTTTGTTGATTCTAAAGGGAAAACTTTTTTAGGGAAAATTAATTTTTAGGGGCTATGACTAGTTATTTACTTTACACTAAATTACTAGTTCATTTTTTTGATACCAAACGTTTTTTTGTTACTATCTTTAATAATCAGATAGAAAAACAAATTAACCTGTCAATCCTTTTCAGTTAACATTTTCGTTAAAACATTAGATATTTAAATTGTTTTGAAATTTAGACTATAGTCGTATGGTGAATATTATGAATACATCGAAAAACTACATTATTTTTTTACTGTTACCATTTGTTTTTTTTGGTCAGGATAGTACCATGGAGAGTGAGTACTACGATTGGTTCGATGAGGTATTAGGAAAAGAGCATACAGGATTATATAACGGTAAGCAATATGTTGATCTCGATGTAAATAAAATACATGAGAATAAAAATGCTTTCTTTTTATCAGACAAGGTTATGATCGGTTCTGTTATGTATGATGGTCAAACGTATCATAATATTGGGATGAAATACAATCTTGAGAAGGATATCCTTTTGGCAACATTAAAATCTGGTACGACAGTTTCGATTATTCAATTGATCAGAGATAAAATTGATGAATTTAAAATTGAAGGGCATCGATTTGTTAGAATTGCCAATGTACTAGACGATAATACATCAATTAATGGATTTTATGAAGTGTTATTAGAGGATTCTTCTTTTTCATTGTTGAAGAAGAATAAAAAGAATAGAAGAAAACATATACAGGCAGGTAGGTTATTATCCTACGAATTTATAAGTGCAAACAGTTATATTTTGTTGATGAATAAGAAGTATAAAAAGATCACAACAACTAGAGCGGATATCATTAAAATCTTTCCTGAATATAAAAAAGAGATTAAACAATTTTATGAGGCCTATAAAAGATTAAGAAAATCAGAACCCGATAAGTTTATGCAAAGACTATTTAAAAGCGTTATTAATTCATCCTTATCCTCGTTATAATATGAATTTTAATACAATAAGAAAAGGTTTTGTGTTGAGTTTTTTATTGTTTGTTTCTGGTATCGGGGCACAACAAAATGAATCATTAATCACACTATCATTTAAAAATTCTGATTTAAATTCTGTTCTAAATCAGATAGAGGAACGAACTGATTATCGTTTTTATTTCATTGATTCTTGGTTGCAAGAGTATAATGATATGTCTGGAGATTATAATAATGTTTCGATTACAAGTGTATTAGATGATCTATTTACAGAGACTGTACTTAATTATTATATAATGAAGGATGGTAAAGTGATTCTAACCCAAAATAATATCGTTTACGATAACCTTCCTGAGGACTTTTTTGGAAAACCAAAGGATAGTGTTGAACAGGAGGTGAAAAAAAGATATAAAAGGGTTTCACCAGTTTTTGCAACCAGTAAAAGTCCGGCAAAAAGTGTTAAGGTAGAAACCATTAAGATTGGTAAGGCACTTCGAGGAAATTTGAGACAAAAATTTACATTATCAGGATACATTACAAATGAGCAAACTAAAAAGCCATTACCTAATGCTGCTATAGTGGTAAATGATATGAATGTTGGGGCTGTAACAGATAGTAATGGATTTTATGAAGTAGAATTAAATGTTGGCACGAATATTTTTGAGATCAATTCTTTAGGAATGGAGGATTTTAAAAAGAACATAATCATATATAGTGATGGTAGATATGATACTTCTATTAACGAAAAAATAGAGCAATTAGACGAAGTACTTCTTCAGACCGAGATTAATAATAATGTAGAAGAGGTAGTAACAAAAACTAAGGTCGATGTAGAGGAATCTAAAAATATACCATTAGCATTGGGTGAGCGTGATGTTCTTAAGGTTGCTACTTCTTTACCAGGAATTAGTACTGCCGGAGAAGGAGCCGCAGGATATAATGTAAGAGGAGGGAAGGCTGATCAAAATCTTATACTTTTAGATGATGCGGTTGTCTATAATCCTCAACATTTTTTCGGAATCTTTTCTGCGTTAAACCCATTTGCTTTAGGCGATGTAAGTATATATAAGAATAGTATTCCTGCCGAATATGGAGGTAGATTGTCTTCTGTATTTGATTTAACAACAAAAGATGCAAGTGTAGAGGAATTTAAAGGAGAAGCTTCTGTTGGGCCGGTTACGGGGAATGTTTTGTTAGAAACTCCTATTATTAAAGATAAAGCTGGATTAATGGTAGGAGGGCGAGGAGCTTATGCCAATTGGATTTTAAGCTCATTAGATGATGAATCTCTTCAAAATAGTGAAGCATCATTCTATGATGTTGTGGCAAAATATAATCATCAAATTACAGAAAAATCTAAAATAGAAGCAACGGCATATTTGAGCAGGGATGATTTTAGCATTACATCAGATTCATTATATATCTACGGTAATAGAGCATTATCGTTGAGATGGAATTACCGATTTAATGAAAAGAATACGGGTAAATTAGCGTTGTCTAATAGTCAATATAAGTTTGATATCGAATTTGATGGCCAAAGTAATGATGATTTTGAATTAGGATACAGTATCGATGAAACAGAGTTAAAGCTTCAGTTTAAATACTTATACAGCGATAAATTGAATTTTAATTATGGTGTTTCTAGTAAGTTATATAATGTAAGACCAGGAAAAATTAATCCTAAAGGAGCAGAATCCATAATAAACCCATTTGAAATCGATAAAGAACGAGGATTAGAATCTGCAGTTTTCTTAACCTCAGAAGTAGATTTGACCAAAAAGCTTTCTCTTAGTGCAGGGATTAGATATTCTATTTTTAATGCACTTGGAGCAGGTACACAGAATATATATCAAGAAGGAGTTCCAAGAAGTGAAGGAACTGTACAAGAAACATTGTCTTTTGATGAGAATGAAATCATTGAAACATACGGAGGACCCGAATTTAGGGTTTCTGGAAGATACTTATTGGGAGAAGATCTTTCGATAAAAGCTTCATATAACAAAACGTTTCAATTCATACATACACTTTCAAATAACACCACCGTATCACCTATTGATACCTGGAAACTTTCGGATCTGAATATAGAACCACAGAGTTCTCAACAATATGCACTAGGAGCATATAAAAACTTTGATGACAATGCGTACGAATTGAGTCTAGAAGGGTTTTATAAGAAATCAGATAATATTTTAGATTTTAAAACAGGAGCAGAAATATTACTAAATGAAAATGTAGAAACCGAGGTATTGCAAGGAAAAGGAAAAGCATACGGAGTAGAGTTTTTGCTTAAAAAACAAAAAGGAAAGCTTTATGGTTGGCTGGGGTATACCTACTCTCGTTCTTTAATTCAGTTAGATAGTCAATTTAGAGAGGAACGTGTAAATAATGGTGATTTTTTCCCTTCTAATTTTGATAAACCTCACGATTTTAGCCTGGTGGCTAATTACAAACTTACAAAGCGTTTTAGCTTATCCACAAATTTTGTATATCAAACGGGTAGACCTATTACTTTTCCAATAGGTAGCTTTTCTTTCAATGGATCAGATTTTACAGTGTTTAGTGAACGAAACAAATTTAGAATTCCTGATTTTTATAGGTTAGACCTAGGGTTTAATATAGAAGGAAATCACAAGAAAAATAAACTGGCTCATAGTTTTTGGACGATATCAATTTATAATGTATTAGGACGTAATAACCCTTTCTCAGTGTTTTTTGTTACTGAAAACGGAGAGGTAAAAGGCTTGCAGAGCTCTATTTTTTCGATTCCGATACCTTCTATTACTTATAATTTTAAATTTTAGAACCATGAAATCCTACATAAAGTTGATCAAATACAAAAGAATATCCAAGATTTTAATTTTGCTTTTGGTGTGTAGTATAATATCTCAATGTGTTGATCCATTTGAGATAGAAACAGAAAACTTTGAGAGTATTTTGATTATCAATACAACGATGACCGATGAGGTAAAACATCAAAAAGTTGAACTGTCAAGAACATTTAGGTTTGAAGATAGTATCGCACCACCGGAGAGCGATGCTGTAGTTAAAGTTATTGAAGAATCTGGTGTAGAATATCTGTTTAAGGCAGAAAATGAAACTCCAGGAACCTATACTTCAGAACAAGAATTTTCAATAGAGCCGGGTAAAGAATATACATTATCCATAAAAACTTCAGATGGTAGATCGTATGTATCGGATAAGGTAACTTTACCTCAGGAAACATCTATAGAAAACGTGTATGCAAAACAAATTACTAATGACCGAGGTGTAGAAGGAGTCGGGATATTTGTAAACACTTTTGATCCTACAGGTAATTCTAGATATTACCGATATGAATATGAAGAAACATTTAGGTTTGACGCACCGTTTTGGGTTCCTACAGATGTTATAGCAAGGACTTTTACACCACCACTTGGTTTTGAACAGCTTGTTTTTGAGTTTGAAATAAGACCTCAAGGAGAAAGAATATGTTACAGGGGCAATGAATCTAATGAAATTATTGTAACTAATACCAATGCTTTTACACAAGATAGACTCTCAGATTTTTTATTTAGGTTTATTCCGGCAGATGATGTTATGGTAGCCGATCGATACAGTATCTTGGTTAAGCAACTAGTACAATCCAGAGAAGCTAATGAGTTTTATGAGACCCTTAATAATTTTTCGGAATCAGAGAGTGTATTCTCCCAAGTACAACCTGGATTTATAACAGGTAATATTGTTTCAGAAACCAATCCTGACGAGAAAGTATTAGGTTTTTTTGAGGTATCATCGATAGCTACAAAACGTTTGTTTTTTAATAGAGAAGACGTTCTAAGTAATGACTTATTAAGGTTCGAGCTTGATTGTTTTCAAACTACCATAGAGCCTGCTCCATTTGAAGAGGAAGAGGATTTTCGTAGAAGACTTGCCTCTGTGATTAATAGTGGAAGATTAAAGTTTTTAGATGCCGTAAGTATCGAAGGTGAAATATTTACTTTCGTTCCAAGAGAATGTGGTGATTGTACAGCATTAGGAAAAAGTGATCCTCCAGATTTTTGGATAGAATAAAATCAAGACTTATAAAAATGTTTAATGTAAAATTATTTCTGTGAATATAAAACCAGTATTATATATCTTCTTATTTCTTTTGATATCCTCAATCCAGGCTCAGAGACAGTCTGTTTTAGGAACAATAGAAGAATCATACGGCTATAATCAAATTCCTCAAGAAAAGATGTTTATTCACTACAATACAACATTGTTGTTTGCAGGGGAGTATTTATATTACAGATTATATTGCTTAAATGTTGAAAATAATCATTTGAGTGATATTAGCAAGATAGGCTATGTGGAACTTATTGGAGAAAACGGAGAAGCGATATTTAAACATAAAATTAAACTTGAAAATGGTTTCGGACAAGGGGATTTTTTCCTCCCGGTATCTGTTCCTTCAGGAAACTATAAATTAATAGGATATACACAATGGATGCTCAATGCAGAAAATAACCTTTTCTTTCAAGGGGATATAACCATATTAAACCCTTATCAAGGAGATCAAAAAGCAATTCTTTCTAATAATTCTTTAGAACCCCCTATAGATGGAAATATCAATCCAATTAATTCACCAATACTAAAGGCAAAAGCAAGTACAGGTATAACGCTTACACTAGATAAAGAAGTTATCAAAAAAAGAAACCCGGTAATATTAACCATTGATACACCTGAGTTGGTTAATCAATCGGGTAATTACTCGATTTCGGTGAGTAAAAAGAATTCTTTTGTTTCTGCAAAAGCTATTTCTGCGGTTGATTTTTCGGTTTTGCATTCTAAAAATATCAAGAATAAAACAAAATCAGCACAATCTTCTATTTTTCTGCCCGAAATGCGAGGAGAATTGATGTATGGAAAAATTATACCTAAAGAGTCAACTCTTCCGGTTTCATCGGTTCAAATTGCATTGTCTATACTAGGCAAAACAAATGATATTAAAATTGTGTCTACTAATGATAAAGGAGTTTTCATGATTAATTTAAATAAAACCTATAGTGAAGATGAGTTTGTGTTTCAGGTTTTAGGAGAGAATAGAAATGACTATCGAATTGAACTTAGCGAAATTCCTGAGGTTGAGTACCCTGATTTTGATTTTTATAAGTTTAAATTAACTCAAGAATTAAAGGATCATATTATTGATCGAAGTGTTCATAATCAGATTGATAATAGTTTTTTTATTGTTAAACCAGATACAATTCAAGAACCTCTTGATGATATGTCTTTTTATGGAAATCACTATACTACCTATAATCTTGATCAATATACCAGATTCGCTACTGTGAGAGAAACTATTGTAGAAATTGTTGATGACGTATGGATGAAAAAAGATGGTAATGGAGATAAAATATTTGCAGTTAGAGGATATTATCCTACTCAAGAAGAGTATGGCTATAAACCTCTTGTTGTAGTAGATGGTGTTGTAGAACAAGAACACGAGAGTTTAATGGAATATGATGCTCGAAAAATTAAAAGTATCGGTTTTGTTAGGGATCGATATTTTTTAGGAACCAAAATTTTTGAAGGAGTATTAATTTTTGAAACTATTGAAGGCAATTATTCAGAGAATTTGAACAAAACTCATCTATTAAAAACTACTTTGTTACGACCGTTAACACATAAGAATTATTATAAACAGGAGTATGATCAAAAGACTAATGACTATGATCGTATTCCTGATTTTAGATCTCAATTACTATGGGAGCCTAGCGTTACTTTAAGTGATTCTACAATAATCAAGTTTTTTACCTCCGACGTGACCGGAGATTATGAAATATCGCTTGAAGGATTTACAAATGATGGGGTTCCGGTATCTTTAAAAAAACAGTTTAAGGTAGAGTAACACTTTTTCCACATGTATAAATACCCTTTTTGAAAGTGTTAAGATGTAAAAATACGTTTGCAATTTTTCATTTTTCAACTTTATTAATTACTTCCGTAATCAACATCTGAATTCAATGAACACTAGTGTTAAATCAATTTCGTAGCCATCATTATGGTAGGTAAATTGCTTTTTTGTACTTGTATTAAATGTTTCAAATTGTTTTTGAACGACTCTAGGTAACTCTAAAGTAAACTTATTAACACGAAAACGTTGTAGATTTTGTGTGCTACATGAATTTCGAATATTTCCTCATATCTTAGTTTAAGGGACTTCTAAAAATTTTAGAAGAAGGGTATACAGAAAAAGAATTCTGATTTTACACAAACAGATAGGGGATATGTTTTCAATTCATAAGAAAAAGAGCGCTTTAGCTTTTTTAGTACTTCCATTTTTATTTTATGGCCAAGCAAACAATGATGAGAGTGCATATTATGATTGGTTTGATAGAATGTTGGGTGAAGAATGTACAGGACTCTATAACGGTAAACAATATATTGATACCGATATCAATAAGATATTTGAAAATAAGCATTCTTTTTTTCTTTCTGATAAGGTACTATCTGGTTCGATCACCTATAATGGACAAACCTATTATAATTTAGGAATCAAATATAATTTAGAAACAGAACAAGTAATAGTAAATCTTAAACCAGGCGCCGTTACCTCGGTTATCCAATTAATTGCTGATAAGATAACATCGTTTTGTATCGAGAAACATAAATTTGTAAGATTAGATAATACTCTAGATCCAAAATATCCAATTTCTGGATTCTTTCAAATCATTACCGAGCAACCCCATTTTATAGTATACAAAAAGAATAAAAAAAATCGAAAAAAACGCCTTGAAGACATAGGAGGGAGTAAAATCTATTATGAATTTACTACACACAGTAAGTACATTCTTTTTATCGATGAAACCTATCATGAAGTTAATAATAAGGATGATTTTATTTCTATTTTTCCAGAAGTGAAGCAAGGAATAAAATCATTTTACAGCACTCAAAAAAGGTTACGAAAATCGGATCCTGACATTTTTATGAAACAATTACTTGAAGATGTTATTTATCTGTCAATTTCAAAAAACAATTTATAAAAATGATAAAGAGGATTCTAATATTTGTTTTTTTGAGTTTACAGTATGGTTGGTCACAACAAGAAGATACATTACTTTCATTATCCTACCAAAATCAAGATCTAAGATCTGTTTTAGAACAAATAGAAACCATTTCTGATCATCGTTTTTTTTTCCAAGATTCATGGATTAATGAGTATAAAGAATTATCAGGCAATTATAAAGAAGTAGATATTAATACAATGCTTGATGCAATTTTCAAAGACACACTACTTAACTTCTTTATCTTCGATAATCGTGTTGTTATGACTAAAAACAATATTATTTATGATACACTACCTGATGGCTTTTTGATAGATACGTCTCTTACTAATAGCAGAGCAAATTATAAAGGACAGAATAATAAGTCAATAGCTTTTACAAACGATATTTATTCTTCAAGTAGGGCGACTTTAAAAACTATCAAGATTGGCAAAGCAATAAAGGGAAATGTAAACCAGTATTTTAAATTATCCGGACACATTGCAAATAATCAAACTAAAAAACCTTTGGAGGATGCTATTATCGCGATAAATGGTAATGATATTGGTGTTCGAACCAATTCTGAAGGGTTTTATGAATTGCGATTGAGTGCAGGCAATCATATTATTGAAATAAATGCCCTCGGAATGGAAGAGGTTAAGAATCGATTAATCATTTATAGTGATGGTAAATTAGATTTTACGATCAATGAAAAAATAGAACTGCTTGATGAGGTTGTGTTGCAATCTGAAATAAATAAGAATGTAGATGAAGTGGTTACTAAAACTAAGATCGATATAGAGGAATCCAAAAATATACCTCTGGCATTAGGAGAGAGAGATGTTTTAAAGGTAGCAACAACATTGCCGGGTATTACTACAGCGGGAGAAGCTTCAACAGGGTACAATGTGAGAGGTGGAAAATCTGATCAAAATCTAATTTTATTGGATGATGCGGTACTATATAGTCCTCAACATTTCTTCGGAATTTTTTCGGCCCTTAACCCTTTTGCTATAGGAGATGCTAATATTTATAAGGGTACTATTCCTGTTGAATACGGAGGAAGGTTATCTTCAGTTTTCGATTTAAGGACTAAAGATGCTAGTTTAGATAAAATTAAAGCTGAAGGTTCTGTTGGTCCTGTAACCGGAAATTTACTATTTGAAATTCCAGTAGTTAAGGATAAAGCAGGACTTATGATAGGAGGTAGAGGGGCATATGCAAATTGGATTTTGAATTCTTTAGATGAAGAATCATTAGAAAATAGCGAAGCTTCATTTTATGACGCCATCGCAAAATATAATCATCAAATAAGCAAAAACTCGAAAATAGAAGCTACACTATATTGGAGTAAGGATGATTTTAGTATTACTTCAGATTCTTTATATATTTATGAAAACAGGGCATTTTCACTACGATGGAATTATAGGTTTAATGAAAAAAACAGTGGTAAACTAAATCTATCTAACAGCCGTTATGGCTTTGATATAGAATTCGATGGGGACAGCGATAAGGATTTTGAATTAGGCTACAATATTAATGAGACCGAAGTAAAATTTCAATTTAGGAATGTTCATAATAGCAAGCTTAAATTTGATTATGGACTGTCGAGTAAATTGTATGCAGTAAACCCAGGAGAAATACAACCGGCAAACCCCATATCTATTGTCGAACCTCTAAAAATAGAGAAAGAAAGAGCATTAGAGTCTGCGGCATTTCTTGGAGCCGAAATAGATGTATCAAACAAAATTAAGATTGATGCCGGTATTCGTTACTCTATGTATAATGCCCTGGGAGAAAGTTCTCAAAATGTTTTCTTGGATGGAGTACCAAAAGAAGAGGCCAGTATTCAAGAGACATTATTTTTTGATAGAAATGAAGTTATAAAGACTTACGGAGGACCCGAATATAGACTATCTGGTAGGTACTTGATTCTGGATAATTTTTCTGTTAAGGCTTCCTATAACAAAACATTTCAGTTTATTCATACCTTATCTAATAATACTACGGTATCACCTATTGACACCTGGAAATTATCCGATCTTAACATAAAACCGCAAAGCTCACAACAGTATGCGCTTGGTTTACATGCAAACTTTGATGAAAGTGCCTACGAGTTAAGTTTAGAAGGATTCTATAAACGATCAAAAAATATACTTGATTTTAAAACCGGAGCCGAAATATTATTAAATGAGAATATTGAAACTCAGGTATTGCAAGGAAATGGAAAAGCATACGGAGTAGAGTTTTTACTTAAGAAACAAAAAGGAAGACTCTATGGTTGGTTGGGGTATACCTATTCGAGATCATTTTTACAATTGGACAGCCGCTTTAGAGAAGAACGTGTAAATAATGGCATGTTTTTTCCTTCAAATTTTGATAAGCCGCATGATTTTAGTGTTGTAGCCAATTACAAGTTTACTAAACGATTTAGTATGACCACCAACTTTGTATATCAAACAGGAAGGCCCGTTACTTTTCCAATAGGAAACTTTAGTCTTGATGGAGTAGAGTTTGCTGTGTTTAGCGATAGAAATAAATTTAGGATCCCTGATTTTTATAGATTGGATATTGGAATAAATATTGAAGGAAATCATAAAAAAAAGAAGACTGCTCATGGTTTTTGGACTGTTTCGGTATATAATGTTCTTGGTCGAAATAACCCGTTTTCTGTGTTTTTTGTAACAGAAAATGGAGATGTAAAAGGATTGCAAAGTTCTATTTTTTCAATTCCTATTCCTTCAATTACGTATAATTTTAAATTTTAAAAAATGATATCTTTTCATAAGTATGTTTGGGGTAAAAGAAAGATGTTTTTCATGGTGCTGTTATGCATAATGGTATCAAATTGTGTACAAGAATTTGATTTTAAGACAGAAGATTTTGAAAGCATTTTAGTTTTAAAAGCCTCTATTACTAATGAACAAAAAAATCATCAAATAAATCTTTCCAGAACATATAAGTTTGAAGATGATGGCCCATTAGTTGAGCAAGGGGCAACAGTCAGGGTAGTTGAAAATACGGGCATAGTATACATATTCGAAGAAATATCTCCTGGAACATATCAATCTACTCAAGAATTTAGTGCAGCACCAAACAAGAGCTATCAATTATCAATTGAAACCAGGGATGGCACAGTCTACATGTCTGAAGAAGAAGTATTACCTTCAGAAAATTCAATCATTGACCAAGTATACCCGAAGCGTATGTTTAACGATAATGGGACAGAAGGAATAGGGATTTTAATAGATAGTTATGATGTAACAGGAAATTCTCAGTATTACCGTTATCAATTCGAAGAAACATATAGAATTACCGCAGATTTTTGGACTCGTGTAGATTTAACTACCTCGTTAGAATTTGTAAATCGACCTGATGGCCAGGAAAGATGTTTTAATGGAGGTGTGTCTAATACCATTATTATTACCGACACGAGTAGTTTACTCGAGGATAAAGTAAGTGGATTGTTGCTTCGGTTTATTGATGCCGAAGACATTCGTGTAGCTGATCGATATAGTATTTTAGTTAGGCAATTTGTACAATCAAGAGAGGCTTATGGATTTTATAATACGATAAATAGTTTTTCAGAATCCGAAAGTCTGTTTTCTCAGCTTCAACCAGGTTTTGTGAGTGGAAATATTTTTTCAACTCAAAATGAAAATGAACGCGTATTAGGTTTTTTTGAAGTGGCATCAGTTACCGAAAAACGCATGTTCTTTAATCGGGAAGACCTTATTCAAGATCTACCAAGATTTTCTCCAGGATGTGACCGTGTTATTCCTAGGCAAGAACCTACTGAAACTGAAGATGAGTTTTTAAGACGCTTACGGAGGTTAATAGGATCTGGTGATGTTAAATTTTTAGAAGAAATAAGAGATCCGGATAGTGAAAGTGGACGTACTTATGTTTTTGTTCCCAGAGGCTGTGGTGATTGTACAGTTTATGGGCAAAGTACAATTCCAGATTTTTGGGAAGATTAATACATCGTTGCTCAATTGTTAAATAGAATATTGGTAATAATTTAAGACCTAATATTCAGAAATTTAAAAGTGTGAAAATTAAACCCTTATTATACATAGTTTTTTTCTGTACAATGGGTATACAAGCCCAACGAAAATCTGTTTTAAAAACAGTCGAAGATGTAATGGGATATACTCAAATACCTAAAGAAAATGTATTTATACATTACAATACTACAGTACTATTTGCGGGAGAATATTTATACTATAGCTTGTATTGCGTCAATGCCAAGAATGATTTGCTCAGTACTATAAGTAAAATTGCTTATGTTAAACTTATTGATGACAAGGGTGAATCTGTTTTTGAACATAAAATTAAATTGGAAAATGGCCTGGGGCAAGGGGATTTTTTTATTCCGGTTTCTATTCCCTCTGGAAATTATAAGTTAATAGGATATACACAATGGATGCTTAATTCAATAGAATCTGATTTTTTTCGAGGAGATGTTAGTATCATTAACCCTTATCAAGGAGATCAAAGTAAAATTCTATTAACTGATCCTAGAAAAGAAACTTCAGAAGAACACACACAAAATAAAATAGTAAGCAGAAATAATTTTGAAACAAAAAATAACCATCCTACTCTTATAAAAGAGAAAGTCTACTCAAAAAGAAGTCGTGTTCGATTTAATATTCAAAAAGACCAGTTGCTCGAGGGAAATTATTCTATTTCTGTGCGGAAAACAGATAATTTTAGAAAAGCAAAACTTATTACGACTAAAGATTATTTTAAGCTTGATTCAAAATCGACAATGAATGCTATTAGGTCCATTGGGGATTCTATTTTTCTTCCAGAAATGAGAGGAGAATTGATATATGGAAGAATCATCCCAAAAGATTCAGCCTTTTCGGTTTCGCAGCTAAATGTAGGATTATCTATTTCAGGAAAAACAAGTGATATTAAAATTGTATCAACAGACAATAAAGGAAATTTTATTATGTGCCTTGATCAACATCATAATGAAGATAGAGTAATGATAGAGGTTCAGGGTGAGGATAAAACAAATTATACTATTTTAATAGATAATATTCCTGAAACCGATACAGGTGCTATGGATTTTTATTCTTTTAAAATTAAGCAAAAGTCATTAGATGAAATTATAAAAAGAAGTATTTATAATCAAATAGAAAATAGTTTCTATAATTTAAAACCAGATACGATACAAGATAGTAAACTGATTTCTTCTTTTTATGGTAAAGATTATGTTAGCTATGATTTAGACGAATACACAAGGTTTTCAACCCTTAAAGAAACTATTGTAGAGGTTGTTGAAGGAGTACGGATAAGAAAGAATAAGAAGAGGAAAGAGATATTTAGTATACAGAAGGGCCATGCTGGAAGTACAAAATCCAATTATTTGCCATTGGTATTGATTGATGGGGGAATTGTACAAGATCATGAAGATATTATCAATTATGATGTAAGAAAAGTAAAGAATATTAGATTTATCAAAGATCGATATTATATAGGTACTAAAGCCTTTGATGGTATTTTGGAAATTAAAACTTTAAAAGAAAATTATTGGGAGCAATTGAAAGAGAAAGACCTTATTCAATTTATTGATTTGAAATTATTAGAAAAGAAAAGATATTATAGACAAGTATATGATGGGTCTAACAAAAACAATCGAATTCCGGACTATAGACTTCAGTTGTTATGGTCTCCTAGTTTTGAAATAGATAGAGAAGATATGGCATTAGAGTTTTATACTTCTGATATTATTGGTGATTTTGAGTTTATCATACAAGGGCTTACTAAAAATGGGAATGCAGTATCAATTACACACTATTTTAAAGTAGAATAATTTTTTGTAGCATCGAAAGCTTCCGATCATTCTTGGCTACATGTAATGCGATAATCATGTTAACTTCCAGATCAGAGATGATAAATCATTAAAAAACCCGGAGTATAAGGCTCCGGGTTTTCGTAAGTTGAGTTAGATAAGCTATTGCCAGGGGCAATAGTTAATTGTTATTCGTTGTACCTTCAATTCTAAAGGCCATACACCGAAAATTTAAAGTTTGGAAAACTCACACTAGTGAGTTGATATGATGGAATACCTTGAAAAGTACTCTCTCCAGTTTCATTAATATACCAGCCTTCTCCATCTATTAATAGTAAAAGGACGCTGATAATATCATCTATGGCACCAGTAGCTCCGAGATAGGATAAGGTAACTCTCTCACCTGGTATTACAGTAAAGCTAAAAGCAGCTGTTAAAGGGCCACCTGCATCAGATATACCTCTAAATGTAACACCATGAACTCCAGGTCCAAATGCGTTCATATCAATGGTTAAACCAGAAGCACCTATACTTTTAACTAGATTTAAGAAATCTGGAGAAGTTTGTTGTAAATAGAATTGTGACGAATCATCAAAATATAAATATCTTGTGAAATTAGTTTCAAAAGTATCTACATCAGTAGAGAACAATGATGGAATCAATGCTACAGGAACCGCTGGTGCTATTAGATCATAACCGATGATAGAGTTTACTCCACCATCTTCAGAAACATAAGTGTTATTAACTTCATCAAAAGTAAAATTAGTAATATCTACACCATTTACTTGAAATGGGTTTGCGAAAGCAAATCCATTTTCATTAGCTACTATAGGATATGAAATAGATGTAGTGTTTCCTGTACTTTGATCTAAAGTTGTAATTATTCCAACCCTTTCAAATTCTGAAAATGAAAATGTACCTTGAAATAAAGGAGGGTCCATAGCTCCTGCAGTAGGATCAGTTACAACTATATTTCTAAGAAAACTAACAGTACCATTACCTATAGCAATCTCATCATAAGAAGTTCTGGTGTTTATAACACGTTCCTTTTCTCCTGCAGTAGCTTTTTCAAAAACAATTTTAGTAACATCGTCTTCATTATCAGTTTTACTTCTAAATTCGACTTTGTCAGCTGTTACATTTTCGAAAATAAATTCAAATTCTGCTTGTAATGTAAAATTAGAAACTTCAAATAGATTGTGAAAAGTTGAATAATTTTCAAATACTAATTCAGGAAACTGGCTTTTGCCAACTCTATATGTAGTTTCAAGATCTTGTGTTCCTTGTGCATAGTCAGAAACGATTTCTACGGTATTATCTTCATTAAAATCTAAGAAAATATTATAAAAACCCACACTATTTTTTGGTTGATAGACAAGTTTCCATCCAAACTCAGCATCAGTTAATGTTTTTTTATAACTAGCTAATAACTCGGTAGTACGAGTACTACCATCCTGATCAAATAAAGGTTCTATTTCATTGTCCTCACTACAGGCTATAAAACCTATAGTGATTAGAAACAATGCATATATTTTTATATTTTTTAACATGTCGTTCTACGTTTAATTAGTTAATACTTTTCAAGAATTCATCTCTTAGAATTGAAACATCAATCCCTACATCATTCTTCATATATTTTATGATCACATCATACTTTTGTTGGATACGTGCTTTACCTTCATTTATCTCAGCACAATTAGCAGGTGCTGCAGGATCAGAGCAATCGATTAATGTAAGATATGTAGCTTCAAATTCTGCCGGGTCTGTAGTAATCATGTACGATAAAGTTTCAGCAAAATCTTCTTCTGGTGCTGAAGTTGCATAAGGGGTAACCATACCTCTTACTAATGCATCTTCATCTTCAAGGGTAAACCAAGTTCCTGATGAAGTATAATTATCTTCAGAAATTCTATAAAAAGCTTCTATATCAAATTTAAAGTTTTGATCAATAATATGCGTAAATTCATGATGCAAGGTTCTAAAAGTTTGCTGAATCCAGGCTGTATTACCAAGAGCATATTGATTAGCCTGAGTAAGGGTTACTCTTACTCCTGAATCTGCTATACCTAGTGTTATTGTACCGTTATTATTAAATAAAGGAGAACCTAATATCACAATTTCTGCAGGGAAATAAGTTCTTAAAAACTCCTCACCTTGATCAGAAGCTTTGTTGTAGGGTTCAATCCATGCTTGCTTGATAAGCTCAGCTATTGGTCGTACTACATCTAAACGTGGTGGTGTTGCAGATTTTGAAGGATCTATAAATTTATCGACAAATTTATAGTGAATTACACAACCATATGGATCTCTAAATTCTGTTTTTAGAAATTGATCAAGTTCTGTAGTTGATTCTTCCTGTCCATTTTCAAAAATAGATCTAGGTTGTAATGTTTCTTCTCTTTCGCATCCTGATAGTAGTACTATAGAAAGTGCAAGAAACAAGAATTGTAATGTTATATTTCTTTTAGTTTTCATATCTAATATTTTATCTGGGGTTAGGAGTTAATCCTGAAGCAAGTGCATCTTCTGGAATTTGTATAGCTTTTCTCAAATCATTAGAGGTTAATACAAGAGGAGCATTAATATCTCCATTTCCTCCTTCACTTACAGGTAATACATGATTAACAACAAGGTTATGTCGTTTAATGTCGAACCATCGTAATCCGTGATCCCAAAACTCTTTTTTACGTTCGTCTAATATTAATTTAAGGATTCCGTCTTCTACATCACTGGCTTGGTAGAAAGTGGTAATGGCAGCAGTGTCTGTATATTCGGTACCACCATATCTTTTTACGGCCAACGAATTGATATCGGCTAGAGCGGCACCTTGATTACCACTAAGTAAATGTGCTTCAGCTCTGTTTAATACTACTTCTTCTCCTTTCATTTCTACATTTATATAGTATGGTTGCCCAGAATTTGAAGATAAATTTTCTCTAAAAAAGTATTCAAAAAGCCTCGGTATAATGGTAGTTTCGAAATTGCTATTACTGAAAGGATTGTTTCTTACATCAGCTGTAACCAAAGGATTAGTGAATAATTGATTAACATCTGCGCTATTCAACCTAAATCCAAAATTAAAACGTTGGTGTATACTAAATTTCTGCGCTACTAAAACATTACTCTCTTCTTCAGGGTTTGCATATTGTATGGCAATAGCGTCAAATCCTGAAATTGTATAATCTCCAGGGTTTTTAATATAAAGAGATGGGTTGCCATCTAAAAATAAGTCACTGTATTTAATACAATTCACATAGTCTCTTTTCCATAAATAGAATCGTGAAGCAAAAGCCTGAGCAGCTTTTTTGGTAAAATGATACTTTTTGGTACCCGTAAAAAATTTGTCATTAATTAAGGCTAATCCTTGTAGCAAATCTTCTTCAACCAAATCATAAACCTCGGCTACAGTGTTACGTTCGTAGCTTGGCAAAAATTCTGTCTCAGGCTCTGATATGTAGGGTATACCTAAATTTGATGTTGCATTTTCATCATAATGAAGACCAAACATATTCACTAGCATAAAGTGGTTGTATGCTCTTGATAACAGTGCTTCACCTTTTACTGCATTTTTTAGATCCTGATCGCCATCTAAACCATCAATTATAGCAAGGACTTCATTGGCTTGTGCGATTGATCTATAGGTTTCATCCCAAAAAAATGTTGGAGTATCACTACCAATAGAGGTTACAACATCCCATGTATAGATTTGCTCATCTTGTAAGCGTATTGTACTTCCTCCAACATCTTGTATAATTCCTTGGCCATCAGGAAAACCTAAAGGGCCTGCTAAATCTGTATACATATCAGTGAATGCATAACTCGCTCGAGAATAAGAATCTGCAACTACCTTTGCTGCTTTTTCAACAGAATCAAGGGATAATCTATCATCCGGAGATTCTTCCAGATAATTTTCACAACTTGTACCAAATGCTACAAGAATGAATAAGAAAATATATGATTTTAATTTATAGTTTTTCATAATTAGTCTTTTTTAAAATCCAACATTAAGTGAAAAAGATACCGTCTTAGGTACTGGCAAAGCAGCTCCCCCTGAGTTAAAGAACTCTGGATCCTGGCCTCTTAAATCTTTGTCAGAATAAAGCAAGAATAAGTTCTCTCCTTGTAAACGGATTCTTGCAGAAGAAACACCTAATCTTTTGGCATATGTAGCTGGTATTGTATACCCAAGAGCAATAGATCTCATTCGTGCATAGGTTCCATCAACCACTCTAATGTCGCTATTGTTATATAACTGATATGCATTGTCACTGGCAAATACAAGTCCATTATTAACAAAACCACCTAATTGTTCTATTATAGTACGATTTTCTAAAATTGCAGGAATGTTCGTTACATTTTCATCACCTGGTAATGTCCATCTATTTACTAGTTCTCCTGGTAAAGAATTAAAATCTGTGTATGCAGCATCAAAATTGCTACTCAAACGTATTTTGTAATCAAATTTGAATGAGATGTTAGTGGATAATGTAAATCCGCCATACTTAAAGGTATTACTAAATCCACCAGCTCCTCTAGGTTGGGTCGGCCCCTCATATTTTAATATCTTTTCGATATCATCTCTACTTTGTAGGTCTATATTTGTTACTACATTGTCATCGGCATCAAAGAATGTTGGAATACCAAATTCATTCAACCCAGCAAAACGAACTGAATATAAAGCCGAGATTTCACGACCATTAATAGGTGCTCCTGTTGGAGAAATTAAATCTACCAAGCGATTATTAAATTTTAGATTTTTTACTTCTTCCGTATTGTATCCAACATTAATATTAGTAGACCATTCAAAATTTTTCGTTTTGATGTTTACAGTTGATAAGGCAAATTCATACCCTTCAATTTCAAGATCTGCAAAGTTTCCTGTTTTTATTGATTCACCACCAACACCACTGGTTCTAATATTTCCAATAAGATCAAACGAATCTCTTTTGTAATAGCCTAATTCACCTGCTACTCGATTATTGAATAAAGAGAACTCAAGTCCAGCACTAAATTCTTTTAATTTTTCAAACGTTAAATCAGCATTTTCCAATGAATTGATTCGTATTATACTTTCTAAATCTTGCGGTCTTAAGGGTATTTGGCCTCTTAGATCAAGTGTTGCGCTTGTAAGCGGACCTCGACCTCCAGATAGTCCATAAGTACCTTTTAATTTCAAAAGATTTACCCAATCAGCTTTAAAAAAGTTTTCTTTATCAATGTTCCATGCTCCACTAATATTATAGTTAGTAAGGTACCTGGCTTTAGAGCTTGACCCCTGTAGGTTAGACCCATCATATCTTAATGTACCATTAACAGTATACTTGTTATTTAGTGTATATCCACCATTGAAGAAAAAACCTGTAAAACGATCTCTAAAATTAGAAATATCGAAATACTGATCATTATTATCGATCAATTGATCAATAGCATCTGGATTAGTGTTGACTAAATATCCATTATCATAAGAAATACCAATACCAGTATATTCTCTACTTTGTCTGTTAGAAGATTTTATTTCTTGCCCCAAAAGGAATGTAAACTGATTATTGTCATTGATATTGGGATTCCATGAAACAGAGTTTCTCCAATAGAAATAGTCTAATACATCTTCGTTATAGATATTTAAACCACCTTCTGGTAGTATTGAGTATGGAGGTCTATTAGGATTATCTCTATCTTGATATAAGAATGGGTTTATAGGGCCAATTATATTATCACCCGCTCCTGCTCTAAAAGCTTCGGCTTGATTTGAAACACCTGTAATGATATGTTCTCTTTGAGTGATTGCCTTACGGTAGTTAATAACAGAATTGGCAGTTAAGTTATCTGTTATTTTATAATCTAAATCTGTTTGAAAAGAGATATCGGTTACATCTATATCGATGTAGTTGTTATTTAGTTCATGAATGATATTAAAAGGAGCGTAGTTTTTTCTGAAAAATTCTAAATTCCCGTTTTCATCATATGGAGTAACACTTCTACTATTGGTCAAAGAATAGCTATACGGGTTGATTTCGAATTCACGATCAAACTCTCCAGTCAAAGGGTTTAATGATCTGTCATTGGTTCCTGGAGCTCTTTGATCTCTAAAACTTCCAGTTAACGTAGTACCAATTGAAAACTTATCTGTTAGATTAAATCGAGTATTTAATTTTGTGGTATAACGTTGTGCATCATCTCCTATAGTCTGTCCTTCATCATTAAGATAACTAGCAGAAAAATAGTAAACCGCATCATCGCTACCTCCAGAGATACTTAAGGAGTGATTTTGTTGTAATGAAAAATCATTAAAAAGTGTTTTAAACCAATCTGTATTAGCTACTTGGTACCTGTCAAAATAACTATCAGCTAATTGTCCGTTAGCCCCTATGACTACATTGTTAGGCCTTCTTAGGTTAAAATATTGTCCTAATACTCCATATGATTCTGCACGTTGAGCTGTGGTTAAATCTATTAACCCTTTATCAACTAATTCTGCATAAACTAATAATTCTTCTTGTGAGTTTAATACATTGAAGTTGTTGTATCTAGGTCTTAATCTAAAAGAGAAATTATTGTTATACGTTACTCTTGCTGCTCCTTTTCTACCTTTTTTGGTGGTAATAACAATTACACCATTCTTAGCACGTGCACCATATAATGCAGTTGCTGATGCATCTTTTAATATCGAAAAGCTTTTGATATCATCAGGGTTTAATCCAGCAATAGATGATCCAATTAATGAGTTAATGTCTCCTGATGCTAAATCTTCCTGAGCCAATTCTACGTTATCTTCAAGAATTACTCCATCAACTACCCAAATTGGATTGTTGTTACCATTAAGAGATGTGTTACCTCTAATTCTAATTCTAGGTGATGCACCAAAAGATCCAGAAACGTTATCTACAACCACACCAGCATCTCTACCTTCAAGAAGTCTTGATACATCTGATACTCCGTCAATTTTAACGTCTTCTAAGTTTAATTTTGTAGCCACACCTGCAAAAAGGCGTCTATCTACTTTCTTATATCCATCAGTGATTACTACTTCGTCAAGAGATTCTACAGATTCTTGAATTATAATAGTATAATTCCTTTTGTTTTTATCTGTAATGGTAATTTTTTGAGTCTCAAAACCTAAATTTTCAATTTTAAGCACATCTGATACTGAAACTCTAATGGTGAAATTTCCATCAAAATCAGCAACAACACCAGTTGATGTTCCTTCTATTGATACTGTTGCACCCGGAATAGGAAAGCCGGTTTTATCGGTAACTATACCATTAATCTCAAATCCATCCTGAGGTAGTACAGAAGCAGATTGGGTTTGTTTTGGAGCAGTTGCTTTAATAGTTTTTTTGACAAGAACTATTTGCTTGTCTACTATTTTATAGGTTACATTAGTATTCTTAAAGATTCTATCCAAAATGTATTCTACTCTTTTGTTTATCGCGGTAAGAGATATCTTTCTTTGAGTGTTTACCTCAGAATCTTTAAAAAACACTTTAAATTCTGTTTTTTGTTGGATTAGATCAAATACTTTCTCAACGGTATAGTCCTTTACATTTAAGGAAATCTTAGTGTTTTGAGAATATGTACTTGCATTTATTCTAAAGAGAGACATTATAATTAGAAGTACTGTAAGTCTCATTTTTAAATTAAATTTTAACTTAACTACATTATTATTGTAGTACTGTGTTATTTTTTTCATATTTTTAATATGATTTAATGATTGAACCATTGTTAAATTAGCTTACTCTAAAATCGGGAGATGTTGCCGCATTTCTCGATTTTGTTTTTTTTAGTAGATTATTTACTCATTTTTTTGGGTTTAAGGATTAATAATTATTTCACTTTTTTTGACTTTAAATTTGAATGGCGTATTGCTGCTAAATGTTGTTAATACGTCCTCTATGTTTTCTACATCAAACCTACCTGTAAACTTTTCAGTTTTTATTTTTTGGTAATTGATGGTGATTTTTTTGTCATAAAACCTTTCCAATTTTTTCATGATATTTTCGAAACTCTCATTTTTGAAAAGTAAAACACCATCAACCCAAGCAATATATTGATCGGTTTTCACTGTCGACATGCTTAGGTTTTTACTTTCTTTTGTAAGATTAGCTTTTTGATTAGGTTGCAGTTTTAGACCATTGTCCTTGCTAAATCGATCATCTTCTTTAAAAACACCAACACTTCCTTCGATTAGGACAACTTCTGAAAATGTATCGTTTGGATAAGAAGAAACATTAAATTTAGTTCCAAAGACTTCAGTGTTTAAACCATTTGTAGATACAATAAAAGGATCTTTTTCATTTCGTGTTACTTCAAAATACCCTTCTCCCGATAATTCTACTCTTCTAACTTTTCCTGGAATAAATCTTTCCGGAAACTTTAGCGTAGACCCAGCATTAACATGAACTTTAGTTCCGTCTGATAATACTAATTGAAATTTTTTCCCATAAGGAACATGTAGTGTGTTGATGACAAGTTTCTCATCAGGATTGGTATTATTTTCATTTTTGTATACCAGTTTATTGTTTTCTTGAATTCCCACTACAGCACCATTTTTGTTTTTAATTTCTTTAAATGGTACATCATCTTTTATGGTTTCAAAATTTCCATCACCTTGTTGTAATGTTATTTCGGTTATATTCTTATCAGGGCTAAAAAGATTATTGTTTAAAAAGTATACCGAAGAAAGTAATAGCCCAACAAAAATCGCAGCATATTTCAAATAACTTTGAATTCGATTCTTACGGGTATTCTTCGAAGATTTTGTACTTTGGGTATGTTTTTTAAATGATGATAGTGCTTTTTGTTCGTCAAAATCATGTTTACTTAATTGAACATAATGATTTGCTACACTATATTTTTTGAATAGGTCTAAGTTTTTTTGATATTTCAATAAGTTTTCGAACTCTATGAGTTCACTTTTTGTCATCTCATCATTTAGATATTTTAGTATTTGGTTTATATCTAAATCTGTATTCTTTTTCATGCGAATAATTGGGTTATTTTTAAGTAAGACTTGAAAAAAATGAAATACCCTTACTCTTAAGAGTACTTTTTTTATTATTTATGTAAAGTTTTTGTTAATTATCTTTGAATAGGGGTTAAAAATGAGTTAAAAAAAGATTGCCATAGAGAACGAAACTCAAATAGAGGAACTTAAAAAAGGTAACGAGTTTGTATATAGGTATTTGTATGAAATGCACTATAACGAGCTATGTGCGTATATTTATAGTTTATCAAAGAATAGACAGCAGGCAGAGGATGTTGTTCAGAATGTCATGCTTAAAATTTGGAAGAATAAAGAAAAACTAAATATCAATACTTCAATTAAAAGTTATCTATATAAATCTTGTTATTATGAGTTAATTGATAGTTTCAAAAAAAATAAAAAAGAACTAAATTATATAGAACAGATTAAAAGTACTGTTTTAGAGGTTTTTATTGAAGAGGACAATGATTTTGTGAAAAATCAGATAAAAAAAGTACGTGATGAGATTGATAAGCTCCCTCCAAAATGTAAAGAAGTCTTTATTTTGAATAAAATGCAAGGGTTAAAATATAAAGAAGTAGCAGAGCAGTTAGGGGTTTCGATAAAAACTGTAGAAGCTCAGTTATCCAAGGCTATGATTAGAATTAAAGAAGCTTTAGATGTCAATTAGCCTATCGTAATTTATTATGGCTATGATCTTCGTAATGCATAAAGCCCAAAAATAGGTCCTATACTTAAAAGTAAATATAAGAGTGTATGATCTATTTGATGTGTTAAAAAAGATAATAATTGAATACTAATAATGGTAATCGCAAATCCAATACAGTTGGTTATAGTAAGGGCGGTTCCTCTTAATTCTGGTGGTGCAGCTGCTGCTATCATTGTAGAGAATTGAGGCGAATCTGATATCACTACCATTCCCCAAACGCATAATAGTACAAGGAATAGATGAGGAGATAATCCGAAAAATAGAGGAGAGGCTAAGCAAAATATCCCAGATAACAAAAGAGAATTATAAGCTACTTTTCTACTGCCTTTACGCAGCGAAATTAAACCTCCTAGGATACATGAAATTGCCCCTACTCCGATTACAATAAAGGACCAAAATGATATCTGTAAATCAATACCTTGGCGGTTAGCGTACGTTTTTAGAATAACAGGAACAAATCCCCAAAAAGCATAAAGTTCCCACATATGTCCAAAGTATCCGAAAGCGGCTTTCCTAAATTGCGGAATATTAAATAATTGAGTTACAACTCCTAATTGTAATTTAGTGGCAGGTCTTCTATAGGGGCCATCGGGAACTAAAAACCACATACTCATTCCGCCTAAAAATGCCAATAGCGTTGTGCTAATTATTACGGCGGTATAATCACTGCTCCAAGAAAATTCGTTAATAAAATGAGGAAAAGCCGTTCCTAGTACTAAGGCTCCAACTAAATACCCTAAGGCTCTTCCGAGGCCGCCTTTATAATAATCTGAGGCGATTTTCATTCCTACAGGATAAATTCCTGCCAAAAAAAAGCCTGTGCCAAAACGTGCGGTAAGTAAATTAAATACTGTAATATTTGGAATAAGTAAGGATAAGTTACAGATCCCCCCTAAAAAAGCACAAATCATAAATATACGAGATGGTGAATAACGATCTGCAAGAGTTAATAATGCAAAAGTTAATGTGCCTATTATAAACCCGAATTGAACAAAAGATAGGAGATAACCCAAGATATTAAAACCAAAATCAAACTGGGTAGCAAGATCATCGATTACTGCATTTCCAGCAAACCAAAGAGAAGTGCAAAAAAATTGCGAAAGAATAATTACCGGAAGTATGTAGAATTTTGGTTTCAGGAGTATATACTATTTCTTAAGATGTTTGTACTATTTGAATGCATTTAAAAGATCGTAAACTTGATTAATATCTTCTACATAATATTGAGCCACTGTTTTTTTTAATCCTACTTTTACAGTATAGGCATCTGCCGGTAATTCTTTAAACATATGTTCATCTGTCCAGTCGTCACCAATAGCAAAAATAAAATCATATGTTGCGTCAAGTAATATTTTAGAAGCCGATTTTCCCTTACTTACTCCACTCACCTTGATTTCTAGTACTTTATCTCCTTCAAGAATTTCTAGATTATGATTCGCAATCAATTGTTGAATAGTGGTTTTTAGAGAATTAGCTCTTTTTTTACCCAAATCGGGATCAACATTTCTAAAATGCCAAGCCAACGAGTACCTTTTTTCTTCGACTAAAGATCCAGGAGTTCTATCGGTGAATGATTCAAGGATGGGTGCAATAGATTCAAACCATTTATTGTCTACCCGCTCCATTAACTCCCAGTCTTTATTCCTTTCTTTTAACCATGCTCCATGTTCAGTAATCAGAGTATACTCTTTATGCCCAAACCATTCCTGTATTGTATCTCTATCTCTACCAGTAATAATAATAACTTTGGTATTTGGCTGTTGATGCAATGCATCTAAGATATCAAAAACTCTCTGAGTTGGTTTTGCATTTTCAGGTAATTTTTCAAAAGGAACCATAGTTCCATCATAATCAAGGAATAAGACCTTGTTTTTTGAAGCACCGAACTTTGTAGCGATTTCATCCTTTACAGTATGACTTATTTTTTTCAATGTATATTTTTGAGTAGCGTCTTTGGTTGCTTTCAAGGATTCCATGAAATCGTTGGCCCATTTTTCGACATTATATCGTTTCAAGCGTTTTTGAAGGGCATTGTTTCTTTTGATTTGTTCTTCCTCGGGCATTTCTAAGGCAAATTTTAAGGTATCTGCAATTTCTTCAAAATTATTCGGATTAATAATGAGAGCCTCGCTCATTTCGTTTGAAGCTCCGGTCATTTCACTCAGGATCAAAACACCTTTTTTGTCTACTCGTGAAGCTATGTATTCTTTAGCGACCAAATTCATACCATCTCTAATTGGAGTCAGCAAAGCAACTTCACTCGAGGTGTACAAATCGATAAGGTTTTCAAAAGGAAGAGAACGATAAAAATACCAAATAGGAGTCCAGCTTACTTCAGCAAATTTTCCGTTAATTCTTCCTACCAATTGGTCGATTTCGTTTTTTAAAAGTTGATACTGGGGGACATTAGATCTCGAAGGGACGGCCAGCATGACAAGTCTCGCCTTACCTTTAAACTGCGGGTATTTTTCAAGAAAATACTCAAAAGCTCTTAAACGCTTGGCAATACCTTTGGTATAATCAAGTCGATCAATCGAAAGAATAAGTTTAGCTTGATTACTACCTTTTTTTAAGTGTTTGTCAATCTCTTGCTGTATTTCGGTTTGGTCCTTTTTTTCCTTTTGATCGTGCACTTTTGCAGCCTCATGAAATTTATCATAATCAATTCCCATAGGGAAAGAGTCTACCTTAACGATTCTGTTATCAAGATGTATATTATTAAAATTTATCTCATGTCCTAAAATTCTTTGGACGGCACTCAGAAAATGTCGCTCGTAGTCATATGTATGAAATCCTAATAAATCAGCCCCAAGCATACCTTCTAATAATTCTTCTCTACAAGGGATTGTTCTAAAAACCTCATAAGAAGGAAAAGGGATGTGCAAAAAGAAACCTATAGATACCTCAGGTTTTTGCTTACGTATTAATCCTGGCAATAATAACAGTTGATAATCATGTATCCATACGATATCCCCATCCTCGAGGTTTTGAATAACTACATCGGCAAATTTTTGATTGACAGATTTATAAGTTTCCCAGGTCTCTTTTTCGAATTCGGTATATTCCATAAAGTAATGAAATAAAGGCCAAAGTGTATTATTACTGAAACCATAATAAAATCCGTCAATGTCATTTTCTGTTAAAGGTACACCAACACATTGATGTTTTTGGAGAGCAGTATTTACCTGGGTTTTTAATTCTAGATTAAATTCTTCTTCAGTAAGACCACTCCAACCAATCCATATACTATCACTTTGGGAGTGAACAGATTTCATCCCTGTTGCTAAACCTCCAACACTTGGTGTTGTTTCAATTTTGTTATTATTAATTCTTAATTGTAAGGGTAGTCTATTTGAGATTATAATAGTTTTACTCATAAATTCGAATAATGTTGGTTGCCTTTTTTTGATTTTTGTTAAATTAGGGAAAAGAAGATTAAAAAACGGCTATTTAAAAGAAATTTAGGATATATGGATAACCTCGACTATGGTATTATTGGAAATTGTCAAAGCGCAGCACTTATTTCAAAATATGGATCTTTAGATTGGTGTTGCTTGCCAAATTTTGATTCGTATTCTGTTTTTGCAAAGATTTTAGATGAGCAAATTGGAGGTAGTTTTGAAGTAATGGTCAGTGATGATTATAAAATCTCTCAAAAGTACATACATAGAACGAATATTTTGGTTACTGAGTTTAATAATGGGGTTGATGTTTTTGAATTCATAGATTTTATGCCTCGTTATAAAAATGATGATGGTACTTTTTTTTCCCCATCAGATATTGTGAGGTACGTAAAATTGATTTCAGGGAAACCAAAATTTAGAGTTAAATATGATCCAAAGCTTGAATATGCTATGGGTAAAACAGATCTCGAAGTTAAAACAGACTACATTAAGAGCATTACTAATGAAGAGAAGTATGATACTCTATACCTGTACTCTGATCTTGATTTTGAATCTATTTTAAATTCTGAAGAAATTATTCTTGAAAATCATGCCTATTTTTTGATTAGTTACCACGAAAAAATATTGAAACAATCTCTTGAAAGATGCTACCTCAAAATGCAACGAACACGAGTGTATTGGCTTAATTGGTGCGAAAACACAACCTCGTATAAACACTACAATGATCAAATCCTTAGAAGCGCATTGGTTTTAAAATTATTAAGTTATGATAAATCCGGAGCGGTGCTAGCTGCGGCAACAACCTCACTTCCAGAAACGATTGGAGAAGTTCGTAATTGGGATTATAGATTTTGCTGGATACGTGATGCATCTATGGTAATCAAAGTGATCTCTAATTTAGGGCACAAGAGGTTGGCAGAACGTTTTCTTCAGTTTATCATTGACATTATACCCGATAAGGATGAGAAAATCCAGATTATGTATGGAATAAACGGGGAGAAGAAATTATCTGAGAAAACACTTGATCATCTTAAAGGGTATAAAAATTCGAGCCCTGTACGAATTGGAAATGCTGCTTATCATCAAAAACAAAATGATATTTATGGTATCCTAATGGATGTTATCTATCAGCAATTTATGAAATTTGATTGCGACCTGGATAATAGTGAAGGTTTATGGACAATAAGCAAGAGTATTGTGCATATAGTTAATGTAAATTGGGAAAAACCAGATAAAGGAATATGGGAGTTTAGAACCGAAGAACGTCATTTTACATTTTCTAAGTTATTATGTTGGGTAGCGGTAGATAGAGCTATAAAAATAGGAGAACTAATTGGTAAGACAAATAAAAATGAAAGTTGGAAACAATTAAGAGATCGCATACATGATGACATATATAAAAATGCATGGAATGAAGAAAAACAAGCGTATGCGCAATCATATGGTTCATCTGATTTAGATGCTTCTACCTTATTAATGGAATCGTATGGGTTTATTAAAGCTAAAGATCCTCGTTTTGTAAGTACTGTTCATGCTACCGAAAGAGAACTATGTAATGATGGATTATTATATAGGTACAAGAATAAGGATGATTTTGGATTACCTTCTTCATCTTTCACTATTTGTAGCTTTTGGTTTATTAATAGTTTGTACAAGATAGGAGAGCGGGAAAAAGCGCAGAAACTTTTTGATCAATTGCTTTCATATAGTAATCATCTGGGACTTTTTAGTGAAGATATTGATTTTGAAACCAAAAGATTACTAGGTAATTTTCCGCAAGCGTATTCGCATTTGGCACTTATAGAAACTGCGGCAAACTTTTCAGGAGGAATAACTAAAGAAGAAGAGTTGATGGAAACAATACATTAATCATAGTTGAAATATGAAGTTGTTTTTGGTTATTCTTTCAAAATAATAGTGCCAAAAACATCAGCATTAATCCAGCCTAGGTTTTTTTCTTCCCCAGGAATAAAAACAGAGCCTATGAAGTTTTCACGCTCAACGCTACCATCATTATCGTTATAAGCAACTGCAAAACCAAGTTTTAAACCATTGGTTAATATTACAGGATCATTAATTTGTCCTTCTTTATATGTATGATCATAAACCACAATTTCAAATTCCCATACTGATACGTCATTATGGGTTACTCTTCTTGTGGTTACATGATTGTTATAAAGTAAAGGCTTTTTGTCTTCGCCTAGATCGACTACATTTCCGTCTAAGGCAACATGATAGGCAAATGCATTATTAGAATATTGATGATTACCTCCAGAGTTATCTGCATCAATAAAGATTTCTACACAATCATCATCCCACCATAATGTTAAAGGGTCTTTATTTTGATCGTATAATATGTCGTCTTTTATTTCAACCAAAAGGTATAACGCCTCTGGTGTCCAAGCCATTTTATAGCGACCAAAAAAATCATTAAATTCATAAGGAGACCCAAGCCATCTTTGATCTAAGCCGTACCATGTTACTTCTTTCCAGATTGGATCATCCATATTACCGTCTAACCTGGGCACAATAACTGCTTTTTTTACTTCTCTAAATTGGTGATCTTTCTTATTCTGTACTACTTGATTTCGATATACCAATGCAATAGAAGTATCAATATTCGTGTTTTTCTCTCGTTTTGTACAACCTAGTATAGATACTATAATGAATAAGAATGTGATTTTTTTCATAGTAAGATTTGGTGGGTAATTTAAGCATAAATGTAGTAAACAAAATTTAAAATGCGGTTGCTACTTATTAATAAGTAACAACCGCAAGTAATTATTGAAAGAGAAAATAAAAAGGTAAAGGGTTACATTTTAACAACCTTTATTTGATTAAGTATATTTTCATTCAACTTAATTGTATAGAAGTATATACCTTTTTGATCTATATCACCACTTTTAATATCAATGGTATGATTTCCAGATGGGGTGTTTTGACTATAAACAGTTTTTGTTTGCCCTAAAAGATTTGATACAGTTACTTGTAGCACTCCTCTAGAAGAGGTTGAGATATATAACTTACTGTTATCAGAAAGAGGAATCGGCGAAATTGTAGTGCTCTTATCTGATTTTTCTGTAAGCGCCAAGGCAATTTTAGAAGGGCAATTATTAGGACAATTACCAGACCATGTTCCTGTTCTTTTTCCGTTACTAGTTCCTGTTACTCTAAACCATCCATCGGTACCTCTTGTTAAATCTACTGTTTGCTGACCATTTCCGTTGTTAAAAACAACACCAACATTATTTGTCGACACTCCGTTAGGTAATGTAAAAGTATTTGCACTCCATGAAGTACCACTTAGATTACTCATAGATTGACCCGGCCAACCTGGTGTGCCAGAAAGTGTTTGATTATTTCCTGTGTTATAAAGATAGATATTGGTGGTATTTCCCCAACCACTTGGTCTTTGGAAATTAAGGGTTACCAGATTAGGGGTTGAAGATCCACTACAATCGGAAGGGCATGTGTTTGCCCAGGTCCCATTGGTATACCACCCATCAGAGCTTCTTGAAAGGTTTCCGGTTTGATTACCGCTACCATCATTGAAAATTACTCTTATATTATTGGCAGAAGTACCCGCTTGCGGGCTAACAGTATAAGAATACCATTGTGTTCCTGAGATGTTCGTTGTTTGTTGCCCTGGCCACCCTGAAGTACCGGGTAAAGTTGTATTGGAAGAAGCATCAAAGAAATATGCATTTACTGTAGTATTCCATCCACTAGGTTTCTTGAAATTCACAGTAAATGGAGCAACCGTTTCTCCTCCTCCGGTATTACCTCCTTGGGTCCAAACGGCATAATCAGTTCCCGATGTTTGTAATACCCAGCCATTTCCGTTGGGAGACCAATTACCACTTCCTAATTTCATCGCTAGTGTACCACTTTTACCATCAATATAAGCGGCATAAAGGTCATTTCTTGCTTCTGCGATACTTATTGTTGAAGCAGAGTGTACTCTAACACTTTTTCTTGCAGTAATAAGATTTTTAATTGCATTACGTACACCAGATCCACCATCTATAAAGTGAGTCCAGAAAACAGCAGGATTACCAGGGTGCGTTAAAATATAGGCATACCCTTTTCTAAGGTTAGTTTCCCCTCCAGGGAATACATAGCCTGATCCACAACATTGTTGCGCAAATCCAGTATCATGATTGTCTAAAAATGTTACAGATTTAGAAGGGTTTATACCAATCATCCCAGAAGGTCTTCCTTGGCCATCTCTTAAATATGAAAGATTATTATCTCGTATGGCATTTTGTAAACTAACTTTCGTGTTAAAATCAAATGCAGAAGAAGATTGTTGTGTAAAATTAACAAAGTTATTAGTTTGCACTCTGCTACTTTCTAAAAGTTCTCCAACAGCAAAATATGGATTGGTGGCATCATTATACTCTTTGTTATATATAGGATCGTATCCATGTACAAAATCATATCTCCAACCATCAAAACCGATATCATTTTTCAAGAAATTCATCCATTTAATAATCTCTGCTCTAACCGCAGGATTTTTATGATCCAGATCTCTAGCGGCTGCAAAAGTTCCATTAGATCCATCAGATTTTAGTGCAAAACCGGGAACATAATCTCCATTAATACTAAATTCTACAGGACCAGGAACAAAATTTCTTCCTTCATCGTCTGCAGTAATATAAAAAGTTGGCCATGCAGGATTAGTGAATGTAACGGCATCATTTGTACCTACGCGATGATTAATTACAATGTCACTTAAGACCTTAATATCAAGAGCATGGTACTGATTAATAAGATTAACTAATTGTGCTTGTGTACCGTATGCACTGTTTAGATTATTTAATTCTCTTGGTAAATATCCTTGTGGAGCGGCAGAATTACTTGGAGGCGGCATCCAAATCATGTCTATTCCTGCATCTTTGATAAGGTTTCTGTTTTGCGATACAATATCATACCAGGTTTGTCCTGCTGGTTGATTTTGTACATTCCAATCAAAAGCTTGAAATAATACATCTTCATCTTGCGCTTGTATCCCTAGAAAAGGAATGGCAAATAGCAAGGCTACGATAATTGATTTTAAATTTTTTCGTTTCATTGTGCAAGTTTTTTAGTTTAGTTTGATAGTGTTTTACACTACCATATTAAGGTTTGTGTTTGCTTATAAAAAATGAAATTAAGCTTATGCAAATAGATGGATCACTAGTTTTTCAATATTCAGTTGAATACATTAAAAGAAGGTAAAAGGAAAGTGTAAATGTCTGTAAATAGGTACATGAACAATGCATTGATTTGAAGAGTTTTTCAAATAGCTGCTTCGAAATGTATAATAAAACTATTCAAACTAGAGCATTGTATTTCCTTAGGATTACATCTAAAAAATGAAAATAATTTCTGTTTTTAAAAGCTAATAAACGGGGGTTTTATTAAGTGATAGTTGTAACTCAAAAAAAGATACAATTTTCGTAGGAGGTGAGTTTGATTTCATAATAAGTAGTTTTTTTTAATAAAAGTGTTTCTTGTGTTAAATTTCTACTAAGTTATTACGAAATATTCAACTTTGTAGGATAAGTCTTAAACTACAACGTTTTCGTGTTGATAAATTGTTAGTTTTTGTGTAAAAAAAGGAGTATTTTGATAATATAAATGATTGTAATCTAGTTTTTTATGATATTATATGTGGGAAAAGGGCTCTTAAGTTTTACCATTTTTAAGATAGAAACTACCATTTTTAGTAGTTGAGTTGATAAAAAATAGGGTAGCATAAAAAAACCGCTTTTCCCCAATGAAAAAGCGGTTTTTTAAATCAAAATTAAACAACTTCCTAGTTTAATGCCGTAGGAAGGGCATTATGTTCTATAAATAATTATCCTAAGAAATATCCGTTTTCTTCAGAAATTTTATCCGCGATTTTAGTTCTTAATGCCACAACATTTGGTTGATTTGCATATTTAGTAAAACGCTTAAGTCCCATTAACATCATACGTTGTTCATCACCTTCAGCAAAAGAAACGATTGCTTCTTTTCCTTTTTTGATAACGATATCTACCGCATTATATAGGTATAGTTGAGACATTGCAATCTGAGTTTCTTGAGAATCTTCTCCAAAACGTTTCGCATTTTTCTCTGTACGCAAAATGGTAGATTCTGCCATATAGATCTCAATCAAGATGTCAGAAGCGGCCATTAATAATTGTTGGTGCTCTTCTAATTTAGGTCCAAATTTTTGCATCGCGGCTCCTGCAACCATTAAGAACACCTTTTTCATTTTGGCAACAATCTCTTTCTCTTCTGCGAATAGCTTAGAGTAATCAGGAGTATCAAATGAAGGTATACCAGTAAGTTCATCGGCAACTTTCATTGCTGGGCCTAAAAGATCAACATGACCTTTCATGGCTTTCTTTACCAACATTCCTACGGCTAGCATACGGTTGATTTCATTTGTTCCCTCATAAATACGAGCAATACGAGCATCTCTCCATGCAGATTCCATTGGAGTATCAGCAGAGAATCCCATACCTCCAAAAATTTGTACACCTTCATCAGTACAACTTTGAACGTCTTCAGAAACTGCAACTTTAAGGATAGAGCACTCTATTGCGTACTCTTCTACACCTTTAAGTTCTGCTTCTTGATGCGAGTTTCCTTCCGCTTGACGGATAGCAATTCTATCTTCAATATTTTTGGCAGCTCTATAACTTGCAGATTCATCGGCATATGTGTTGGTAGCCATTTCAGCAATTTTAGATTTAATTGCCCCAAAATTTATAATAGGAGTCTTAAACTGAATACGCTCATTAGCATACTTTGTAGCTTCTCCTATTACACGACGTTGAGCATCTAAACAAGCAGCCGCTAATTTGATACGACCTACGTTAAGTGCATTCATTGCAATTTTAAAACCATTACCTCTTTCTGATAACATGTTCTCTACAGGTACTTTGGTATCACTAAAGAATACCTGACGAGTAGAGGAGGAGTGAATCCCTAATTTCTTTTCTTCATCACCCATAGAAATACCATTGGAAGGATCATTTTCAACAATGAATCCAGTAATGTTTTTATCATCGCCAATACGTGCAAAAACAATCATTACGTCACAGAATCCGGCATTAGAAATCCACATTTTCTGACCAGAAATTAAGTAGTGTTTTCCATCGTCTGATAAAACAGCTTTTGTTTTTCCAGAATTAGCATCTGATCCAGCACCCGGCTCAGTTAAACAATATGCTCCCATCCATTCGCCAGTAGCCAATTTGGAAACATATTTTTTCTTTTGCTCTTCATTCCCATATAATGAGATTGGCATAGTACCAATACCAGTATGTGCTCCAAAAGCAGTACTAAAAGATCCAGTAGCACCAGAAATATAATCACAGACTAACATGGTAGATACAAATCCCATTCCAAGCCCTTCATAAGCTTCAGGAACTGCTACACCAAGAAGACCAAGTTCTCCGGCTTTCTTCATACATGCTTCGGTATAGGCATAATCTTTTGATTCAAATCTTTCCCAATGTGCCCATAGATCGCGGTCAACAAATTCTCTTGCGCTATCACGCATCATCTTTTGCTCCTCAGAAAAATCCTCTGGAGTAAATACATCTTCAGCTTTCGTTTCTTTGACAAGGAATTGACCTCCTCTAAGAATATCTTTGTTCATAGTTTCTGTACTCATCGTTTTATATTATTTTTTCTTAGCTCTGTTGTTTTAATTTAAAAATTCAAAAATACCGGCAGCACCTTGTCCAGTACCCACACACATAGTTACCATACCATATTTACCTTTCATATCACGTTTACGCATTTCGTCAAACAACTGAACAGAAAGTTTTGCTCCAGTACACCCTAGTGGATGACCAAGTGCTATGGCTCCTCCGTTAACGTTTACAATATCTTGATTGATATTAAGTTCGCGCATTACTGCAAGAGATTGAGAAGCAAAGGCTTCATTAAGTTCTATTAACTCTATATCATCTTGTTTTAACCCTGCTTGTTTTAAGGCTTTAGGAATAGCTTTAACCGGGCCAATACCCATAATTCTTGGCTCAACACCTGCTGCTGCATAGTTTACAAGCCTGGCAATAGGCTCAAGATTAAGCTCTTTAACCATATCTTCACTCATTACCATTACAAAAGCGGCACCATCACTCATTTGAGATGAATTACCCGCGGTTACACTTCCTCCAAGTTCAAATACAGGTCTAAGTTTACCAAGGACTTCTTTGCTGGTTCCTGCACGTGGCCCTTCATCTTTGGTAACTGTATATGATTTTGACGCTTTCTTTCCATTCTGATCAACATAAATCTGCTCAACATTTATAGGAACAATTTGATCTTGAAAACGGTTTTCAGCTTGTGCTTTTAGGGCTTTCATGTGCGACTGATACGCAAATTCATCCTGATCTTCACGAGATACTTTAAATTGATGAGCAACTGCTTCTGCAGTATTACCCATTCCCCAATAATAATCTTCATGTCCTGATTTGGCCAGGTCATAATTAAGTTCTGTTTTATAACCGGTCATAGGGACTGAACTCATACTTTCTGCACCCCCTGCGATAATACAATCTGCCATTCCTGCTTGTATTTTTGCAGTAGCGATACCAATAGTTTCAATTCCTGAGGAACAAAACCTGTTTACCGTTACTCCAGGAACATCGATAGAATCTAATCCCATTAATGAGATTAAACGTGCCATATTCAATCCTTGAGAACCTTCTGGCATTGCATTACCTACAATAACATCATCAATACGCTCTTTGTCAAGGTTTGGCAGCTCTTTCATCATATGTTGGATGGTTTCTGCAGCCAATTCATCTGTTCTTTTGAATCTGAATACTCCGCGAGGTGCTTTTCCCACGGCTGTTCTATATGCTTTTACTATATATGCTGTTTTCATTTTTTTTAATAGATTTTTAGATTATTCGATTTATAGACTGGTTGGACTTCTAATACTCTAGTAATCCAACCAATCTAGTAATCTAATTACGTAATGGTTTTCCTTTCTTCAACATATGCTCGATACGCTCAAGAGTTTTACGTTCTGTACATAAAGACAAGAAAGCTTCACGTTCTAGATCTAATAAGTATTGCTCTGTAACCAGAGTTGGTTCAGATAAATCTCCACCAGCCATTACATAACCTAACTTATTTGCTATTTTATGATCATGCTCAGAAATATATTTACTAGCTTCCATAGAGTCGGTACCTACTAAGAACATTCCTAGTGCTTGTTTGCCTAACACTTTTATGTCCTTACGAAGAGGAGGTTGTGTATATCCCTGTTCTGCTATTAGTTTGGCATGAGCTTTCGCTGTAGCGATCTGGCGATCTTTATTGACTACCACAATATCTTTTCCTTTCTGAAGTAGATTTGTATCAAAAGCTTCATAAGCCGATGTAGATACTTTAGCCATACCAATCGTTAAGAAGTGCTCTTGAAGCACATTAAGTTCTACATCATCTTTCTTGAAAAGATCTGCAGCTCTCAGTGCCATTTCTTTAGAACCACCACCACCTGGGATAACTCCAACTCCAAATTCAACTAATCCCATGTACGTTTCAGCAGCAGCAACTACTTTATCTGCATGTAGACAAATCTCGCATCCACCACCAAGTGACATCCCATGAGGGGCTGCAATTGTTGGAATTGAAGAATAGCGCATACGCATCATAGAATCCTGGAAATACTTTATAGCCATGTTTAGCTCATCATATTCTTGTTCTACTGCCATCATGAAGATCATTCCGATATTGGCTCCAACAGAGAAATTAGCTGCTTGATTACCAACAACTAGTCCTTGGAAATCTTTTTCTGCAAGATCAATAGCTTTGTTTAGACCAGCAAGTACGTCACCACCAATAGTGTTCATCTTGCTTTGGAATTCTAGATTTAAGATACCATCACCAAGATCTTCAACCACAACACCGCTGTTTTTGAAAACCTCAGAAGATTTACGGATGTTATCTAAAATGATAAATGCATCTTGGCCAGGAATTTTTTCTTGTGTCTTTTTAGGAATATCATACGAATGTGTAGCACCATCTTTTACTGTATAGAAAGAAGTATTTCCTGAAGCAATCATATCATTTACCCAAGCTGCCGGCTCAAGACCTTCAGCTTTCATAATTTCGATCCCTTTTTCAACACCGATTGCATCCCAGATCTGGAAAGGACCATGTTCCCATCCAAAACCAGCTTTCATAGCGTCATCAATTTTGTACAATTCATCTGTGATTTCCGGAATACGATTTGATACGTACGCAAATAATGCAGCGAAGGTTTTACGATAAAATTCACCTGCTTTATCTTTTCCTGAAACTAATACTTTAAAACGATCTACAACTTTGTCAATTGTTTTGGTCATTTCTAGCGTAGCAAAAGAGGCTCTCTTGTTTGCTCTATAGTCTAAAGTGTCGAGGTCTAAAGAAAGGATTTCTCTTTTACCTTCTGCTGTCATGTTCTTTTTATAGAAACCTTGTTTGGTTTTACTTCCTAACCATTTGTTTTCCATCATGGTATTGATAAAAGGCGGAAGTTTAAACAGTTCAAGGCTTTCATCATCAGGGCAATTATCGGCAATACCGTTAGCAACATGTACTAGCGTATCTAATCCTACAACATCTACAGTACGAAAGGTAGCCGATTTTGGACGACCTATAACCGGGCCAGTAAGTTTATCAACTTCTTCTATAGTTAATCCCATATCTTTTACCATATGAAATAGACTCATGATACTAAATATACCAATTCGGTTACCAATAAAAGCAGGAGTGTCTTTGGCAACTACAGATGTTTTTCCTAGAAACTGTTCTCCATAACCATTAAGGAAATCTAATACTTCTTGAGAGGTATTAGGACCTGGGATAATTTCGAATAATTTTAAATAACGAGCTGGATTAAAGAAGTGTGTTCCACAGAAATGTTTCTGGAAATCTTCACTTCTACCTTCGTTCATAAATTTTATAGGAATACCAGAAGTGTTAGAAGTAATCAAGGTACCTGGTGTTCTGTGTTTTTCTAGATTCTCAAAAACTAATTTTTTGATATCAAGTCTTTCTACAACAACCTCAATAATCCAATCTACATCAGCAACTTTTGCAATATCATCTTCCAGGTTTCCTGTTGTGATACGGTTTGCAAATTTTTGATGATAAATAGGAGAGGGTTTAGATTTAAGAGCGGCGGTAAGAGAGTCATTTACTAACCGATTGCGAACTACTTTACTTTCTAGAGTAAGGCCTTTAGCTTTTTCTTTGTCATTTAGTTCTCTGGGAACAATGTCTAATAGAAGTACTTCGACACCAATGTTGGCGAAATGACATGCAATGCCCGACCCCATGATCCCTGAGCCGACGACTGCAACTTTTTTAATGATTCTTTTCATTTTTAACTTAAAGTTGTTAAGGTGTTATAGATTCTTGTTTTGGATAAATTTTTTTTGATGCTATTAGATCGTTGATCGTTTGAAAAACTTCTAAGAAAATGTCTAATTTCTCTTTTGGAATATGTTTTCTTACAGTATTATCGAACGTAAAGACTACTTCTTTTGAGAAATCGCGCATTTCTACTCCAAAAGGTGTTAAGTATATGAGTACACCGCGCCCATCTTGAGGATTTTTTTTTCTAAAAATCAACCCTTTCTCTTCCATGGTCTTCAAAGTACGTGATAAGCTTGTGGCTTCCATACCCATTCTGGGGCCTAATGAAGTTGAAGGAGTGCCACTTTCTGGATCTATACTAAGCAAGGCAAATCCTGTAGCCATAGTGCTGCCTTTTTTGCCTGCTTCTTCATTATACATCTTTGCTACAGCCATCCAAGTGGCTCTAAGTGCATAATCTATTGTCTTTTCTCTCATTCAAAATTTGTTAGGAATGTAAAGATAAGAAAATTTACTATGCATGCATAATAAATATTGTAAAAATTTAAGATAAGCTGAAGTAATTTACGTTTTTCTATTGAATTAATAAAAAAACTCCTCATAAAATGAGGAGTTTACTGATTTACTGTTAAGCTTATATGCGTATTACATTATAATCAGTGAATTGAATTAGCCATAAATTTTAGAGTATAATTCGGTATATTTTTCTTTTATTATTTTTCTTCTTAGTTTCATGGTAGGAGTAAGGTGCCCTGCATCAATGCTCCATTCGTCTGGCGTGAGTTCGAATTTTTTTACTCGTTCCCATTTTCCGAATCTTTCGTTATGCTCATCAACTTCTTCTTGATAACGGTCGATTACGGCCTGATTGGCAATCATTTCTTCAACAGAATTACCTATTTGTAAACCTTTATGGGCTGCCCAGTCTTTCAAAAATTCAAAATTTGGTTGTATAAAGGCAGCTGGCATTTTTTCTCCTTCTCCTATAACCATAATCTGTTCAATAAAACGAGATTGTTTCATTGTGTTTTCTATGACTTGCGGAGCAACATATTTACCTCCAGAAGTTTTGAACATTTCTTTTTTACGATCGGTAATGCGTAAAAAACCTTCGCTATCAATTTCTCCGATATCACCAGTATGGAAATATCCGCCCTTTATAGCTTCCTTAGTTTTTTCTTCGTCTTTATAATATCCTTGCATTACTTGAGGGCCTTTTACAAGAATTTCGCCATCATCAGCTATTTTAACTTCGGTATCTGGTAATATTTTTCCAACGGTACCTATCTTAAACCCTTTATTTCTTGAGTCATTTACAGAAATAACAGGAGAGGTTTCGGTAAGACCGTATCCTTCCATAACACTTAGTCCTGCCGCGTTAAAGACTCTTGCTAGTCTAGATTGTAGGGCAGCACTACCCGATGCAATTATTCTTAATTCACCACCTAGAGCCTCTTGCCATTTACTAAAGATTAATTTTCGAGCAATACCAAGCTTCTTTTCATACCACCATCCATTTGCTCCATAAGGCTCATATTTTAACCCTAGATCAACGGCCCAAAAGAATAATTTCTTTTTAACGCCTGTAAGATCTGCTCCTTTCGCAATAATCTTATCATATACTTTTTCAAGTAGTCTAGGCACTGCAGTCATAATTTCTGGAGATACCTCTTTTAGATTATCACTAATTGCTTCTATCGATTCTGCAAAATAGATACTGGCTCCAAGATATTGATAGAGGTACATTGTCATTCTTTCATAGATATGACAAACAGGTAAAAAACTTAATGCTTTGATATTACCAGGTACTAGAGGAAACCGCGTAGAAGCAGCCAGAGTATTGCTTACTACATTTTTATGACTAAGCATTACACCTTTAGGTCGACCAGTAGTTCCTGATGTATATATTAAGGTAGCTAGATCGTCTTCTTTGATCGAAGCCATAATTTTTTCTACTTCTTCTTGGTTACTATCGTCTTTACCAAGCTCTAATACTTCATTCCAGCTTTTACAACCTTTTACATCATTATAAGAGAAAACCTCTTTTAATGAAGGTACATTGGCCTGAATGTTTTTGACTTTTTGGTATACTTCCTCGTCGGATACAAAGCAATATGTAGATTCTGAATGAGTTAAAACATATTGATAATCCTCTTGCGAAATTGTTGGATAAATAGGTACATCTTGCGCACCTATTTGCAGAACACCAATGTCGGTTATGTTCCACTCGGTTCTATTATTAGAAGAAATAATTGCTACTTTATCATTAGGTTTTATACCTAAACGTAATAAACCACGACTAATTTGGTTAGCTTTTTCTACATATTCTGCTGAAGAAGTAGCAACCCATTCGCCATCATATTTAGTTATTAAAGCCTTGTCTAAATTAAATTTTTCAAGTTGATAGTGTGGAAAATCAAATAGTCTAGTAATTGTTGTCATAAGTTGTTTTAATATTTCTAAATAGTATTTGAGAGTTTCAAATAACTATTATGCGTGCATAGTTTCGCAAATTATAAAAAATCTTATAATACACAACTCTAATATATAAAAAAAGGAGCTGTAATTTAACAACTCCGTATTTTTTTATTGCTTTTGTTGATATATTAGCCTTATACGCTTTTAAAACTTAACATTATTGTTGTTTTCAATCCATTTCCTTGCATTTACGAAAGCTTCTATCCAAGGTGATACTTCATCTCTTCTTCCTTTTGGATAATGAGCCCAATTCCATTGAAAAATTGAACGCTCGATATGCGGCATCATCACTAAATGACGACCGGTTTTATCGGTTAGCATTGCAGTGTTGTAATCTGACCCATTTGGGTTGGCAGGATAGGCTTCATATCCATATTTGGCAACGATGTTATAGTTATCTTCGGGAAGTGGAAGATCGAATTTTCCTTCTCCATGAGAAATCCAAACGCCTAATGTGCTTCCGGTTAGTGTAGATAGCATTACCGAGTTGTTGTCTTGAATTTTAACCGATGTAAACCCGCTTTCGTGTTTACGAGATTCGTTATGGATTAGTTTACCATGTACTTTGTGTTCAGGATTTATGATTTCGAGTTCCATGAATAACTGACAACCATTACAGATCCCGACAGATAAGGTATCTTCTCTTTTGAAGAAGTTTTTTAAAGCAGTATTCGCTTTCTCGTTATATAAAAATGCTCCTGCCCATCCTTTGGCAGAACCTAACACATCGCTATTAGAAAAACCACCAACAGCACCTATACACTGAATATCTTCTAATGTTTCTCGACCAGAAATTAAATCGGTCATATGAACATCTTTAACATCAAAACCTGCCAAATACATGGCATTGGCCATTTCACGCTCAGAATTACTTCCTTTTTCTCGTATGATAGCTGCTTTTGGTCTAGGTTTAGAAGTATCTAGTAATGGTTTTCTTCCCATAAAATGAATAGGGAAATCGTATTGTAAAGGTTGCTTAGCAAAATTTTCATACCTGTCTTTAGCAAGATCGTTTGCTGTTTGCTTTTGGTCTAAAAGGAATGATGTTTTATACCAGGTATTTCTTAGTGATTCAATATCTAGAGTGAAAGAATCATTAGCATTTTTTACATTTATTGAAGCTCCTTCTTTAGCTTTTCCGATAGTATAATATTGAATACCATTTTCTGAGAGTACAGTTTCAACATCAGAATTTAAAGCACTTTGAAAAACAATCCCAGCATTTTCTGAAAACAATAGTTTAATTGTATCTGATTCTCCAATAGTAGTAAGATCTAGTTCTGCTCCAATATTTACATTTGCAAAACATAATTCTAATAGCGTAGTGATTAATCCCCCTGAAGCAACATCATGACCAGCTACAATTTTGTTTTTTCTGATTAACTCTTGAATAACATTAAATGTTTTCTTAAAACTAGCAGCGTCTTTAATATTGGGAGCTTCAGAACCAATTTTATTGGCTATTTGTGCAAACGAAGACCCTCCTAATTGATGCTTGTCATTAGAAAGATTGATGTAATAGATATCTCCACCATTTTTTTGAAGAACAGGCTCCACAATTTTATTAATATCATCGCAATTGGCAGTAGCAGATATAATAACGGTTCCTGGAGAAATCACTTCATCGTTAGGGTATTTTTGTTTCATTGATAGAGAATCTTTACCTGTCGGTACATTAATCCCTAAATCAATGGCAAACTCTGAAATAGCTTTTACAGCTTTGTATAATCTGGCATCCTCACCTTCATTCTTACAGGGCCACATCCAATTGGCAGATAACGAAACAGCATCTAGTCCATCCTTAAGCGGTGCCCAGATAATATTAGTTAAGGCTTCGGCAATAGAATTTTTACTTCCTGCTTCTGGATTAATCAATCCAGAAATAGGGGAGTGACCAATACTGGTTGCGATACCTTCTTTTCCTTTATAATCCAGTGCCATTACTCCACAATTATTCAAAGGAAGTTGTAAAGGTCCTGCACATTGTTGTTTGGCTACTTTACCGCCAACGCATCGATCTACTTTGTTTGTTAACCAATCTTTACAAGCAACTGCTTCTAATTGCAATACTTTTTCTAGATAATGATCAAAATTATGTATATCATAAGTGATCTCATTATAATTTCGATCAATAGTGGTATCATTCATAATCGTTTTAGGAGAGCTGCCAAACATATCTTCTAAATCAAGATCCATAGGTTTGTCGCCTTTGGTTTTTGATTCGAAAGTAAAACGATGATCACCAGTCACATCTCCAACCTGATACATAGGAGAACGCTCTCGTTCTGCGATACGTTCTAAAGTATTTATATCTTTTTTTCCAATTACTAATCCCATACGCTCTTGGGATTCGTTGCCTATTATTTCTTTAGCAGAAAGTGTAGGATCACCAACTGGTAATGTATCTAAGTCTATTTTACCTCCTGTTTCTTCCACTAATTCTGAAAGACAGTTAAGATGTCCACCAGCACCATGATCATGTATAGAAACAATAGTATTTTCTTCGCTCTCGACCATACCGCGAATGGCATTGGCCGCACGTTTTTGCATTTCTGGATTAGAACGCTGTATGGCATTAAGTTCAATACCGCTACTAAATTCTCCTGTATCTGCAGAGGATACGGCAGCACCACCCATACCAATACGATAATTTTCTCCGCCTAAGATTACAATTTTATCACCAGCTTCTGGAGTAGCTTTTATTGCTTGTTCAGCTTTACCATAACCAATTCCACCAGCTTGCATAATTACTTTGTCGAAACCGAGTTTACGAGGTGTCCCACTGAGCTTGTCGAAGTGCTCTTCATGTTCAAAAGTAAGTACGGATCCTGTGATTAATGGTTGCCCAAATTTGTTTCCAAAGTCTGAAGCACCATTAGAAGCTTTTATCAAAATATCCATTGGTGTTTGATACAACCAATCTCTTTCTTTCATGGCTTGTTCCCAAGGACGTTTTTCTTCTAATCTAGAATACGAAGTCATATATACTGCTGTTCCTGCAAGAGGTAAAGAACCTTTTCCTCCTGCAAGGCGATCTCTAATTTCACCTCCCGATCCTGTGGCAGCACCATTAAATGGTTCTACTGTGGTGGGAAAGTTATGAGTTTCGGCTTTCAGCGAAATCACACTATCAAATTCTTTTTCTTGATAAAAATCGGGTTTATCTGCGGTTTTTGGAGCAAACTGAGTAACTTTTGGCCCTTTTATAAAGGCAACATTGTCTTTATAAGCAGAAACAATAGTATTAGGATGAGTTTCTGATGTCTTTTTTATGAGTTTAAAAAGAGAAGTGGGTTGTTCTTCTCCGTCAATCACAAATGTTCCATTAAATATTTTGTGACGACAATGTTCTGAATTTACTTGCGAAAACCCGAATACTTCAGAATCTGTAAGCTTTCTTCCTATTTTTTTACTTACACCTTCGAGATATTCAATTTCTTCATCATTAAGAGCCAATCCTTCACTTTTGTTATAGGCAGCAATATTATCAATTTCCAGAATAGGTTCTGGCTCTATATTAATGGTATATATCTCTTGATCTAATCCATTGTACTTTTGAGACAGCATTGGATCAAAATCAGTAAAATCTTTTGGAACCGCGTTAAATTCTTCTATGCGTATAATCCCATCAACACCCATGTTTTGAGTGATCTCTACAGCATTAGTACTCCAGGGAGTGATCATAGCGGCACGAGGACCAACAAAAAAAGCGTCAATAGACGCCGCAGATAAGATAGGTTGGTTGCCAAATAACCAGATAAGTTTTTTAATGGTTGAAGGTGAGATTTCATTGGTTGTCTGAACTGCAAATACTTTCTCGTTTTGGTTTCCGAAGAAATGAATCATTTTTTGGATAATTGTGTTGTGTTGAACAAGCAGCAAATTTACTGTTTTCTATGTAAAGTTTTACATAAAATTAAGATTCAATATTAGAGTTATCCACCAAATTTTAAACAATTATTCTGATTATGCTTTTCTTTCTAATAAAGCCATGTAGAAACCATCATATCCCGATTGATGAGAAAGTATTTTCTTGTCTTTAATTAATGTAAAGTCTTTACCGGCTTCTGAAGAAATGAATTTTTTTACTTGTTCCTGGTTTTCTGATGGAAGTATAGAACATGTAGCATATACTAGTTTTCCTTCAGGTTTTACCATCTTAGAATAATTTTCTAATATTTCTGATTGTGTATCCTTAATCTTCTCAAGAAATTCTGGTTGTAATTTCCATTTGGCATCAGGGTTACGGCTTAATACCCCTAAACCACTGCAGGGAGCATCGATTAAGACTCTATCGGCTTTGCCATAAAGTTTCTTAATATCTTTTGTGCTCTCAATAACTCTAGGTTCAATATTATGTGCTCCGGCTCTACGAGCTCTTCTTTTTAGTTCTTTAAGCTTGTTTTCATAGATATCCATGGCTATAATTTGGCCTTTGTTTTCCATTAAAGAAGCAAGATGAAGTGTTTTACCTCCGGCACCAGCACATGTATCAACAACACGCTGCCCTGGTTTTACCTCTAGAAAATTTGCAACTAATTGTGAAGAGGCGTCTTGTACTTCAAAGAATCCATTTTTAAAAGCCTCTGTACTAAAAACATTTGCTCTTTCAACAAGTTGAAGCGCATCAGAGTATCCTTTTATAAATTCTGTATCAATATTTTCATCTTCGAGCACTCCTCTTAGTTTATCTCGGGATATTTTTAAAGTATTTGCTCTTAACACTACAGGAGCTTGTTGGTTTAATGCATTGATTTCTTCATCCCACTTTGCACCTAATTCCTTTTGCCCTAGTTCATCCATCCAATCTGGGATAGATTCTTTAAACTTTCTGGTTTTACTTAATTCGTCAAATCGTCCTTTAATACGTCGGGTAGGAGTAGGCTCAATTTGCCTCCAATCTGGTAGTGTAATACCTCTTAGTGTTGCCCAAACGGCAAAGATTCTCCATAGATTTTCTCTGGAAAAAGGCTCTTTCACTTCGCCTATTTCGGCATATAAGCGTTTCCATCGTACTATTTCATATACTGTCTCTGCTACAAAGCTACGATCACGAGATCCCCATCGTTTATCTCGTTTCAATAGTTTTTGCACTACTTTATCTGCATAAGCTCCTTTATTGAATATTTCATTCAATCCATCTATGACAGCAAAGACAAGGTTTCTGTGTAAACGCATTACATTAATTTTTTTAGGTCTGCAAAGGTAGACCTTTGTTATCAAATACAGTTATATTTGATTAAAATTATTAAGAATGAGAGCACTCATTATCTTGTTTACGGCCTTAACCTTTGTTTTTTGTAAAAAAGAACAGAATACGATTGGTCATGATTTTTCTGATGTTGACATTGAAGTCATTTTTGAAGATTCTATAAGTGTTCGTGCTATAGAGATATATAATGATACGTTATTGGGTTTTGGATATCATAAAGGATACGGTTTTATAAACCTTACTACCAATGAAAGTAGCCTTTATAATCTTAACGAAACAGATGTAGCTAAAAAAAGTAACAATTGGGTTGCAGAGCAGCGTGCTGTTAGTTTTAATGATAGATCTTTTTTTAGTCTTAGTATTGGTTCCCCGGCTAGATTAAGAAAGATTGATTTAGAAAGCGGAAAAGAAAAAATCGTATATACCGAAACACATGAAAAAGCATTTTATGACGCTGTTGCTTTTTGGAATGACATAGAGGGTATTGCAATGGGAGATCCTACTGATGGTTGTTTGTCTATACTCATTACAAGAGATGCCGGAAAAACATGGAATAAGATTTCCTGTGGTAATCTACCCAAGACTTTTGAGGGAGAAGCTGCATTTGCGGCCAGTAATGGAAATATCTCTATAGTAGGGGATGAGACCTGGGTGGTTTCTGGAGGTATGCGCTCTAGAGTGTTTTATTCTCCGGATAAGGGGAAAACATGGGAAGTTTTTAATACTCCTATTGTTCAGGGTAGCCCGACAAGCGGAGCTTATTCGATCCATTTTTATAATAAAAATAACGGAATTATTTATGGTGGAGATTATACTAAACCAGAAGTTAATAGTGCGAATAAGGCAATTACAATGGATGGCGGAAGGACATGGAAACTAATGTCTGGTGAAAATAGTCCTGGATATAAAAGTTGTGTGCGATACGTACCTAATGGAGGAGGTAAAGAATTAGTAGCTGTTGGGTTTACTGGTATTTCAATTTCAAATGATTCTGGGCAACATTGGAAAGAAATCAGTGAGCAAGGGTTTTATACACTAAGGTTTATTAATGATAGTATTGCCATAGCAGCCGGTAAAAATAGGATTGCAAAAGTGATTTTTAAATAAACAAAGAGGTGCAAAACATCTCTTTGTTTATTTAAAATTACTAGTTCCTTTTTCTTCTCTCTCTTATCCTATCCAGAATACGTCTATTGAAATCTGTTTCGGCTTTTATGAGTTTTAAAATTTTCTTATTTGATATTGCCTTTTTTAAATCTGTAATTAGTTTTTGTCGGGCTTGAGATTTTTGTTCTTCTGCTTTTAAGTATTGGTCTAAAAAATCCCCTGCTTGTTTATCACTAAGACCATCTGGGCCATTATGAGCACCTTTAATGCCTTTAATGAGCATACGTTCCTTTCTCTTGAGGTTTTCGACCACAGATTCGTGATTATTATAGATTGGCCAGAATTGCTGAGCCTCTTTACTAGTGAGGTTTAGTTGTTCTGTTATATAGGCTATTTTAAATGCTTTCATTCTTTCTCTGGGCCCGTTTTGAGCAAAAGAACCAAAGCTGGTAAAAACGATACATATAAATACGATTATCTTTTTCATTTTATTCTGTAAATATAATTTCATCTGCAAAATTTTCTTCTGATAAATATTCTATTAAATCTTGATCATTAAGGAACTCGTCTTCAAAAGCTTCTGTATAACTTATATCTTCTTCTACTAAAGAAGCTATTTCTTCATTACTTAATTCAATATTCCCTTCGTTAAAATAGGTGTATATATCTGCGATCTCTATATCGTCAAAATTTACATCTGGTGTCTTATTAATCGATATCGAAAGCACAATAGCAATCATAGCGGCGACACCCGAGAAATACAATAGATTTCTTTTAGTGAATAAAGAAACTACTCTTCCTTTATGTTGTTGACCATCTATTTTTTTCAATACATTATCCTCGAAAGAGTTAAAATAATCTTCGGGCACTTTAAAACCTGCACTTTTATTGGTGCTTAAAATAGATTTTTCTTGAGTACTAAGAGTCAGTTTTTTTGAAAGCTTGTTTTCAAAACCTTCAAAATAACCTTCTGGTACTTTAAAACCACCATTATCTTTATTTAAGTTATCTTTTTCCACTATTTATATGACTTTTTAAATGTAAAAAGGTTTAATCGTTTTTTAAAAACTGTTCAATTTTTTTTGAAGCTAAATGATATGAGGCTTTTAACGCTCCTTCACTAGTTTCCAAAATTTCGGAGATCTCCTTATATTTTAGATCCTGAAAATATTTCATATTAAATACCTGTTGCTGTTTCTGTGGGAGTAAAGCGATCGCTTTTTGTAATTTTAATTGAATTTCATCACCTTCAAAATATACATCTGCCTCTAAGTTTTGTATTAATTGGCGATTAAGTTCTTCACTACTAATAGCATACTTTTTGGCTTTTTTATTTAAAAAGGTTATAGATTCATTTGTTGCAATTCGATATAGCCAAGAATAAAGTTTGCTATCGCCTTTAAATTTTTTAATGTTTTTATATACTTTGATAAATACATTTTGCAATATGTCATCTGTATCATCATGGTTTTTTACCATATTTCTTATATGCCAATACAGGCGCTGTTTATATAATGCAACAAGTTGACCAAAGGCAACATTAATATCTTCATCAGACTGAAGTGCAATAAGTAATTTCTCTTCTTCTTCGTGGGTATTCAAAGTTACTATTAATTATGTTGATTATATATTTATTGTATTATATCTACCTAATTAAGACTAATGTACATAAAAAAGGTTTAATCAAGTCAATTAAAAAAAATCTATTCTTTGTTATTTTGTAAGAAATTTGTAGGAAGAAAAGTTAAATTACGGGTAAATTGATATTTATTTTAGATAAAATACACTTTTTGTTTGGTAAATTGTAAAAAGATCATATCTTTGACATGTGAAAATGAGTTAGTGCTTTCATTCTCCCCAAGATGAAAGTTTTTAATAAAAGTGAGTTTTAATTTTAGAGTAAGCCCCTAAATTAAGATGATTTGTGTGAAGAGAAAGAG
>CANNFM010000007.1 GCA_947503835.1 uncultured Aquimarina sp.
TGAAAATCCAAAGCTTAAAACCAGAATAAAGCCTAAAATGAAAAAGACTGCCTAAATCTTTCTAGACAGCCTCTTTTATTAAACTTGAAAGTATATGTATTAGATAACTTTTACGTTCACGGCATTTAATCCTTTGTTGCCTTCTTGTAGATCAAATTCAACTTCATCGCCTTCACGAATTTCGTCTACTAATCCAGAAATGTGTACAAAGTGATCCTTGTTAGCACCTTCTTCAGTGATAAAACCAAAACCTTTAGCGTCATTGAAGAATTTTACTGTTCCTTTATTCATTGTAATGTAATTAAAAATTTATAATACTTATTAAGTTGCAAAGATGGTGCCATTTTTTTGATATACAACACATTAATTGACTTATTTTCAATTTATTAATAAATATAAACCTTAGATGTACTCATCTTATTCAATACACAATCCCCTATTCCATAAGCTTATAGGGTTTTTTAAATGCAGTAAAGTACTATAATCGCACTACTAGTCTTTCCATCCCCAAGGAGCACTTGGGGGAACAATTGAGGTTTTTAGATCCATAACGACTTTAAATAAGCGATCTGTACCCAGGCGCCTTAGATTATATGTAAAAGTAGTATCATCTATGGTTATCCACCAAATATTGGTTGCTGCTTTAGGAATCATGGTTTGCGTATGCACATCTGCAGGAAAGAATTGAATGTTTGCTTTCCCTTTATTGGTCGAGGTTCCTCCATAAAAGTTAATATCATCCTCTGCCCCATCTTCATGTCTATGATCATGTTGTAAAGAAATACGATCATTTTGATAAGTTAATATCCAGGTACGTGATTTATCTTCTCCTACATAAAAAGGAATTTTGATAATGGTATCGTTACAAGAACGCAGGTGCATTATCAATTTTTTATCTCCAAAAGTTTTATCTTCCTTAGGAAATATCAAAGTTCCTTCATAGGCATTATTACAATGAGATTGTAATGTATCCCAGAACTGTTTTGCTGGGTTATTTTCTTGGGCTAGTACTTGTGCAGAAATAAAAAGCACACCTAGTATACACTTAATTTTATAAATCACACCTATTCTTTTTTAAGATTGAAGCGGTTTAAAAGTAATTATTTTAAAACTTATTCTCTTCCTTAACGGCCGTTTTTAATTGATAAAAAGCTTCTTTAATTTTTGATAACGGCGAGGCAATATTCATTCGCATAAATTGTGAGTGATTCTTATCAAACCATGTTCCTGGTGCTAATGCAAGTTTTGCCTTTTCAAAAATCAATTGTTTTAAGGCTTCATCAGATAAATTCAATGCACTAAAATCTAACCAGATTTGATAAGTCCCTTCCGGAATGAACAATTTAACTTTCGGAATTTCTTTTTGTAAATAATCTTGAATCCAACCAATACTCGATTCAATATATGTTATTAAATTATCTACCCATTCTTCACCTTGGGTATAAGCGGTAATGGTTGCAAAAGTAGAAAATGCATTGCCATGATCTAGATACATTGATTCTACTGTTGCTTTTATACGGTTGAAAATAGCTTCGTTTGCAATATAAAGGTAGCCGTTAGAAATACTCTGCATCCCAAACGTCTTAGCCGGAGACCCTATAATGGCAATATGTTGTTGGTTCTGATTAAAGGATGTAATGCTATTAAATGTAGCTTTGGAGTAAATGATATCCGAATGGATCTCATCACTAATAATAGTAACACTATATGTATTCGCCAATTCGGTTAGTTTTTGCAATTCTTCTTTATTCCATACACGTCCTACAGGATTATGTGGATTACATAGCAAAATGATTTTTATATTTTCAGTTTTCAGTTTTTCTTCTAAATCATCAAAATCCATTTCATAATTCCCATCAACAATTTTTAGGGGATTTCTTACTATTTTTCTATTCGCCGTTTCAATAATTTTATAAAACTGATGATAGACCGGTGTTTGAACTATAATACCATCCCCTTCATTAGATAATTCCCTAATCAATAATGCTATGCCCGTAAGTACTCCAGATACTTGTATAAATGCCTTACTATCTAATTTTAATTGATGCCTTTTCAAATTCCAGTCAGCGATAGCTTTAAATATCATATTGGTATTAAACTCGTAGGCATAAATACCTCTATCAACCAATCGCTGCAATTCTCGAGTAATGGGTTCGGCCACTTTAAAATCCATATCGGCAATCCATAAAGGCATTACATCAGTGGCGTCAAACATTGATTTTAGTAGTTGCGGATTACTTTTGACAAAGTAATGTTCGAAATTATCGTGAAGTGTGTCAAATGAATTCATATAAAAGACGTATCTGTATAGACGAAATGAGTAAAAAAACGATGTACATTGTTCCTACTAGACACAAATATAGATATAGATTCCGATTACAACACCAATAACAGTATCTAAATCTCATCCACATATTTCTTACTTGGGATTACCTTGTGGATCTAAAAAGTAATCGCTATTGTGCTGTAATTCAGCTATTTTTCTTCTATCTTTAACAAACAACGTAAATTTTCGACTTGTAATAGTTAACATAGCCAACAATCAAATGACTGGAAAATCGAGAACATCTCAGTTTACCCATAAGTTTGGTACTTTCCTAGGGGTGTATATGCCTAGTATTCTTACTATATTAGGATTGATTATGTACCTTCGTTTTGGCTGGGTCTTGGGTAATCTAGGTTTGATCAAAACCATACTCGTTGTGGTGATGGCTAGCTCGATTACTTTTATCACAGGATTGAGCGCATCGGCCATTGCGACCAATATTAAAGTGGGTGTAGGTGGAGAATATTTTATGATCTCACGCAGCCTTGGATTAGAACCAGGAGGAGCGATTGGGATACCTCTTTATTTATGCAGAACACTAAGTGTCACTTTTTATTGCTACGGTCTTTCTGAAGCAATCTTGGTATTGTGGTCTGTTGATGGCGAGGCACTTCCGTCTTATATATTGCAATTTATGACTATTGGTTTCATAGTCATTGTTACGGTACTTTCTGGAAAGAGCGCTAAACTTGTGTTACGTTCTCAAATTCCGATCATGATTATAGTGGGAGCTTCAATTCTGGCCTTGGTAATTGGTGTATTCAGTAAAAATCTGCAAGCTCCCATCACCGAAGCAACCTATCTAACTGCCCCTGAAGGATTTTGGTACGTGTTTGCGGTTTTTTTTCCTGCAGTTACAGGGTTTACTGCCGGGATTGGTATGAGTGGAGATCTAAAAAACCCTCAGAAATCAATCCCAAGAGGAACACTGGGTGCTGTTGTGTCTGGAGCCATAATCTATCTTATTATCCCATTCTTATTAGCCGTAACAGGAGCATTGACCATAGAGCAAATGACCGATCCCGAAGCTGGTGTTACCATATGGACGCGCCTTGCTATTTTTGGCCCATGGATCGTATACCCTGCGGTTTGGGGAGCAGTTTTATCTTCTGCGTTTGGTAGTATATTAGGTGGACCAAGGATTCTACAAGCTTTAGCAATGGATGGTTTGGTTCCCAAATCTTTGGCCATACTTTCCAGATCAGGACAACCCACCATTGCCACTTGGATTAGTGGAGCTATTGCGGTGAGCGCTGTTTTTTTAGGAGGGTTAAATACGATTGCTCAATATGTTTCAGTTCTGTTTCTCACCTTATATGTTGCCGTAAATATGAGTGCCGCTGTCGAGCAGTTGATCAAAGAACCCTCTTATCGTCCTACTATTTATGTCCCTTGGTACGTTTCTATATTGGGTGCTATCGCCGCAATGATAGTAATGTGGCTAATCAATCCACTGGCTTTTGCGTTTGCACTGGGACTCGAGCTATTCATTTTCTTATATCTTATGAGTAGAAAACTCGAACAGCAATGGGGCGATGCTTCAACAGGGATTTGGATGCATTTGGGACGATATGCCCTACTTAGATTGAATGCTAAAAAAGTTCATCCACGAAACTGGAGACCTATAATCATATTATTCATTCGTGATTTAAAGGAACATATTGAGTTAGTCAGGTTCACCGAAATGCTAGGACAAAATAGTGGGCTTCTAACGATTTCCAAATTAATTACCCCTGAAGATAAAGATGAACTTCCGTTAAGAAACGAAATTGCACACGAAATGCAAAAGGACCTTGCTTTGGTGGGGTTGCAGGCTCTTACAGAGGTACATGTGGTAACAGATCTTAAATATGGTATGAATCAAGTGGCAGCAGGACATGGGGTGGCCGGGATCAAAACCAATACCATAGTTTTTGGATGGTCCTCTACATATGATGGTAAAATCAAAGAATTAGAGATTATTAATGATATGGCCAGATCCGGGAAGAACATCTTAATAGCTCATATCATCAAACCTTTCCCTAAAAAGGTCAAAAAAAGGATTGATATATGGTGGCGAGGACAAGAAAATAATGGTGACCTAATGGTATTGCTTGCCTATTTGATCCAACTCAATAATAAATGGAAAAAGTCTACGATTCGTATTTTCTCGGTTACTCATTCTGAAGATGAGAAACAAATTTTAGAAAATCACATTCGATTCTCAATCAGAGAGGCTCGTATTGAAGCTAAAGTTATTGTAATTGTAGCCGCACCTAAAGAGAATGCCTTAGATATATTACTAGCAAAGAGCATGTATGTCGATCTTGTATTTTTGGGCTTGGCATGGGGAACCAACCAAATCGAGCAACGCGTTATATTTATTGACAAAATTCTATCTAAATTGAATCGCGCTGTACTAGTTCAAAACAACGGCTCAGAAAGTGAAATTCCAGTTATTTTCGGTCCAACATCGAAAGATTAATGACTAGTATTGGTGTGTAAAATGTATCGATTCAGGATTTAAACTTTTGGGGTAGAAAACCTACTATAAATAGGGAGTTTTAACTCTTTTTAATTGGTTTTGAATTCTATATTTTTATAAAATTGAAACTGTACTAGTACAACATTTCATAACTTAAATTAAGAATTATACCGCATTATGTACAAAGAGCTACAGGATGGACAAAATTAAACAGATTCCTATTATGAATCTAGCATCGATCGATCAGGTAATCGAAAAATTGGAGTCTATTATTCAATTGTCAAAAGAACACTCCAATCGAGTTGGCTATTTTGCCAGTTTATACTTACGAGTAACGCAAACGATTAAAAATAAACTTGGAACAGGGTATTTTGATAATGATGAGCGGCTTGAAAAGCTAGATATCCACTTTGCAGCACATTATTTCAAAGCTGCTGAACAATTTAAAAACGATGATCCTACCCTACCAGGGGCTTGGGCGGTTGCTTTTAATGCAACCACAAATAATGAGTTGATTGTGGTACAACACTTATTATTGGCAATGAACCCACATATTAATATCGATTTAGGTTTTGCTGCTGCGGAAATTTGCTCAGGTGAAGAAATTCATGATTTACACGATGATTTTCAAAAAGTGAATGATATTCTTGCCTCAATTATCCCTACAGTCATTGATGAATTAAGTGAACTTTCTCCATTATTATATGTATTAGAAGATATTGCAGAAAAAGAAGAAGAGGCAATTATTAATTTTAGTATGAAAATTGCTCGAGACTCTGCCTGGAAGCTAGCTACAGCATTGGCACCACTTACGGATCATGATCAACAAATCATGATCAAACAAAAAAACACAAGTATCTCCAAGTTGGGTGAAAAAATTATTCATCCCGGTTTTTTAGCAGAATCTGTTTTAAAAACTATTCATGCTGTAGAAGTGAGAAATGTTAAACAGGTTATTGATACTTTAGATGCAAAAAATGAATTGCATGAATTGCTGGAACAACAGCAGGATGTTATATTAAGTGCAGAAGCTTTGAAGAAAGCACCTAACCAGATATATTACTTTCAAATAGCAAAAGGAGCTTGGACAGGTGATTTTAATTTTAAAATAAAAAGCTGGTCCAAAATGCTTGGTGCTTCGATTAGTTTGAAAAATAAAGTACTACTTACCATGATAGGCTTATTTCAAAAAATAATTGGAAATGCTTCCATTACATCCATTATTACTCCTTTTCCTAGTGAAGGAAATGCAGGAATTGCCAAAAATGATTTCAGAATTCACAAAGGGTGGTTTACCCTTTTTATCTCTAAGGAAGATTACCTTTTATCTCCTAATGGTAAAAGTGTTGCCGTTGATGCTCATGTACGTTTTGGACCCTTTTCTTTTTTATTTAAAGAACATGATGTCTATCCTGCTGTTATATACGAAGGTGGATTCAAAGCATTGTACCATATTGATCTGTTAGGTACTAAATTTATTGGCGATTATACTGTTCGACCGGACCAAAGGCAGGTACACTCGGTTTTAGAAAATGATTGGGCAAAGGCAGTGGAAATTTTGAATAAGCAGTGATAATCTAAGTTATTATAAATAACCTCCTATTTATTCATAGTAATAAACTCAATGACTTCATCTGCAAATTGATCACCTTCAGAGTACATAGGGCCATGTCCTGATTTCTCAAAAAACACTAATTTTTTAACGCTAGAACCCAGATTGTCAAAAGCATCTTGTCCAAATTTTGGTGGAACTACCATATCGTATCGACCCCATAGCACCAAAGATGGTATTGTAATTTCTGATAGTCTGTTGGTATAAGATACGTTTTCCCATAGGCCTTGGTTGGTTAGAATCGATAGTGTTCTACTTCTACTCCACAGGGCAGTTAAAAAGTTATAGTTAAAAAAGATACTACTATCGTCATCTTCTCTATTGGTAACCCCATCATCATCGAGCTTTTCTTCTGCTTCAAAAGCTTCCCTATTCATTCTGAAAAAATCCTTTTCACTGTACAGGGTTGTATTTACATTATTCACCAAATTATTAACACCATTCCAATAATTTACATTGTTTTCAGCATCTATTTGCTCTGAAGCCACTCTCTTAAAATTAGCGATATATTCAAAATACATCCCTTTTGGATCGTGAGCGCCATCTACTTCAATCCACCCTTTAAATGTGTCTTGGTCTTTTAATAATGTTGCTGTACCTAAGGTACCTCCCCAACTATGGCCCATTAAGAAAAAACGAGAATCACTTCCATATTTATGCTTAATAACCTTTACTAGCGCCAGAACGTCTTCTGCCATGATATCAACACTAATACCATTTTCAGAATAACTGCCTTGAGACATGCCAGAACCTCGTTGATCAAAATAAACAACGGCACAAGTTTTCTCGATTTCACTTTTAATAGTACCTCCACGATAATTTAATCCAACACCACCTGGTCCTCCATGCAGTATTATAAGGAATATTTTATCAGCACCATTACCATAAATATAAGCTGGCATATCGGCTCCTTTATGACGTACAAACAAAGTATCACTCAAATCTCCTATATCTTCTTTTGAACAAGAAAAAAGGCTTAAAAGTGTAAGTGTGAGAACCACAATTTTTAGATGATTAGTTATTATTTTTTGCATCTCTTTTTTTCTTTTTAAAATTAAAACGATAACCGTATTCCAAGGAAATTGAAGGTGAAGTACCTGCATTATAGGGGGTCCGTAGCATAAAATTTATATTAAAATATCTTCCTGATAGTTTTTTGTCTTTTCGAAACTTCCCAAAACCAATAGACATTGAAGGTGCATAATAGCTTCTGCCAGGAAGAAATACTTTATCTACTTCGCCATTTTTTACCTCATACGTTTCTGGCAGTATAGAACGATAGTAGCCTAATGGATTTAATGTGACACTGAATTGTTTCCCTTTAGTATTTGTTCTTCGCCATATTAGGCCATAATGCGTGAAAATACCGGTATCGGTCTCGGTACTAGGGTTAAAAGTGAAACCGAGGCTTCCATTAAGCAGAAACTGATTTGTAATGGTTTTTTGTCCGCGTCTACGTTCTTTAATTTTAATCTTTTCTTTCCAAAGATATTCGGCACCAACATTTAGTCCTTGATTCCAAAGAATATTGCCAAAATACCCTACTTTGAATTCCGTTTTTTCTAAGAAGCTACTGGTATTCTGTACTTGTTCATTTTCAGGAGTAAGCTGTGCGTAATTTTGAAATGAAATAAAACAAATGAAGTATAGTATTACTTTTCTCATGTAAGGTTTGATTAGACTTTGATCCATTAATGCTAAGAGACCAGTATTATTTTGGATTGTTGCATTTAAAGTATTCGAAAAACGCTGTGTGATTTTCATACAACAATGAAATAATGAGAATTCAAAAAATCATAGTTATACATTTTGATGAGTTGATTATCTTGCGGCATCATGAGTGTAAACCCAACAGCAACTTTAGAAATAGTCCGTAACCACCTCCATCAACTCTCTAAAATCAAGGATGAAGATTGGGACTTCTTTTCCTCAAGACTCAAGAGGCGGGATATTGGTAAGAAAACAACCTTTTTAAAGCTCGGAGATATAGAAAACCATATTTCTTTTATCATATCTGGTGTAGTGCGTTTGTATATTCCTAAAAATGATCCTGCTAAAGAAATTACATTTGGATTCTGTTTTAAAGAGCAATTTATAAGTGCTTATGACTCTTTTTTAACCCGTAAGCCTTCATTATATGAACTACAAACACTTACTGATACTATCGTTTTAAGTATTACATATGATGATTTGCAAGAAGTCTATAAAACAACTAAAATTGGTAATTTAATAGGACGATTAACGGCCGAAAGGCTGTTTTTAATGAAATCAAAAAGAGAACAAACCCTACTACGCAATACCGCCGAGGAACGATATCTTAATATTTTTAAAGACCGACCAGAAGTCATAAAAGAAATCCCATTAAAATATATTAGCTCGTACATAGGTGTTACACCACAAGGATTAAGTCGTATTCGTAAACGTATTAGTTAACACAGGTTCATTGTAACAAAACTTTTCCATGAGTAACTTCGCAAAAAAAAAGTTATGGCGATACTTATTCTAGTATGTGTCTTGTGGTATTCAGGATTATTTTTTCAATCCTTTTTCCTTCATAGATATGCGGCACACCAGGTATTTACTATGTCTAAAACGGTAGAAAAAATTACTTTTATTTTAACATGGATTTGCCAAGGGCCGAGTTATCTAAGTGCATACGGCTACGGCATTATGCATCGCATGCATCATGCATATACAGATACAGAAAAAGATCCACATTCGCCAAAGTATGATAGTAACTTATTTTCTATGATGTGGAAAACTAAAAACATCTATCAGGACATCAATAATAAACGTATTGCTATTGATCGTAAATTCACTAAAAATATCCCACAATGGAAAAGTTTTGATTGCTTTGCAGGATCACGTGGCTCTAGAATTGCTTGGATAATAGTCTATACCTTTCTCTTTGTTTTTTTAGCTACTTCCTGGTGGCAATGGCTGTTATTACCAGTGTTATTTCTTATGGCACCTATACATGGAGTAATTATTAACTGGTTTGGACATATATATGGATATGTGAATTTTAAAACTTCAGATACTTCTAAAAATCTATTCCGATTTGATTTTCTGATGATGGGTGAAGGCTATCATAACAATCACCATAAACATAGTAATCGTGCAAATTTTGGAGGGATATATTGGTACGAAATAGATATCACATACGGAATTATACGTATTCTTAACAAAATAGGTGTAATCCAACTCAAACCTAGTGCACTATCTTTAAAATAGTTTTACGCATAGAATTATATAACTGTTACGCGCACTTTTTTCTTTTTTAATCGTGTATTGTTTGTTTTTTCGATGATAGCTGAAACTTTTGCTTTTGGTACTGCTACAAAAGCACAATCTTTTTTGAGCTCTATAACACCTAATTCGCTTTTTTCTAAATTTCCTTGCTTAAAAAATAATCCAGCAATATCTCCTTTTGAGATTTTATCTTTTCTTCCGCCAGAGATAAATAAAGTAGCCCATTGGGGTGCTATTGTAGTTGATTTACCTTCTAGTTTTACAATTTGTGATGTCTCTATAAACTCTGGTAAATATTCATCTGTCCATTGTAAAACATATGCAGTTCCTTGGGCATTCATTCTTGCAGTTCTACCATTTCTGTGAGTGAATTCTTCAGCTTTTAGCGGTAATTGGTAATGAATAATATAGTTTAATTCTGGAATATCTAAGCCACGCGCTGCCAAATCTGTGGCAATGATAATTTGATGTGTTCCGTTTCTAAACTTAATAAGGGCACGTTCTCTGTCCTTTTGCTCCATTCCGCCATAAAAACAACCATGAGCAATATTATTTTCATTTAAGAAATCACTTATAAATTGAATAGTATCTTTAAAATTACAGAATACAATTCCGGGTTTATTACCTATATGATGCAGTAAATCTACTAAAGTTTGCTGCTTGTTTTTATCTGGAGACAGCACTTTTTTAATCTCTAAATTAGAGGTTTGCGTTTCTAGATAATCTATAACCAATTCATTTTCTAAACCTACAAAATCCGGAATCTCTATGTCTTGAGTTGCAGAGGTTAGAATACGTTTTTCTATGTGTGTAAGATTTGCCAAAATCTCACTCATTTCATTTTCAAAACCAATTTCTAACGATTTGTCAAATTCATCTAAAACCAAGGTCTTTATGTTTTCAACCAAAAAGGTTTCGCGTCGTAAATGATCTGCCACACGACCTGGGGTTCCAATCAGTATTGCTGGTGGGTGCATAAGATCTGTTTTATCTTTAGAAAAAGGCCTTCCCCCATAAACAGCATTTACTTTAAATCCAGAAGCCATTTGACGAACCACCTGCTCTATTTGAATAGCTAACTCACGTGATGGTACTAAAATAAGTAATTGTATATTATCACAATCTGCAATTAGATCATTGATTGTTGGTAATAAAAAAGCGACCGTTTTTCCTGTTCCTGTTGGAGACAATAAAACCGTGTTGGCTGCCGATGATATCGCTAAAAGCGCCTCTTCCTGCATAGAATTTAACGCTTTAATATTTAATTTTGATAAAATCTCTTGTTGTGATTTAATGTTATTTGCCATACGAACTACTTATTCTTTTTCTTCTTAGGGGCCTCTGGTTTTGTACTTATCGAACTTGTTTGTGCCAGGTAATTTGCCAATACTTTTTCTATTAACTCGTCTTTGGTTAAATGATGAAATATTGTTTTTATTTCTGTTTTAAAACCTTCGGATATGTCATGATTTGGCTTCGTTTTAAATATTTTTCTAGCCCATAATACTCCTTTGTTTTCTTCAATACTTTTGGCATCTGCTTTTTTAAATGTACTAAAAACAATACCTAATTCATTTTCAAAATCTGCTATATCTTCTACTTCTTCCTGCTGTATTATGGTTAAAGAAAGTCCCTTTGCTCCTGCTCTGGCGGTACGCCCACTTCTATGCACATATGCATCATACGTATCGGGTAAATGGTAATTTACAACATATGAAATTTCTTTTACATCAATACCACGAGCGGCTAAATCTGTAGCAACCAAAATATCAATAGATCCATCTCTAAATTGTCCCATAGTACGATCACGAATACCCTGTGTATAACTACCGTGTATTGCACCAGAAGAAAACTTATTGACCGCAAGATTTTTTGCCAGTTTGTTAACCGCAGCTTTAGTTTTACAAAAAATAATACCTCTTTCGCCTTTTTTTGAATTTAAAAAGTGAAGTAATACATCTAGTTTTTCTATAGGCTCTACAACCACATATTGATGATCTATACCTTGGTGACCAACGGTTGTCATGTCTACTTCAATATGTACCACATGCTTAGACATATAATTTTGAACCAATTGTTTTATGGTTCCTGGCATGGTAGCTGTAAATAGTAAGGTTCTTCTAGATTTTGGAATTTCTTTTATAATACTATCCAATCCTTCTTTTAAGGCGCTCACCATTTCATCTGCTTCATCTAAAACAAAATAAGTGATGTTCTTAATATTGATAGCCTCTCGTTTTATTAAGTCTACCAAACGACCAGGAGTTGCCACAATAATATGAGTATCGCTTTTTAAACGTTCTATTTGAGGTTTTATAGGGGTTCCTCCACAAATGGAAGCTATAGAGATTTTAGGGGTATTAGCCGAAAAAGACACTAAATTTGTGTAAATCTGTTGCCCTAATTCTCTGGTAGGCGTTAAGATTACAGCTTGAATATTGGTATTTTCTACGTCAATTAATTGTAATAAAGGCAAACCGAAAGCAGCAGTTTTACCTGTTCCTGTTTTTGCTAAAGCAACTACGTCTTCTTTTTTATTTAATATAACAGGGATTACTTTTTCTTGAATATCTGTAGGAGCAGAAATATTTAAAGCAGATAAGCTTTGTTGTAATTGTTCATTAATTCCTAAACCAGAAAATTGTTTTGACATAAAATATTTTTTGGCAAAGATAACCACACTTTTGTTGGAAATAGCACCAATTAGCTTTCAAGTCATATATATTTTAAAAGTCTAAGCTATATAGACTTATTACTATTTATTTTCTTGTTTTAAATCTTTAAGTAAGCCTGAAGCAAAATACCCAATCATTAAGGTTGCGATACCTATACATGCCCACATAAACCATGATTGTTGCCAAAAAGGGATAGTTTCTTTTATTGCTAAGTCTTCATCTAGATTATGCTTAACAGAAATAATACTTGCTTTGGGTAAATTTTCTGAAATACCATTCTTAAAATATGAAATATCGTAACTCGGTTTCTTAAGGTGTATATCGCCCGAAGAAATTGTATAGTTCTCATTCTGTTTTAGATCTGCTACTACATAAAGAGGAGTCTGAAAAAATTGTATGGATGAAAATGTTAGTTCAGGATTATCTTGGTTTTCTATTTCAATATATACCTCCTTTTCAAAAAATGACGCAACATGAACATTAATATTGTTATCAGAATTAATGGTAAAGGTCGAAATTTGTTGTTCATACGTTTCTACCTTATGCTTTACCTCTCTTGTTTTTAGAGTATACATCCTTGCCTTACGATTATATAGTTTTGGCTCGGTAATATTAAATTGTACTTGATTAATAATTTCAGGGGCTTTAAAAACGACATGAATCCTGGTTTTCTTCTCTTTTGTCAATTCATAAATATTGGTAGTCATCACCGAAATTTCTTCTAAGGGTGTCTTTACTATTTTTGTAGTTGCTGTCCCTATTTTTAAAAGGTTAACAGGTAACGATCCCCGATCATCGAAAATGATTTTAAGATAGGTATACGAACATAACGGGAAATTAATCACCTTATATACACTGGTTGTTGTAGCACTTTTTATGGCATACAAGTTCTGACTATTGACCAATCCGAACCACTGTTGTTGATCATTACTTCCTTGCAAACTATAGGATTTACTACCTTCATAATTAGCTATCGAGAGTACTGCTTTCTGAATTTTATTAATTGGGTTCTTAAAAATATAAGTGGCACTAGTATCTGGGATATTCGTTTTAGAAATAATTTCGAATTCTGAAAAATTGGATATTTGAGTTTCCTGATTATCCGGATATACAAAATATGGTACTTGATTGCCTTTGTTATCCCAAATTCTGAAATCACTTAAATCATGGTTTGAATATGAACGTATATCATGCAATACTTTAATTTTATGCAATCCATCATTAGTTACTGCAGACAATCCACCTTCAATTTGTTGCTGCTGCGCAATTATTGATGTGGTTAGTAATAGGAATAAAAATCTAATTGATTTGATCATTTTCTGCTATTTTATCTTCTTCGATTACTAATCTTTTTATTTTTTGATATACAAATGAAATAACTAAAATAAGTACCCCCAATAGAATGAAGGCTATGATTTTTCCTGTTTCGGATACATTACTAATATCGTAGATAAATAATTTTAGAATTGTAATTCCTAATAAGGCAAGGGCGACAATTCGCAATTGTTTTATCTGTCTTTTGATTCCTACTATTAAGAATATAAAAGCAAGTACCCCCCATGCAACAGGTAATCCAGTTTTGATGATCTTGTACCTGGCATCACTAATATTCATAGTTGCCAAAGTAGTTCTCATATACTCTTCATCGGCTCCTTCAAAATCTGAAGCATGCTCACTAATCTGTTCTGTTGTTACTTCAAGGTTCATTATTTTCAACCCATGCAATATCACCTCTGTGCTCACCATGAAAACAACTAAAAAAGCAACTCCCCAAATCACCAATGAGCGATTAAATTTAGAAAATATTGATTTTCTCTTATTGGTTTGATAGATCAGGTAAAAGAAATACCCAACTAATCCTAACGAAACATAATGAAAGTAAAAGGCAAGTTGACTGCTTTGCTCCAGGAGAATAATGTCTTTATGTTCTAAAAATGAAAGTTTAGAGAATACGAATGCAAAGGTTATAATATTAAAAAAAGCGATTACTTTTATGAGGGTATCACTTGAAGTCTTATTTTTTCTAAACAAAAAGAAACATAAAACTGCTGTAAACAATAAATGATATACTACAGGTAACGTATTTGTAGCATAAATTTCGGAACCTAAATACATACGTGATTGGTAACCTACCTCAAAAATACCAACAAAATAGCCAACTAGTATTGCAACTATAGTGGCCACTTTTCTGTAGACAACAGGATTAAAACTAAGTATGGATTTACTGGATGTTTTTTCTTCATTTTTTAATACATATGCAACTAAAACCAATGAAGCGATGGCTACAATACCAGTAATAAAAATAGGATTGAAAACAATTGATAAGACTTCATCTGAAAATAAGTAAAACTTAAACCAATCAATTAATACACTAAATAGCATTAAAATATGCACAAAAATCGAAGCATATCGATAGCTTTTGATACTAGATTTTTGACCAAGCCACATTAGAAGCAACGCCTCTGCAGCCCAAAATAGTGTGATGTAGTTCCCTTTAAACTGTATAGGTATGGCTAGTGTAATAAAACTTAAAGCAAGACCAATAAGTAGGTATACTGCCTTTTTATCCAACCCGAATTTCTTATACAAAAACGATGCAAAGCCGATGTTAAATAAAGCCAATATAGCGGTAAAAAGCCCTAAGAACTCTGAGTGATATTGCGATAATACGACCATCCCCACGATATAAAACACAAAAGTATTAATAGATACTACGGTTAATTGAGCAATTGAGAAGGTTCCTTTGGTACGCATATTATTTATGATATTAATAACCATAAAAATGATATAAAATACAAATCCAAAAACCAATGCCCCTAAGTAGTGAGGTTCTTCTATACCCATCTCTCTTATCAACCATCCCATAAACAAAACAGTGGTAAATGCAAATGCCAGAATATTAACCAGGGTCCATTTTTTGAAATATGCTAATCCCAGGATTCCGATATTGAGGATAGCGATATAACTAAATAATACGATATAATTTCCGCTGCCTGTGCTTATCATAAAAGGCACAGCAAAACCACCAATTAGCGATAAAACGGCCAACTCAACACGATCATAGGATAAGGATAATAAACAGCTAAAAGCGGTAATCAATACCATGATGATAAATGCCACGGTTTGGTTGAACAATTGATATTCATGAAATGCTATTGCAATCGTAAAATAAAATACCGCAATACCTCCTGAAACCAATACAGAACTAAAGGCTCCATATTTTTTTCGTAATCTGTGAGCGATACCAATAATTAAACTACCGACTAATACTCCGATCCCAACACGTGCAGGTTCGTTTATCCAATCTTTGTTTATAGCATATCGTACAAAGTAGCTGATTCCTAGTACTAATATGAGAATACCCAATTTATTGATTAAATTCTCTCCTATAAATTTTTCTAGATCCGGGTTCTTTTCTTTGAAACGTTTCCATAGACCTGGCTTTGGAGGCGCAGGAGGCCTTACTTGTTTTTTGAGTGTAGGTGCTGCTGTTTTATCCGAAGAGATCAACTCTTTTTCTTTTTTTACAGAGGAAGGTGTTTCACCAGGTTTGGAGGTCAAAGAGCTCGTTTCAACCGTAGATGGCGATTTTGGAACGCTTTTTTCTGAGGGTGTTTTTAACTGAGTAGGTTTCTCTAGTGTACTTACATCCTTTTTTTCCTCTTTTTTGGTAGAAATAGCTTCAATACCTGATTTCTGTAAACTATTGAGTTTTTCCTGGAGTATTTTTATGTCCTGATATAGCTTGGAAATTTTTGACTTAAATGTTATTTTATGATGAAGTAACATTATTATAATCACAATAAGTAAAAAATATTCCATATGTATTTGATTAGTTTGTTATTCCTTACAAATATATACCTATTTATTTATTGTTTGTAAAACGGAAAATACTATCCGATTTTGGCTAAGGAGTACATAAGTACATTTTGGTCTCATTTTTAATGTAACTCTACCTCTATCGTTGAGTCAACAGAAAATTCACCCAAATCAACAGTTAAAGTGTTTTTGTCTTTCTTAAAGTTAACGTTATTGGATGTCGAGCCATTTATTTTGACATTCGTATCATTTTCCAAACCATGAACAACCAGTGTATATACTCTAGTTAGACTAGCTCCTTCAAATCCTCCTTTAGATGGTTCTATCACTATTTTTTTAAGTGTATTATCATAGGTAAATAGGGTTTGACGTTGCTTGTTCTTTGTTCGATACTTTTCAGTTTTACCATCATCTTCATATAATGTAAATTCTCCATCAGCGCCCATATAAACATGTAATGTCAACTCGTTTTCCTTTAAACTGGTCATGTTAACAGCCGACTGATTCATAGGTATAATGGCACCCGCTTTAATGTAAATTGGATACTCGTAATTAACAAGATCATATGATAGTTCTGTTTCTTTCGAATAAAATTGTTCACTCCAGAAGTCATACCACCCTCCTTCTGGCAACCATAGATCAACTACATTGTCTTTGGAACTACTAGGTGCAATAAGCATATGTTCTCCCCATAGGTATTGAAGATCGTAGCTCCAGGCCTTTTCATTACTTCCGTAATCCAAAATCATTGCTCTAACCATTGGAACGCCCGTTTCATATGCGTGATGAGCGTATGTATATGTATACGGCATTAAGGAATATCGTAAGTCACTATACTTTTTAGCCACCTGCTGTGATTGACTTGATCGATCAAGCGGCCATCGCGATTCGCCCATTCCATGAGGTTTCCAAATTGGTGAAAAAACACCCATGGCCATAGCCCATTGTTGGTATAGTTGCTCATCTGGTCCGTTCTTTTTATCCCAGTCATAAAATCCCCCTGCATCGTGACCCCAAAAAGGAAATCCCGATAAACCTGCCAATTGCATTCCACGAATCTGTAGTTTCATATCCTTATGATTAGGTAATATGTCTCCGCTCCAAAGTGTAGCATATCGCTGTGCTCCTGCTGTCATACCTCGTACCCAAACATAAGGTCGTTTATCCTCTCCTATCTCTTGATCCCAACCTTCTTGCACCAATGCTTTGGCAATTAGAAAAAACCAGTAGTTTCTCATCTCTGCAGAGCTTCTACCATTGGCAAGAATCATATCTTTGGGTGCGTGACCCATTTCATCAAACTCATCTATCCAAAGGCCATCACCTGGGTATTCTAATTTGGGATCCAGTGATTTTTGATAAAAAATCTCCCAAAACCATTTTCTAAATTCAGTATTAGTAAGGTCTGGTGCACTTTCTTTGAAATTTATACCATCAGTAACCGGTATATTAAATTCAGGTTTCCAACCTTCGCTGAATTGCCCTATACATCTGTTGAAGTCAATAGTCATGGTTAAACCTTGATCATCCAACCATTTTTTATAGGATTGAGGGTTAGGATATCTTTCTTTGTCCCATTCGATGTATGATTCGCATCGTTTACCTCCTCCTGCTCTCCATCTATTATCATTAACAACATGATCAAGCGAAAACCCCGCGTCCTTGTGTTTTTTGATTGTATTTTTCCACCATTGTTCATCTGAGGGCGTAGGAGAATTATGATCATGCCCTTTGTCTGAAAGCTGAAGACCAAAGATAGATTTTTGAGGTAATCGTGGTTTTCCTGTCAAGGATACATATTGCTGTAACACTTCTTTCATAGATGGGCCAAGAATGAAGAAATAATCCATTTGCCCTTTAAAGCCAGAAGTATTGATACCGAATTCGTATTTTTTATCTTCACCGAAATTGAAATAATTTTCAAAAGTACTGTTTAGAAAAACTCCATAACCTTTGCTAGATAAATAGAAAGGTACAATCAAAGGGGCTTGCTCCTGCTCATGACTCCCGTAATTTCTACCATGTGATTTACCTTGTAGATCTATACTTTCTGCTCTACCAAAATAGCTATGACCTAAACCTGTAAAGTGTTCTGATGAATCATTAACAAATGATATGTTGAGATTATTCTTGGATGCCGCAAAAGTAGTGTGTTCCTTTAATATCGACTTACCAGCGAATTGATAATCCAGCATAAGCGACTCTTTATCTACAAACAGTTTTAATAACGGTTCCTCTGCAATAGAAATTTCATAGGCATCTGTACTTTCTTCAAGTATCAATTCGCCTTCCCAATGATGAGAAGCTACCATTTCGTAGTGATCATCTGCAAAAAAATCATCGTTTGGTATAGCGTACTGGGCACGGATCATTTTATCTCCGTAAGGTGTTAGTCTAAGTTTAACCCCTGCTTCATTACTAATGATTATACTTTTATCTTTTGTGTAGAACGACTTATTTACACAAGATGTGAAGATGAATAGCAAACCAAAAACGATACTTATGCCTGTAGAACGACTCATAGTAGAAATTTATTTAAAAAAAACTAAGCTGTGAATATATACATTCTAATAAGGCTAATCAATATGCAAGTAAACATTTTTATTTCCTCTGCTAAGAATTAAGGATATATTAATTATTACACACTTATATTGTTTTATTTCATTATTCAATCCCAAAAAAAGCAAGTTTATTAAAGCAAAGTTTGCTTATCCAGTTCAAATTTTAATTCTTTATTATCCCTTAACACAACAACCGTAATCGTATTTAATGAATAGTCTATATACCCGTCCTTTATTACTTCACAAAAATTTTCTGTGGCTATATGAGTATATTCTTTATCATTCATAAATAATATTTGATCTCCAAGTTTCAAAAGTTTGGCGGCCTTGGTATTCTCAAATAAAGTGCCTACAAATAGTTTATTGTCTATATAAGTAGGATTAAATCCAAAATTACTAAGTTCATTGTTTGCTTTTGGTTTCTTTTCTATCATTTTTAAACGCTTAGTAGACCAATTAAGGATTATTCTGTAATTTTTAAAGAAATTAATACCTAAATTACCGGATGACTTTTCATTTATAGAAACAATTTCATCTTCTAAAATAAAATTACCTATCTTAATGTTATCGATTTTGGCTTTATAAAAAGTTCTCTCCTTTCCGCTTCCATAAATACCAACTCCTTCATATCCTCTAGCCTTTGCAAGTTTAGTGATCTTATTCTTTTTTCTTTGCTTTATAAAGGTAATAGGTGATAATTTTATAAGTCCGTTATTTCCAAAATCAATAACATTATTTAGTGATTTTTCTCCGTTAACCTCAGTTATAATCGATGCTAAACCTGCAAAGCCAATAAATAATTTGGATTCTGAGTAATTTGATGGAATATTTAATTGATCTTCATTATTAGTAATCGTTATCATTTGATTATCAAAATCAAAATCCCAAACCGCATGACGCATTAAGTTTGCTCCTATAAAACCATCTACTCCAAGACAAGAAAGTACAGCTACCTTGTTATAATCGGTAATTGCAGCTATGGTATTTACAAAATCTATCCCATTTATACGTACTTGGTCTAACTTTGTGTATTTAAGGTTTTGGCTTTCAGAGTGTATATCCAAAACATTTTCAGAACCCAATGGTTTTAGATTAAGTTTGTCTACAAGTTCTTGAGATAAAATATTTGAAGCTCCGGTATCTAAAGCAAAATCATAAATTACATTTTCAATTTCTACTTTAAGGACAATAATACCTTGTCTGTATTCAAAAGGAATGGTTGTTTTAAATTTTTCTTGAAGCGTGCTTCCTTGTTCTAAAGTTTTTTGAAGTTTAGAGCTAACACAACTAGATAAAAGGCATATTGTAATTAAGTAAAATAAATTTTTCATAGTTTTTATTGGTTATTCTTGTGGAAGTCTCTTTGTTTAAGAGACTTAGTTTTAGATGATGTTAATGATTCTTTTTACCAGTTATATTTTGTTTTATTAGTAAAGACGCAAATATAATTAGAAAGGTTGCCTGAGTATAATAAAGTTTATACTTTCCGTATTTTCGTTCTTGATGTACCTACTGTTCTTATGGGCTTATATTGCCATTTAGCTTTTTATTTTTTAGTTTATCGATTTATTTATCGAATTTTAACCTGAAAATAGTAACATAATTATAAGTACGCAGTACTTTTGTCCTATGAAAAGTATTAAGAATACTCCTTTTTATCATGAAGCGATCCAAGAGTTGAACTATCCATACGGTAATTTCTATTTATTCGAAACTTTTATTGTCGGGGAAATTAACAAGGATGTAGTTTTTACATGGGAAGATCATGCAAAAGCGGTTGTTGAGGAAATAAGTAATCTTTATGATCAAAATGGAAAAGACTTAGTTTATATTACTAATCGCATTAGTCCATATTCTGTTGTTCCCAGTGATTGGATTCATTTTTTCAAGTATAGTTACTCATTAAAAGGCTATGGTGTTGTTAGTTACGACCAAAAAGGTGTACTAAATACAATGTTGGAAAAATTATTTTTACGAAGTAAATTACAAAGTTTCAATACGCTAGAAGATGCAATTTCTTGGGCAAGAAAATTAACTAAACCTAAAGAGAACGCTGCTTAACTACCTTTTTACCCCAGAATCAATACAGGAATATCAAGTTTATCCACCATTTGTTGAACAGAAGCTTTAATTCCATGTTTTCTTGGGATACAGAATAATTGCATGTTTGTTCTTGAAATATAAGAAGCCAAACCATCTAATGCATTCGTACCTTCAGAAAAGACATAAGAAACTCCTTCTTTAGTTTGTTTTAATGCAGCTTGTCGTTTATCATCCTGGTTTCTAACACTAAAAAAGCGTATTGGACTAGTGTTTTTCTGATTAAGATCATTAATGATTTCTAGACCTTCTTGATGTAAAGCTTCGCCATATACGCCTAAAGATATATCTGTATAGGAATGAAATTTATGATCTTCTCCTGCTATAAGGATATTACTAGAGGATTCTTTAAGTACAAAATTTGTAATCCCATGATTTAGAATGCTAACCACTTTTGACTTTCGTTTTCCTAGCAAAATTATATCAGGATCAACTTTAGAGAGTTTTTCTTTAATCGCATTTTTAACATTACCATAGGCTATCTGGAAAGAGATATGTATTCTCTCTTCTTTCTCTAATTTTCTTATAATCCTTTTTAATCGAGCTTGTGCTTTACGAGCATCCTCCTGAATTGCTCTCATAGCAGAATACTGGTTTTCATAATTAACTACGTCTGCTGGGACTTTTACATGAAAAACCTCCACTTTGCCTTTAATTACTTTGGCTAATTGCACCGCATTTTTTAAAGCAGTTTCTGATGCTTTAGATAAATCCATTAAAACTAACAAGTGATATTTGTGGCTGTGGTTTTTAGCATTCATAGTAGTAGTAGTATTTAAATTATTTCAAGTAATATAAGAACTTTCTTTTATAAGAGATATACACATAAATATAATACAATTACTATTAGTTGATGGTAGTTTAACTTTTAGTTAGTAAAACTCTAACATATCTATAACCATTTTCGGCATAGTGTTAATCTCTTCTAAAAATGATGAGTTTTATTGTTTACAAGGTAGGGTGATTTCTTTTTTACCTGTTCTTATACAAATCAAAAAACTATAAGATTAAGGGCTAGAAAAAACAGAGAAATAAAAGTAACATTTTTTTAACTTAAATATGTCACGTTTTGCTTTTTACCGCCTTATAGAGGTAAATCAGCAATTAAACTGTTTTTTTCTTAGTAATTTTAGTCTTACTAATTCTATACCCTTAAAGCTAAACACCAAACTAAGAATGGAACACAAAAATTTTGGATTAACTGAAGCATCATTCAAAAAACTGATAGCTGATCTAAAAAGGAATGATACCTATTTTTTTGAACAGGTATTTCTTAAACAGTTTAAAGAAACTATGAACTATCTATGTAGAGAATATAAGTCCAACCATGAAGATGCCTACGATGCAACCATGGATGCTTTGATTGATTTTAGAGCACGATTTGTAGACGGAAAGCTACAATATGGAAATTTACGATTTTTATTTACCAGGATAGCTTCTCAAATGCTGTTCAGAAATCTAAAAATGAGTAATACTAATATAGATGGTGTAGCATTACTTGCTCCAGAGATAGATGTCGAACCAACAGAATCTATAGAAGAATTAGGTCGGCTTAATAAAGCATGGCATATCTTAGGAGATTCGTGTAAACAATTGCTTACATGGCATTTCTACGGAAAAATGAAATTGTCTGAAATTGCCGAGGAAGTTCAAAAAACTCCGGCAACCATACGTAAACAAAAAGAACGCTGTATCAAGCAACTCAAAGACCAATTTGGTCTAAAAACAATACTAAAGTCATGAAAGATAAATTAAATAGACTTTTAGATCCAAATATCTCAAAAAAAGAAGAAGATCAGATTTTTGAAGAGGTTCTAAAAAGAAAACACGATCAAGATCTAAGAACAAAGTGGCAAAAAATGCTTACTAGTGAGCATGGTATTACAAGAAATAATACCGACCTAAGTAAGAAGAAAGAAACCTCTAAGTATATTAAGATATTTTTGGCAGCAGCAGCTTGTATTGCACTAATAGTTACGCTACAATTATTTAACACTACAGAATCAGACCCTTATGTGTTAGCCCAACAGTATTTGAGCGATCAAGAAATACTTCACCCTGGTGCTTCTAAAGGAATTGCAGATGAGGATCAGAATAGAATATTAGCCATTCAGGCTTTTAATACTAAAGAATATTCGCAATCCATCGAATACTTCCAAAATATCAGAACAGAAACTACCGAAGATAAGTATTATCATGGATTAGCACTGTTATTAAATAATCGCTATACCGAGGCTATACAACTATTCGAGATGATCAATAGTGATGAAGGTCAATTTAAACAAGAAATAAATTGGTATCAATCCCTAGCCTATTTGCTAAATAAACAAAATGAAGAGGCAGGGGCATTATTGAAACAAATTAAGAATTCTGATTGGAATCATGAACAAGCTCAAGACTTACTAAAAATGATACATGAAAAGTAAGCTATACATAGTACACAGATGTATCAGACCATACTCTAATAATTAAAACCATTATACCTATTGAAAATATGAGAAATTTGAAGTTTTTTTTGATCTTTATTTTAGTACTAATAGTTCAATTACCATTTTTTGCTCAACAAAGTAATAGTACTTTAAATACTATATTAGAGCCTTCCAATCAATATATACAGGACGACTACGACGATGACGATGATGATGACGATGATGATGACGACGATGATGACGATGATGAGATCATCAAACATCCTTCATTATATTTTATAACATTAGACCCTGCTATTACCCAGGCCGAAGTGGATATTTTACTCGATGAATTAAATTCTGAAGAAATTTGGCACCGACCTGAGATTAATCTTAGATTATGGGATACAAGAGTATTTCCTTACACTACTGCAACTGGACAATCTGTTACGAATATAGATGGTCAAGTACAGTCTGCTCAAGGGAAGACTGATGTTGATGGAGTTGAGTTTAATATAGGACATGTTGTGCCCACACAACCTGTAGATATCCAAGACTTCTGTTTTGATACTGTAGTTCCTCAATATGCTACTGGGGCGAACCCAATAAAAATTTCAATTTTTGATACTGGTATTACTCAAGTTTCAGGAAATTCATCGGGATATGCATTCTCAATTCCCCAATATACTGGATATGACTATATAGATGATGATGAAATCCCCGAGGATCTTAATGGTCACGGTACACATATCGCAGGTCTCATACATCATTTGTTAAGTGCCCAGGGATCTACTTCTGCAGTATCATTTGATATACGAAAAACTCATGATAATCTTGGACGAGGATTCATCTCTAATCTTATTCCTGCAATCTTAGATGCTGTAAATGAAGGGGCTAATATTTTAAATTTTAGCTTTAGCTATCAAAACAGGAATATAAATCCAACCGGTAGACCTCTAAAATTAGCAGTAGATTATGCAGAACAAATGGGCGCCATGGTAATCGCTGCTGCAGGTAATACCAACGAAAACAATGATACCGATGCTATTATATCATTTCCTGCCTCTTATCCCAATGCAAATATTCTTTCTGTAGCTTCTATAAGTTGTAAGGATAATAAATTAAGTAATTTTAGCAGCTATGGGCAATATTCTGTTGATGTAGCATTACTAGGTGAAAATATTCCTGGTCCAGGGTTAAATGGAAATGTAGCTTATCAATCGGGAACTTCATTCGCTTCAGCAAATGTAACGGCTCTAGCAACAATACTAGCTACACATCAAATCACATTTGATTATCAAAAAATTAAATGTAGTTTGATCAATACCTCTACAGTATCATCAGATTTTTTTGAAAAAGTAGTGGCTAATGGAATTATTAATTTCTCCGCAGCATTTAATCAACTCAGTAATGGTTGTACAAGAATTAATAAATCTAGTGGAGCTATCACTCCAGAGCCAAAATTTATGTTGTACCCTAACCCTTTTAATGAAACATTACAACTAGAGATAGATGAGAATATACAAAAAGAGGTAACCGTTTCAATTTTTAACCAAATTGGGATATTAGTATTGCAAAAACAGTATATCCCAGAGCGAGGAGGCAACATAATTAACGTTGTACAAACTCAACAACTACCTCCTGGGACATACTTTGTAAAAGTAAATACCCAAAATAATACACTCACCCAAATTGTTGTGAAAAGATAAGATTTACGATATTTTTTACCTTAAAAGGGATATACTATAACTGTATATCCCTTTTTAAATATTTAAAATTTACGGATAACCATAAAACATTGGTGTTTTAGTATATTAGTAGTTCAAAATTTTACATTGCAATAACAATGTATACTTAATTACTGATTATGGTTTTGAAACCTAGTATGGTTATTACTACATGTTTTTTTTTCCTGGTTTCTGTATCATGGGCAGCACTCCCTAATAATGATTATTTCCAAAAACTATATAAAACGATAAATCAGAATATTAAACAAGGGCTTTACGAAGATAATCTTGAGTTAGTTGAAGAACTAATAAAACAACCTGCATATCAAGAACTAGATTGTTATCATAAAGGAAAAATTTTACATAAAATTGGGGTATCATATTACCTACTTAATCGAGAATCTGAAGCTATTACTTATTATAAAGATAAAGTATTACATCTTTGGGGAGATTGCCCGCAGGTTCCTCCTTCAGAAAAAGCAAATACCATATATAATATAGGGATCTCGTATCAATATCTCAATAATTTTAAATCTGCTAAATTATATATTGATAAAGCTTTACACATTTTCGAAAACGATACACTCTATCCTGACTATAAATTAGCGAAAAAATATCATGGTATTGGTAGATTTTATCATGATTTGAATGATGCTTTTCGTGCAGAATTATACTATAGAAATGCTGTAAATATATACAAAGATCAAAACATCAAAGTAAAGCAGTTTGAGGTTGTCAATGATCTTATTGCAATGAGTAAAGAATTCAAAGAATATGAAAAAGCTAAAGAATATATTGATGAAGCTTTATCCATTTATAGAAACTTTCCTGAAACAATCCCAAAACTTAATCTGGCATGGGTATATCTAAATGCCGGTACTACACATCTTGAATTAAAAGAATACAAAGAAGCAGAACACATGGCTCTGAAAGCTATTGCATTATTAGATAATGATAAAGAGCCTTATTATCATGCGATTGGACTAGAGTTAATCGCGATGATACAATTAGAAGAAAAAAAGTATAGTCTTGCCGAAGAAAACCTTTTAAAATCACTTAGTTTAAGAAGAATCATGGTTCAAAAAGGAGAGAGTGAACAATCATTGGTTCATGCCTACGAAAACCTTAGTGATATATTAATTACTAAAGGAGATCATGAAAAAGCCAGTGTTTATCTTACTGAAGCCTTTAATATAATACTTCCTGCTGGTCATTTTGATACAAATCGATTACCAATCATTAAGAAATCGAAAGCACTGGATGATTCTCATTTAATTAGATTGATAGCATTAAAAGTAAAAATATTTAAGACCAAGTATGAAACCTCGGGTGACATAGCATTTCTTAAAAAAGGTCTTATTGCAAAACATAAGATCGATTCTGTAATCAATCGTAGTTTGGTTTCATTTCAATTCGAACAATCTAAATTGGATTTTTTAAATCTAAAGTTTGAGCATTATGGAAAAGCCGTGGAAGATGCTTTAACACTTCATCGAATTACCGGAGACCGTTTTTACCTCGAAGAAGCTTATTATTTTTCTTCAAAAACAAAAGCCATCGTACTTCAATACGAACTTAATCAGGCAAATGCTTTTCAATCTAATGTTTCAGAAGAGATAGTAAATCATGAAAAAGCCTTACGGCAAGAAATGCATAACCAATTGGCATTACTTACAGAGGCAACGACCAAAGACCAAGACTCTCTTCTTCAATCATATACCAAAGCACAATATGAACTAGACAGTTATCTCAAAGAAATCGAACAAAAAGAACCGGCATACTTTAAAGAAAAATATGCATTTATTCGTCCTCCTAAATTAAAAGAGGTGCAAAAAAACTTGCCCAAAGATATGGCTGTGATAGAATATTTTGTTTCAGAAAATAAGATCTATGGCTTCTGGTTAACCCGAAATAGTTTTTTCCCTGTTACCATCCCCTACAACCAGGAAATTAAAACTGCTTTGGATGATTTTATTATGCAATGTCATGATCCTACTACTAAGATCTCACAAAAGATTTCTGAAATGATATATGAAAAATGCTTAAAAAAAGGCATTAGAGCAATTGATCAAGATATAAAAAGACTGTGTATCATTCCTGATGGTCAATTACATAAATTATCATTCGAAGCGCTAATCGACGGTGATAATCCTGCTAAAAAATATGTAATAGAGGATTATGCAATCTCCTACTCCTATTCGGTAGCATTATTATTTCGAGAGCATCAAGACATTGCACTGCAAAGCTACATCGGTTTTGGTGCCAAATATAGCAATCTACTGAATAAAAAATTGAAAGAAAATAAGCGGTTTTTTGGAAACGAAAACCTTATGCAGCTTGCATTATCTCATGAGGAAATTAAGAGAGGTGCTGCTATTTTTGACGGAAAAACATTTATAGACAATGAAGCATCTTTAGAAAACTTTTTACAGCATAGTCCTAATGCTGATATTATTCATCTTTCATTGCATGGTTTGGTAGATATCGATGATCCTGGCAGATCTTGTATTATTTTTGATGATCATCAAGAAGATTTCATACTTTCTGCACAAGATTTATATGGAAATCGATTACGTGCAGACTTAGTACTCTTAAGTGCTTGTCATTCTGCTAGTGGAAAAATATATAGTGGTGAAGGTGTACAGGGAATGAGTAAATCTTTTCTTTTAGGTGGGGCTCATAACATTCTATCTAGTTTATGGAATGCTTCTGAAGCTAGTTCTATGGCTATTACTACATCATTCTTAGAGTATGTTCATGAGAGCAAACCGATTGATCTTGCACTTCATCAATCCAAATTAGATTATCTTTCAAAAATAGAACCCAACAAAAGGCATCCTTACTACTGGGCAAATTTTATACTTTTAGGCGAAGTTGGTACGACACAAGATCCCACAAACCCCATTATTTGGATTCTAATTGTTAGTGTTCTACTACTGGTGTTTTTTATAGTGTATACTCCGAAAATCTGGATCAAAAGATTAAAATTTTAGATATAAACTTCTTCTTATCTCTTTATTTTTAAAGGTATTTCAGCTTTTATCACAGAAAGTTGTACAAAGTTTGTCACACTTTATCTTTTTCCTTCTTATAGTTATAAATAGAAAAATTAACTAATAAGATATTACTGCAGTGGCTACACTAAAAACAACAATCGTATTACTCTTTTTCATCTTTGTTCAAACTACAATTGCACAAGAAGATCTAAAATTATGGACTGGCCATAGTGCACAGGCAAAACTTACCAAAGAATGGAGACTAAATGTTGGTCAGTTATTACTATTTGGTCAAGAACCATTTGAGCTATCGTCCCTACAAAATAGTGCAAGTGTTTCCTATAGAATAAGTAAGAGAACACGGGTTGGCCTTGGATATATAAGGTCATCAGATCCTTCAGATCCAGATCAAGAAGCCAGAAATAGGATTGTAGGTCGCTATAGAGCAGATCTAAAATTCGGAAAACTACGCCTTGCTAATAGTCTAAGAGCTGAATGGCATTTTCCCGAAAGAAGCAAATTCGAATATCGTTTGCGTTATGGGTTACGTATTCATCGTGGTAATTGGGGTTTACCCCTTAAAACTACCCCATTCATCACGAATGAATTCCATTATTACCTTTCGGGGAAACCATTGCAATATAGAGACGAATTAGGAGATAAAGTCGTAAAGCAATCTCCAGATGGACTCCATGCACACAGGGTTACTTTAGGAGTACGTTTTAGACCTTTTAAAAGAGCAAGCGCCAGCCTAAGTTACATGAGGCAAACCGAGTTTAATATTGGAAATAAATACAGAAGAATTAATGTGGTAGACCCCAGAAACGGTAGAGTTAGAAGATCATTTAGTAATTTTTCTGTTGTGATGTTTCGATTTTCTTACCAACTCGATTTGAGAGAAAAAATTTCCAAACTAACCTCTATAGGAAGTAAAGTTTCAAAAACTAATCCAAACCTAGTCAGGGCAACAAAGTAAACTACCTCGGGGGAAGCCCGCGAGGCATTGGTTGGAAAATAATTTTGATTTCGAGGCAAGCTTCGGAGCATTTAAATCTCGATTATCGAGTAAAAATCAAAATATAGGTCATAAAAAATGATCAGAAATTAATCTTAAACCTAATTAAATATTCATACTATGAAAACTATCAAAAAATCCAACATCTGTAAGAACGTAATCAACTACCAAGTTGATCAAAAAATAATCAAAAAGTACCAGCCAGTAGCGGGAGATGTAGCCATTTTTGAAGTAGTAAGCATTGGTTCCTTAAATGCAATCCAGGACTTCGAAGGCAGAAACTGTTATATTTTTGAAGGAGACAAAATTATGTTGTCCTTTGGTAATCGCTATGCTAGTAATCAATTCGAGGGATATGTGTCCAAAGGGTATCAACCAGAATATGATTTACTGGGTAAAGGTGGTGTAGCAGGTACTGTAGTATCTATGTTTTATAAGTTAGAATTAAAAGGTCCAACTAAACTAAGATTAGTGGGATATGCTACTAACAACCAAGGTAAGGTGATTAACACCATCTATAACAATAGAAAACCTGTAAAATTCAATCCAAGTAAAATAAGAAACTTTAAAACGATTTTATCCATCGGTTCTAGTATGGATAGTGGTAAAACTACGACTGCAGCGTATTTATGCAGAGGATTAAAAACATCTGGTTACAAAGTAGCGTATATCAAGCTTACCGGTACCGTTTTTAATAAAGACAGGATGCTTGCTTATGATTGCGGAGCGGATTTTGTAAGTGATTTTTCAGAATTTGGGTTCCCTTCTACTTACTTATGTTGTACCGAAACTATTATGGATCTATACGAAGCATTATTATCGGATGTTTCAAAAACAGAACCAGATTATGTGGTTATTGAGGTTGCCGATGGATTATATCAAAAAGAGACACGTGCACTCTTAAACGATTCTTTATTTACAGAAACCATAGACCATGTTATCTTATCGTGTTGCGATAGTTTAGCTGTAAGTAGTGGTGTACAGTTGTTGTCTCCTATTTTTGGTGATCGTTTATTTGCTTTGGCTGGTTTATTTACGGGTAGCCCTCTTTTAGTTTCAGAAGTTGAAAATTTATTTTCAACGCCTATTCTTACACTAAGTAAATTACTGCAATCTGATCTTTTGGTCGATTTGTTATCACAAGATGTGGATGTCGCGGTGTAAAAGGAATATTCTTTTAAAACGATAATATATAAAAACTTTTCACCATGATTTATTCTCAAAAAAAAGCAACACTAATAAGCATATTGATTATACTATTGGTTTTGTCTCCTGTAGTAGAAAATTGGGCTAGTAAACCAAAAGATAACTTCCCATTATCCTACTACCCTATGTTTTCTAAAAAACGTAAAGCAACATATGGGCTATACTATTTTGTGGGATATGACTCAGCCCAAAATCGTTATAAAATATCATACAAAATAGCAGGTACCGGAGGTTTTAATCAAGTGCGAAGACAAATCAGAAAAGCAGCACGATCAGGTAGAGCTGATATAATCACACAAGAGGTTGCAGAGCGGGTTGTCCAAAAAAAAGGGCACCCCTATTCTAAACTAGAAAGAATTGAATTAGTTAAGGGATATTATCATTTAGAAAAATACTTTTCTAAACAAGATACACTTCCTGTCTATGAGAGAAAATTGGCTTACTATAAAATAGAAAAACGATGAATACATACTTTGAAAAGATACGTGATCACTGGTTTATTAAAGTGACTCCACAACGATTAGCATTGTTACGTATTGCAACTGGTTTATTTAGCTTATGGTATATACTTTCGCGCTTTGATATGCTGCATAAAATGGCTAAAAATATAGAATCTTTCGAACCCATTGGTGTATTAAGCTGGATGAGGGAACCTCTATCATCAGAAGTCTTTTGGTGGATAAGTGTAGGTGTGATTCTCTTAAATATCGGTTACATCATAGGGTGGAAATTTAAATATACTGGTCCCGCATTTGCGGTTGTGGCACTATTATTTTTTACGTATCGAAATTCGTGGTCTATGATTTACCATAATCGAAACGCACTAATATTGCACATTGTAATACTTGGGTTAGTAGCCTCGGCAGATGCGTGGTCATGGGATGCAAGAAAGAAGCCCAAAACGGGCTATAAATTACCAAATGCGCATTGGCAGTATGGATGGCCTATACAACTTATCTGTGCTGTTACTGTTGGATCCTATTTATTATCAGGTATAGCCAAACTTGCGGGTGATCTTGCCTGGGAATGGGCTACGGGTAGTGCTATGCGATCACAAGTAGCTGTAGATGCTATCCGTAAAGAAATGCTAGGTTCTGAGGCTGCCCCCCTATTCGACTTTTTATTTGAGCATACCTGGTTATTTCTAGGAATGGGTATTATGACCTTTATCCTGGAGCTGGGAGCACCACTGGCTCTTGTAAAAAGAAAATGGGGAATGATCTGGGCAACACTAACCTGGATGATGCATTGGGGAATCTTTTTTATCATGGGCATAAGTTTTCGTTATCAAATGACGGGACTTATATTCTTATCGTTTTTTGATGTTGAAAGATTATGGACCGAATCAAAAAAAGAAAAAGCAAATACTTCCTTCAATAATGAATTGAGTGAAACTGCTTCAAAACCTATCGTTCTATTTGATGGAATCTGTAATCTTTGCAATGGTTGGATTCAATTTATACTGAAAAGAGAAAGAAATGAGCTATATCGTTTCGCATCACTACAATCGTCAACGGCAGAAAAATTATTAGTGAACAGCAAAATACCCCAAGACCTACTGTCTTCTATCATTCTTATAGAAGATAGCACCATCTATACGAAGAGTGATGCAGTGTTACGCATCTGTAGAAATCTTAACTATCCCTGGCGTTTGGCAACTGTACTTTTGATAGTCCCAAAATGGATAAGAGATCGCATGTATGATGTTATTGCTGCCAATCGATACAAATGGTTTGGTAAACAACAACAATGCGAACTAGTACGAGCCGATCAGAAAATAAGATTTTTAGACGTATAGATAAAAGTTCAAGTGGAGGTCAATATGCCCAAATAAAGATATGTTGTGATACCATTAAGGGTATGACCTCCCACCTGAACCAAACAAACAACCATCCTTAAAATTTATATTATGTTATATACGAAATGGGAAATCATTAAAAGCTTTAGCTATAAAAATATCATTCTGGTAGCCTTAACCCTAGGTGCGGGATTATCTTATAATATATTAACCATTCTTATTCCGATTAGTATCGGTAAGTTTTATGAACTCAGTTTTGGGTTCTCTTCACATCGACTGGCTGCATTTAAATTCATTCCTTTTATGGATGCTCCGGATTTTAATTCATTTCTTGTTTTTTTCTTTTCATTGGTAGCATTACGATTACTTTTTGAATATCTTAATCGTTATGGGATTGGACTAGTTGGTGAACGCTTTAGCAAGACGCTTCGTGAGCAACTCTTCATAAACCAACTGCAAATCTCAATGAATGTATACGATAGCAAAGGAATCGGAAAGTATTTATTAAGATATAGTGGTGATTTGAAAAGTATTCAGAATTATGTCAAAAATGGGTTGATACGTTTTTCTCAAGATGTAGTTTTACTTTGTATAGTCGTTGTCGCTATTGGATATTTTGATACCCGTTTAGGGGTAATCATTGCAGGATGTATTCTCGTTTCATCATTAATACTTTGGGGTATTAATAAAGCGTTGTATAAGGTTTCTCTTGAAATAAGAAACAAACGCTCTGGCATGTTAACCTTTGTAAATACGCGTTTACGAGGAATTATGGCTTTAAAAGCATTTAATAAATATAGACCTGAAGAAAAAAGATACCAAAAACGATCTAATGATCTTTATGATATCGGAAAACGCTATACCAAAATTGTAGCTTTGCTTCAGGCCATCATTCCGGCTATTACCTATAGTATGTTGGGTGTTATTATGTTATATGTATTCTCATCAACACAAGGTGTACAAAAAACTATACAAGGTTCTTCTTTACTCGTTCTAATTTTATTGATCATTTCTATACTTCCTGTACTTCGGCGTAGTCTACGAGTGAGTATTGTTTGGAAATTGGGAGACATCTCTTTTAGTAAATTGATAGATGTTTTTTGTTTACCTAGAGAAAATCAATTGCCTTTTGAACCCATAGTGTTAAACCAAGAAGAAATAGTATTTAAGAATGTCTGTTTCGAGTATCCCAATACTACAAAGCGAGTATTCAAACATTTCGCATTGTCAATATCACCACAAAGTACAACATTATTTCAAGGAACATCGGGATCCGGAAAATCTACTTTTATACGTTTATTACTCAAATTAATGTCTCCTACCAATGGCCATATAGCCTTTGGCGATTATCAATGTCATGAATTATCTGAAAAAACTATACGAAAGAATATTGCTGTTGTGTCTAAGGACTTTCCATTATATGGAAGAAATGTCTATGAAGCGATTGTATATAATCGAAAAGAAAAAAATAGAGAAAGTGCGGGACAACTATTACAATACATGCAACAGTTTGAAAATAAAGAGGATACATTGCATTTAGATAGTAAAATTGGTGATATGGGAGGTAATCTCACCTCTGGGCAACAAAAAATGTTGATGTATTGCAGAGCATTACTTACCAAAAAACCAATTTTAATTCTTGAAGAGCCTTTAAAAGAACTGAACATTAAAACTCAGCAATTACTGTTTCAACTACTTGAAAACATAGAGTACCAAAAAACACTCATTTTATTAGATGATCATAAAGTGCAAGGATTTAATATTGATAAAGTGCATTATTTATAAAAAAAACAAAACGTACCGATAAGAAGTAATTGAACTATACATTCAAGGTACCACACATTCTGAAGAACCATCTATCTATTTTTTCATAATTTGATTATAATCTTCCGATTCATCCTCATTAAAATAGCCGTAATCAACATTTAGTTTTCTAAATTTCAAAAACAAATCAAAACTATTACCGCCTTCTTGGATCCATTCCAACAAACTATTTAAAGCCACACTAAGATGAGTAGAAATATAAGCTTGTCTGCTATCAGCACCTCTTCTTCCTGTTTCATCTTTTCTTTTACCTCCTGTTAAGAAAATGATTTTTTCTTCCCTAACAACTCGTCTTAATTCTTTATAAGTATCTCCTTTTGGAAGATGCATACGTAAAGCTCCCTCAATGGCATAATATAATCTATGAGATTCAGCAGGGTTTTGTTTGTCATCTACAAAATCTATTTTCTTAACATCATCCTGAAACTCATCCTCAAACCCTAATTCAAACCCTTTATTTTCATCAGCTAGTTCTGCTAATTTTTTAATTTCTTCAAGATTTTTATCTTCTGATTTTTTCTTGTTTTCCATTTAATTTATTTTGATATTCTTTCTATTATTCTTTCTATTTCTTCTATTGGGTTTTCTACAGTCCACGCATTAGATTTTACAGATTTTATGGCATTTCCAGAAGAAATCAAGTATTTACTGAATTTTTTATATAATTGAGATCTTTTTTGAGGATTGTCATAAATATAGAAACCATAAATAATACTCGAATGCACGTTGTTATCTTCAGCATACTTAGAGACTACAAAATGATTACCGATATTTGGTTTGATAAAATCCATCTTATCTTTTGAAAATAGCATTGTTCTTGCAAAATGATTAGCTCTATCTTCATTTAGAAGTAAAACATCTGATGTTCCTGATAAATGATAACTATTTCTCTCAATATCATCTAAATCATATAAAATATGACATAATTCGTGAAAGAGTGTAAACCAGATAAGGTCATATCTTTCATAAAAATCAGTCAATACAATACAAGGTTTACCATTAACAAAAAAAGTAGCTCCTTTAACGGAGGTTTTAGTTACATACTTTTGGACAATTACTGTAACTCCAATAATATATAGGGCTCGAATAACTGTTAAGAGCCCATTACTTTCTAGTCGACTATAAGGTCTTATTTTTGGAATTAGTTTTTTGAGCTCTTCTAAATCAAACTCGTTTGGATTATTTATTTTTTCCAATTGACTGTAAGCCGATTTAATCCAAAAAATATTCATTAAATCATTAGAAGATTTTTTTGACTTACTAAACAAAGGGTACGCTACATAGGTATTATAATCAAAGATATTTTCTATATTAAAAAAGCTTAGAATTCGCTTTTCTATATCCTCAAAATCTGTTTTTGATTTTATGAAACCTATTTTTTTTAAACCATCTAAATCAAAGTTTCTAACTATAAAATTAGCTTTACGATTATTCTCGATTTCTGATATTGCTTCTGGCTTTAAAGTAGATACATATATCTTAACTGTATCTTCTATTTTAATATCTAAAAAATTACTGATTTTAATAATTGAGATTAAATCAACTTTTTTACTTTCGCCATTTATTATTCTTGTTAGTGTATCTTTGTTAATACCTAATAAAGATGATAACTGTCTATCGGAGGATATTTTTAATTTTGATTTTTTATCCTCTATTAAATCTTTAAAATTTTTTTGACCATTTATTCCTAACAAAGCATAAATAGCAGATATATCAGCCTCTTCGTACATTTTGTCTCATTTTTGAGACACAAATATAGGTAAAATAAAGACTTAATACAAGTTTGTCTCAAAAATGAGCTATAAAACGTATGGAAAACAATGTATAAAAAACATAGGACGTTTGTGCTTCCCTGAAAGTTTTGTCCATATTAACAAAGTCCACCAAATATAAAATTTGGTATTTATAGTAGAAAAGATAAAAGCAAAATATTTATATTTAGCTAAGTAATAAACCAAAACAAAAGTGCTTATCACCTGCCCTAAGTTTCTTATACATCCAGGGTTTCTTCCATAAAGGAATACAATGCATACATTTCTTTTTTACCAGCTTCTCTTCCTAAACGACCTGCAAAATAAAGGACAAACCATGTAATAAAAAGAACGATCATAGATGTTATTGGAAATATAATGGGTTGGTCTAAACTTATATTTGCATATAACCAAATCCCGGCGGTAGTAAATAATCCAGCTACTATAAAATGTAGAAACATAAAAAGTGTCCAAACGGTAGGACTAGGTCCAAAAAGTCCTTTTAGCGTTGGTTTATCGTTATCATAAATTTCTAAATGTAATTGTGGGGACCAAAAATGCTGTTCTTTCTTTGGGATACGTATAAACACATGGTGATCAATACGACTTACAGTAAACTCTCGGCAGGTTTTACTTTTTTTTTCGAAAGCTTCAAGTGCATTTTCAGAAGACATATTTAAATCTTGAAAAAACCTAGGCCGTAAAACAATATCTTTTGAGATTTTCATAAGTGTGCTTAGGCATCAATAATAATCTGATTATCAATTATAATCAATGATTTTTATCAGTTTTAAATGAAAACTACTCAATCTAAATTAGTTTAAGGTTTCTTTTGACTAAGATGCAATACAAAAATGGCATTAAATCCAAAGACAAAATTACCATCTTTAAAGTTGAAGTTATTTGGTGTTTGAGTGATAAAAGCATCTTCGACCATAGATCGGGTATTAGTTAGCTGAAACTGTAGCATCACATCGCTTAGCTCCCAGTTAACGCCCAAGGAAAATGCATCATATGAATTTATCGATTCTAAAGGATTAATCACATAAAAATAATCAGATACAATAGACACATGCCCATCCAATTTATAACGCCCTCCTATTCCTACTGCAAATTGATGATTAGGGTCTTCGTTAAAAACAGAGGAACTTCTATGTATATATGTAGGCGAAATTTGCATAGAAAATTGAGGTGTGAATTTACGAGCTAACAATAATTGGCTGGTAAAGGCTAGCTTATCACTAAACTCATCAAATCTATTTACGTCTGGAAAAGGTCGATTACGTTTACTACGATAGGATCCGTTCTGAAAAAGAGTGATGCTTAAAGGAGAGCCCTTGCCATCACTTCGTTGACGTATGAGTTTGTATTTTAAGAAACCATCAAAAACACCATCCAAGGTAGTACCACCTGCTCCCAATGTTAATCGATCAGAGATCCCATACTCTAATGCTAGCCTGGTGCTAAGTTTATCGGCTATAAAACTTTGGCCTCTATAATTTGGGATGTTCCAAAATCGACTGAATGCCTGAATCTCTAAAATTCCTTTTTTTCTAGTTTCAACAGAATGTCCTATCGAAATACGACTTGCCTTAAAGGTTGCAAATTCGTACTGGGGTGTATCTGGGTATTCTTTGTCTAGTGTATCTAACAAATCCTGCGCATTCATAGATGTGCCAAATCCAAGCATTACAGAAAAGTATACCAAAAGATGTGTTTTATTTTTCATATGGCTGATATTCAAATCTAAAGGTTATTGATATTGTTTTAGCAATATTTGGCGCTAAGATCGGTGGAATTTTGATGTCAAAATCTTTAACGGTTGCTTCAAAATCACCAGTCAATAGATATTTACCATTGTTATTTTCGATAGTTGTTTTTATGTCTACCTCTTTAGTAATACCATGTATAGTAAGGTCTCCTTTAATAATTTTAACCTGGACACCTGTGGCTAATGGATCAAAATCAATGATTTCACCTTCAAAAGTAGCTTTGGGATATAGGTCAGACTCAATATAACTTTCATTAAAATGCTCGTGCATTAATGATTTTTTAAAAACAAAAGCATTCATGAGCATGCTCACGGCAATTTTATTTTTCGACAAATCAATAATACTCAACACCTGATTATTCTTGGCCTCTATATTTTCTACAGAAGTATAAGAAAAGAAAGAAGCCTGCCCTTGACGTGTGATAACTTGATCCGACTTTACTTTTACATCAGTAAAATTTGTCAAAATAAGTAACAGAACAATAATTTTATTCATTGATTTGTGTGTTAATCAGCATACAGTTTAATAGTATAGCATCTTTAAGAAACCCTTTACAGATTCCTTTTATTTGTATTTTTTGACCAGGTACAAGTTTTTTGACTTCTTCTGTTTGATCGGCTTGCATATCGCATATTACACTAGAATATTTGTCATCGCCATGCAATAATACAGTATTTCGATTGTTTAAAAAAGAGATCTCTTTTACGATACCCTCTAATTCAATAACTTTACCTCTATATATAGAATTTGCACTTTCTTCATTAAGTATATATTTTGAAGTAAGCTCTCCAGAACTCATTTTTATTTCTGTAGCTACGTTATCAATATCAACATACGCATGATTGTAAAAACCAAAATAAAAGTAAAGCCCTGCTACTAATAGTAAGCAAAAAAGAAAGGTTATGATTTTATTTTTTGTATTCATCTTGTACTTCTAAAACATTCTCTGATCTGCAATGCTACAATTGCTCAATTTAAAAAAAATTAATTTAAACAATATCCGTGCACATAGTTAATGCTGGATTTTTAAAATGATTTAGTTAACACGTTGCTATTAAAAACGTAATTTGCAGCATTACTATAACAGCGGTAATTGAAAATAAGTATAAAGGTATATTGTTTTTAAGCTTTTTCATTGATTTACATTTTTCGGATTAGTATTTCAGCAAATAAACAATGATTATAACATTTTGCTGTAATAAATGTTGATTAGGGTGAAAAAGCAGCTTTTAAAAGGAAAAAAATCAGCTGAAATAAAGTGCAATTATTTCCTGATTAAATGAAATAGAAAAAAAATATACTATTTTCGTTTTCGCTATCGTATGTATGCTAAACTAAAAAGGTTTAGAAGTAACAGATTTATGTAACGTCCCAATGAGAAAAGATAAATTATACTTTTTAACTTTCATTTCAATATCAGTTATTTTTTTGATCATAGCGTCTCTTGGTGTAAAGTATTTTATCAAAGTAAGCGCAAATCAACTGATTGAAGTACAATTAGAATCGAGTAAGCGTGAAGCTAATGAAATAGCAAAGCTAATCAGTAATCAATTAGTGGGTGGTATTGAAAAGAATACCGTAATAAGTAATATTCAGAATACGATAGAGAACACCCATAGTGGTGCTTCATTTATTTGTGTATTCAACTGGTCTGGAAAAGAAGTTTGCCATCCCGATATTACAAAAGTTGGACAAAAAGTAAACTCTAATCAATTGCTTTTAGAATCGTTAAGCGAAGAAAATAGTTCTGATAAGCTATACGATTTGTTGATGAACCGTAAAAAAGAAAAAGAAAATGACACCATTGGTATAGAGTCTGAGATTGTCTATATCTCCCCTGTAAAAGATTCTGATTTAATTGTAGCAGCACATGCCAATTTGAATAAGATATCGGCTCAAACAAGAAAGCTTAAAACAAGTTTTTATACCATATTTGCTTTAATGGGTGGCTTAATTATCCTGTCTTCCTTCTTTGCAGTTCGTATTATTGGAAGTTATTATGAAAAGCAATTAGAACAAAAAAACATAAGTTTAGAAAGTGAACTGGTAAATCTCTCAAAACTGAATACAGATCTTGTGGCTTACCAACAAAAAGTAGTTAAAGATACAAACGATGAACATTCTGAATCTGAATCTGAATCAGAATCTGATTTTGGAAAAAAACGAATTCTCACCTATCTTAGAAATGAGTTAATCCCCATTTCAATTAACAAAATAGCGTATATATATACCGAAAACACGATTACCTATGTGGTTTGTTTTGATGGAAAAAGAACAACGAGTAGTAATAGCCTTGATGATATATATGCAAGCTTAGATACGTCACTGTTTTTTAGAGCCAATCGACAATTCATCATTAGTATTACGGGTATCGAAAAAATAATAAAGTATGGTAATAGCCAACTTAAAATTTTAGTTCAGGATGCCGATGTAGAAATACTCATAAGTAAAAATAAAGCCGCCGAGTTTAGACAGTGGCTTAATATTTAATATACTCCCTCCTTTTATATAAGAATACATTGTATATACCCGTTGTGCATTTAGGAAAATCATTACAAAAAAAGCGTCAATTCGAGTATTTTGCGCAATGAAATGAAGACAAAATGTATCGAGAATAGCTTTTTTTAACCAATAATCCTATTCTCGATAGCTCTGCTGAGCCAGTCGAAGTACACTTCTCCTAAAGTCGAAGCACTCGAATTGACGGATTTTGGTTAAAAAGTATCTAAATGCACAATGGGTTACCTATATAAATTTTAGGGTTTCAACTCTACTACTTCTTAACACCTCTTAATACTTCCGAAGTAAGAAAATTGGAATTGTATTCAACTTCATTTTTTCCTTTTCAACACCATTTTTTCCCTTTCATAAAATTTAATTTCATTCGCATGCCTTTATATATGGTTATTTGCGTCATCATTCAAACAATAATTAATTTTAAAAATTAAAACAATGAAAAACTTTTTTTTACGAACAGTTGTAATTGGTGTATTGGGGCTTTTATCCGCCAATTGTGAGGACGGTGATATTGGCCCTGCTGGTGCAGATGGTATTGTCGGAGTTGATGGTGTTGATGGTACCAATGGCCAAAATGGAACCAATGGTCAAAATGGTGTTGGTTTTGATGAACTCACCAAATTTGGAAGTATCACGCTCACGCTAGAGGGAACACGACCCGATAATATTCCTTTTACCAAAACCGATGAATTTAAATTTACTGCTGTAGAAGATATTGACCGTTTTAACAATGTAGAAATTGAAGAAAACAGTTTAGAGTTTAGTATAGAACGGACTTTAAGTGCACCTGATGACGATTTTCAGGATTCAGGAATAGAGGTTTTCCTTGTTCTTACTAACCCGGGAGAAGCTGATGAAACCATTGAATTCGAGGTGTTCGTAGATGATTACATAATGATTTTTGATGATCTCACCTACTTTGGTTTTAGGGATGATTTTAATAACGATCAAATAGGGGTTACAAATTTTAGTATAACCAATTTCAATTTTAATAATGAGACCAATGCGGTTACATTTTCATTTTCTTTTAATGTCGATGCAGCAAATAATGATACGGGTAATGATTTAACCATTTCTGGAGAAGTAGATGTCATCGTTGTAGAAAATATAGATGACATAGAACTTTAAACAATAACAAAAAACAAAAAATCATGAAACGATTTAATCATATCAACATATATAAAACAATTTTTATTTGCTGCTTTGGGGTATTATTTGCCAATTGCGAAGTCGAAGATGGTGACATAGGACCAGCAGGACAAAATGCTAATAATGGCATTGATGGAACCGATGGAATTAACGGAACAGACGGAACTGATGGATTAGGCTTTGGTGAACTTACACAGTTTGGAAGTATAACGCTTACCTTAGAAGGCACAAGACCAGATGATGTAGCTTTTACCGATAGCAATGTATTTCGATTCACACCTTTATCTCCAGAAATTTTACCACAATCAAATTCAGTTATTGTTGAGGAGTCTTCTCTACAATTTGACTTCGGAAGATTTCTGAGTGTTCCCGGTGGCGAAGAATTCCAAAGCGTTGGTACAACACTTAGTCTATTAGTTACAAACCCAGATACAGCTCCAGAATTTAATCTATCACTTTTTAGCATATTTCAATACCCTGTTATTTCAGAAGATCTCACTGTATTGGATATAACAACATTTATTGGTAGCGATAACGATATAGAGAATTTTAATATCACAAATTTTAATTTTAATAATGAAACAAATGTGCTTACGTTTTCATTTACGCTAGATGTACCTGAAAACAGAAATTCTACAGGTAATGAGCTTTCGGTATCAGGAGAAGTAGATGTGATTGTATTAAGAGAGCTGCAAGGAATATAATAAGCACAGCAATAAAAACTATAAAATTTACACAAAATGAAAAATATACGTTTAACAACAATATATAAAATCCTTTTGATTGGTTTTCTTGGGGTATCCCTAACCAATTGCGAAGGTGAAGATGGTGCTGCCGGGCCTAATGGTTTAGATGGAGTTGATGGAATTGATGGTGTTGATGGAACAGATGGTGCTAACGGGCAAGATGGCGTTGGTTTTGAAGAACTTACTCAATTTGGAGGTATCAATCTTACTATTAATGGAACCAGAAAAGATAATAACGAAGCATTTACAGATACTAAAACTTTAGCGTTTACTGCTATTGATGCCAATTCGCTTATCAATTTCAATTCATTTACCATAAATGAAACAGGTGATATGACCTTTAATCTATTACGATTTCTAAATACTCCGGATGACGATTCTCAAGAATTTACGGCCGGAATTACACTTAATGTAATTAATCCGGGAACCGACACTCAGGAATTCGAATTTGAATTTGAGCTCCACGAATATAATATGATTTTTGAGGATCTGGTAGTACTGCAATTAAATGGAACTTTTGATAATCAAGGCATAGAACCACCTGTATCTAATTTTAGCATTACCAATTTCAATTTTAATGATGACACAAATAATCTCACTTTCTCATTCTCCTTTGATGTCGATGGGGTTAATAACGATAGTGAAAATGATTTATCCATATCTGGAGAAGTAGATGTTATTGTATTAGAAAATATCCCTGGGGTCGGTATACTATAGAATAACATAAAAAAGGGATTTTATTACCCCAATACCCTAATCCTGTTGGTTACGAATGAGACCAGCAGGATTTTTTGTTTGTTTAAATACTATATCGCATAAGCAGTCATTGTATTTTATAATAGACTAGCTCCCACCGGGAGGAGCTCGATGCGCAACCATTTAGACTAGCTCCCACCGGGAGGAGCTCGATGTGCAACCATTTAGACTAGCTCCCACCGGGAGGAGATCGATGTGCAACCATTTAGGTTAGCTCCCACCGGGAGGAGATCGATACGCAACCATTTAGACTAGCTCCCACCGGGAGGAGCTCGATACGCAACCATTTAGGTTAGCTCCCACTGGGAGGAGCTCGATGAGCAACCATTTAGACTAGCTCCCACCGGGAGGAGCTCGATGCGCAACCATTTAGACTAGCTCCCACCGGGAGGAGCTCGATGCGCAACCATTTAGACTAACTCCCACCGGGAGGAGCTCGATGTGCAACCATTTAGACTAGCTCCCACCGGGAGGAGATCGATACGCAACCATTTAGACTAGCTCCCACCGGGAGGAGATCGATGTGCAACGCAATGCAATGAACTCTCGACATAAAACTGCTATTCTCAAAACTCAAAAGGATTGTTCTAAATGGTTATAAGTAGCTTTAGTATATAATTGCGTGGGTTAATTTTACTAAAACTCCTGGTATCCCAATCCCTTATCCACAACTCCAGCTCGCACATCGCTATCGCACTGTCGTCCAAAAGGAGAGAGTTATAAAGTCTTTCCCTTTAGGAAGTATTTAGAGCCTATGCTGAACTTGTTTCAGTAATAGGATATACACCAAATAATACAAATGAACAAAGTATTCATTTGTACTACCCATGCAATTATATACTAGAGTCTTATAAATCAATAAAACTCTATTTTTTTCAACCCTTTTTTTTCCTTTTTAACGCCATTTTTTCCCTCTCACACATATTAATTTGATTCTAAGGGTACTATTGACGGTAATTTGCTTCATAAATCATAAAAACTCAAAAAAATGAAAAAGTCAATTTTCTTAGTATTCGCATTAGTTGCTGCACTTTACAGTTGTAGTAGTGATGATAGTGATCCACAACCAACTCCTCCAGTAGATGTAGCCAATGCGGTACAATTAGCAACCGATGCAACATTTGGAAGCATTCTTACCGATGCCAACGGAATGTCTCTTTATTTTTTCTCTAGAGATACAAAAGGAGAATCTGTTTGTGTAGATGGATGTAAGGCTGCGTGGCCTATATTTTATACCGCCGATTTAACATTGGATGATGGTTTGTTAGCTTCAGACTTTGGGGTAATTACCAGATCAGATGGAGAAAAGCAAAATACCTATAAAGGATGGCCTCTGTATTATTTTGCCAATGATAATGCTGCAGGTGATACTAATGGTGATAAAGTTGGTAATAACTGGTATATCGCAAAACCAGACTATTCTTTAATGTATGCAGAAGCTCAACTGGTAGGTAAAGATGCCGAAGGAAACCCTGTAAACTTTAAAAGTGACTACACACCTGGTGATGAACTTACATTTTATATCGTAAATGGTAATACAGGAAGAACACTGTATACATTTATAAACGATACTAAAGATACAAACAACTTTACGGCTGCAGATTTTTCTAACGATGCAGTATGGCCAGTATTTCATATCGATATTGATAAGCTGCCAAGTATTCTTGATGCAAGTGATTTTGGTACAATCGATGTTTTTGGTAGAAGTCAATTAACGTTTAGAGGATGGCCATTGTATTACTTCGGACAAGATGTAGAAAGAGGAGATAATTTTGGAATCAATTTTCCTGCACCGGGTGTTTGGCCAATAGCAAATACCGATACCGAAGCAGCACTATAAAATTAATTATTGATATAGTAAAGTCTTGTAATTAAGTGAATTGTGAGATTTATCTAAATAATTAATTCAATATAATTTCATATTTAAGTAGTTAGTTGATCATAAGGGGAAGGCGTGCTTGCTCCTTCCTCTTATACCTTAATTCAAAACCAATGAATACAATCTCAAAAATTAAATATATACATGTACTCATAACCTTAAGTATTGCTTTTTTTTCCTGTGACAATAATGTTGAAGAAGAAATTCCATTACCTATCGGAAATGAAGAATGTAGTACAGATATTTCATTTACAGCTGATGTCAAACCTGTTATAGACACTAATTGTATTAGATGTCATGGAGGTAACCAGGCTCCTGATTTAAGAACTTTTGAAGGAATAAATGCTAATGCTGCTAGAGTAAGAACACAAGTGGTATCTAGAAGAATGCCATTGGGAGGATCTCTTACCAATGAAGAAATAGAACTAATTAGGTGCTGGATTGATAACGGAGCATTAAACAATTAAAAAGAATGCTATGATTAGAAAAACAAGAATCATACTCATAAACGTTGTGCTCATTATAGTTTTAGCAGTTGCCTTTATTGGTGTAACACTATTTAATAAACCTCACATCAATGTTTCAGAACAAGCACCTAATCTTTCTGTAGAAGCTATAAAAGTCTTGAGTGATTTTCAAAATGATGAAACCAAGGCAAACTCAAAATATCTGGAACAAATCATTCAGGTAACAGGTGTCATATCAGAGTTAAGTTTAACAAAAGAAAAAGGAGTTATCACCTTAAGTGGTACTGATTCTTTTGGAAGCGTGATGTGCCATTTAAACGCTGAAGAAAACAAAAAAATGGAGGCTTTAAAAACTGGGCAAACCATTGCAATCAAAGGGATTTGTACTGGCTATCTAATGGATGTAATCCTGGTAAAGTGTGTCATTCTAAATGAATAAGTATACCTGCCAAAAATTGGCATCTATAGGATCGCCGCTTGTCGCCAGACAAATTTTATTATCAATACACAAAACATTAAAAAGATGAAACCACTTATAGTACTTTGCTGTTTCTTGTTAGCCACAATATCATATGCGCAAGAAAAATTCTTAACAAAACAAGGATATACCTCCTTTTTCTCAACCTCTCCTGTTGAAGACATTAAGGCTGATAATAATCAGGTATTAAGTATAATTGATACTTCTAATGGAGCCCTGGCCATTTCTATATTAATGAAATCATTCATGTTTGAAAAATCATTAATGCAAGAACATTTTAATGAAAACTATGTAGAATCAGATAAATATCCTAAAGCCACTTTTAAAGGACAGATCCTGAGTTTTGATCAACTTGGGGCGGATGAAAAAATGGTTACTATACTAGGTGATATCACGATTCATGGTGTTACCAAAAACATCGAAACACAAGCAAAAATCATTAAAACCGAAGAGAATATATCCCTAAAAGGAAGTTTTCCTGTAAAAGTTGCGGATTTCAAAATTAAAATTCCGGCGGTCGTCATTAATAATATTGCAGAAACCATAGAAGTTAGCTTTGAATTAGATCATAAACCTTATAAAAAGTAACATGAAAAATCTTTTAATTATAATCGCTTTACTTGGTATTCAATCACAGGTATTGGCTCAGGATGATCTTTTTGACATTTTAGATAAGGAAACACCTCAAACTAAAGACTATGTGACTTCTACCTTTAAAGGAACCAGAATATTAAATGGTCACTCTATAGAAAATAGAAAAAAAGGAATACTCGAATTTGTGATATCTCACCGTTTTGGTAGAGTAAATTTAGGTCCTGATGAACTGTATGGATTAGATCAATCAAATATTCGTTTTGCCTTTGAATATGGACTAACAGATGACATTATGTTAGGAGCTGGTAGAAGTAGTTTTGAAAAAACCTATGATGGTTTCTTTAAATATAGATTGTTGAAGCAAAGTTCTGGAGCAAGTGCATTACCATTTTCTATGTCTCTTTTTGGTAGTGTGGCGTATAGAAGCATTGATGATTTCGAACCAGGTAAAGAACCAAGTGAGAGTGATCGTTTATCGTACACTACACAGATATTACTTGCCAGAAAATTTAGTCCGGGTTTTTCACTACAAATTATGCCCAGTTACATACATAGAAACTCTGTAAAAATTAATGCTGACCCGCATGATATTTTTGCAGTGGGAATTGGAGGAAGAGTGAAATTAACCAAAAGGATTTCGGTAAATGGGGAATATCATTATACAGTAAACCCTCTAGAGTCTATTGATGCAAAAAACTCACTGGCCTTTGGTATTGATATCGAAACTGGAGGACATGTATTTCAGATCATTTTATCCAACTCGATTACCATGATCGAAAAAAGTTTTATCACCGAATCTACCGATGATTTTTTTGAAGGAGATGTACACTTAGGGTTTAATATTTCTAGAGCATTTCAATTCGGGAAACATAAAAAAAAGAAGCTTGAAGAAATACAAAACTCAGATAAGTAGTTGATAAGAATATACATGCTATTTTGAAATGTAAATTATTAAAATACAAATGATTACAGATTTTAAGTAAATTAAAAAATTAAGTAAAATGTTTAGAAGAACATATAAAGTTAAAGGAGAAGATGTAGATGATTTTATGGTAATGCATGATGTTGCTTATCATGGGTATACTTCATCAATATTTAATACTTTTTTATTTCAAAAAGGATATTCGAAACATAAGTTAGACGCTTTAAAAACAGGACTTCAGAAATGCAACGAAGAACTCATCTATCTAAAACACTTAATGTTTACGCAGCATTTTTCTGTGAATCTAGAGCTTTCAGAAATTAACAATACTACGGGGAAGATAAATCTTAGAAGTCGTTTTTTTAATTCTAATAATGAATTATGCGCTATGGTAAATACCGATTTTTATTGGCTTAATAACAATTCTAAAAAAGAGATTTTACTTCCTAAAAAAGAATATGGGGATGTATTGATTTAATCGTGTTTTTGCCCCTTTACCTGATACGTAATAAGAAATTAGTATGAAGATGTTGGTGAAATACTTATTCGTATCCGAAAAAAAGCCTCGATTAATTATCGAGGCTTTTTAGTATTTTAATATTTAATTTTCTTGAAATCAAATATTTATGATAAAATTAAACCTTAACCATAGTTTTTTTGATACTTTCAAAAAATCAATCAATCATTTCTATTACAAATCAACGCGAAGCACAAAATATCCTGGAAAACGGCAACAGCAATAGTTATTGCCAATATGATTGGTACCGGTGTGTTTACCAGTCTTGGGTTTCAGTTAGTGGATATAAAAAACACCTGGAGCATATTGTTACTTTGGATATTGGGAGCTGTCATAGCCATTAGTGGAGCCCTCACCTACGCCGAGTTAGGTACTAAACTACGACGTTCGGGAGGCGAGTATCACTTTTTAACCGTCACGTATAATCCATTATTAGGCTATCTATCTGGGTGGGTATCATTAACCATTGGTTTTGCTGCTCCTATTGCTCTTGCTGCAATGGCGGCAGGATCTTATACCGAACGTTATCTCCAGGTAAATGCAAAAATAATCGCTATTATACTCATTGTTATCGTTTCGGTTATACATATGTTCGATTTGCGTAGAAGTAGCCTATTCCAAAACGCAACTACTTATTTTAAAGTTTTAATTATTCTTTTTTTTATTGTTGTAGGCTTTTTAATGCCATCTACAGCAACAGCATTCGACTGGAGTTCTGGGTGGAAGGAAGAGATTTTGTTACCATCATTTGCCGTTTCATTAATCTTTGTCACTTATTCTTATTCTGGTTGGAATGCCGCTGCTTATATAGTGGAAGAAATAAAAGATGTACAACGAAACCTTCCTATCGCCTTGATTGGTGGATCCTTATTGGTTAGTTTGCTATATGTGTTGTTGCAAATTGTATTTTTAAGACAAGCAACGTTAGAACAGCTTTCGGGAAAAATAGAAATTGGCCAAATTGTAGCGGGGCAAATCTTTGGAGATATAGGAGGGCAAATTATAAGTATTCTGATTGCTGTAATGCTGATTTCGAGTATTAGTGCCATGGTATGGGTAGGTCCAAGAGTGACAAAAGTGATTGCAGATGATTATAGACTATGGCATTTTTTAAGAACAACGAATAAAAAAGGTATTCCTTTGATCGCGATAATATTACAAGCTGTTATTGCTGTAATTATGGTATTTACAGGTTCATTTGATCAAATCCTTACCTATAGCGGCTTTATGCTTCAGTTTTTTGTAGCCATAACAGTTGCGGGACTCTTTTTTGTACGCAAAAGAAAAGATTATACTGGTTTTAAAAGCCCAATCTATCCCATACCTCAAATTATATTTTTAGCCATTAGTATCTGGATATTAACCTATCTAATACTAGAGCAGCCCAGGGAATCCTTGATCGGGTTATCAATCCTTGTAGTGGGAATATTAACATATAGTATAGATTATTTTTGTTTCAGAAGAAAGAAAAACAAGACATAATTACTTCGTTTTATTTACATGCTCTCAAGTCTCTTCAATTTCCTGTTCATTAATATAAACCATAGCGGTTGAAACAATGCTAAGACCATCATTCCCGGGTAACCAGTAGGCATTTGCGGGCTTTGGGGCACAGATTTTAGTACTGCATATTTCTTGCTTCCATTATAATGATGATCAGAGTGTCTAGAAAGGTTAAATAATAGCAAGCGGCCTATGGGGTGATCAGAGTTCCATGAATGATGATGTTTTACTCGCTCGTATGTGCCAGCTTCAGTTTTATTTCTCATTAGCCCATAATGTTCTATGTAATTAACAGTTTCTAATAATAGAATCCCAAGAATTGCAGCTCCAATAAAAGCTAACAATACTTGTGTTCCGAAGAAGTAAAAAATTAAGGACAGCAATGCAATATTGGCAAAAGAATACACTACCATACGGTTTTGCATAGAGAATGGAGATTTATCTTGCTGACGCAATCGTTCATTTTCTAATTTCCAGGCTTTAAAATAACTACCAAAGTGCGATGTAACCCAAAAAATAAATAAAATCTGATTCTTTTTGGCTGTAGCCGCATCATTTGGTGTAGCTACATCTCGATGATGTCCCCCGTTGTGATACGGCAGAAAATGAGTATCTAATGAGGTTAACAGTAATATTTCACCTATAAATTGTTCTGCTCTACTATGTCTATGCCCTAATTCGTGACCCACATTAATGCCCAATACCCCACACATTAAGCCCATAGCAGATACTCTTCCGAAAAACTCTACGGTACCAAAAGGAGTATCTTGAATTACAAAAAGAAAATAGGCCAACATACCTAATTGTACAGGTAACGATAGATACATCACCCAATCATAAATAGGGTTGTTTTTTTCTGCAGTGGCAGTTTCCTTATCAAAATTAGAAGCATCGGGTTTAAAGAATAATTCTAATAGCGGTACAAACCCAAAAAATATGATAAATGGAGCAAAGGTCATTGCACCTGTAGTGTTAAATGAAAAATAGACTGTAATTGGTAAGGTATACACCAGAAGGTATTTTAATCTTTTCATTTTTTCTATTTTTTATCGTTAGACAGTTATATTTTTGAAATACCTTTTGTCAGTATTCCGATAAGATTATCAAAGTTGGCTATAAGTCTTTCATATTGCCCTTTTAAAAACAATGGGGTCTCCAGGCCTTTAAGGAATATGAGTAACATTTCGGCATACACTCCGATATCTCCGGGTAATTCAAGTTCATCATTGGCTACTCCTCTATTTAGGATTTTTGTGATCTGTTGTTTTTCCCACTGATCCATTTCTAAAATCACATCATTTAAGAACTCATAGAACTCATAAAATTCTGGTCGTAATGTTTCCTGATAGTTTATTGAGATATTCATAATCATCATTCTTTTGGTCATATATGCCCTTATGATATCCCTACTATCGGCATTATGATCTTCAAAAATGGATGTTAATTCTTGTTTTAAGAAAGTAAGCTCAGACAATACTACTTCACGGAAAAGTAACTCTTTACTGTTAAAATGATAATACAAAGATCCTTTTGCTTTTCTGGCAGACTTGGCAATCTCATCCATAGATGTTTTATAGAACCCATATTTGCTAAACGTTTTACTAGCTGTGGTAAGTAACTTTTGTCTTGTTGGAGTCATTATATTTTTTGACTATTTTCGTTTATTAGTCAAATATATTAAATAATTCTCACTAAATCAAGTAGATAATTGGAAGAGTTTTAGCTAATTCTTCCCTCTTACAAAAGGTACAAATCGAACCGGAAGTCGTTCTTGAGTTTTTATTTTTCCGTTTTTCTTCTTTACCAGAAGTAGTTGCATGGCATTAGGAGATCCTGCGGGAATAATCATCCTTCCTCCTTCTGCAAGTTGATCCAGTAATGGTTGTGGTATAGTATCAATCCCTGCAGTAACAATTATAGCATCAAAAGGTGCTTGTTCTTTCCAACCATGATACCCATCTCCTATTCGCACTTCTATATTTTGATACCCTAATGTACTCAGCGTTTTTTTTGCAGTCAATCCCAAAGATTCAACAATCTCGATAGTATACACTTCTTTTACGATTTCTGCCAACACCGCCGCCTGATAGCCAGAACCAGTTCCTATTTCCAATACTTTATCGTCTGGTTTTAGTTGTAGCTCTTGGGTCATAAAAGCCACGATATAAGGCTGAGAAATAGTTTGCCCCTTCCCGATAGATAATGGGGTATCCTGATACGCATATTTTTTCACATTATCTGGAACAAAATGATGTCTGGGCACCTTGAGCATAGCATTTAAAGTGACACGATCGACAATATCTCTAGCTTTTAATTGATCTTGTACCATGTTTTTTCTTTGTATAGTATATACATCTTGACTATAATATCCAAAACCGATTACAAATAAAAAACTTAATATGGATATAAATGTAGGCACTATTTAACGAGTTGATTATCAATTATAAAGATCCGAAAAAACAACTAGTATAACAATGATTTTATAATCAAATAATAAGTTTACAATAGAGCAATGCCATCGGTTTCATTGCTGTTTTCAGGTTGTTCTCCCTCATTGTTTTGTGTATCCCTTATTTCATCTGTTCTTTGCTCTATTTCATTTATTGATTTACCTTTTTCAACACCCCCTTCGTTTCTATGTTCATTGGTAGATAATGGCTGAATTACTCTAGCGATTCTCTCAGTAAATCCGGCTATAAAGGCAATACATACGTGATAGTTAAAAGAAAATGAAACGATATTTTTTGCATCTTTAAGCGTATTACCAAGCTCATCTTCTAATCCATTTTGTAGCAAACCAGACTCAAGCATAAAATAAGACAAATGTGCAAACGACAAACCTATAAATGGCCTAAAAAATGCATTTAAAAAAAGTTGTAGTTTACTAATTTCTTTTTGCGCTTCATCGAATCTGCGAAAACTTAATAGCATACTAATTATACTACCCTGCATGCCTACAATACCAATCCAAGCCAATAACTTTATTTTTTCAGGTGCTAAATATTGTTCAGGTATCAAAAATCCAGCTAAAGCGTATAAAATTGCACATAAAGGAATAGCTAAGATTAGGCTAAAAATTATACCCGACAAAAAAAATAACCTTCTGTCTAAATCCAAAGTTTTTATTTTCTCTTTAATATTATAAATGATATCGTTTAATGAAATGGAAGTTTTTTTAGTGGAGATTACTTTTTCTACTTTAGGACTTTCTTCTTTAAGAAAGAATACATATAAAAACAGTATTGCACAAAATATTCCAGTCATATATGCTTCAAAACTAGATGCGTCATCTTCCCAAGCATACCCTAAAACTATCATAGGGACTTTAGCATGCAGTACTAATAATTGAATTAGGGTAACTGTAAAAAAGAAGATTCCTGTAACTAGTAAGGATAGTTTATGAAATTTATTGGTCATTATCGAAATAATATTAACGCTTATCATTAATAAGATTAAAATAATTACTCCCTTACTATCAGAATAATCAAATGCTAATTCTCCAATACTAAAGGGCTTGTCTAACGCTATTCTTAAAACATGCGTTGTGATGGGGATTGAAAAGATTGAGATCGAGATTAGATGCAACAACATCTTAATCTCTCGGGAATACAGGGATATTTTCATGATTTCTATTTTTTTAATTGATTAAATTTCTATTCCAAATCTATATTGTACTTGTTAAATACAATATTCAACTTCATTGCATCAATTAAACTAGAGGCAGTAAAACAATCAGCTATATTAATCAAACTAAGGGCTATGCTCAAGAGGGATATCTCCCTTTTTTGTGGGGTATTCCACTGTATTATAATACACAACTAATTAACCTATTGTAGTATAGTATATCAACTAGAAACTAGTTTTGGAAACATTTTTTATTACAAATATATCTGTAATGAAGCCACAAAAGAATACCCTATACAAGGTATTTATAAGGATATGAGATATTAATAACGTAAGTATATCGAGATTAATTTAATAGTCGACCAACTCTCTTCGCAATTCATTTAAAGAGATGTTACTATTAATAAGTCGGGTGACTACCTCTTCTCTAAACTCTTCGAGATCATCATAATCATAGTATTTTGCCCATTTATGGGTTTCAAGAAGGTTTTTGATTTGTTTGATAAGCTTACGAGTAGCATCTGCAGAACGTAATACCGCCACCTGATCATAGTTGGGATTATCTTTATGCATATAACTTACTTTTTTAGTATCAAAATCAACAGAAATGTAGTAAGCATCAATGTCGGGATCCAGATTTTCTCTAAAATCTACCCAATCGGCATAGCCCAAGCGTAAATCATCTATCTCTGCAGGAAAATCAGATATCAGACGCCACTGACATTTTGCAGCTCTTCCCCAATGGTTGGATAATCGATATATCCCCTGTTTTGTATAATAATAGGTACTCCCCGACTCACTCCGATAATTTGGTTTTCGTCTTGAGATTTCGCGTAAAGACGCTCCTCTAAATACACAGAACGTTTTATTAAAAAAGTTATAACGTGTGTACACTTTAGTATTTTCTTTTTCCTGATTTTCCAAGATGATCTATTTTTTCCCACTGGCAAAGAAATCACAATTTCCTCAAAAAATAAAAACAAGTTTTTAACATTCTTTAACAAGATACTTTAAGTCTTCAAAATTAAGAATATAACGGTTTAAGAATGGGGTTTTTAACGGTTGTAATTGAGCTAATTACCTCTTTTCTGGTTTATAAATGCACTATATATTTGAATCAAAATTATCACTTCTTAAAGCCTAAAAAGAGATAGTTAGTTAAAGATAGTGTTTGAATTAGCCAAACTCTAACAAAACACCTTGTAAATGCAAGGTGTTTTTCTATTATAGAATAGTAATCGAAGTCAAAAAATAATACGGTCCAGGTAACTTCTCTTGGTTTAGAGTAAGCATTTCTTCAGGACAATTCAATGAAGGTGTAATACCTTAATTTACATCATTTTAGTGATTGGATTTGTAGTAGATTATAAAAGTCTTTAGTAACTTTATATAATCATTGCAGATCATTAAATAATGAGATATGAAAAATATACTAGTTGCGATTGATTTTGATGAAAACGAACAATTATTAATTGATAAAGCTTTTCAATTAGCCGAAGCATTTCATTCAAAAATATGGCTTGTACATATAGCCGCTCCGGATCCTTATTTTGTGGGTTACGATGTGGGACCACAATACATAAGAGATAGCAGAGCATCAGAACTTAGAAAAGAACATAGACTACTTCAGGAATACACCGCTAAGCTAAGGGAAAAAGGAGTTAGTGCTGAAGGTTTACTTATACAGGGATCAACAATCGAAATGGTAATAGAAGAATCTAAAAAGCTAAATATTGATTTAATTATTGTTGGCCATCATGAACATACTTTTATTTACAAAACCTTTGTTGGAAGTGTATCTGAAAACATCGTAAAAAAATCAAAAATACCTGTATTAATTATTCCTTTAGAATAAAAAAGATTAAATAAACGGGAAATTCTATTTAAAACACTACTGCCCTTGCTTTTCTTTTAAATGAAAACGATATGTAGCTCCGACTCTTACAAAAAGGTTACCGGTCATCTCTGGATTAAGTAGATTACGGCCATCTCCAAACTCAAATGCAGAAACGCGAATAGGTAAGGTATCTCCTTCATTAAATATTTCATACGAAACCGTAGAATATCCTGCTTGTAAACGTAGTAATATGCTTTGATCCATAAAACCATGCTGAAAATAAGGTCCAAATTCTATATTAGACATTTGAGTATATAATTCTGAAGTGTTCTCTTCACGCTCTAAACTAAATGATCGCACAAAAGCCTGAAACCCAAACCCAACAGCAACAGCGTCATTAAAACGGTGATTAATATCTGCATTAATGGGTAAGCTGGCAGAAACTTCCCACTTACTATCTTCGCTTATATAATACAATCCAAGAATAGGTGTTACAAACGTTCCAAATCCTTCACTAGAGGCATAAGCTCCAAAACGATATTGCATCCTGTCACTTTTTTGATATTTTAATAAAGCTACTCCTCCAAAAAATAAGTGATCTCCATCTGTATGTAAATCTTGACTAGCAATTTTGGGTAAAAATAAATAGGTCCCCGACCATTTTGAACCATGCTTGATATTTAACCCGGCTTTAAGGGTAATATTATTTAGATTAACTGTTTCTCCATTTGGTACAAGATCCAAAGCATGCTGAATATAATCTACTCCTGTTACAATGGCCGTATTTTCACTAAGCTTTATAGGATATGTTACTCCTACATCAAATATAGTGACATTAGTTTGAGCATCGCTATTCTCAAAACCTGCATCCAGGATAGTACCGTAATTAATTTTGACCAGATCGATATAGTCTTGCGAAGTTATAGATTGGGTAATTAATACTATCAGTATACTAATAATTCTATTGGTCATAGGGATATAAAATAGTTCTATATGTCTTTTAAAAAAAAGCAAGTATACGAATATTATTCTTTATTGGTGGATATAACAAATCATACGATATGTTACTAATCCGGAAATCACCCCAATGAAATAGGGGTTAAAAAAAGATAAACAGGGATAAACACCTCTTATTTCATTATCATGAAGCCTATACATTTGTCATCAAAGTTGTACGAATATTTTCTAGCCGGCAGATGAAGGAGTAACAACTAACTAATTGAATTATTAATTATAAAATTAAAACCGATGAAAAAAATTCATAATCTTAAAACCATAGGGGCTTTATTAATTGGGGTATTATTTATAGTATCCTGCGAAAAATCAGATTTAGCAACAGAGAGTAGTCAATTTGAAGTAAAGAAAGGTAGTGTAGAAGAGCAAGATGAAGGGTTCAAAAGCACTACCGGTAACGACGGAAAAGTATTAAAAGACTTTAAAGAAACCGTTAAACCATTACTAAAGGTTCATTTTGATGACAATGTGCCAATGAAGGAAGCCATGGTTAGATTTGATGCTGCTGTTAGAGACTACATAAGCAAACAATCTAATCAATTAAACAAAGATTTTAGCACCGAGTGGTATTATCGAGTTTGGGTAAAAACAGGAACACAAGCCTATAACCAAACCGATGGACCCGTTGGGACTTATATTAGGTTTACTACAAGTGCTGGTGGGTACACTCCTGCTTTTAACTGGATGGATGATGCTGGTGATAGCCTTGATGGTGGATATGATGGATACTTGTTTAGAGGAGCGATACCCGGTGCAGCGATAGAATGGGTTGAAGTTGATTATGGTCGCTTATATCTTAAAGGTACTAATGGATGGTTTGTAAAAGAATTTATTTGCCAACTATGGGAAAGTGATCAAACTATACCTGCAACTGGATTTTCTCAATTCTGGTCGTATCCAAATGTTTGGTTAGACAATGATACTGCAGATACCTGGGATAATTACTATAGTGGTAATATAGGAACCGGAAGAATAAATTTTTAGTGTCAATTTATAATAAATTGAATTGTTTAAATGGGCTGTTACATCATGTAGCGGCCCGTTTTATGTATATTTAACTTAAGTCGTTTGTTAATCCTTAATTATTAAGATAGTTGTTTCCTCTCCCTTTGGGAGAGGATTAAGGTGAGGGTTTTTGATGTGAAAATCCCCTCATCCTAACCTTCTCCCCAAGGAGAAGGGACTCTAAACGTATTTCAAAAGTAACTAGCAACTTAAGTTTTACATACTTTATTGTACAATATGAAGCTAGATTAACTCTCCTGCTTTTTTTACTTTCTTACCGGCTAAATTACCCAGCCCATCATAACTGGCATATTTATACAAATCATGTAATGTAGGATAGTTAAATACAGTAGCAATCAAGTGATCCAGGGTCTTTTTTTCTTGTACCAGCTGCATTCCGTAGTGAATTAATTCTGTAGCAGAGTATCCCATAATATGGACTCCTATAATCTCTTTGGTATTTTTGTCAAAAATCAATTTTAGATATCCACTATCGGTATCTCCCATAATCATCCCCCGTGCAGTATCTCGATAATAGCTGTATCCTACTCCATAATCAATCTTTAATGCCTTAGCTTGCTCTTCGGTAATGCCTACCATTGATACTTCGGGAACGGTGTAAATACCATAAGGGAAAATATCGGCAAGAGATTCCAGATCTGCAGTATTAAACATATGGGTAACTGCAATACGTCCTTGTTCCATACTTGTACTGGCTAAAGCCGGAAACCCAATTACATCACCCACAGCATAGATATTAGGAATATTGGTTTGAAATTTATCATTGACCAGAACGGTTTCACGTTTTCCGGTTTTCAGGCCTATACCCTCACAGTTAAGGCCTTTTATATGACCACTACGTCCTGCAGCAAACAAAAACATATCTACATTTAATATTTGCCCAGATTTTAATGTAATTTTCAATGGTTTCTCTTCATTTTCGGGAATTTCAAAAGCAGTGACAGAGTTATTAAATAGTATTTTTATTTCATTTTTTTTCATTTGCTTAACCAATGCTTCTGAAACCTCTGAGTCCAGAAACCCTAAAATCTTATCATGATCATTTACCACAAAGGTTTTAACCCCCATAGCACCAAAAATAGTAGCATATTCACAACCAATTACTCCAGCTCCTAATACACATATAGATTTAGGAAACTTTTTAATACTTAGAATAGTATCCGAATCTAGTATTCGTTTATTGTCAAACGGTATATTTTCTGGATGATATGGGTAAGAACCTGTGGCTATTAAGACAAATTTGGCTTCTATTGTTTGTTCTAGTTCACCCGATATTTTGATATGATTTGGATCTATAAAACTGGCAAAACCTTCATACAATTCTATCCCGTGTTTTTCGAGATTGTATTTTACTATTTTATTCATATGATTGGTCACCAAATTTTTTCGATACAAGAAGTCATGTACACCAGTTTCTCTACCAATCTCCTTATCTACACCAAATACTCCTTTTTGATAGACTCCAGATAAATATAATGCGGTTTCTTTTAAGGTTTTAGAGGGTAGTGTTCCGGTTTGAACTCCTGCTCCCCCATAGGTACGCTCTTTTTCTATAAGTGCTACTTTATAACCAAAGTAGGCTGCTTTTGCCGCTGCTTTTTCGCCCGCAGGCCCAGAACCAATGACAATAAGATCATATTTTTTCACAGATATTCTTTTTTATTTATTAATCATATTCGTTATCTCGTCCCATGAAGATGCCTTTTTTTCTATATAATTATGACATCTATCGAGAAAGATTTTTACTGCTTTGTCTTCGGGATATTTTGTATACAATTCTGAAAAAATTGAGGAAGCTTCTACTATTTTACTACTTTTCACAAACGTGACTGCTCTATTATAAAGTTCGAGATATCCAAGTTTTGTTTTTTCACGGGGCGATAAAAACTCATATACAGAAAGTGATTTGGTCTTCCCTTTTACCTTTACCTGATCTAACAATCGGTACTTAAAAGAAGCCTCGTTCTTTAGCTTAAAAAGCGTAGCTTCGGTACAAATAGTACTGGCTTTGTAGAATTTAGTTAAGCCTTCTACACGAGAAGAGGTATTTACCGCATCTGATATTACCGTAGTTTCTAATCGGTGTTCATGGCCTATGGTGCCTAAGATCAGGTTTCCGGTATGAATGCCTGTGCCAATCTCTATAGGCCGCCTATTTTTTTCTTTAAGTGTTTGATTAAACGTATCCAGAAAATCTTCAAATTCAAAAACTGTGCGTATGGCAGCATCCGGGTCTTCAGGAAATAATGCCATCACCGAATCTCCTATAAATTTATCAATAAACCCACCGTTGCGTCTTATAATGGGTACAATCCCGCTAAGATATTCATTAAGGAAATCAAAATTTTCCTGAGGACTCAAAGATTCAGATAACTCAGTAAACTCACGAATATCAGAAAAAATCACTGTCATTTCACGTTCTACCTGATCGCCCAGCTCTACTTCTTCAATACTTTTTCTTCCTAGGTTTTGCAAAAATTCTTGAGGCACAAATCGACTATTTGCTTCACTAAGACGTAATAATCTTTTATTTGCACTGGCCAATTCGGCGGTACGTTCATCAACCTTTTGCTTAAAAAACTTAAGTCTCGAGATGACTTCGTCTTTCAGAAAAGAAAAGTTTCGCGTTAGGCTTCCTATTTCATCTTGTGTACGTACAACGGGATGTTCACTTTCTAATGTAAAATTACTATCTACAAAACGTGTAATATGCATTGTTAACTCTGTAAGTGGTTGAGTAATCTTTTTAGAGATCATTGAGCTAATCCAAACACTTACAATCAATAACACAAAGGCAATTATTCCAAAATAAATGGTAAGCTGCCTAAATTCTGCACTGGCCCATTCTTTGGCCTGTAACACAGCAGTACTAAAACCAGCCTCGCAAATGGTAATTCGTCGATCAAGGGCTTCTTTTAACCCTATATTATCCTTGAGGCCAATACGTTGATCCAACTCTACTAATTGCATAAATTTATTTTCATATCCTTTTAGATAGTACAGGATTCTTTTCTTTCGTTTTTTAGTTATGCGATTATTGGTTTGGATCTTATCTCTAACAAGTTCTACCCGATTTTTGAACCTGGTTACATAACTCTTTTCGTTTCTAATGATATAATCTTTCTCAAGTTTTCTAAGCCTTAAGATATCTTCGGTAGGGATTTCTGAAATTTTTTCGAGCCAATGCGCGTCTTTACGCATACTTCCTTCTAAGTTGTAATTTTTATATCCCCGAGCCTGAATATTCTCTATCAACTCCAGAAAAACGGCATCGATCTCTGTAATATCTAATTTCAGAGATTCTATACCATTGTATAGTACAGACTCTTTATTAAAGTCTATATGCATGAGATGAAACCGAGTACTATCCAATAATTTAAGGTAATTATCTAAGTATTCATTATCACCTGTACGGAAGAATTTTTGATCTTTGGTCGCATAACTAAAAAAGTCTTGCTGCGCTTTTACCGTTTTTAACAATATCACATAAGATTGCTCTATGGCATCTGTACGTTCTAAGATATGTTCACGCTTATCAAGATAAGCAAAAGAAAGCATGATAATCACAAAGCTAAAGCTGATGAATACCAGAAACCAAAATAACAATCGATGACGAAACGTGCGAAACATCTGATAGTTTTAAAATTGGATATATATTACACCGTACCTAAGTACTGGTTTTCACCTCAAAAATGGTGTGGTTCTATAGTGATTTGGATCAAAAGTGTTTTATACTACAATATACTTAAGTTTACGCTTTATTTTTATTTTTTTGGCTACTATTATTAAAACTTCATGGTAACAATTAGGTTATAACCCATTGAATTAATATCTTTTAGCTATGATTTTTGTTTGGATTCTTTTGGCGCATTGGGTTGGGGATTATGGATTACAAACCTCAAAAATGGCAATGGGCAAAAGTCACCATTTTAAATGGCTCTGTTTACATGTACTTACGTATACTGGTGTATTGCTAGTCTGTAGTCTTATTCTATTTCCTTTAAAGGTAGCCATTGGTTTTTTGTTGATTAATTGTATACTACATGGTATTACTGACTTTTTCACTAGCAAATTGACCTCAAAATACCGAGAAAACCCTCGTATTTTCTTCCCTATCCTTGGATTTGATCAATTAATCCATGCCGTTACCTTGTATCTCACATTTCTAAATAGAGAATCACTAGTATTTTTCTAGTTGTTTTTCTTATTGGTAATAATCATATATTTAAAAACAGTCATCACCTCTTTGCCAGCTTATACATTAATTCTATCTTTAACTTAGATTACCTCAATAGACTTGAAATTTGATGTATTACTGTTGATTTCAATTCTTACGTATTAAAAATAGTATGTAGTACTTGTTTTTAAATTAACCTGTAGAAGATTTTGAATCTCATAAAAGTGAAAATAGAACCAAAATTCATTCAAAATTAATAGTTCATGGATCAGGAAACTTCTAGTGTGCCTTATGAAATTATTTTAAATGCCTCTCCTAATGAGGCAGATATTGCCATTACATCGGTTGACATATATGGCAATACCGGTAATCTTAATATATTAGTACTCGCAGCATATGGATATGATCCAAAGGTTCTTAAACGTCTTGATTTCAAAAAAGGATTTGATCTATTGGTTCAAAAAGGTAAAAAGCCTATTCTCTTTATTGTCACATATGGAGGAGAACATAATAGCGAGAATTCTCTAAGAAATAACCTCACCTATGCTATAAAAAACTATTTGGATCGTTTATCATCAAAGACGATATGGATTCCTTTATTGGGTACTGGTGAATCAGGAATATCATTCGATACAAGTCTTAATATTACGAAGTTTGTTATTGAAGGCTTCGTTTCAGAGTTTAATGAATCGGGTACGCGTTTTATCATTTCTATACCCGATAGCAAAAGAGGCACCACCTTTTTCGATCAAATACACCAAAATATAGGTGAGGCTACTCAAAAAAAATCACCCAAGAAAAAGAAACATGAAAAAGTAGATAAAACACCAGAATTCAATCCTCAAACGACCATTACTACAGTTACAAAAATCAATACCATTGCCGGTTTGATTAGTGATTCAGATTTAAGTACAGATCACCTTAATATTGCTAAAGATGTATCTGCTTTTGCTCGTGTGATTGCTGCAAAGAGTTTTACACCTCCACTGGCTATTGCCCTTTTCGGTCAATGGGGATCGGGTAAAAGTTTTTTTATGAAGAAACTAAAGGAACGCATCAAACTATTATCCAATGTGAACCCCGAAAAAGGGTTTTGTGAAGGTATTGCCCATGTTCATTTTAATGCCTGGTCGTATATGGATGCCAATCTTTGGGCCGGAATTATCACCAAGATTTTTGATGGACTCAATCAATATATTCAAGATAATTCTGCGGGTGATGACTATAAGAAAGAAATCGAAAAAGTACTTACCCATAAACTAAATATTACCCATAGTGAGCTTGAGGAACTTGAAAGAAAAAAAGGCGCTATAGATGCTCAATTAGAAAGTTTAAATACGAAGAAGGAAACAATTGAAGAGTTACTTCAACAAAAAATAAAGAAAATCAGGAGTAAGACTATGCTGCAAATAGTTGAACAGATTGATAAAGAGTATAACGTAGAACAAACCGTAGAAGATGCTATTACCAAAAATAGTACTATCATAAAGAACCAGGAACAGTTTGCTAAAATTGTTCCTCGTGAGTATTGGAAAACCCCCGACGAGTTATACAGCCAAACCAAATCGATATCCACATTTATAAAAACCTTTTTTAAGGCAGGTAAATGGCACATAAATTTACTTTGGTTGGGAGCTATACTATTAATGATCCTTGTTGTACCTCGATTGTTAAACTATATCGTTACAGTAACAAGATGGTCAGATATATCAATACCTTCAAATATTTGGTATATCATTTCTGTGGCTGGAGCTTTATATGTAAGAGGAGTTAAAACCTATAGGCAATTACGACCCATAGTCGCTTCTTTCTGGAATATCAAAAAAGAATATGAGTTAAAGAAAGAAGATGTCTTATTTAGATTTGCGCAACAAGAAAAAGCACTAACATTAGAGATTGAACAAATCAAAAGTCAGATTATTGATATTAATCAACAGATCAATCAAACTACAGAACAAAGGGCTGAAATCGAATTTAGATTAAAAAACACTTTATCTACAGAGGCATTGCATTCGTTTATAGAAAAGCGGTCTTCTAGCAAAGAGTATGAAAAACACTTGGGTCTGATCTCAATTATCAGAAAGGATTTTGAAATTTTAAGCCACCTGTTTACTGATCATCATAAAGAACTCCAAAACGCAGAAGAAAATCTAGAAGCTGAGAAATTTAGAGAAAATTTTGAACGCCCGTTAGAGCGAATTATCCTTTATATCGATGATCTTGATCGTTGTCCCGAAGAACGTGTAGTCGAAGTGCTCGAAGCGGTTAATTTATTGATGGCATATCCCCTCTTTGTAGTGGTTGTAGGTGTTGATCCCCGCTGGGTAAAAAATGCATTAATTAAAAAGCATCAGATGCATTTTGTAGAGAGTATTCAAAGTACAGAGATGGAAATGATTGATCCGTCAAGCTACCTTGAAAAAATATTTCAGGTGCCTTTTAATCTAAAAGCTGCCGATGACGAAAGTGTAAAATATATGCTTAAAAAACTGGCAGAAACTATTCCAATCCATGAAGAAGAACCCTCTACTATTGATGAACACCGAGAGCGGTTAAATGTTACGAATGATGAAATTATAAAAAATAATGAAGAACCACCTATAGACAAACAAGAATCTAATACTATTGATAACCAGTCTATCACACCTGCTAATGAGGTTATAGAAACCAAAGAAACTATAGCTTCTCTAGAATTATCTGATCAGGAAATTGAAGTTTTGCAAGAAATGTCAATGATTATTGGCTCTAGCCCACGAGCAATTAAGCGATTTATAAATATCTATCGAATCATCAAAGCCCACGAAGATTTTGGGTATAGAAATGAGGAAGATGTGGCAGAAATAAAAGCCGTGTTTCTATTGCTAGCCTTGCCCATTGGAAAATTTAAAAAACTAAACCCATGGTTTGAAGACTATATTGCTGATGCTTCTAGTGACTCTACTATAGCAGATTTTTATAAAAAGAAGGATCATCTGACGCTTGATATAGATTATAAAGAATTAGGTACCGAATTTCGCGATGTATTATCTAACAGAATGAACGACGTATATAATCAAAAGGTCGAACTTCTACAACATCATTACCATTTCATCAAAAGATTTGCTTATAACGGAGATTAATTTTTATAATAACTCAATGCTGCCGATGGACATTGATCTATCTGTTTGATCAGTGCTTCTGCGGATGCATTTTCTGGTTGTATCCATGGTTTACCATTAGGATCATAAACATCTGGCAACGATTTTACGCAAATCCCTGCATGAATACATTTTCCAGGTTTCCATACCACGGTGATCTCTCCGTTACTATATTCTTTTCTAATATCATTTGAAGCCATACTAGTATTATTTATGCATTATCATAATCAAAATTAACTTATGGTTTATGTGGTTTCTACTTTTGAAAGTGCAGCAACAAAATCCTCATCGATTGTAATCTTCGTAGCATCAGCTAAATGACTATAAAAAACTGCCATACCAGACATAGCAATAACTTCTAAGATTTCTGCTTTAGAAAACCCTAATGCTTTTAAGTTTTCGAAATCTTCTTTACTAGACGTATTTGGATGTTTAGACAGTCGTACAGCAAAATCGATAGCCGCTTTATCTTTTGGATTATCAGAATCTGGTAATGTATGACTATTTACTAAAAACTCTATTTGCTCAGGTTTTGCACCCATACTAAAGCAAAATACCTGGTGTGCCGTTTCACAATAATTACATTTTTTTAAAGAGGATATTGCGATCATAATCATTTCTTTAAGTTTACGATCGAGTACACCACTACCTAAAATATATTTCATAGCAGGTACAATCCCTTGTAATGCGGTTGGATTATGGCCCCATATCTGAAAAAAGTGCGGTACAAAAGGAGCGCCAAGTTCAGTTTTAATGGTTTCATAAGTAGCTTCTAATTCTGGGGTAATAGTTGGGTTGTCAACAAGTGTACTGATAGTTTTCATAGCATATCCATTTAAGTTGGCTCTTTATAAAGGTACTAAATGATTTGGTAGGACATAGCGAATAAAAATGGAAAATTTTTACGGTAAAAACCTTGTGTTGTGTGTTATTTAGGTCGACAAAGTTTCTAATAAACAAAGAACCCGTTATTTTAGCTTACTCTTATTGTAACTTAGCACTCCTAACAAATAGTAATACTAATTTTTAACAATATAGCATAGGTTAATAATAGGATAATGTTATATTTAATACTCAAAAACCAACATCATGTTACAACATAAAAACACACTTCTCATTTCATTTTTAGGTGCTTTGATAGCAGCATTTCTTACTTCTTGTCATACCGATACGAGTAAAGCAGATTTAAAAACTGCACTTACCTTCTACGCTTCTTTTGATCAGGGGGTTGATGCCGATTTTGCAGTGGGTGATAAGCATTTGTATACCGTTCCCAATCGTAAAGCCAGAGATTCTGCTCAAATAGGATTACACAAATCCGATATACGTATTACCAAGGATCAAGGACGTTATGGCGATGGATTACTATTTACAGAGCGTAGCAAAGGATATATTTATTACCCAAGTAAGGATAATATTGCATACAATACTACCGACTGGAGCGGTGCTATTTCTTTTTGGCTTAAACTAGATCCGGCTACCGATCTCGAACCTGGTTATTGCGATCCCATACAAATTACCGATGTAAGTTATAATGATGCTTCAATTTGGGTAGATTTCACCAAAGAAAACCCTAGAGATTTTAGATTAGGAGTGATTGGTGACCGTGCAGTATGGAACCCAAATCCTGAAGGACCAGATAACGAAAATCCAGTTTTTATGGAAAAACTAACAGGAGTTAAAAACCCTCCTTTTGGTAAGGATGAATGGACCCATATTGTAATCAACTTCTCAAACCTGAATACCAAAAATGGTAAAGCTTCTTTATATATGAATGGTGAGCTAAAAGGCACCCGATCCGATATCACTACGCCCTTTACCTGGGATCTCGAGCTATCGAATATTTATCTGGGATTAGGATATATAGGTCTGATGGATGAACTTTCTATTTATAATCGAAGTTTAACCGATACTGAGATCACTACCTTATACAATCTAGAAAATGGAGTGCATACGTTGTTGTAAATAATAACATTACATGAATCGAAATCTAAAAACATACCTACAACTCCTTTGGCAATCCGTTCTTTTTTGGTCTGTGGTAATGGGATTATATTCGATATTCAGGTATTATGGCCTTGATGAAGAAATAGGATTTACCGTAATTGAAAAATATAGCGGAAATCAAGGAACCATTAGAGCTTTAATGGGCTTTACAAGTATTGGTGCTTTAATTGGGATTTTATACGCTACCATAGATTTCTTTTTCGAAAAATTTGCATCCAACAGATTGTTGTTGGTGTATGATTTAATGATTAGGACCATCTTATATTTTACTACGACCATAGTGGTGTTTACTGTAGTTATGGAGTTGTTTTCTACGCTCTATGGCCTCAACCTGAATACAGACAGAGGTTGGTGGAAAGAAAACAAATCCTTTTGGGCAACGATTTTATACATTGTAATGGCTTCTTTTGTGTTTTCCTTTATAAAAATAGCCACCGAAAAGTTTGGAAAAGGTGTTTTTTTGAAGATGCTCATGGGTAAATACAAAAACCCACAAGAGGAGAAACGCATCTTTATGTTCTTAGACCTAAAAGATTCTACTACTATTGCCGAGAATCTAGGACATTTTAAGTATAGCCAATTTATACAAGATTGTTTTTATGATCTTAATGAAGTAGTGCCCAAATATGATGCAGAAATCTATCAATATGTAGGTGACGAAGCTGTACTAAGCTGGCCGTATAAAAAAGGACTCGCTAACAATAACTGCATAGATTTGTTTTTTGCTTTTCAACAGAAAAAACAAAGTAAATTGCAATATTACCTTGATAAATACGGTATTATCCCTGAATTTAAAGCAGGCCTGCATGGTGGAGTCTTAATGGTAACCGAAGTAGGTGTTATTAAAAAAGAAATAGCCTATCATGGCGATGTGATTAATACTTCTGCCCGCATTCAGGCAGAATGTAATAAACACCATGTACTATTACTGATTTCAGAAAAGCTACTTAAAGACCTTCAGATCAGCACTTATCTATCTTCAAAATTTTTGGGCAGTGTGTTACTAAAAGGAAAGCAGGAAAAAGTAAATATTCATACAATAGATATGGTGTAGTGTAGACCTCACCCTTCGAGAACACTTTCGCCTTTTGATAGCCTTAGAATTCGAGAACCTCACTCTTCGGTGTCCCATTCTTTGAGAACTTCAGGGTTCGACATAACACTTTGGACTGAGGTTCTCTAAGTCCTTTCTTTTACAAAATTAGTAATAAGATATTGACTTTCAAACCTATAATAATAACCTTCAAAAATTGTGAATATCTATTTGAGTAAGAAGTAATTCAGACTATCATTAAAATTTATATTTGCCTTCCTAAAATATTAAGATATGAGCGCAATTTGGTATGAATGCAAGATAAAATATAGAAAAACAGATGATTCTGGAGTACAACGAATGGCTACAGAACCTTATTTGGTAGATGCAATATCGTATACCGAGGCCGAAAGCCGCATTAACGAAGAAATGTCGGCCTATATTAGTGAAGAATTTAAAATCACGAATATTAAGGTGGCAAATTATGCAGAAATTCATCCTTTTGAAAATTCTGATCGTTGGTTTAGATCCAAGGTATCTTTAATCGCTTATGATGAAGAAAGCGGTAAAGAACGTAAATCTAATATGTATTTATTGGTACAGGCCAATGATGTCAAAGAAGCTTTTGACAACACTAACCAAATGATGAAAAATACCATGGGTGATTATACTATACCTGCTATCGCAGAATCACCGATTATGGATGTGTTTCCTTATTTCTCTGGTGAGGAAGGTGAATTGGGAAAATTAGAACGATTTAATACGCTGAAGGATTCTGTTCCTATTGAAGAAGAGAGAGTACAAGAATCAGAAGAAGTAGTATCTATAGAGCAATCAGAGGATACTCTTGAAAATGAAACTAATGAGGAATCTGAAGAATCCTTAGAAAGTTTTGGTGTTATAGAAGAAGGTACTGCTTTTGCAACGGCTACCTTCGAAGAAGAGGAGTAATTCTTCCTCATTTATTTCAGAATTTGATAACCTCACCCTCCAGAATTATAATGCTATTAGGAGGTTGAGGTTTTCGAAGCCAAGGCTACTTCATACCACTTTTCCATCCCATCTACTATCCATTACCGTTGTATTATTCTGCAGTGTACCATTTCATCAACCCTAAGAATTCATTCATTATCTTCTAAATTAGGGGTATTTACCTGTTAAAAAAAGGGGGTTAACCAATTGTACTGTAGTCATAATGTATTATTTTTAGTAAACGGTAAGGTCACATTTCGGGTTAAAGAAAATTCTGATGAGAACGACTACAACAAAAAATCATAAGGCTACACATTCAGATGCTTCTAAAGCATTCTTTAACAAGAGTGCAGGCGGAAGTTTTTTTTCTAAATCTAAAGAAGCCGAATCTCCTTTCTTTACCTCTTCAAAAATTCAAGCCAAGCTAAACATTGGGCAGTCCGGTGATAGATATGAGAAAGAAGCTGATGCTGTTGCAGAACAAGTTGTTAATCAACGTAACCCCTTAAATTCTTCTCCAGCTATAGTTCAAAAAAAATGCGAAGGATGTGAAGAAAAAGATCAAATCCAGGAAAAGAAAGAGACAGATAATTTTATTCATAAAAAACCAATTTTTGAAAGTGTAGGAGAATCAAAAGAAGAAACCCTACAAGCCAAAACAACACATGATCATATACAATTAAGCCAGGATTTAGAAAGTAAACTCCAAAGTACAAACGGAAAAGGTAGTCCTTTATCTAAGGAAACCCGCGCTGAAATGGAAACAGGATTTGGTGCGAATTTTAACAATGTACGAATTCATACGGATAGCCAAGCTGCTCAAATGAACAAGGGTCTAGGGGCACGAGCCTTTACTCACGGAGCTGATATTTATTTTAATCAAGGGCAATTTAATAGTTCTAGCAAAGAAGGGAAAAAACTATTGGCTCATGAATTGACGCATACGATACAGCAAGGTAGTGTGGCCACAAATCAACCAACAGTGATGAAATCCAATGGTCTTTCGGGTACAAATGTTATACAACGCAGTGATGCAGCTTATGAAGCCGGAGGTTTATCTAATGCTATTACTTCGGGTACAATGACTGCAGATGCTATTATGGGCACTACGGTTACTGCAGATAACTGCAGAGGCCTATTTGGTTGTAATGTAGGATTTAACTTCTCTAAAGCCTATAAAGGAACTTATCCTTACGCAGCAGCCGGTAAAGATGTTAGAGGAATTTATGTAAAGATAGAGAGCGTATATGATCATAACATTTGTGGTAGCTGTGATCAAATTAGGTTAATACAAGTATTAAGATATTTCAAGAAGGGATCAACAGGTGAGATTATAACAGATGAACCCACTAATGATACCAGAAGAGAAAGGGCTGGATGGAGTGATCCAGATGCACCGTCAAGGGGATGGCATATAGATCAACTCTCTTCAGGTCCTAATGTTACAAATCCATTTTATGATACAGACCCTGGGTTTGACTCCCAAATCGGTTCTCCTTCTCGACCAGCAATACTGTGGGATGCTCCAGGTCACTGGACAGATATAAGAAATCATGGGAAAGAGTTTCAAACCTTCCTGGTTTGTGAAACAGCTACAGGAGATCGAAAAACCATTGCCGGAGTAAACTGGGGTTACTATATAAATAGTTCTGGAACGATTACTTTCCGTCCCGCTACGCCTATAGCCACTTGTGGTGCCTCACAAGAATTACAAGATGCTGCGACTCGCTGGGATGCTATTGCCGGTAATCAAGCTACAGGGATTGATTTTTCTACAGAATCTCCTGTAGATCATGAAGGTACTCGCAGTATTCTTTGGTTTGACCATGACTCTATGAGCTTAAGAAACGACAGTACTATTAATTCTAATACTCATTATGCTATTGCCAATAAGAGAATTCGCCAACATATTTTGGCCACGATGCCTTACACCCAAATTATTATTCATGGGTATGCAAGTCAAGATGGAGGTTCAAGATATAATATGGATTTATCAGAAAGAAGGGCAACTGTTGTTCGCGACCGATTAATCAGCGAAGGCATTCCTGCTCATATGATAATTATTCAAAAACATGGCGAAGACAGGACGTATTCGCCAGACGACCTTAATAGACGGGTAGAAATTGAAACCACTAGATTCTTGGGTCCAGTACTGCCACCCCACCTTCAACCTGGTGGAGGAATGTTAGGACCACTTGGGCCTGGACCATGAATATAATTCATATAAAAAAGGCCCGAGATGAAGTATTTTATAGTATTGCTAATTCCTCTTTTCCTGATTCAGGAAAGATGTGTAAATTCAAAAAAAATCATGGATTCAAATTTGATCGATCAATTACATAGCGCTATAAAAGCTAAGACTACCGTGTGTAATATTAATGATATAGTCGATATCAAACCTTTGATAAACACCTGTAATGAAAATGATCGTTTGATTCTACAACGTGCAGACTTTGCTCCTGATCCAGGTGATCAAAATTCTTTTCTTGATATAAAAGAGGCATTAGATGTATCTTATTGGAAAGTAGAACATCCTACAGAGGCAAAAATAATTGGACTTTGTTGGTATGATGATGATTCTATCCAACTTTTTAAAGCTATTGTTTTACCGCCTTGATTAGGGGTTGTGGTACTATTGATACTTCTTTTAAACGTCTGCTACTTCACCCTTCGAGAGCCTCAGGGTTCGGATAATATTGGGCTTCGAGAGCCTCAGCCCACATTATACTTCTCCGACATAGACCCAATATCCTTGTTCTTTGGTGAACTTAGAATGTTCATGGATCATTTGCAGACCATCTTGATCATAATAAAATGCTTTAAATTCTACTGTCCCTTCAGTATCTTGTGATGTACCTTTAGCAGTGTGCAATACTTCTAGTTTTACCCATTGTACAGATTTTGCCCATCGTACTATCGATTTCTTTTCTTTAGACGAAGGTCTGGTGGTACTGTGATGGCTTTTCAACAAATAATCACCTTCAGCCAATACAAAAGCACTATACCGTGAGCGCATTAGGTCTTCGGCCGTAGCCGCAGTTGTGATATCCTGATGAATCTTACTGCAACAAGAGACGTACGATGCCGATCTTCCGCAATAGCAACTATTCATCAGAAATTTCGGTATCGTTTTGTTGGTTTATTTTTTGTGTCAATGCTTTTAACCGTGCCGCCCTAGCCTCTTTCTCTTTTCTAAGTTTATTCTTTTTGCGATTCATCAGCTTGGTATGTTTCGCTTTGTTCTGGGTATTTTTTTCTTTTCCTTTTTTTGCCATATGGTATGCACTAAGTATCACAACCTACAAATATAGTATGATCCATCTAATATTAAGAAGTTTTCTTGCTCTCCCTTCGAGTAACCTCAGGGTTCGTTTACTTTTAGGTTTGTATTGAGGACTGAGGCACTCGAAGTCCGCTCTCACCCTTCGAGTAACCTCAGTGATCGCTTACTTTTAGATTTGTATTGAGGACTGAGGCTCTCGAAGTCCGCTCTCACCCTTCGAGTAACCTCAGGGTTCGTTTAGGGTTCGTGATTGTTATTTTCTAGTAATGCTTAAAAGAAGTGAGATGAAGTTTTACATCTTCCATTGTTCCTTTGGTGACTATATAATCCTGTCCCATCAAATTAATTTTGCATTGACCTTCTTGTTCACATAAGGCCGAAATATGATTGGGGTTAATATAATGTACTTTGCCTTTATTGTCTGTAAATTCCATGAATTCCATAATCAAGATGTTTTTAGATTTATACTTAACTTATTTACAGTTAAGATACTAAATACCCTTGAAATCTCCTAGGCGAAATTATGATTCATATCAACTTTAGGGAATACAATTATTGCTCGCCCTTCGAGAACCTCAGGGTTCGTCATAGTCTCATTGGGAGCTTAATCGAAACAACGTATTACATTAAGATGAAACCACGACCACTTGTTCAGTAAGCTGGGCCGAAGGATTAACCTGTGGTTCTTCGAGTTGTTTTTTGGGTAAATCGCGTGTTAACCAACCGCTTCTACCAGCTGTAGCTATAGCATAAGGAGTTATCCAAAATAAGGTAAAGGCATAGAAGATGCTATAAGGATACGCCCAAAGTGACTCTGATACGCTATGTTTTTTAGCATAAAATAACGCTTGTATACTCGAAAATATTAATATACTTACCAATGTAGAACTAAGAAATAATAACGGATACGTACAGATAAAGAATACCATTACTATCATTGCAGGATAGGCCATCGTCATTTTTAACCATTGGTTTAACAGTAGTATTCTGGTACCAGTTTTTGATCCTTCTCTAAAATTTTTGAAGGCAAATTTACTCATCGCAATATTCTCTCGAATATTACTTCTTTCCCAACGGATAAACATTTTATATAAGTTCTTGTACCGCTCAGGAATATTAGTATATACATAGGCTTTGCGTTGAAACAGTACATTATACCCTTGTTTTAAAATCATATTGGTCATTGCGCGGTCCTCACCTATTTTTGATACTTGCCCCATAAACGTTTGACTAATCCATTCTTCAAGGCAATTAAAAACGGCTTCTTTACGATATGCAGACAAGGCTCCCGGGGTACACAGCACAGAACCTAATGTACTTTGTGCAGAACGTATAAATTCAAAACTAAAAGCAAAACTTACATTTAGCATACGCGGAATCAACGCTTTTTCTCTATTTAAAACCCGAACATTTCCTGCTACCGCTCCGCATTTGTCATTAACAACAAAAGGAGTTGCCATAATGCGTAAGGTATCTTTTTTGACTATAGAATCACTATCTACGGTGATAAACACATCTCCGGTTGCCAAATTGAACCCACGGTATAAGGCATGTCTTTTACCTTTGTTTTCGGGTTGTTGATAAATCGCAACACGATCACCCAGTTCGTCTTTAGCTTTTTTCATCCATTGCCAGGTATTGTCCTGACTTCCGTCATCGATAGAAATGATTTGTAATTTATCTTCTGGATAATCGCTTTCTGCAAGACTAATTAAAGTTTTATACACCAGTTCTCCTTCATTATATGCAGGTACGATCACGGTACATAGAGGTAATTGCTCATCAGATACAGCATCAATGGTTTTATAGCGTAGATATAGTACCAATATGTAGATGATAAAACTAATCTTAATGGTCAATAGCGAGAGCCCTGTTACCATCAATGCAATTCCCCATGGGGTATTCATTCTTTCTAAATGGATTTCTTCGAAATACGGTTGTAAGAAATAAAACAAAGATGCAGCACCAAATAGCAGTAGAAATGTTGCTATTAATATAAAAGGGGATGAAGCATTTACAATTAGTTTTTCTAAACGATCAATAGATATTGACGTTGTGGTCGTGTTAACCGATCTGGATTCCTTCATGAATGTTTTCTTAATTCCTTCTCAGAACTATCAATAGTAGTACCCTTTTTTAAATACTACTGAAAAACAACCATTTATGATAATCGACCAATTCTAGGGTGTGTATATTTTACACACTTGGGTGATATTTCCCCACTATTTTCTACAGTTTCCCTTGAGTTCGAGAGCCTCACCCTTCAGATGTCATTGGGGTCTGAGGCACTCGAAGCCCCCCACCCACCGGATCCTCATTGGGGGCTGAGGAAGCCGAGGTTGAGGTTCTCGAAACCGAAGCCCCTATTTTATATCACGATATGCCATTGATAAACCTGGTAAAGCCTCCACATCCCCGCGCATTAATGCTTCTTTCTTAGCTCTACTCCAACCTTGTACTTGTTTCTCTCTATAGAAGGCGGTATCGATACGATTATACTTTTCATAGTATAAAAGCTTTACTGGTAATCGCTTTTTGGTATGGTTGGCTCCTTCCCCATTTTGGTGTTGTTTTAGCCTTCTACCCAAGTCTTTAGTGCTTCCTGTGTAGTAGCTCCCGTCATAACATTCTAAAATATACATGTAACCTGTCATAGTACCTACAAGGATAGTACATGTCAGTTTCATTTTCCGGGACTGGGGAATATTTGATCATCTGTGGGCTGAGCGTAGCCGACCCTTTGAGTAATCTCAGGATCCAAAGGGATTTAATGTGGACTGAGGTACTCGAAGCCCCACTTTCCTCATCGGTAGTCTCAGGGTTCGAGAACCTCACCCTTCGGATTATCATTTGAGGACTGAACCCTTCGGGGTATAATTGGGAACTGAGGCAGCGTAGGTTGAGGCTCTCGAAACCGAAGCTCCATAACACAAACTCATTTTCCTTGATTATAAAGCATTCAGCCAATTTTTCAGCAGAATACCACAAAATATAACAAGTATTCACTAAATTTATAAAGCACCATATTTTACTACTAATTACCTCGGTAATTGCATATCCGATCTTTGCTGGCCATCAAAAATGATACTTATGAAAGCCACTAAGAATTCTAGAAAATCCCGTACAAAAAGAAGAACTTCAGAAAAATCAGTTTTTTTTAATAAAGGTGAAGAAGGAGGTTTCTTTTCTCAATTTCAAGAATCAAGGATGCCATTTTTTAATTCTTCCGATGTTTCGGTGGTAGATAATCCCTTAGTGGGACTTAAAAGAGGTGATGGTTTGGTTTTTGGAACATGGGGATTACGTCCCAGAGTACAGCTACTACAACAACGACTAAATGAAAAAAGTGGCAGTTTTTTAGTCATAGACGGAATGTTTGGTGCAAAGACAGGTCAAGCTCTTACTTACTTTAAAAGTATACTTGGTACTCAATCCAATACATCCGCTATCGAAACACAGGCACTTGAAGGTACCAGTACAGGTTCTGACTTTCCCGGATTTGGTACAGCGTTAGAAATTGTTGATCCACATACAGCGGATGCTCTTCAAAATAATACCAAAACGAAATGTGATCCGGATAAAAAAATACCATTTTTCTTGGGCGACGGTGGTGGTATACCACTTCATAGCGAGACAAAAAGTAAGTTTTGTGTAGTAACACACAGAACAGCAATAGTGAAAGGAACTTTTGATAGAGGAATAAATAATGATACGGAAGCTAGTCTACAACTTACTTGGGAAATTGATAACAAACCAGAATCAGTTTCTGCGGAACCTATTACACTGAAGAAAAATGGTGTGACTGAAGTCAACGAGGCTTTTACGTTTAGTAACCTTCCAAGAAAATTAAACCTCGCAAGATTACATTTTATCTATACTCGTAATTCTGAAGGTAAACAACATAATAATTTACATGGCAGTGGAGAGATTTTTAATAAGCCATAAGATTAAATCCTTTGACCATCATAACCAGCATATATAAACTTTTTGTACCTTCCTAAATAGGTAATTACCAAAACCTAGAAGTAGTTTAGCCAGACTTATATGATGTACAATGACTAAAGAGACTGAAAAAGAAACAAAACAACATAGCCAGGAGCTTACAGAGCATTTCTTTAGGAATGAATATGGAAAAATAGTATCGGTAGTCACTCGATATCTTGGTACTACTAATGTAGAAACTGCCGAGGATATCGTACAGGAAACCTTACTAAAAGCTGTAGATCATTGGCAACGAAACGGAATCCCAGAAAATCCACAGGCATGGCTATATACCACTGCAAAAAATCATGCCCTCAATATTTTGAAACGTAAACAGCACAAAATTAAATACGAGTCTGAAGCAAAATTAAAACATACTCAAACAGCATTACAGCAGGTAGAATTTTCTAAAGAACAAATTAACGACGAGCAGCTTAAAATGATGTTTGTATGTTGTCATCCTTCTATTTCAGAAAATTCTCAGATTGCACTGATCCTAAAGATTCTTTGTGGATTTAGTATTACCGAGATTTCTAATGCTTTTTTTACCACTACAGAAACGATAAACAAACGATTGGTTAGAGGACGAAAACAACTAAGAGATGCTCAGATCTCTTTTGAAATTCCTAAAAACATCAACGAAAACCTTGATATCGTTCTTAAAACCATTTACCTACTATTTAATGAAGGCTATAGCCCTTCGCAACAAAACAAAGTGATACGCTACGACTTATGCCTCGAGGCTATTCGACTTACTGAAATTTTAATACACCACAAAAGCATCACACAAAAATCAAATGTGTATGCCCTACTGGCTCTAATGTATCTTAATGCCGCGCGTTTTGATGCCCGAAGTGAGAATGGTATCCTGGTCGAAATGCATAAGCAAAACAGAGAGCATTGGAACTCTACATTAATCAATAGAGGTATTCATTACCTTAATCAAACGACCAAAGATGGTCATCTTTCTATATATCTCATATTGGCTACCATTTCGGGACATCACTGTATTGCCCCGAGCTTTGAAGACACAAACTGGGTAGCCATCCTTACGCTTTATGATAGCTTATTAGAACTGCAGGACACCCCATTAGTTCGATTAAACAGAAGTATCCCACTAGCCAAAGTACAAGGCAATACTACAGGCATACTCGAATTACAGGAATTAGAACGTACTTCGGATATTGGTAATCATTATCTATTTCATGCCACCCTGGCAGAATTTTATATACAAGAAAACAGTACTGCTAAGGCCCGGGAATGTTTGCAAAAGGCCATTTCATTGTCTACCAATACACGGGATGTTGAACAATTAGAAAAAAAATTACACAAAATTGTCCCTATTGCATAAACTCGATTGTTGTAAGGGTATAAATGATTAAAAAATAAACGATGAAAGAATTTATGTTATTTATTAGAAGCGAGGAAGAACCAAAGGCAGACCTTTCTCCTGAGCAGTTACAACAACACATCGAAAAAGTGGGTGGCTACATCAAAGGATTAATGGAAGAAGGACGAATGAAATCTGCGCAACCTCTAGAGATGGAAGGCCGTATTCTATCTTATAAAAACGGAAAGATTATCGATGGTCCATACAATGAAACCAAAGAAATTATCTCTGGTTACTATCATCTATTAGCCAAAGATCTTGATGAAGCCATTGAAATTACTAAACAAGACCCAAGATTCGAAGAAGGAATTTGGCGTATCGAGGTTCGACCGATTAAAAGAGTTGAAGGCATTAATTAAAACCATCTGGTAAACCTAAATCATACACTATAAAAATCCCCGTAATCTTATCTGATTAACGGGGATAATTTTTAGCAGAATAAGAGTTCTATATAAGAATTAGACTAAGGAAAACCGTCAAATCGAGTGATTTTTCGCAATGACCTCTCGACTTTGCTCGAGGGGGCAATAGAAAAATTGTATCGAGATTCGGTTTTTCAACCAAAAAATCACTATTCTCGATACAATCCTCCTTTGTCGGATTACTCGAATTGACGTGATTTTTTTATACCGAACTCATATTAAAGTTACAAAGGTCTCAAGGTATAACAATGAGCACTTAGACTCTGGTTACATCAAATGAAATAAAGACATCTCCACCTCTCGCAAACTTGCTCTGGATTGTTACAATCTGCATCTACAACACATTCTACTCCCCAATATTGTCCTTTAATGCGTTGCTGTTGCTCTTTGTTGAGTTTTGTAACTCCTTCTAAATTTAAAATGCTGTGTAACATAGTTTACTTATGTATTGATTAATATACCTGATAAACGAAATATTTTGTTTTTTATGTATTAAAAACCAATACTTTAACAACGATTTTTGTTAAATCTGAATGCTGTGTTAAAACTTCAAAACTTATATATTCTCAGTCTCTTCATTGCATCATCGAACCTCCAAAAACTAAAACCTCTTAAAAATTACTTAATATTTAGAAAAACATCATTAGATACGTCCTCATTTTCGAGTAATGTTTGTATGTTTAACGAACGTTTTTTGATTAAACGCATATCCTTAAACATTAGCAATATTGATTATATAGTACCCTTAGATAATGTTAGAAAAAGTATTGAAAAGTAGGATTAGGTCTGTTGGCTTGCTGCTTCTTTTTGTTTTTTGTACTTCTCAGTCCAACCATGCACAACATTATGTGCTAGATGATCCTATACTCAATAAAGCATTCTTAGACGATACCACACTATTCGTTTTTCAAGATACTACAGCACATTTATCTTTTACAGAGGTTAGTGCAGATAGTTTTCAGTATCATTTTACTCCCAGAAAGAAAGACTATAAGTATACCAGTGATGGGGTGATATGGCTAAAATTTACTATCGAAAACAGATCTGATAAAAGAAGAGATTTTGTAATCTTCACTAATGACTGGGATGTACAGTTTTTTTCTAAAAATGCAGCAACCGATTACTTTAAAGCACGCCAGGGAGTATTACCCAATGTTTTTAATAGTAATTTATATAGCGGAGAGAACGCTGATGGTAAAATCCAGGACTACCTCTTGCCAAATTCTACTAGAACGTATTATATTAAAATGCCGGGGATTTTAGCAGATGTTGCCTTTAAAAGCTTTGATTTTGTATACATAAGTGATAGTGCGGTGGTTAAAGAAAAGGCATTATTCGATTTATGGAGTAGTAGTATTTATGTTGGGGTTCTATTTTTAGTGCTACTAGCTAACTTTTACCTCATGATCACGGCTTTTAAGAGAAGTTATATTTTTTATGCATTCTACAGTATAAGTCATGTGTTATTTTTTACGGGATATTATCAAATCCCTACCCTATTCTCTTTTCAATGGCCAATTTCGCATAGTATATTTCTTCCCATTACAGCTTCTTTGTACTTATTGTTTGTGCATAATTACTTGAGGATCGAGAAATACAATAAGGTCGTGAGTATGATCTTCAAAGGTTATATTGTACTTGCTGTAATAGCAGTGGTTATTCTTTTTTACCTTGGCCTAACCGATATGGTGGCATATTATAGTGTATTGCCAAAAGTGAATATTACCAACCTTGGATTTCTGGTGATCAGTACGTTTTTAATTATAGTGATTCCGGGTAAATTTAAATATTTTATCCTGTTGGGGAGTTCGTTCATTGCCATCGGGGCTACGGTCACATGGATCACACAGTATAATGATGCAATGACACAAACATTTTCGTATTCCGTTGCCGGAAATGCAATAGAAAAAATTGTATTCTTATTTGGGATTTTTTACCTACATAACCAGGAACGAATTGCAGCCAGAGCCAAATTGCTTTCTGCACAAAAACAGCTAGAATTAAGTACACAGCAGCTTAATAACTTCTCAAATTCGATACGAGAAAAGAATAAACTTATTGAAGCTTTTGAGAAACAGATTATAGACTCTTCGAATTCATTGCCACAAAAAGAGGAAAATCTACAACAATTAACCAATTCCATTATACTCACCGAAGACGACTGGGTAGATTTTAAAAAACTCTATGAAGAAGTACATCCTAATTTCTTCTACAACTTAAAACAGAAACATGCCAAACTCACCAATGCAGAGATTCGATTGATTGCATTGCTAAAATTACAATTATCGAATAAAGAAATTGCGGGGATGTTAGGGATTAATACCGATAGTGTAATTAAAACTAAATATCGTCTTAAAAAGAAGATTTCTGATATAGAAAATAATGACTTAGAAACTGTGATCGAAAGATTATAAATGCAATCTACAAACATTTTGTTATTTTCTTGTCCATCCTAGACCCCTTGTCTTTACTGTGTTTTTATAATTGTCCATGGTTTTGTCCACCCCTATTTCTGGGGTTGGGTTGCTTTGTTTAATAGTTTAGCTGCAACAAAAAACCAAGTATAATAATTAAAACATAAATCATGAAAATCAAGTATTTTAAACACGCACTATATATCGTATTATCTAGCGCGCTTGTAGTAACCTCTTGTAGTAAAGATGATGATCCTTTACCGATACCAGTAGAAGTAGAAATAAATGATGACCTTAATGTAGCCGACGGAATCGGAAAAGATGATTTGGCAGCTAATAAAGGAGAAATTGGGATCATTATAAACGCTCGTAATGTGGCCAAAAAAGGTATATTGCCTGTAACTGCCGAGGTAAAGATTGATGCCACAGAAGGTGACTATTCTAAAACACTCGATATCAATAAATTTACAAATATGGCAAGCATCTCTTTTCTGATCGATGAGTTGTCTGATGCCGCTATTGCAGAACTAAAAGAAGGGATATCTGTAATCATAGATATTAAAGATGAAGCGGGCAAAATAATACTTACAGAAAGCTTTTCAAAAGTTTCTTTTAAAGAAAATGGAACTCCTGTAAACATAACAGCGAATGCACTTACAGTACAAGAGAAACCTATGTCGTTTAATTCAGAAATTCCTTATTATTTTCAATTAATTTTGGATAACGAGCTATCCGACTTAACCATAACTACTGTAATTGCTCCAAATATATCATTATACGCTCCAAGGTATAGACAAAATTCATTCAACTCGACCGAAAACATAAAATCTCAATACTATTTAACTCCTGTTCCCGGAAAAAATTCAACATTTTACATTCGAGAGGTTGGAACCAACTTTTATTGGTCTGCAGTACCTCTTAATAATTTTGTATATTTTTTATATGAAGAGTTGACCGATATAAGCCTTGCAAACCAGGCACACGAATTTATTATCGAAACCAATGCATCTGGTAGTGTTTCTATCAAGCATGAAGGCTCTGGCCATATCTATAGAGCAAAAGATACGGGAGCAATTCCCAATCACGTCGCTTTAATAGGCCTGGAAAATGAATACTATGATATCGCCGAATTCAGAATTATCCCGGCAACCATACAATGGGAGGTGAGTGATTTTGGCACAACAGAATTTATGAAACCTATTCTTCCGGCAGCAGAAACCTCTTTTGGGTTTAATAGTACTTTAGTAAATTGTAGTCAAGGGACATTAGAACAAGAAGTCGGCGGAGAAATAAGTGAAGAAACCAGTACTACGGTAGGATGGGAAGAATCTATCGAGTTGAGCTCAGAAAGCACATATGAAGTATCTACTTCTGTAGAGGCATCGGTATCGGCAAGTTACTTTGGCTTTGGTGCAGAAGTATCAGCATCGACTTCTTCTAGCCATAGTGTTTCTAGAGGAATGACTGCATCGAACTCTGGTTTTGGAGATAGATCTACATCAAAAACCCAAACTTTTTTTAGTAGTCGTACGATAGAGGTACTTCCTAAAACAGCAGTATTGGTGTATGATGCCTATCAAACCTATTCTAACGTGATGGTCTCATTTGTAAAACGTTTTAGAGTAAGAGGAAAAGATACAAGAACAAATACCGATCTAACCGGTAATGAAATAGAATCACAATTTAGTTTCAATAATTTTAATGGTGTTATTACCGAGGTCGGAAGTGATTTTGTAGAAGTGACCGTTCGAGGAACCATGAAACTGGATAACCTTATTGAAACACAAAGCCAAGTTAATGAAGTAGAAAGTACCTGCAACTAAGCTACCCCTGTATACGTAGTTCATACTTGGTTGTTAAAGCGGTAGTAGTTCTATGAATTGTTGCCGCTTTACTTCAACAAAACTCTTTCACCCTTGTAAAATAAACTACTACATGATCAAAATCTGTAGTAGTTTATTTATGTTTATCGTCTACTTACTGATGTTTTTCCACAGCTAAAATCAGGTAAACTAACGTATAGTATTTATGATAAGTTTAATGTATTCTTCACATTTTTCATTCGTGTTTTAGGCTATCTTGTTTAGATAAACTTTTAAAACCCAAACATTATGAAACATGTATTTTTACTCGTATTTTTTTTAGCATCTATTACTGTATCTGCTCAATGTGGTACAGGTTGTACTATCTCTGGATCTAGTGTTATCCCACTCAATACAAATAGAGTATATAGTGTTCCTGCATCTTCGGGGTTTAGCTATTTTTGGTCGGTTACCGGTGGATTATCTATAGTTGGATCTAATACCGGATCTTCGGTAACGGTAAGAGGATTAGGTAGCGGAACATTATACATTACCAAATTTAAAGCAGGATCTGCTCCCTGCTGTGCTTCAAAAAACATTGTGGTTAGTAGTAACGTATGCGGGTTGAGTATTAGTAGAGTTACCCAGCTTAATGCTTCTGAAGAGGATAATGTAGCCTTTTTTACAGTTCCTACACTACAATCAGGATGGTCTGTTACCAGCAGTACATTTACGGTCACTCTTGATTCGGGTAGTATTTCGACATACACTGGTAGTCTTAATCCTAATGGTTATCCGCAAATCATAATTCCTGTTCCTTGTGTACCCCAAAGTGGTCGCGTAGATAAAGTAAGTGTATCGGTTACTGCTTCATCGGGTGTTAATTCTTGCACAAGAACGGTAGTGACAGACTTTTTATCTGTATGTGGTACAGGAGGAGGTATTGGCATTGGATTTAGTATTCATCAAACAAAAGATCAGCTTTCTGTGACTACCAATTCTGATGAAACTTTTGATGTTGCTGTATATGACCTCAATGGAAATTTAAAATTTGAAGCAAAAAATAGCATCAATACTACCTTTGCTACTAAATCATTGTCTAATGGTATTTACATTATAAAGACCAACAATAAAAATGGCGAAGTGCAAACTAAAAAAGTGATTATACAAAAATAAGCTTCACCTTAATGAACAATAACATAGCGTGGGTTTTCCATGCTATGTTATTATATATAGTTCATATCATAACTGTAGTGTTATATTAAACTAATGATCATGCTACAATCTATAGCACTTAATTTTTATCTTCCAAACTAGTAGTATACTAAACTTCATAATTCGAAAAAATTTAAATTAGTATGGATTTTTTCATTAACTTTAAATTCATAAAACTTTATTAATCAATTCACTACAATAAAGTTTTTTTTTTATTTTTTTATCTAAATGCGAAGCGATCTAATATCCTCGATTGGATATTAATGAAAATTAATCTAACACACACTCTTGGGCTAAATTAAAACCAACTCATCGTATGTCTTCAAACGCTTCTATTGCCATTCGCTCCAAAGGATTTGCAAAAACGTTACGTAAAGATAATTGGTGGTTATATCCCGGTCTTGTAGTTTTTGGGCTTACCGGTTTCTTAATCTATGGATTTTGGTCTGCCTGGCAAGCAGATTTTTATTGGTACAGTGCAGGACAAGAAGGATTTGGAGGATATTTAGCTCCTTTTTATTCGCCATTACTTTTTATTAAAGAAGGTGTTGCTGGTGCTGCACCCATAGAGCACGCAATATTTGGATCATGGCCCACATGGTGGCCTTCCTGGATCCCTCCTTCTCCATCTCTACTGATTTTGGCAATTCCCGGTATCTTTAGATTTACTTGTTATTACTATAGAAAAGCCTATTATAGAGCCTTTACCGGTACTCCTCCTGCTTGTGCTGTGGGAGCATTACCACGCAAAGGAAAATCGGGATATAAAGGAGAGACAGGACTTATGCTCGTACAAAACCTACATCGCTATGCTATGTACTTTGCAATGATGTATATTATAGTTTTCTTTTATGACGCCTATTTATCGTTTTTCAGAGATGGTGAATTTGGTATGGGAGTAGGAAGTATTCTACTATTAGGAAATCCAATTTTATTAGCTTGTTATTCCTTTGGATGTCATTCGATACGGCACCTTTTGAGTGGTAGAAGAGATTGTTACTCATGTAGCATGAGCGGTAACATAGCGCACAAAAACGGAAAGATTGTGGGTTGGCTCAACAAACGCCACGAGTTATTTGCATGGCTTAGCTTAATATGGATCATGATTGCGGACTTCTATGTTCGTATGGTTTCCATGGGATATATAACAGACCTCAATACATGGGGATAGAAGAAACAAACGAACGAACATGTTAGATATATCAGAAATAAAAACTATTGAACATGATGTACTTATCATTGGTGCTGGTGGAGCGGGACTTAGTGCAGCTATCGAAGCTTCCTCCCTGGGAATGAGTACAGGTATTGTGATGAAATCTTTGTTGGGGAAAGCACATACCGTAATGGCCGAAGGCGGAATGGCAGCCGCATTAGCAAATGTAGATGAGCGGGACCATTGGAAAATTCATTTTAGAGATACCATGCGGGGTGGGAAATTTCTGAATGTATGGAGAATGGCCGAACTTCATGCAAAGATTGCACCTATACGTGTACGTCTTCTTGAAGAATGGGGAGCTGTTTTTGATCGAACTAAGAATGGCTTGATTAACCAGCGTAATTTTGGAGGTCACAGATATCCAAGGCTAGCCCACGTAGGTGATCGAACAGGATTAGAAATGATCAGAACGCTACAGGATCATGGGATTCATCAGGGAATTGAGGCCTATATGGAGTGTACCGCCCTCGATATACTCAAAAATCAACAAGGAGAAGCCTGTGGAGTTGTCTGCATGTGGCGAGAAACAGGAACCTTTGTGATTTTTAAAGCTAAATCCATCATAATGGCTACCGGAGGTGGCGGCAAAGCCTGGGATGTAACATCAAACTCCTGGGAATATACAGGAGATGGTTACGCGATGGCCTATGAAGCAGGTGCCGAACTTATGGATATGGAATTTAACCAGTTTCACCCAACCGGAATGGTATGGCCATTATCGGTAAAAGGTATTTTGGTTACCGAAAGCGTAAGAGGAGAAGGTGGAATCCTTTTGAATAATGAAGGAACACGATTTATGTTTAATTATATTCCTGAGCGGTTTCGATCAGAAACTGCCGATACCAAGGAAGAAGCTGCACGTTGGCTTGCAGGCGATCCAGATGCCAGACGCCCACCAGAATTGCTTACACGAGATGTTGTTGCTCGGGCAATTAATGAAGAAGTTAAGGCAGGAAGAGGATCAAAGCACGGAGGTGCGTACCTGAACATAGCAACTCAGCGATCTGCCGAGGATATTAAGAAAAAATTACCCTCAATGTACCACCAGTTTAAAGTTTTGGCAGAATTGGATATTACCAAAGAGCCAATGGAAGTTGGTCCAACTTGTCATTATTTTATGGGAGGAATACGAGTCGATGCAGATACAACCATGAGTTCTGTGCCAGGAATGTTTGCCTGCGGTGAATGTGCCGCCGGAATGCATGGTGCAAATCGCTTAGGTGGTAATTCTTTATCAGACCTTCTTGTTTTTGGGTATCTATCAGGTAAAAATGCTGCAGAATATGCTAAACAAGTTACAACACATTCAGAAATTAACGAAGAACAGGCAAGAAGAATAATTCAAAACGCCACAGATATTTTAAACCGTGAATCTGGAGCTAATCCATATCTTTTGCATGAAGAATTAGAACAAAATATGCAAACCAATGTGGGGATCATAAGAACAAAAGATACCCTCGAAACGGGAATTGATCGGTTAGATGAAATCAAAGAGGCTTATAAAAATGTAAAAGCCAAAGGGACCAGTCAATTTAACCCTGGTTGGCATGAAGCACTAGGATTGCGTAATTTATTGATAACGGCTGAAGCAGTGGCACGCGCTGCATTGCTTCGAGAAGAAAGCCGCGGGGCCCATACACGAGCTGATTTCCCAGGAGAGCAAAAGGATTGGCTTAAATACAATATTATATCTACTAAGGGTGAAGACGGAAAAATGTATCTTAGGAAAGTAGAGCGGCCTACCCCGGATGCGGATTTGGAGCGTATTGCAGAATCATCCATTGAAGATCTTGAGATAGAAATTGCCGGAGAAAGACAAAAAGAAGAAGCTTGATGCTTTAAAATTAATAAGTAGGAACAATTACAACTTCTAATTCGAAAAATATGACACTACGTAAATTTCAAATCTACAGAGGAGACCAGCAAACCGGGACCTTGATAAATTTCGAAACAGAAGTAAAAGAAGGAATGGTGGTTCTGGATGTAATTCATAAAATTCAGGCAGAACAAGCCAATGATTTAGCGGTTAGATGGAATTGTAAAGCAGGAAAGTGTGGGTCCTGCAGTATGGAAATCAACGGAAAGCCAAAATTGTCCTGCATGACCCGAATGAATGAATATGACCCAGATGAAACCATTACCATAACACCATTAAAAACCTTTCCTATACTAAAAGACCTGGTGACCGATGTTTCTTGGAATTATACTCAAAACAAAAGAATAAAACCTGTTAAATTAGCTCGCGAGGCCAAGACCGAAAAAGGATATGTGATGTATCAGGAAGATGTGGATCGCGTTCAGGAATTTCGAAAATGTATTGAATGTTATCTGTGCCAAAATGTTTGCCACATATTACGTGACCATGATAAAAAAGATGCGTTTATCGGACCTCGATTTATGATTAGAGTAGCTAGTCTCGAAATGCATCCTTTGGATACAGAAGATAGAATTCCTGAGCTTAAAAAAGAATTCGGTTCTGGTATGTGTAATATTACACGCTGTTGCACCGATGTATGTCCAGAACATATCAACCTTACAGATAATGGCATCATCCCACTAAAAGAACGTGTTATAGATAGATATTATGATCCCGTAACCATTATAGGGCGCAAGCTATTTGGGAAGAAAAAGAAGAAACTCCCTCCTATTAAGCATTGATATAAAATAAGATACAAACTTAAGCCTAAAAATGTTGTAGACTATACATCTAAAAGTGGTTGCATTTGATCTTCCTCAGGTGAAGGTTCAAGCTTAAACTCCTGAATTCCTCTCACACATGCATTCCACCTTAAAATTGCATCTTGATTATCCTCTGGATGAATCTTTTCAGCTTCTTCAAAAAATTCCATGGCATTACGATAGTACTCATAAGCAATATATCTAACCCTAGGTCTGGCTCTTTTTAATATAGCCTTGCCAAAACGTTCTTCTATAATACCGCGATAATAATTCCGTTCGTATTCATTGGTAAGTTGGTCACATAATTCCTTAGCTTCTGAGTAATATGTACTATTTTCAGCTTCAAACTGATCAGTAATCGCCAGAATAAGATATAAAAGTGCAAGCTGGTTATCAGGTTCGACTTTAAGAATATCTCTGCAAATACTTTTGGCCTGCCAAGGTTCATTTAATAAGCGATAGTGTTTTGCTCTAGTAATGGCCTTAGGAATAGAATCTTTGGAAAGTGGTTTTAATTGTAGCATAACGAAAAAATTAATCAATTACAGGAATCATCTAGAACATCAATATACGAATTTATTAGCGGATATTGTAAAAACGAATTTCTATATTTCACTTAGTCAATGTGTTTTAACTAATTGATTAACATCAATATGTGTCTAGAAAGATATGTTAACTGTAAGCTAACATGATTAGGTAAGAATAGCGGTTTAATGATTACTACTAGATGAAATTACTGGTGATGATTTATGATATAAGATTGATTATCGTTTTTTTGTAAATTTAAGAAGTACAATCAGTGCTTCTCTAACTTAATACTTCTCAAACTGATATGATATCAAAGATCAAACTAAAATTAGCCGAAATTTCTGATCTCGACGCAATGCAACAAGCGGGTGATACTTTGTTTGATTATGCCGTAAAACCAGATCGCGCTTTAGAATTTATAAATGATCCTAGACATCACCTGGTTTTGGCGTATGATAATGAACTAATTATAGGGATGGCATCTGGATTTCACTATATTCATCCTGACAAAGACCCCGCACTTTTTATAAATGAAGTTTCGGTAATCGAAGCCTATCAAAACCGAGGAATCGGTCGTGAAATAGTGCAATATCTATGCGAATACGGCAAAAAATTGGATTGTACAGAAACCTGGGTCGCTACAGAACAATCTAATACTGCGGCAAGAAAGGCATATGTAGCCGCTGGCGGAACGGAAGACAAAGAACCTATTGTTATGTATGTTTGGGAATACTGATCTATTAGATACTAAACTTTTATTAACTTTATCGTACTATACTATTCAGCACAAAACGTGTAGTTATTTATTCACATAGCAAAAATGAAAAAAATACTTTTGGTACACCAAACCTATAGAAAGTAACGATACAGACGATGGAAAAGCCAAAAACAGAAGAGTTGAGATCAGAAAGAAGTAAGTTTATCTTATTAAGATATAGTAAAATATTGTTTTTACTGCTAGTTATAAGTGCTATTGGATGCAATACAAAAAATGGTATGTTTTCTGAAGAGGATATAAAGACCCAAGATTTGTTTATAAAGCTTCTTGATGTAACGCATAATAAGGTAAATAAGTCCCTTTTGAAAGATTCTATTAAAACACAAAAATTACCACAGGCGGACCAAGTAATCAGATCAAATGAATCGGGTGGCTACGTGGATGTTCACATAAAACTTTCTGAAGAAGAGAGACGATTAAGTTTTTATCAGGATGTAATGCAATTCTATAGTATAACTTCTGGAGAATGTTTTTTGCCTTCTATAGATCATAAGTTTTCGTTCGAGGATTTTATGTATACTATAAAACCTTGTCTTGGCAATATCTATTCAACCATAGAACCCATCTTATCTTCAAAATTTTCTAAGGACTATAAAGTTGATAATCATCTTTTTGGAGAACTAAATAACGTACTTCGATTCCATGAAATAGAAATGGGGATGGTTAACTTTTATAATGATCAGTTTTATTTTATATTCTTTGATACAAAAAACAAAAGTAAAGTCTATGCTATTTTTGATTCTTTAGGAATGGAAATTGGAGATGAAAATACTTTGTTTAGAGATTTTAAAAGATAACAATATCATATCTATGCAAAACGACATAATAAGGTTATTGATCTGTATGCTTTTTATACATGTATATCAATATACTAATGCACAACAGATGAAAGACTCTATAATTAACGACAATTCTTTTAAGATTAAAGAAATACCTCTGGATTCATATCGGGGAAAATACAAAAACGGAAAGCCCTATGATGGATATTTCAAAAAAGGAGATCATGAATTCTATACAGTTGATTTTTATGAAAAAGGTGAGCCTAAATACCAGTATTCTATGGATATTTTGGATCAAATGGAGCAAGAAGAGTTTGTACTGGATATTAAATCTACCTATAAAGATGGAAAGATGTTTAATGGATCTGAAATACTACAATTCAAGGACGGGATCCTTTGTAAAAACTGGAATAATGGAAAACTAGAACGTTTTACTCAAGACGTTTTTGCAGTGCATTATTTTAACCGTATAACTTTTGAAAAACAAACAGAAGCTATACAGATTACAAATTTACAAGAGAAGGATTACCAAATCAAACTGTTTCTGGATATGGAAACATGGGTGATACAATTATTACATAAGAATGAAGTATTGGTTCACAGTGAAAGTGTTGCTCATTCTGCAACCAACTTCCCGAAAAATAGTGTTGTACGACTCTATATCGAAGATGATATACAACGAGGAGTAGCATATCGAAATGCAAATAATGTAGACATTTTAATATCTGAAGCAGATCTAAATAATCATATTCTCAATACATTAGAGACACCTAATTCTAAAGATATAGAGGTTGCTTTTGATCATTTACTAGAAAAATTGATACAAACTCAAGGTTTTTCTATGGAAAAAAAGCATAAAGAAATGCCTGTAATTATTGGTTATTTTGATACTAATGACGACGGATCTATTAAAGATGGCATTCGATGTATAGAAAATAAGGACAATACCTTATACCGAATGTATAAGCAAGGGAAACTGACAAAAGAGGAAAAAACAACGGTAACTGCTTTTCAGGAAATTTTTTCTAATTATATTAAAAACAAATAATGTAGTCTATCATTTGTTCTATTCTTACGCACTTTTATCATTTTTGGAAGTAATATCGGGAGTTTGAGTTAAGCTTTTTGCCCATGCTATAGCATCTTCGAGATTATCAAAACTCTTAAAACTGTTTCGCATAAACAATTTTTCTAACAAAGAAGTAATAAGCCCCTTGGGGTTATAACTTACTATAGCATATCCACGTAATTTATAATCGCTTTTAAAAAACTTGATCCAATCACTGGGTTTTACCGAATATGAGTGTACGCGGTTCGATATTAAGACTAAATTCTCGCCGTTATGATCGTAGAGTTCACTTAACTCTTTTACAATGGGTTGTGCATGTTCGTCCCATGTATATACTACCCCTTCATTGATCTCAGAAACTACAAAAGTATCAAACAGATAGTACATACCACAAGAATAACGCAATTCCTGAATAGCGTCTTGATAAAAAGATGAATCTTTTATATATCCCATAACCCTTGTACAAATACCCTCCAAAATAGCACCAAAAAGTACTTTCAATTCTCTTCGAGAAAATTGATCTTATCAAGATACTAATAATCTGCAATCTATACTAGAGAAATGATAGTATCTTTTATAGAACTAAGAGAAATAATACCCAGTAATTATATGAATATGTATAAACTAAAGCTTGTATAAAATAAATTTGAAAAGTATTGGTTATCAGTATATAGGATTTTACTAGTTAAAAACATTAGAGTATGAAACGTGTAGTAAAAATTATAAGTGTTGGATTATTGGCACTATTGTTTTCTTATTGTTCTGGTGATGATAATAATGTTCCCAATCCAGACCCGGACCCAAATCCCAATCCTACCGATGCAACCACAACTTTAATAAGTACATTAAGTGTGCCTTGGGAGATACTTTGGGGGCCTGATAATTTTCTCTGGGTAGCAGAGCGTAATGGAAAAATGAGCAGAATCAATCCAGATACAGGAGAACAACTAGAGTTATTAACAATAGGCAACGTATCTCAAGTACAAGAAAGTGGGTTATTAGGTATGGCATTACACCCTGATTTTATTAATACTCCATTTGTATATGCCGTATATACATATTCAAGTGGAAACGATTTATTAGAGCGATTAGTACGTTTTACATATGCCAATAACACCTTATCTAATGAAACGATTCTAATCGATCAAATTCCGGCGAATAGAATTCATAATGGTAGTCGTCTTCTAATTACATCAGATGGGCATCTTATGATGTCTACAGGTGATGCTGGAAATACGAGCCTTTCGCAAGATTTAAATTCATTAGGAGGAAAAATCCTCAGACTTAATCTTGATGGAAGTATACCTGCCGATAATCCTTTTACAAACAGCTACGTGTATAGTCTTGGGCACAGAAATCCACAAGGATTAACCCTACATCCTGATGGACGAATTTATAGCTCAGAACACGGGCCAGATACCGATGATGAGATCAACATTATATCGGCGGGAGCAAATTATGGGTGGCCAGAGGTACGAGGAATAATAGATACTCCAAGTGAAGAATCCTTTGCCGCTACTACTCCGGTAATCGAATCTATTTTTAATTGGACTCCAACCATAGCTCCTTCGGATCTAATTTATTACACCAGTGACCGTATTCCGGAATGGACAAATAAATTGCTGCTAACAGTATTAAAAGAACAACAGATAATCGCACTTACACTGAACAACGATGGTACGGCAATTACGCAAGAAGAAGTGTTCTTTGATGGTACTTTTGGTCGTATACGAGATATTGTAGTTTCTCCTACCGGACGTGTTTTTATCGCAACTAATGGAAACAGTTACGGAGATACCAGTAATACGCATAGTATTATTGAAATTAATAGGATAGAACTTTAATACCGTGCATTACCAGTACCAAATCTGCGTATATCCGTAAGATTTTTCTGATTTTAGATAATCTTAGCCTTGGTTTTATGATTCGTATTCTCCAAAAAGTATATCTTTAAGCTGGCTTACTATGGAGACTATTAAAATTAAAACCTTTGAAGAGTTATTAGAAACTCTTGAACGCCAAAAAACAGGGCAAACCTTCGTATACCGAGGAGTATCTAATATAGAGTATCAATTAGTTACTTCTTTGGGACGTTGTGAGTCATCTATGGGAAAGCCTATAGATCAATTAGAAACAAGACTTACAAAGCTATTTAAAGAATCTTCTATACCCTACCTCGAACATAAGCCTAATAATGAGTTAGAATGGCTTGCTATTGCACAACACTATGGGTTACCTACCCGATTACTAGACTGGACATACAATCCCTTGATCGCTATTTATTTTGCAATATCTTCTACTCCTGTTACAGATGGAGCGGTTTATAAACTCTCTGGATGTTCAACCATACAAGTACCTGATGAAACAGATCCATATGCGTTAGATAAAGTATATAAATATAGGCCTCCTTATATTTCTGCCAGAATACAGAATCAGGCTGGATTATTTACAGTACATCATCAGCCCGATGTTGCTTTTGAACATGATAAGCTCATGAAAGTGATTATTCCGAAAAGCTTAAAAGCCGCTATCAAGAAAACTCTTTTTAAATATGGCATTAATCAACGATTAATGTACCCGGGATTAGAAGGTGTAGCAAGAGATTTAAGATGGTTAGAAACTAAAATGCATTAAGTAGGGGTATTATTCGTTAAAAATACTGTTTTTCAGTGCTCTATAAGTATTTCATTTGCATATTCTAAGGTTTTTCTATATTTTAGACCCACCCGAATTTAAAAATGATAGCTTATGCACAAAATTACCCTTGAGCAAGAATTCAATGCTCGTCAATTAACACATAAATATAATGACATCTGGGATAGAGGTATTCACCTCTTTACTATAAATGATGCAAACCGTGATTTTTATTATAGTATCTTCTATATAGATTTATTGTTTGCAGAAGTAATCTATAATAAATTAACAGGTGATATTATAACCATTAAAAGCTTTAGTGATAAGGCAAAAATCATGTACTATTTAAGAGAAGATTTTTCTTAGCTGGTAGTAGTTTACCGGCTTCGATACCAAATATTAAGAATTAAGCCTGTAATGACTAATAGTGTTCCTACCAGACTAAAGAATGGGTAGGCATCAGAGAACCAGAATACACCTGCGATCATTGTGAAAATAACTTCAACATATTTAAGGGAGACGATCTTATTTGTTGCTTGTGATTGAAAAGCTTTGGTCATAAATAGTTGTCCAAAATATCCAAAAACACCAAGGCTTAATAATAGCCCCCACTCTGCTCCCATCGGCGTAGTCCAATTAAATATAGAAAGCACTCCTCCTACAACTATAGAAATCCACATAAAATAATTTACGATTACAACAGGATGATCCTTTTGCCCAATTTTATTAATTAATACATATACAACCCCACTAAATACGGCTGAACCTAATACCAAAAGAAAGCCAAAAGAGTCAATATTGGGATCAAAACCTTTGATCATTAACACTCCAGTGAATGCCATTAAGAAAAACAACCATTGTATTGATTTTACTCGTTCTCTAAGGAAAAATACGGCAAGAATAGTAGCGAAAATCGGAGATAAATATCGAAGTGAAACAGCAGAGCCAATAGGCAAATAATGTACCGACATAAAAAACAGCCCCATAGAGGTTACCCCCGCCAATCCGCGATAAACTAATAGCTTTTTTTGATTACCAAATATTGGAATTTTATGCCATAATAAATAACTCATTGTAAAAAACAATGAACCAAATGCTCTAAAAAGTACTAGTTGAGCTCCTCCAAAGTGTGCTAGATATTTAACCAATAAATTCATTGCTGTAAAACATACAGCACTTAGAAGCATGTAGTATATGGCTTTTTTCATAAAGGTATCAAAGATACATTTTTTTAATGGTGGGAGTATGACTACTAATCGTACTATATCACCTATAAATACTCAAATAGCAACTCTTTAGTTCAATAATCTAGATATCATACTATCATGTATCATCATTGAATATGACTTTGATTTTAGGCATATATATGCGCACATTGGCACAATTTTAGTTTCATTATAAATAAATTTATTACTTTAGTTTCCTTAATCCCCCAAATGAATTATGAAAAAGCTGTTTCCCCTATTACTGCTTTTTTTAGCGCAAATTGCTTATTCGCAGAATTATACGATACTGGATTCGGTGCAAAAAACACCTATTTCTTATGCTACCATCTCTTTTGGTAACGGAAACGGGACTTTTGCCGATGCCGACGGTAATTTTCGATTTTCAAAAAAATGGTATCCAGATATTGATTCTTTATATATTTCAGCCTTAGGACATAAAGAATTGGCATTGTCAACCAAATCTTTGCCAAAAGAAATACTTTTAGTTGAAGATGTTGCAATGCTAAAGGAAGTGATCATAACTGCTGAGAAGAAAAGAAAGTATAAAACCAAGAAATTACCGTCTGAAGTTCATAACGATTATTTCAGATCATGGTTACCTACTGTAGAATCTGAAATTGCAGTTTTTTTTCCGAAAAACACGGAACGATCAACTAAAATAGCTTCAGTGTATCTACCGGTAAAAGTAGAATCATCTAACCGAAATGCTACTAAAAATCAATCCTTTACTACGGTATTCAAAATGCAATTTTATACTAATAATAATGGTTTTCCTGGTAAAAGAATGTCTTATGATGATGTTATTTTTAATGTAACAGATAAGGGTAAATCAAATTTTGAACTGAACGTTTCAGAATACAAAGTCTTCATCCCAAAGGAAGGAATATTTGTTTCTATTCAAGTGTTGGGTTATGCGGATAAAGATGGAAAACTACAACAGACTAAAAAGTATAGTGAGATAGAAACTAGAAAGGGAATTGTAAAAGTACCCACTACATTTAGGCCCCTACTTCCATTTACCGATAAAATAAGTGGTTACAAAACGTTTACAAGAAGAATTTTTTTTAAGAACAGAACCTGGCAACGGTTTGACAAAGAATATAGCGACAATAACAACTTGATTAAAAACAACAATACCAATTATGGTATGGGGTTAAAACTACATTTGTATGAAGATGAATAGCCTTTAGTCTAAAAATGATCTTCGCTTCTTATTAAATTGCACTGCTGCTTTATGAATATCTTGATGATCCGTACGGTTTTCAGCATACCCTACGGCATCCGAAATAGTTAGATAATAATGATCCACACCTAGTTTATCGGTAAAACCAGATCGTTTTAAAAAATCTCGTACCGGGCCAATTGTTCCTACCATTAACAGTTGAATACCTATACTTTCTAAGTATTGAAATATATCTTCTAAAACATGTAAACCGGTACTGTCGATGTCATGCATATTGGTATTATCCAGAATTAAAAATTTTGGTAACGGTTTACGTTTTCCTATATATTCTTGAATGGTATCTTTAAAATAACTCGAGTTTCCGAAATACAATTGATTATCAAAGCGAATAATCAGGTAATCAGACGATTGTATAGCATCAGGAAACCTATTAATGTTTCTATAATATGTGGTCCCTGGAATGTTTACAAGCTCTGCTATGTGCGGTCGAGAGCTATAATATTGAAGAAAGATAAATGACAAAATTACCCCTATAAATATTCCTTTCTCTACCCCAAAAATTAATGTACCTGCAAAAGTAATAATCATAACAATGAAATCTCTCCTTCGTAAACGAAACAGGTATTTAGCTTCGCTAAAATTGATGAGCCCAAACACCGAAACCAGTATGATAGCAGCTAAGGTAGCGTTTGGTATATAGTAAAAGAATTTAGTAAGAAACAATAATGATAGAATTACCATGATCGCAGCTATAATTGAAGATACGGTTGTCTTTCCTCCTGCTTCATCATTAATAGCCGATCTACTATAACTTCCCGATGATGGAACTGCCTGAAAAAAAGCACCAATAACTTTAGCGATTCCTAAAGCAAATAATTCTTGATTAGGCCTAATAATATGATCACGATTCTTCATTTCTAAAGATTTTGCGATCCCAATACTTCCTACGTATCCGATAAAAGTTACCGTTAATACCGAAGGGATAAGGATTATCATGCTATCATAACTCATTTCGGGTATCATAAATGATGGTAATCCATTAGGAACATCTTGTATTATTGCCACTCCTTTTGCATTCAAATCAAAAACATAGGCGGCAATAGTAGTAATCACAAGTACTGTAAGCGCTCCGGGGAATGATCGTTTCCATTTTTTTAAAACCAGAATTACTACAATAGAAAATAAACAAAGCCCAAAAGTAAGCCAGTTTATTTCCAAAAAATGGTGTAAAGCATACCAAACAGTTTCGTGTGTATATGTAAAGCTGGGTATCTCTAATCCTAAACCTTGTTTAAGTTGGGAGGCAATGATAATGATTGCTGCAGCAGAGATAAACCCCGAAATAACAGGTTGCGAGATAAGGTTTACCAAAAAACCCATTCTAAGCACACTCATAATTATCTGCAAAATCCCAATTAAAAACCCTGAAAACAGCACCAGCTCAATAAACTTATCGGTAAAAGGGTCTGCAAGTTGACTTACACCACTCATTACCAAAATGGCAGTAACCGCAACGGGGCCTATACTTAATTGCCTAGAAGTACCAAAAAACGCGTAAAGAAGTAAAGGAACTAAACATGCATACAGTCCGTAAATTGGAGGAACTCCCATAAGCAGAGCATAAGCAATTGCTTGTGGTATTAACACTACTCCAACCGTTATACCAGCAATGACATCTGATCTAAAAACAGAAGTATTGTATTCTTTATTCCTAAAGATTTGAAGAAACGGGATTATTTTATGTAGTGCTTTAACTTCCTTTTTGCTTTGGTTGATTAGGTAAATCTACAACAGTTAACAAATTATGCCAAATGAATTTCTAATAGATGAGTTTATTTTAATGATTTGTCTATTTTTGAATACAAAATCTATCATTTTACCATCATAAAACGTAATGAACGAAACGTTACTTCTTTTCCTTTTGGCTGTTATTGGATTTATAGCCGGAGTTATTAATACTATGGCTGGTGGTGGCTCTTTACTTACGTTACCCATGCTAATTTTTATGGGGTTACCTCCAGCAGTTGCAAATGGTACAAATCGTATTGGTATTTTCATTCAAAGCATCACCTCTGTAGCAGGTTTTAAAAGCAAGGGCATTACGCCAAACTCATTTGGGGTATACTTAGGCCTTTCTGCATTGATAGGATCATTAATTGGTGCGCAAATTGCTGTAGACATTAAGGGAGATACCTTTAATAAAATCTTGGCTGTCGTAATGGTTACTGTTGTGTTTTTCATGATTTTTAAGCCGAAAGTCAAAATTGAAGATATGATAGAGAGGATACAAGGCAAACACCTATGGCTGGCAATACTTGCTTTTTTCTTTATTGGTATCTATGGTGGTTTCATACAAGCTGGTGTGGGTATTTTTATTTTATTGGCACTAACTTCTATAAATTACATGGGTTTGGTTAAAGCTAATGCTGTTAAAGTACTAGTCGTTTTTATTTATACGATTGGAGCACTTGCCGTTTTTATATACAACCAGCAAATAGATTATCTATATGGTCTTGTTCTCGCCCTTGGAAACGCATCTGGAGGATGGATTGCAAGCAGATGGTCTGTAAAGAAAGGTGATGGTGTAGTAAAAGTGTTTTTAATCATTATGGTGATCGCTATGGCAATCAAGCTATGGCTAGACAGTTAAAGGTAATTACGAAGCACATATCATATACATTTTTAAATGATTATTCTTATCTTTTACATCTAACAACCACAAAATCGTCAAATATGAAGCTTACTATTCTACACACCGTCATAATTTGTTTTCTCATGTTGAGTTGCAAATCACAAAAAAAAGAAGATATAGAGGTTAGTAATGAAACGGTAACCGAAGAGCCTAAAGAAGAACCAAAAAAAACAATAAGTGATATCACTGTTGATCCCGTACGTCATGCTTCAACCATATTAGAATGGAAAGAAAAAGTTATTTATATTGATCCAACTGGGGGTGCCAAGGCCTTTGCCAACAAAAAACTCCCAGATTTGGTATTGATAACTGATATTCATGGAGATCATATGAATATTGACACACTAGATAGTTTAAATCTCTCTAAGGCAGAAATTGTGGTTCCGCAAGCAGTTGCAGAAAAACTTCCTGCAAATTATACCGAAAAACTAGTGATCATTAATAATGGAGAAACCAAAGAAGTACAAGGGATACCCATAGAAGCGATCCCTATGTATAACTTAAGAGAAGAAGCTTTAAAATTCCATAAAAAAGGGAGAGGAAATGGATATGTGATCACATTAGGAAAAGAACGAATATACTTTTCTGGCGATACCGAAGATATTCCCGAAATGAGAGCATTACAATATATAGATAAAGCTTTTGTTTGTATGAATCTACCCTATACGATGACTGTAGAAAATGCAGCTGATGCTGTTCTAGAATTTAAACCTAACCAAGTATACCCGTACCATTATCGCGGAACTGAAGGATTGAGCGATGTTTCCAAATTCAGGGAAATTGTTTCTAAAGATCCTAATATCGAAGTGGTTCAATTGAATTGGTATCCGGATACCAAGTAAAAAAATAGTATAAAAAAAGCCTGAAAATATTTTCAGGCTTTTTTTATACTTATATAATCCTTAAATCTTCTTCACTCGTACGGCATTCATGCCTTTTTGACCTTTCTCAAGCTCAAAACTAACCTTGTCATTTTCTTTTACATCATCAATTAGTCCATTAACGTGTACAAAATAACGTTCACCATCTTCATCGTCATTAATAAACCCATACCCTTTAGAATCGTTAAAAAATGCAACTTTTCCTTTTCGTATAGGATCAAATTCTATTTTCTCTCTTTTTGGAACGCCAATTTCAATATTTTCTGCTTTTATCTTTTTCTTGGGGTCTGGCGGTGTATCAGTACGAAAACCATTTTCATCAACATAAGCTATCATGCTATCCAACCCTTCACCTTTGTTTGAATTGGCAAGACGTTCTGCTTTCTTTTTCTGTTTTTCTTCTCGCTTTTTTAATTTCTTTTTTTCTTTTTCAATTTTACTAAATGTTTGTTGTGATTTTGCCATTCGCTTTTCCGCTATTTTTTTTATTAAACCTAATTTAACCTTTTAGATAAAGGTTGTCATCGAAATACTAAACAAACAATTGGAAAATGACAATTTACAATATTGATTTACCTAATAATTAACTCAGTTGTTGCAATAACTTGTTTCAATACATGTACAAATATAAATATGTATACGCACCAAAATTTCTACAAAGATAAGTTTTCCATTTCAATTTTAAAAAACTCTTTAGTTAATTAATCATTCTACAACAAATACATAGTAAATGAACTAAATCCGTAATTTCGCGTTTATAAATTTACATGAAAGGATTTTTCCTAAATATATTTTGAATGAAAATCAATGCTGAAGATACAGATCAACGTCATTTTATGATGTACAAGCCTTATGGATATTTAAGTCAGTTTGTAAATAATGGTCAAAAGCAAAATTCTAAAAAGTTATTAGGCGAATTACATGATTTTCCGAGTGGTACCATGGCAATTGGGCGATTAGATGAAAAATCTGAAGGATTATTATTACTCACCACAGATGGCAAGACCAGTAATCATATCTGTAGTGGTGGCATTGAAAAAGAATATTATGCGCAGGTAGACGGTGATATTACTAATGAGGCAATCAAAACTCTAGGATTGGGTGTTGAGATTGGTTTTGATGGAAAAAAATATACTACTTCGCCTTGCAAAGCTTCAGTACTAAAAACAATTCCCGAATTTCCCGAAAGGTCTAGAAAAATAAGAGATGACAGGCATGGCCCTACAAGCTGGGTATCTATCACTTTAAAAGAAGGAAAATTTAGACAAGTACGCAAAATGACGTCGGCAGTTGGTTATCCTACGCTACGACTAATACGAGTTCGGGTTGGAAATATTCATCTAGGCGATATGCGGGCGGGAACAGTTAGAGAATTGGATACCCTCTGAAAATCATACTCTGGTTGTTAATGGTACTACATCACTAAGATAATAAAAGGTTCGAAAGTAATTAGTGGTCAAAAATAAATACGATTTTATCTGTTAACATATCAAGTTGAGACCTCAATATTCTTTGGTCTACCGTAATTGATAACGTAATCTTAGAGAATGATTTAGTGGAGAATGAAAAACTAAAGAAAACTTTGGGATTCTTTGAGTTTGCAAACCAATTATTCGCTTGATGCTCTGTATACTCATCAATTTTATGTTCACCAGTATCTTCAATAACAGCTCCTTGAATGTAATCTACATTAGGATCGAAAGGAATAATAGGAAGATCTTGTTGCCGTATTAACTCCTCAAAAATATCATCCAATTTTGGGAGTACTTCATTTAATTTATCTTCAAAAGGGATACTGGCTTCTTTAAAATAATTAGAAATGTAATGTGGATCATGTTCTAAATCCGGAGGCATAGCCAAGCTTACGGTCATACCTGAAGAAAAATATATTTGAAAATAGGTTGACCTCCTACCTGCTCCTGCTTCTCCACTCATACTATACTATTCATTGAGTAATCTCTGAAATTCTTCGAGATATAGACCTACATGATACCCATCTGCCAATCCGTGATGTACATTTACTGCCAGCGGTAAATTAAGTTTACCATGCTCTTTAGTGTATCTTCCAAAAGAAATTTTCGGAACACTATCCACAAACTGAAAATGCCTTGCATGTGTAATGCCGGTAAAGTTATACCAGGGTATCGATGAGTAATGAATAGTATCAATACGTTTCGCATTATCAGTATGGCGTAAACCTGTACTATTGGTAACCTCTTTTATCTCCTTTTGAGAATCTGAAACGAACGTTTCAAAATCTTTATTGAATTCCATAAACGAAAATCCAAAGGTATGATCTTCTCTGCCTATAGTAGGTGATGCATGAATTGTATCGTAAACAAATATCTGGCCATCCTCTATGCGGTATCTAAATGCTTCAACAGCATTGGCGGCTTGTAGTGATTTATGCAAATAAAATAGAAAGTATGGATATCCAAGGTCTTTAATCTTCTGATATCCTTTTGAAAAGTCAACAGTACTGGTAATTCCAAAAAAGGGTTCATCAAAACTACCAAAAAACTCAAAATGTTCTTTTCTGTTCCAGGTGGTAAGATCTAATTTGGTACGCATTATAATACTTCTAAAAGTTCTATTGCTTTAGTGAATTTTCTAAAATTTGGATGATCAACATCACCATTTACCACTTCATGAGCCCAGGTAGTATGAAACGGGATATGAAATGCATGCGCTCCAATATTAAGAACAGGGAGAACATCAGATTTTAACGAGTTACCTACCATAAGAAACTCATTTTCGGCTATATCTAGATGTTTTACAAGCTTACTATATTGCTTTTCTGTTTTATCAGATACAATTTCTATATGATGAAAGTGCTTTTCTAACCCGGATTTGATAAGTTTACGCTCCTGATCGAGTAAATCACCTTTGGTAGCCATCACCAAACGATACCGTTTTGATAATTCGTTTAAGGTTTCATCAATACCATCTATCAATTCAATAGGTTCCTGAAGCATTTGTTTACCTTTATCGATAAGCTTTTGCACTAAATCAATCTTCATATTTCCGTTAGAGACCTTAATAGCGGCTTCTATTAATGAAAGTGTGAAAGGTTTAATACCGTAGCCATAAATAGGCAAATTTTGCATTTCTACATCAAAAAGAAGGCTATTAGCCTCATCTTTTGGCATAAACTCTTCTAAAAGTTCACAAAACTCCTCTTCGGCTTTTCTAAAGAATGTTTCATTCACCCAAAGAGTATCATCGGCGTCAAATGCGATGACCTTAATCTTTTTTAATGGCATTTATACTAGTTTTTGAGTCTGTAAGTTGTTGAGCATTTGAGAAAGTTTTAACTGTACCAACACCTTCACCTCTCGTGGCGAAGCATCCTCAAGCACTCACTCACAAATTACTATCTAACTAACTTCTTATATTTAATACGTTTCGGCATTAAATCACCACCCAAACGTTTCTTTTTGTTCTCCTCATAATCAGAGAAACTACCTTCAAAGAAATATACTTGAGAGTCTCCTTCGAATGCAAGGATATGAGTACAAATTCGATCCAGGAACCAACGGTCGTGAGAGATCACTACTGCGCATCCCGCAAAGTTTTCAAGTCCTTCTTCTAGCGCTCTTAATGTATTGACATCTAGATCATTAGTAGGTTCATCTAAAAGTAATACATTACCTTCTTCTTTAAGAGTCATTGCTAAGTGCAAACGGTTTCGTTCACCTCCCGAAAGTGTAGATACTTTTTTATTTTGTTCGCTTCCTCCAAAATTAAAACGACTTAGATATGCTCTAGAATTAACTTCTTTACCTCCCATCATCACCAAATCTTGCTCATCGCTGAAGTTTTGCCAAATAGACTTATCTGGGTCTATATTAGAATGTGCTTGGTCTACGTAAGCGATTTTGGCTGTTTCTCCAACAGAAAAACTTCCCTTATCCGGAGTTTCTTCTCCCATAATCATTTTAAAGATTGTAGTTTTTCCTGCTCCATTAGGACCAATAATCCCTACAATTCCCGCTTGAGGAAGTTTAAAGTTAAGATCTTCATACAGAAGTTTATCTCCGTAGGCTTTGCTGATCCCTGATGCTTCTAATACATTAGTACCTAGACGTGGGCCGTTAGGAATATAGATTTCAAGTTTTTCATCAAGTTGTTTTTGATCCTGACTCATCAATTTATCATAATTCTTTAGACGTGCTTTTTGTTTAGTTTGTCTTCCTTTGGCGCCTTGACGCACCCATTCTAACTCTCGTTCTAAAGTTTTTTGACGTTTAGAGGCTGATTTGCTTTCTTGTGCTAATCGTTTAGATTTTTGGTCTAACCAAGAAGAATAATTTCCTTTCCATGGTATTCCTTCTCCTCTATCGAGTTCTAATATCCAACCAGCAACATTATCTAAGAAATACCTATCGTGTGTTACGGCAATAACAGTTCCTTTGTATTGTGCCAAATGATGCTCTAACCAATGTACAGATTCTGCATCCAAATGGTTAGTCGGTTCATCTAATAATAAAACATCTGGTTCTTGCAGTAATAAACGACAAAGAGCTACTCTTCTTTTCTCTCCTCCAGATAATACTCCGATTTTTTTATCCGAATCAGGTGTTCTAAGCGCATCCATTGCTATTTCTAGTTTGGTATCTAACTCCCAAGCATTACTTGCGTCAATCTGATCCTGTAAAGTTGCCTGCTTGTCCATAAGCTTCTGCATTTTATCAGCATCACTATACACCTCTTCCAGACCAAACATATCATTGATTTTATTGTATTCATCCAAAATAGCAACAGTCTCTGCTACCCCTTCTTTAACAACTTCTAATACTGTTTTTTCTGGATCCAATTGCGGTTCTTGTTCTAAAAAACCTACAGAATATCCAGGTGCAAATACAACATCACCCTGGTAGTTTTTATCTATTCCAGCAATGATTTTAAGTAAAGTAGATTTACCAGAACCATTTAGCCCTAGAATTCCAATTTTAGCTCCATAAAAAAAGCTTAAATATATATTTTTGAGTACCGGAGTGTTAGCACTTTTATACGTTTTACTAACTCCAGACATTGAAAAGATAACTTTTTTATCATCAGACATAAGCCCCTATATTATTATTTTAAAGATATTTTTAATTCTAAAGAGATTATACTCTTCCTTTTAAAGCATTAAACACCCATGCATTGGCTAGAAATCCTAATCCAACAGCTGCAAACCCCCAACCAGAAACATCTCTATACCTAAATGCTCCTAAAGCAATCAGTCCTAATCCTGCAAGGATCATTATAAATGTAGCCCACGCCAATACTGTATTTTTATTCATTCCCATAAATTGTTATTTAGTACGGTTAGTTATGTTTTTAAACATAATCGAATGCAAATATCGGTATTTTATCACCAAAAATTAGGTTTTTACAGAGTTCTTAAGGCAAGAAAATAGCTTATTAATTGTTTTACAGTTATTTAAAAATTAACTTTTCGTTAAAAAGCAGATATGCCTATGCAAATTGACTTTGTTTTTAAACATAAAATAATCTCAAATACCTCTCGATACGCTAATGGCTCATCAAAATAAACAACTAATAAACTAATAATCAAATTATTAAACAACAAATAAAACAATATTTTGAAAACATATACAGATCACCGTTTAAAATAGATTGTTATCATTCAAAAAACTGTGTGTTTTTTGTATTTTCGTGCAAACAATACACACAATCACACAAATGGATATAAACTTCAATAAAAACGAAGATCATAATAAACTCTTAGTATCTGAATTGAAGCAGAAACTTACCAAGATTAAATTAGGAGGAGGCGAAAAAAGAATTGAGAAACTTCATGCCAAAGGCAAAATGACTGCCAGAGAACGCATTAATTACTTATTAGATAAAGATTCTAAATCTATAGAGATTGCTGCTTTTGCGGGTGAAGACATGTATGAAGAACACGGTGGTTGTCCTAGTGGTGGTGTCGTTGTAAAAATTGGTTATGTAAGCGGCAAACAATGTATAGTAGTTGCTAATGATGCTACTGTAAAGGCCGGAGCCTGGTTTCCGATTACGGGAAAGAAAAATCTAAGAGCGCAAGAGTTATCAATCGAAAATAAACTACCTATCATTTACTTGGTGGATAGTGCCGGGGTATATTTACCTATGCAGGATGAAATTTTTCCTGATAAAGAGCACTTTGGAAGAATATTTCGTAATAATGCAGTGATGAGTAGCATGGGGATTACGCAAATATCAGCTGTAATGGGTAGTTGCGTTGCTGGTGGGGCGTACTTGCCAATCATGAGTGATGAGGCCTTAATTGTTGATAAAACAGGCAGTATTTTTCTTGCAGGAAGCTACCTTGTAAAAGCTGCTATTGGTGAAACCATTGATAATGAAACTTTAGGGGGTGCAACCACACATTGTGAAATATCTGGAGTTACAGATTACAAAGCAAAAGACGATGCTGATGCGTTAGATACTATCAAAAATATCATGTCTAAAATTGGGGACTTTGATAAAGCTGGGTTTAATCGGGTTAAGTCTGCCAAGCCTAAAGAGAACCCTGAAGATATATATGGTATACTACCTAAGGCTAGAAATGAACAATACGACATGATGGAGATTATTAATCGTCTGGTGGATGATTCTGATTTTGAAGAATACAAAGCCGGGTATGGACAAAGTATTATTACCGGATATGCACGTATTGATGGATGGGCAGTTGGTATTGTTGCCAATCAACGTAAAATTGTAAAGACGAAAAAAGGTGAAATGCAATTTGGCGGAGTAATCTATTCTGATTCTGCGGATAAAGCAACACGGTTTATTGCCAATTGTAATCAAAAGAAAATACCACTTGTATTTTTGCAAGACGTAACTGGCTTTATGGTGGGTAGTAAGAGCGAGCATGGGGGTATCATTAAAGATGGTGCCAAAATGGTAAATGCTGTCAGTAATAGTGTGGTACCAAAATTTACAATAGTAATTGGTAATTCGTATGGTGCTGGTAATTATGCGATGTGCGGCAAAGCCTATGACCCTAGACTTATATATGCATGGCCAAGTGCAGAATTAGCAGTTATGGGTGGTGCTCAAGCGGCCAAAGTATTACTGCAGATAGAAACTGCTTCTTTAAAGAAAAAAGGAGAAAAGCTATCTGAAGAAGATGAAAAAGCCTTATACGATAAAATAAAAGCGCGATACGATCGACAAATATCGCCATATTATGCAGCTGCGCGTATATGGACGGATGGTATTATTGATCCCCTAGACACTCGAAAAGTTATTTCTATGGGTATCGAAGCTGCAAACCACGCTCCTATCGAAAAGAAATTTAATTTAGGGGTAATCCAGGCTTAAAGTTGATTAGATGAGAATCTTCTATACAATTGTTATAGTTATAGGTATATGTATTAGTAGTTCATACAGAGCATTTGCACAATCAACTTCTAATGATACTAAAGAAATAGAACAAGATTTATTACTCTCAAAAGAATTCTTGCATAAAAACATTGACAGTTCTTTGCTTTATATTGATAAAGCCTTGCTTCTTTCTAAATTAATTTCTAATGATACCCTTTTGGCAAAATCACATTTGCAAAAAAGTAGTATTCTTATTTTCAAGAAAAAGTTTTCTGAAGCTGATTCATTACTCCATAATAATCTAAAAAAAGAACTTCCAAATCATATCGAGGGGCAAACCTGGCATAATTTGGGAACGATTCAGTATTACAAACAAGATTTTGAGAAAGCCCTAAACTTATTTCTCAAGGCTGTAGAAATTCTTGAAAAATCTGATAATCCAAAGTTATTGGTAAATGCATACACCAATATCGGATCTATTAATGCTAGTCTGAAATATTATGATAAAGCATTACATTATCTTGAAAAAGCACTTCCACTAAGTGATTTTAATGAATCTATACGATTGCAAATTTTAGTAAACTTAAGTTCTATATATTACAATCAAAAGTTGTTTAAAAAATATTTAAAAAGCGCTAGTAAAGCTGAGCAATTGGCCAAAAAACACGATTCAAAGCGTGTCCTTTCGGTTATCTACAGTAATTTATCCAATTATTACGCCGAAGAAGGAGCAGAATACAATAAAGCTATTATATATGGTAAAAAAGCTATTAAATTCAAAAAAGAACTTAATAGTCTATATACGATAGGACTTACATACAATAACCTAGGATATTCTTATCTCAAAAAAAAAGAGTATCGTAATGCTATTACCTACCTTGATAGTGCTCTTCCAGGAACTAAAGGACTACTAAAATCTTACATATATAACAATCTTAAAGATTCACATATTGGTCTAAAGGATTATAAAAAAGCAATGCATTATGCAGATCTTAAAGACATCCTTAAAGACTCTATTACTAATGCACAACAAAAGGAAAAAGTAGCAGAACTAACCGAAAAATTTGAGTCTGAAAAGAAACAACAACAAATCGATATTTTAGACACCAAAAACGAACTACAGGCACTCACCATTTCTCAACAAAAATATTTGTTAATGGTTTTGGCTGCATTTGGATTGTTATTTATAATCCTAGGCTATTTTGGATTCAAGAATTACAAAACCAAACAACAATTAGATACCGTTTTATTACAGCAAAAAGTTAGAAAAATGCAACTTAACCCTCATTTTTTGTTTAATGCATTGCAAAGTATTCAAAATTTCATCTACCAAAATGATAAAGAAAAATCGAGCTCATATTTGGCTAGCTATTCTAAGTTAATACGAATGATACTAGAAAAATCAAATGATGATTTTATAAGTATCGAAGATGATAAACTTGCTTTAGAAGCCTATCTTAATTTACAGCAACTAACTTATAATGACACCTTTTCTTACACAATAGATGTTGAGGAGACTGTTGATGAGGATTTTGATAGGTTACCCTCCCTTATAACCCAACCTTTTGTAGAAAATGCTGTACTTCATGGCATAAAAGGTATTAACGAAGGTTGCATAAGAGTAAAATACTTTAAAAAAAATAATACATTATTTGTGTCTATTACTGATAATGGTAAAGGCTTTGGTGACGAAAAGGAAAATTCTAAAAAACTACACAAGTCCATGAGTATGGGAATTATAAAAGAGCAGCTAAAAAACTTAAATAGAACATCTAAGAACTTTAACGGAAATATCGCTATTAATTCTTCTACAACAGGCACAGAAGTGCTTTTGAGTTTTACCGCAGCTTAAAAATAAAGTATCTTTATCGTATGAATGCTATATCCTGTTTTATTGTAGAAGATGACCCACAAGCACTCTCTTATGTTTCATCAATCATAAAACAATATGGGAACGTTACTATTCTTGGCAATTCTGAATCTATACATGATGCTGCAAAGCATATAAAAAAGTTTCGACCAGATTTTATCATCCTAGATGTATTTCTTACCGATGGTAATGCTTTTGAGTTTCTTGCATTATTTGATTCTATTGATTTCAAAATAATATTCACAACTTCATTTGCAAAATATGCCATTGAGGCTTTTAAGTTTAGTGCATTAGATTATCTTTTAAAACCCTACACAGAACAGCAGATGGTTTCTGCACTTCAAAAAGTTGATCAAGATATTCATAAAGAGAATTATCAGCTTCAATTACAAACATTACTTCAAAATTTTTCAAATCAAACAGCATCAAAAAAACTTATTCTCAAAAATGCAGATGCAATCCACATTATTAAAACTGAAGAGATTTTATTTGCAAAATCTGATAACAACTATACCACATTTTTTCTCATATCCGGAAAAGAAATATTAGTTTCAAAGCCCTTGAAGTCATTTGAAGAAAAATTAACTGATCTTAGTTTTTTTCGCGTGCATCAGAGTTTTTTGATTAATCTAATTTATATTACTTCATTTGATAAACGCAATGAACAAATCATTCTTGATCAAAAACATGCAATTCCTGTTGCGCAGAGTAAAAAGCAACAGTTGATTGCATATATAGAAAAACTATAAACCATAAATTCTCGTCTAGACCTCTCATTTTCTGGAAATATAAAGTCAAATTCTCATTTGCCAAAAACCCTAACATTAATAGGCTTAATTTAGTTCATAGAACTAATTTTCACACCAATTAAAATGAGAACAACAATCACTATTATTATATCTGTTTTGGTATTCATTTCTTGCGGAAGAGATAAGCAAAAAGAAGATGAACCTGGTCTATTTGATGTTATTAAAGGTGTTTCTGAGCTAAATAAAATTGCCGATGAAGCCGAAAAAATTGAAGAAGAAGGCGAAAAGCTTTTAAAAGCAACCCCTATTTCTAATACAGAGCTAAAGACTTTACTACCCGAAAGTCTATCTGGTTATCCCAGAAAGAAATTTTCTATAGGTAATCAATTTATGGCCGATGTGGCCATGGCTGAAGCAGAATACGAAAATGAAGACGGAAACATAATTTCTCTTTCTATTATTGATGGTGCAGGAGAAACAGGAAGTGCTATGATTGCATTAAGTCGTTTAGGGTTTGCAAGAGACTTTGAAGAGCAGACCAATACTGGATACAGAAAATCGATCACCATCAATGGTTACAAGGCTATCGAAGAAGTAGAAAAAGATGAATATGACGATAGCGAAGACTCTAAAATTGATGTAATGGTGGCAAATCGATTTATCGTTTCATTAGAAGGTAATAACGTCGCTTTACAGAAAATTAAAAAGGCGATAGATGAACTAGACCTTAAAACATTAAAACAAAAAGCTGACTAACACACAATAAAAACACACCACACGGTCATCAAAATAAAACTGAAAATGAAAAATATCGACTTCAAAACACTATGCTTTGCTGTTGTAATCTTTGCTATATCGCCTATAATTGGTTATGCTCAAGAATGTAATGCTGTTCTTTTTATGAAAAAGGGAGCAATTCTAGATTACACAGATTACAATAAAAATGGGAAAAAGAAAAGTACAACCAGACATGAAACTATTGACATATCAGGAACTGGTAATACCATTGATGCAATAATCGAAGCTACAGTAAATGACAAAAAAAATAAAACCCCTTTTAGCACTCAGTATAAAGCCAATTGTAATAATGGCCTTTTTAGTGTAGATATGCTTCGATTTTTTAGTTTAGATAAACTGTCTGAACAAAATCAAGAAAATCTTAAACTCGAAATAGATGGGGATGTATTAGAGTTTCCTACAAATAGTGATATTGGAGATCAATTAGATGATGGGTATATAAGTATCAAACTAAACAATCAAGGATTCACATTAATCACAATGACATTTAATATCCTAAATAGAAAAATTGTTGGAGAAGAAACCATCACTACTCCTGCTGGTTCATTTAAATGTCAAAAGGTGACGTTTGATTTCAAAAGTAAATTTGGGATTATCAAAATAAATGGCAGTGGTGTAGAATGGTACCATGATAATGTAGTGGTAGTACGCTCAGAATCTTATAATAAAAAAGGAAAGTTGATAGGGTATCATGAATTGACGGGAATTAGATAGTCGAAAGAGATATTTCTTATTATTTTTAAGAGTAAACCTCAATTATCAAACTTTATTTTTTGATATATTGGGGTTTTGTTATTTATCAATAAATACTCAAGAAGAAACCTAATTTGAAAATCTCTAATGACACGCCAACATTACATACTTATATTTTCTCTTTTTTTATGTTTTCATCTATACTCTTTTCAACAAAGTGAACGGGACAAGAACTTCATCATTAATAATAAAGATACTGATTCTATTGAAAATTTCTTGGTAAAAACTCTAAGCACTAATACGATATTAGCAGAAAGCTACTACAAGCTCTATTTAGATAGAGGTATAGAAAATGAGAATTATTCAATACAATTCTTCGCTAATTATTATTTAGGTAATATAGCATATCGTAATAAAAAATATGATAAAACAATTCATTACGGAAATAACGCGATAACATCTGCTGAAAACATTAGAAATGGAAATTATATACTAAGTGGACTATATCTCGTTGCCGCCGCATATCAAGAAAAGAGAGATCGCAAAAATTCATTAAATCGATATTTACGCGCTCAAAAGATTATCGAGGACTATAATCTTAAAAATTATCAAATTTATAATTTAGTCAGTATCGGACAAATTAGAATTAGACTTGATCAAACTCAAAAAGCGCTGACGTCTTTTCAAAAAGCTTTTAAATTACTACAAAAACCCTCTAAAAAGTCAGATACTAATTATGATGTCAAATACCTATCAATAATTCAGGGTTTTGGGGTTTGCTACTATAAGTTAGGTAACTATGACGAAGCCCTCAAATATGATTATCAAGGTTTACAATATGCAGAAAAACTAAATCTGATAGCGTATATCATTGATTTTAATCTTAATATAGGAGAGGCTTATATCGCTAAACAAAAATATCTTAAAGCTCTTTCTTATCTCAATATTGCTAAAGCTGACATTATAAAGCTTAATAAAACGAATGATCCCGACCTATTTACCGCAAACCTTCATATAGCTACTTGCTTATATAATCAAACCGAATACAGTAAAGCTAGAGATATATTAGAACAAAACTTTCAGCATATAAAAACTAACCCAGAAGTAGAAAAAATACAAGAAGCTCATGTGTTAGCTATTAAATGTGGTGAAAAATTACAGGATACCAGTTTACAGTTTAAATATACCAAAGCCTATAATAAAATTGTTGATTCTCTTTACCAAAATGATATAAATGCTCAAGAGAAATTATATGACCGTGATCTAGAAAGTCTTGAAGAAAAAAATAAAAATTTAATATCTAAAAATTTTCTCTACGCTATTGGGTTTTTATTAGCTTTAGTTTTTGCGGCTGTAATTTTATTCTACACTATTAAAACCAAAAAAAAGAATAAAAGCTTATTTGAGGAATTACAAAAAGGAAGAATACAGGAAAATGTATCCAAAACTTTAAACGTTCAAAAAAATGAATTTATTACAGACAAAAAAGCAAATAGCTTATTAGAGCGATTGTTGGATTTAGAAAAAACAACTTTTTATTTGAGTCCAGATTGTAGTTTGTATACGACCGCAAAAGATATCGAAACCAATACCACTTATTTGTCGAAAATCATTAATGAGTATAAACGGCAATCCTTTAATGACTACATCAATGAATTAAGAATTAAATTTTGTATTGAACAATTAAACACAAATCATAAGTTTAGATCATATACCATCAAAGCCATTGCAGGAGAATTAGGTTATAAGAGTGTAAATACTTTTGCATCAGCATTTAAAAAACAAACAGGCTTAAGTCATTCTTATTTTATCAAAAAAGTAATATCCAATACTTATGAGTCTAGCAAAATTGATATATAATTACTTGTATAAATAAAGATAAGAATGTCAATTTTATAAAATTGACATTCCAAAATTCATAATTTTCTATTTAGGATAAAGCAATGAGTATTTTTACCGAATAACCAATAAATACACAGTTTTATGTTTGAAAAATTTAAGTTCTTATCAGTAATTTTCTTTATCACTTTTGTTACTCAGTCTATTGCTCAAGAAACCGAAAGTGATTTTGAAAAAATGATTGATATTACCATTAATACCAGTACAGGACTTATAGAAATCGATGAGTCACAAGTACATGACCTTCACGTTTTTATTTGGGGAAAAATAAAATTTAATATCTACGGTTTATATCAAAATACCTATACTGGTCAGCGTATCACAGAAAAGAAATTTAATATATCATCTACCATTATAAACACGACGTTAACCCCAATCCTTATCCCTCCTACCAGACCAGATCCTGATGATCGTAATGTAAACAATAACAAAATATTACTAGGAACTATGGTGTTAGATCTATTACGGTATGATGTCACTCCTGGAGTAAAGAATGCCACATTATCTTTATCAGAATTAGATAATACTATAGTAAATCAGAGAGATATTTCATTTAATGTATATGATCCTGAACAACTCGGAGATCTTGAAATAACTCATGCCGAGACCGTTATCACTAACATTGACAGAAACCAACATACAGTGCAAATTAAGGCACATATAAGAAACACGGGGAGAGATGATATTAATGAAAAATCAAAGGTTAGGTTTTATATTAAAATTGAAAATAAATTAAAGCTCATTAGAACAAAATATGTAGGACCTATTAGAGAAAATAATAGTAAAAGCTGTATAATTTTTGTTGATTACGATACCTACTCTAAAATTATAGGTGAAAAATTGTATATCATAGTTGATGAAGATAATTATATTAGAGAGCGTAATGATTTTAATAATTATTTGAACTATGAAGTTCCCCAAATTCAAATACATCCCGATACGATCAAAACCTTTCCAAATCCTTTTAAGGATCAGGTAAATTTCACTTTTTTTCTAGATCAAGATGCCTCACCACTTGTTGTGCTTACGCTATATAACAGATTTGGGATGAATGTGGCTACAAAAGGCTATGTTTTACCGCCTAATAACACATATCAGACCATAACCTATTTTAATGATACCTTGCCAAAAGGAATATATGTCTATACACTTGCAGTCGGTAACATAATATATCAAGGAATAATAGTAAGGAAATAATACTATTTATTTTTTTTTTGAAAAGCCGTTTCACACATAGTTTGAAACGGCTTTTTTTGGTCTTATATATCTTTGAAATTAACAATTAGACACCTTTCTATTTTGTCAGATTTATAAATCTGACTTTTCTTCTTTTTTATAATCAATGAATTGGATATAGCTTTACCAAAGAATTCTGGTCGACAAGAATCACAAATCACTTTTAAACTATAATCAAAAACATGAAAAAACGTATAGAAATAGTAGTATTGACAGTTTTCTTATTAGTAGTAGCGAGTTGTCAAACTGAAGAAGAGGATACTTTTCAGGATGAGCTTTTGGTCGAAAACAATGAGGATGTAAAAATATTAGAGGACATTGATGATTTCGACTTCAGAAAATCTTCTGCTTTCTTGCATTGTTCACGAGATCCTTTCCCACAAGGATATCGAGTTCTTTATTATACAAATAGTCCTACCTGTGAACCAAATTATTCAATATTATATTTAGGGTTGTATAATGCAGCGATCATCGTACCAATAGGGCAACCTATTATAAATAATGCAGGTGCAGGCTGTGATGATAATTATTGCATATGGATTGTAGGGAACAACTTTGAACCTAATGCTTATGTGGATATCAGAACCACAACCGGATCTTCAATCATCGGTACGTATAGAGGTTCAAATCGTGTCCAATATGTTAACTCACAAGGGCAAGACGTTATTACTTTGCGTCTAAATTCTGCGTTAGAACGTAATGAATTTGCAAATAGAGGTTTACGTATTTGGGTGGTTAATCCCGAGGCAAGAAAATGGGGCGATGGAAGAACGGTTAGAAGACCTTATACTCCTGGTGATTCTGATCCAATTGACCCAGATGAGTGTAATCCTATATGTCCATAAATAACTTCATAACTGAACCATAAAATTTGATCTATAAAAAATAGAGTACTATGCGATTGTAATTTCTAAACAATCGAAAACTAAAGACATCATAGTAAACGGCGGAAACCGAAAAGCCTTTGACAGAGTAGGTAACACAAATAAAAGAATTATGTTAAATAGCATTTTAAATTTAGAGGGGGTACAACAACTAAAGAAGAGTGAACAACAAACCATAAAAGCTGGCACTTATTATGGGGATTCTTGTCTGTCATTATGTGGAGGAAGATGTTCTTTTGGCAATTGCTATCACCATATTGATTAATCATAAATCCCCTAAGGTAGAAACCTTAGGGGATTTTTATAAGCTATCATAAAATATCCTATTCTCTTCTAGGAATCGTAATTAATTCTGTCTGTCGTTCATTTACATACTTAAACCCATCTTTACCCCAGAAACCAGCTTCTTCTAACATGATTCTAATATCTTTTTTCCATTGCGGAATTGTTACAGTCGTATTTAACTCAATAGCATAGACTGTGTTTTCATACAAAGGATAGTCTCCCGTTCCAGGAACTCCTCCTTGTGAATCCCACATTCCAATGGTTGGGCCAGAGGAATGACCATACAATCCTAAGGGATGCGTATAAATTGAAGGCTTCAGCCCTTCTGCCCTACCTTGCTCTAAAGATTTGAGCAAAATCTCGTTTCCGGTCTTGCCAGTTTTAAAATTGGAAGTAAAAATATCCTGTACCCGATTACCGTCTGCAAAAGCTTTTATCAAATAATCTGGTGGAGAACTTTCATCATTTTTTAAAATATAGGCATGTTGCTGACAATCGGTATTCAATCTAAGGTAGGTAATCCCAAAATCACAATGAATTAAATCTCCGGGTCCGATTATTTTATCCTTTGGCCTGTCTGAAAACGAAACGATATGACTTTGCAGATCCTCCCCTGTTCGTTGTATATCAACTGTGGGATGAAACCAGGTTTTTAACCCCATATCGGTAACCTTTTGTCGTAGCCACCAAACTACATCATCTGTAGTTGTAGCTCCTGGCTTAATAACTGCAGTACTAAATGCCTCTTCGATAATTGTATGAGTTACCTCTACCAATTGTTTATAAATCTCTACTTCTTGTTCGGTACGTGTTTCTACCCATGCGATTGCCAATTTTTCTGCAGAAGTAATTTTTGACTTGAATTCTTGAGGTAAAACCTCCATAAATTCGTCATAATCAGTTTTAACGATTCCATCAACAATACCAAAATATTTGGAGTAATTAATGCCAATTTTTTCAGGATTTCTTTCAGAAATTATATCTACTAATGCCTTCCATTGATCTGGCTGTTTTTCTTTATCCCATGCAGAATCTATATTTTTGCCCACGTTATATCGGGCAACAGCAAGTTTTTCTATTGTATTTTTTGTTTTATCTCTATAAAAAACTAAAATTGTTCTTCTTCTGGCATTAAGCCATGTAGAGGGTAACATTGTTTTCAGCACCGGGTCTTCATTATATTCTCTAGAAATTAAAATCCACATATCGAACCCAGTACGATCCATTAATTGTGGTAAAAGATTGTTAAATCGATCTTCTAACACCATATCAACAATATCAGCTCTTTGACGCTGCGGAAGGATTTGTGAATAGTTATATTGAACAAAAAGTAATACTGCAACAAACGAAGAGCATATTCTCATAAAAATGATTTTAATGTATCGTAAAAGAAGTAACGATACTGTTTTTAGTTATTCTATCTAGGTTAACTAAGTGGGTTTCTAGTTTCTGGTCGGGTGCACCAAACTTAGTAAATACTTTTATTTTAAGGACTTTAGGATATTTTATATCAACTTTATAATTGTCGGGTAAAACGACATCTAAATACCATCTTCCAGGTTCGATATCAGAAAGTAAATACTCATCTGAAGTAAACCCTTCTTTGATTTCTTTTAGCATACGTTGCTTATTATCTTCTAAATTATGGGTTACAGAAAAGTATTGTTTTTTTGAATTTACATATCGCAAACCAAATTCTGTTTCAGGATGTGACCACTCTACTACTACTCTAACAGGATATGACGGGCAAACAAAATATTTTTGATCAATATTATTCGTTTTCCAGCTTTGATTTCGTTTTTTGAGCAAACCTCTAAAATCATTAGTTATCTGGCTATTTAAACCATCAAAAGATTCTATTTCTTCAACTTTATTGGTTGTTAATTTTTTAAATAAATCTATGGATTCTTTATGTTTTTCTTTTGCAGCATACAAATTCGCTAAATCTAAGTATCCTTGTGATAAAGATGGTGAAACGGTAATTATTCTTTTGTAAATAAGTTCTGCTTCATCAAATAGCTTCTGTTTTTCTAAATGGAAGGCTAATATTTTCAGAACAGAAATATCCTGAGGATACAACTCTGCTAAATTTGAAAGCACTCTTGTCCCTTTGTCTGACATATTTTTATTAAAAAAATATTCAGAACACTCTAGAAAAAAACTAATATTATCTTTATTAGTTTCTAGTAGATTAAGGTATTTTGAATATGCTTCTTCAGTACCAATTGTTTTTTCAAGTATTGAAACAAAATAAGAATCGTTCTCACTAGACATCTGTAAGGGAGAAGTATAAGGTTTATATTCTATCTCAATGGTTTTATCGGCTTCGGTATTCTCTGGATCAGTAAAATTAAATACTGCGTTTTTAGTCGTAATAAGTATTACACCATTTCTACCCTGGGCACCAAATCTGTTAGTAGCGGCATAGCTTTTTAAAACCGTAATATCGGCTATATCATTTGGGTTGATAAAACTATAATCTGCAATTTCATTTTTTTCACTTCGCGGCAAAGGTATTCCGTTTACTACCAAAAGTGCAAAATTACTATTAAAAAACATTGAGTTCATACCTCTCATCATAATCAAACCCGCATTATCCACTTCACCCATAGTTACTCCAGAAAATTTTCCTGCCATTGCTCGGCCTAATGTATTACGATCATCGCCTATATCTTCGGAGTCAATACTTTGCACAGCATACCCTAATTTTTTTTTATCAACTAATTGATTACCAGTATTGATCAAATCAGGCTTTTCATTTTTTCTAGATTTGACTATTGCAGGATCTAATTCATTAACAAGATCGGTTAATTGCACATTAATAATTTCTTCTTCTCCTACTTCAACAATAGCACTTTTCATGTTTATCGAACTAAACACCAAAACATCTCCCGGTTCGGCTGCGATAATATAATTTCCATTTTCATCGGTTATGGTACCTCTATTTTCATCATTCACCGAAATATTAACATTGGGTAAGCCATCAGTTTCACCAATAACGATTCCATTAATGTAATTTTTTTGGGTATCTAAATTACTTCGTGTAACAAACTGCAATTTCGGCATAATGACTTCACCTTTAATCGCCTTTATAGAAAAAGAAATATCATTAGACTCTAATAGGTTTACGTAATACCCTCGGTTATAAAAAGCGGTATTATGAAGAAATTTTTTATCAATATCTGTTTTGCTACTAATGGTAATAATTCTTGGACTATACAGACTTGCTTCAAAATTACCAAAGTTGCCTTTTCCATCTGTAAAAAAAAGAATCATTTCTTCACTTAATTCTGTATTTACAAGTCTAAAATCTGATGCGCCATCATAAGTCACTTGTTTAAGTTTTGTTTTTAACTCCTCCCAATTAGAAGATTTAACTTCTAAGCTTTCTTCTGTAATCAACGCGGTATTAAAAACAGTTAATTTCACTTTTAGATTAGCATAAGTATTAAAATAGGCATCTAAAAATTCAAACTCCTTTTCTATTTTTTTGTCTTTTTGAGAGAGTGAAGCATCCCAGTAAATAGCAACACTTTTGATATTTTGAACAGGTTGATCTTTTGCAAAAGTGAAATTAATACAAAAAATAGTCAGTAAAATGATTCCGTATTTTCCCATAATATTGATGATTTTGTGTTTTCCAATAGTGTTAAATGTACAAAAAATGAAAAAAAGAGGGTCTACATTTCTTCAATGAAATAAGCATTAGTAGGAAAAACAATGGGTAATTAAGATAGTAGTCACTGATTTTGATTTTTCACTAAGCCTAAAGTCATGGATCGCTGCACCTTTCCGTTATCGGTTTCAATAAATTGAGGAATAAAATAGATTTCTTTGGGAATTTCGAATTTGCTTAAGATCTCAAGACTATGTATAGCTTCCTGGATACTTAAATACGCAATTTTATCATAGTCTCTCTCAATGATCAAAACTAATTTATCTCCAAGTACAACATCGGGTAAACTACTAATAAAAAAACGATGTCCAATAAGCAACTGTAACTTTGTTTCTATCTCTTCAGGATATAATTTTACGCCACCACTGTTAATCACATTATCAAAACGCCCTTTCCAGAGAAATTTTTTATACGTTTTAAGATCTACGATATCATTCGTTACAATGGTTTCTGTATTTAATTGGGGCGCTTTAATAAGCAAGCAATTTCTATCATCTATACTTAATGTAATATTGGGTAATGCTTTAAAAAAGCGAGCGTCTTTTTTTTCTTTTTTCTTTGGATTTATTCTCCTTGCCGCGATATGAGACACTGTCTCCGTCATTCCATAGGTTTCAAACACTTTGGTCTTAACTCCCTGGATCAACTCTTTCAGATGTTCTGAAACGGTACCACCTCCTACTATCATTTTTTTGATTAAATGCAGCCTGTTTATAGAATTATCCAATTGTAATGGAACCATAGCACAAAAATCGTATTGTTTGTAAACCGTATCCAATGGATTAGTTCTGGGCGGAACTAAATCTATCTTCCAACCCAAAATCATTGCTCTTACAAGCATCATTTTACCTGCAATATAGTTTACCGGTAGACATAGTAGTGCTGTTGTTTCTTCTTCTACTTTAAAAAACTTGCCGGTAGCTTTTGCACTATTGATCATATGTTGCTTAAAGACTTTTATTTTCTTGGGTTTTCCTGTAGAACCAGATGTCTGAACCACAATATGGTCCTTATCACTTAACCAATCTAATAAAAAGTTACCTGCTTCTTGCTCATATACCTCTCCTTCTTTAATAAAATTATATGCCATACGCTTTAAATCATCTCTACCCAGAGAATGATTATTTATCGTAAATTTTTCGTGTATTTCGGGGATAGAAAATGTACTCATTGTTTGCATATTCAAATTTCAATTTTCTAACATATCCATTGGTTAATTAGGTGTAAAGAGTATGTTATGCTTTGGTTACCTCTTCTCTTACAACTGGAGATGGTATACTTCCTGAAAGCTTGTCTTTCCAATCTGTCCATTTATATTTTTTTGAAAGAATAAAAAGAAACGTTGGGAAAATTACTAACATAGGTATTAATATATCATAACCAGTACTTGGGTCTGATACATCGATAAATATAGAATTTGTTTGAAGGGCTGTCCAATCTGCTGTTACCAAAAGTACAGTTACTAAATTATTAGCCGCATGAAAACCTAAGGCGAGTTCTAAACCTTCATCCATTAATGTAATAATACCCAAAAACAAACCTGTACCTATATAATATACCATAATGATAAGGCCAATTTTTTCTACCTCTGGGTTAGCAGCATGCATAACCCCAAAAAGTACCGAAGTCAAAATTAAAGGGAACCATTTATTTTTGACCGCCAATCCAAGTCCTTGCATTAAATACCCTCTAAATAGATACTCCTCGAAGCTAGTTTGTATTGGAATTAATATAACAGCGATAATGGTAAGAATTAAAAAGGGAATAGGTTCGAAGTTAATTATATAGTCATCGGGATACATAAAATAAACAATCAAAGTAGAGATGATAATAAATGCTGCCATCAAACCGAAAGTAAAAAAAACTCTTCCCCAATCTATTTTTTTTCTGGAAGTCGTAAGCGATAAAATACTCTGTTGATGAACATATTTTACCCAAAAAAGCAATCCTCCTAAAAAGATTAAGAATGGGATCAAAAGCGAAATAAAGAACACATTTTTCCCCATAAGCTCAATCTGTTGTTTCATTAGCTCTGCGGTATCAATGTTTTGGGTTTTTGTCATTAAATAATTCAAAATCATTAATGCAAAAAAACCTAATGGAATAGGAATATATTTCCACATTCCTAATTTTCCTTCTCTTCCTTTGATTATATACATCTATTTTATACGGTATTTAATTTAAATATTTTACTTTCCATTTCATTGTCTGATCATAGACCAAGGTTCCGTTATCTACTACTAATGGAGATTCTATGTTATTAGAATACAAACTCCCGGTTCCTAATCCTTGTGGCATTTTGCTCTGCAAAGTATAGGTAAACTGTGCTATCGCATTGAGGCCTATATTACTTTCTAATGCACTTGTAATCCACCAGCCAATATCTAAAGATCTTGCTATATCAATCCATTCTTTAGTTCCTTTAAAACCTCCTATTAAACTTGGTTTTAGGATAATATATTGTGGTTTTATAGTTTGTAACAGTTTTTCTTTTCCCGCTACATCAAAAACACCTATTAATTCTTCATCTAATGCAATTGGTAACGGTGATGTTTTGCATAGTCCTGTCATATCTGTTAACTGTCCTTGTTTAATAGGTTGCTCTATGCTATGCAAATCATGTTTTGCTAATTCTTGCAGCTTTATTAAAGCATCTTCTGGTTTAAACGCTCCATTAGCATCAACTCTCAACTCAATCACATCTGAAGAAAATTGTGATCTAATATAGGATAATAAATCTAACTCTGCATTAAAGTCTATGGCTCCAATTTTCATCTTTATACAGTCAAAACCTTGATTTAATTTATCAGTGATTTGTTCTTTCATATACCTTTTATCTCCCATCCAGATTAACCCATTAATTGGGATATTTGCATGACTTTTTGTAAACGCAGAAGGAAACAATAGAAAAGGCGAACTACTTTCTAGTGATTTAAAAGCCATTTCTACACCAAACTGTATGCTAGGAAACTCTCTAAGTGCTTCCCAAAGATTTTCTACTCCTAAAGAAATATTGTCACAAGTCCATTTAAGTTTTTCTTCATAATCAGGTCTATCATCAATACTTAAGGTTCTTAGAATTCCGCACTCTCCAATTCCCTTTTTATTCTCAGAACTAATTACAATAAACCAGGTTTCTTTAGTTTTTAATATACCTCGAGAAGTACCGCTAGGTCTTTTAAATTCGAGAATATGTTTATGATATGTTGCTTTCATCTATAAGTCTATACTCTCTCCTATGCCCAAAAGCATTAAATCTTTGTCTCGTTCAAAAAATTTACGTTTTGCTTCATCATGATCGATCTCGATATATCCAAAAGTATCATAATGTACCCCTAGTACCTTATCGCATTCAACAAAATCACTTGCAATGATGGCATCATCAACTCCCATAGTAAAATTATCACCTATGGGTAAAATAGCCAGGTCCAGCTTAGCATGTAGGGGAATCAATTTCATATCCATTGTTAAGGCAGTATCACCAGCAATATAGATAGTTTTATGTTCTCCTTCTATAACAAAACCTCCAGGTTGTCCTCCATACGTTCCGTCTTCAAAACTACTGGTGTGAACCGCATTCACATACTTTATTCTCCCAAATTCAAACTCCCAATGACCACCATGGTTCATAGGATGTACTTCAACATCTTTTTTCTGGTAATACATCGCTATTTCATAGTTAGAAACTATAGTTGCATTGTTGTTTTTTGCAATAGCTTCAGCGTCTTGAACATGATCAAAATGTGCATGGGTAAGTAATACATAATCTGCTTTAATAGCATTGATATCAATTTTATCTTTAGAAAGTGGGTTTCCCGAAATAAAAGGATCTATCAAAACCTTTATATCCTTAATTTCAATTAATAAAGAGTTGTGCCCGTAAAAAGTGATTTTCATGAGTGAAATGCTTTAATTTATCTGAAAATTATAAAATCTGACTCAGACTAAACAAAATAGACAGCAAAAATGTTGTTAAAGCTACTTTTTTAAGTTCAGGGTCCAACAATTCTGAATCTTTAGTTCTAGCAACTTTGTTTACGTGTATTAATAATGGAACAAAAGCAATCATAAAAAACAAATCTTTTACTCCTCTATAATTTATAATAAGAAACGACAACATCGAAAGCATTGCCATAATGATCAACATAAAATGATATTTTCTGGCTTGAGTCAGTCCAATCTTAACGACTAGTGTATTTTTATTCGCTTTTTTATCACTATTATAATCCCTCATGTTATTAAGGTTTAGTACGGAAACACTTAAAAATCCTATTGTAATTGCTGGTAAGAAAACCGATGGACAAATATATTTGGTATACAAAAAGAAGCACCCTAATACACTTACTAATCCGAAAAAAATAAATACAAAAAGGTCGCCCAGACCTCTATATCCATATGCAGATTTACCTACTGTATATTTTATTGCCGCAGCAATTGCCGCCAGACCTAATACTGAAAAGAAAACTGTATAGTAAAAATATGCTTCTCCGAAAGAAGCATATATAAGCTTCATTGCTAACCCAAAGGAGATTAAAGCAGTAAAAATGATCCCGACAAGCATTTCTCTTTTAGAAATAACCCCACTCTGTAATGCTCTTTGTGGCCCTACTCTGTCTTCATTATCTGTTCCCTTTACACCATCGCCATAATCATTGGCAAAATTGGATAATATTTGTAATCCAAGTGTCGTTGCTATAGCAAACCAAAATATTTCGGTTTTAAAAAAATACGGAGATCCAAAATGCTCTAAAGAAAAATCTCCAGAATTGATAAGTGCCTCAATGTTTAATCTATTACCTATTGATGATCCTACGATTATTCCAGAAATAGACAATGGCAATGTGCGCAAACGTGCCGCAGATATCCAAGCACTGAGTTTATTCATTTTAACCTGTTTTGAACTCAAAGGAACAGCATTTTCGTTTAAAAAAAAATAAAAATTAATTCTTTCTATATGAACCTCATAAAAGTGGTTACAATGATCACATTTTTATGAATTTCGCAATTGGTCTAATCATCATTTTTATAAGACTTTTTATAGATTAGCATTTTAAACCACTAAAAACTATGAAAAAATTTACAAAACTCTTTATTTTTTCACTTTTATGTTTAGCCATGGCTTGCAAAAGTGAATCGAAAAAACAAGAAGCAACTCCAGAGGAAAACAATCAATCCGGTGGCGATACATCAAGTATTACAAAAGAGCCTCCCTTTGTTTGGGAAGGCGCCAATGTCTATTTTCTTTTAACTGATAGATTTAACAATGGAGATACCACCAATGATGATGTTCTAAACCGGAATAAAGAAACAGGTACCTTACGAGGATTCGAGGGAGGAGATCTTAATGGAATCATCAAAAAAATAGAAGACGGTTATTTTAAGGATTTAGGTATCAATGCTCTTTGGTTTAATCCGGTAGTTGAGCAAATACACGAAAGTGTTGATGAAGGAACGGGTAATACTTATGCTTTTCATGGATATTGGGCCAAAGATTGGACTAAAATTGATCCTAATTATGGCACCTATAATGAACTAAAACAACTCGTAGATATTGCACATAAGAATGGTATACGAATTCTCTTAGATGTAGTTATGAATCATACCGGACCTGTTACAGAACAAGATCCTGTATGGCCAGATTCTTGGGTACGTACTTCTCCACAGTGCACGTATAAGGATTACAAAAGTGCAGTTACATGTACATTAGTAGAAAACCTTCCGGACATTAAGACTGAAAGTGATGAAGAGGTAGAATTACCTGAAGTTTTGATTAAAAAATGGGAGTCTGAAGGAAGATTAGAAATAGAATTAGCAGAAATAGATATTTTCTTTACTAAAACTGGTTTAAAGAGATCTCCAAAAAACTATATCATCAAATGGTTAACCGATTATGTAAGAGAATTAGGTATTGATGGATATCGCGTAGATACAGTAAAACATGTAGAAGAAGGCGCCTGGGGTGTATTAGCAGAACAAGCTCAACTAGCCTTTGCAGAATGGAAATCAAAAAACCCGGACAAAGTATTAGATGATAATGATTTCTATGTCTTGGGAGAACTATACGGTTATGGAATAGATGGGAAAAGATTTTATGATTTTGGGAACCGTAAAGTAGATTATTTTGCCAATGGATTCGACAATATGATCAACTTTCAGTTTAAATACGATGCCACAAAAAATGATTATGAAGGATTATTTAACAAGTATAGTACTATCTTAAATACTAATTTGGTGGGTAAGAGTATCATGAATTATATAAGTTCACATGATGATGGGGATCCTTTTGATAAAGATCGTAGTAAAACATATGAATCTGCCACAAAGCTTTTATTAACTCCAGGAATATCTCAAGTATATTATGGAGATGAAACAGCAAGATCTCTTATTATTGAAGGTACTGAAGGTGATGCCACATTAAGATCCAATATGAATTGGGATGCTATGAGCAATGAAGATACCAAAGCATTGCTTAAGCATTGGCAAAAATTAGGGACATTTAGGAAAAATCACCCAGCTATAGGTGCCGGAAGACATAAACTAATCTCAAGTTCGCCTTATATCTTTTCAAGAAATTATGCTAAAAATAGTATTTCTGATAGTGTAGTAATAGCCTTAGACATGCCCAAAGGAGAAAAAACCATAAAAGTAGATTCGGTTTTCCCTGAGGGAACAACTCTGATTGATCACTATTCGGGTACAGAAGCTAGCGTGTCAAAAGGCAGCGTTACTGTTGATTCTGAGTACGAAATAGTTTTATTAGAGTCAAAGAAATAATGCAAATATAGTATAGATTGAAATTAATACGTAATATCCTTGAAGAACTTACCTCCTTAGGATTAAGGAGGTAAGTGTTGGGGAAAACAAAAAAAGTAAGGGAAAAATTGTAATTGGAATACTTTTCAAAGATAAAAAGGTTTGTAGTATATGTGGTTACGGTTTTACCTCAAACTTTAGCAGGATTAGTAGTATTCATTGAACTAGTTAGCGTTAAATTATTGAATTTCAATATTTTACAATAAAAAAACTCGTAATGTTAAATAATTGTAACTTATCTTGTTTAGAAATTTTTATAAATAAATAATAACAATTGATATCACATAATTCAAGAAAAATTTAAATTTGCATTGATCAATATTTCATCATCCATTTAATTATACACTTTTGGAAAATAAAAAAGCAATCAAGTTAATTGACAAAATTCTAGAAGACCTAGAAAAAACAGGAATTAATTCAGACACATTAATTGAAGATCTTAAGAACTTAAGAGAATATGCCTTAGAAGAACAAATCCCTTTGGCCGTTAAGGTGCTTAGGTTTACATACGAGCATATCGAAGAAAATGATTCTTTTCTTATTCCTATACCCGATGATGAACCTGTAGACGAAGATTCTGAGTTACCAGAAAACAAAGATGCAAAAGAGCCTATACAAAGTCTTAAGTATATGATTTCATTAATGAAAAGTCTTAAAAACAAGATGAATATATCTGACTTAAGAGAATATAGAGATGCCCTTATGGCACATTAATATTATGTTTATTATATTTTCTGAATACTTCAGAATTTTAAAAACATACAATATGCAAGAGCACTTTAGCTTTTAAAAAGCTAAAGTGCTCTTTTACTATAGTTATTCTTAGTAGGTATTTTCAAGAACTTTATCTATTGTATTGAGGTATCTATCAAAATGAATAAGATCATTATGTGAGCCTTCATCAATGGTGATCATTTCTTTATTTGGTGTTGGAATACTTTTAAACAAACGTTCTCCGGATCTGTAAGGCACTACTCCATCATCGGTACCATGATAGATCGTTATATCACAGGTAACATTCTGAATAAAAGTACCAGATGGCATCTTAAAGCGTAATAAGAAGTTGGTTGGAAAATGAGGTAACCAACTCTCTACAATATCTTTAATATTGTAATATGGGGTTTCGAGTATTAAATTACACGGCTGGTTATCTGAAGCTACTTTTACTGCAATACCAGTTCCTATTGATCTGCCGTATACTGTAATCTGATCTTCGGGATACTGTTTTGATACATATTCATAAAATAATTGAGCATCATTATATAAATTCTTTTCGGTGATCCTTCCTTTGCTCTTTCCATAACCACGATAATCCATAACAATAACATCATATCTTTTTTCAGCAAAAAACGATACGATTTGCCCCCAACGTCTTAAACTTCCCCTATTTCCATGAAAATAAAGAATAACTCCTTTGGGTTCTGTATTTGTAAAATGAAGAGCATTAAGGCAATCTCCTTCTAAGGTTTCCAAAAAAAATTCTTGAAAAGGGTGATCAAACTCAAAAGTGTAATTATCTGAAAGTTCTTCGGGTTGAAATAGGATTTTCTCTTGAAACAAATATAGTATTAGTATAATAATCGTATAAAACAAGGCACTTAATGCCAGTATCTTTTTTAATTTAAGCATTTACATTTTTTGATGAATGTACTACTCCAATACTGGTATCAGAAAGATTTAAACGTTTCACCCTTGAATTAACAATTTCGCCAAGCATTTTGTGGTAGGACTCAAAATTATTTAAGTTTTTATGTCCGCCCCCAATAATAGTATACAAACGAGTAAGTTTAGGTCGTATCTTGGATAGTTTAACACTGGATTTAAACGGAATCAGCCTATCATGGGTACCGTGTATGATATGGATAGGGCAATTTACATATTTAAGCCATTTATAAGTGGGTATGGGATAACGCATGATCAAAGATACCGGCATAAAAGGAATAAATTTTGCGGCCACTTTACTCAAACTATAATAAGGTGCATCTAGAATTAACATTTTGGGATTATTGATCGAAGCGAGTTTCGCTGCAAAACCAGATCCCATAGATCTTCCGTATAAAATAATATATTTTTCTGGTACCTTTTCCTTAATTCTATTATAAACAAACTGAAGATCTCGTTTAATCGCTTTAAAAGAACGCCTACCAGTACTCTTTCCAAAACCTCTGTAATCCAACATCAACACTTCATATCCATGCCTGGTAAAATCAACAGCAAACTTCCCCCAGCCTTTTATACTTTTAGAATTCCCTTTGAGGTATAAAACGACTCCCTTGGGATTCTCTACTTTAAAATGAAGGCCATTAATAATGGCGCCATCTCTTGTTTCGAGGTTATATTCTTCTACAACCTGATTGTTATAGTGAAATTGAAAATCTTTATCTAATTTTTCTGGTTTGAAAATAAAATATTCCTGAAGATAGTACAAAGCCACACTAGCGACAATATACGCCGCAAGAACAATAATGACTATGTATCCCCAATTTGACATGTTACAATTCCCTTTGTAAATAACTAATTTACAAAAAATTAGGGTTAATTATACAAAAAATCCTGCCGAAGCAGGATCTTTGTACTAATATTTTATATTAAAATTTATCGTCTGGCATCATAGATTCTAAATCGAAGCCCCACTCTGGCATAAACATCAAAGAACTTACTATTGGTATCCGTAAGATTATCTATAAAATCATTCATTACTCCTACTTCGACCATAATATCGAACATTTCTCCTACCATTTGAGAAAACCCAACACCATATACTCCACCAATAATTAATTTTTCATATTCTTCATCTTCTAGTTCGGCTCCACCTATTTCGAAGTTTGTATTTACTCTAAAAGATGGTCCTACATTAATAAATCCGCGAAATCTATCCTTACCTTCACCTGTTAAATACCTAAATTTTGGGTTAAAACCTGCTTGTAGCACCTCTACATCTCCTATTCCTTCAATTTCGCTAACACGTTGTAATAATTCTAAAGAAAAAACAACACTTGTTCTTGCTCTAACCCCCATTACATATCCATATCCTGCATTTATATAGAAACCGGTTCCATTACTAGTCTCTGCGTTATCAAGGTTTAATGTAGAGAATGTAGCTCCACCAGAAACTTCCCAACGGTATTGACTATATGAGGTGATAGAAAACGCAACAAAGGCGATAAATAATAAAGTTTTTTTCATGATTTTAGTTTTTGATTTGAGGTTGTTACCGTGACGAAAATACTAAATTTTAAATGATGTCCATAAAAAAACCCGTCTACAGACAGGTTTTTATATGTAATTATGTCTAAAAAAATTATTCTTTATGCATAAAAGATTTTTTTTGTAATAAAAACTCTTCAGTTTCAACTACATCTTCATCAGGTACACAACAATCAACAGGACAAACTGCTGCACATTGTGGTTCATCATGAAACCCTTTACACTCGGTACATTTATCGGGTACAATATAATATACTTCATCACTTACCGGCTCCTGAGCTTCTTCCGAATTTACAGCTTTCCCTCCTGGTAGAACTACATCTCCTTCTAACTCTGTACCATCAGAATACCTCCAATCATCAGCTCCTTCATAAATTGCAGTATTTGGACATTCTGGTTCGCAAGCACCACAGTTTATACATTCATCAGTTATTATAATTGCCATAGCTCTTTTTTATTCTAAATTTGCACCACAAAAATAACTCGTTAACTAGTGATAAACAAATAAGGAATGCTATTAAATAATCGAATTAACGCTTTTTATGAATTAGGCAAGTTCTTGAGTCAATTCAAACATTCTGGTTATGAGAAGGTTAACTCTGTAAAACTGAATGATCATTTTTTTGAAGAAATGATTCATAAAATTGAAACAGCAAAGCATCATAATGGTTGGTTTTCTGAAGAAAATGTGATTTTCTCTATAACACAATGGAGTATTGCATTAAAAAAAGAGCATCTAGAAGAATGGGTTTCTTCATATTCGTTCCCCGAGAAAGTGTCTCAAAAAACTGTAGGAGTAATTATGGCCGGGAATATCCCTCTCGTTGGGTTTCATGACTTTCTTTCTGTATTAATTTCTGGACATAAAATTTTAGTTAAACAGTCATCAAATGACAATCAATTGATGCCATTTTTGGCGTCATATCTAATAGCAATAGAACCAGAATTCGAAGAAGACATATTATTTACCACAGAAAAATTCACTGATTTTGATGCTATTATAGCCACAGGAAGTAATAATACGGCCAGGTATTTTGAGCATTACTTTGGCAAAGTACCTCATATAATCAGAAAAAATCGAAATTCTTTGGCCATACTAACTGGTAATGAGACCTCAGAACAGCTTACTAACCTGGGAGAAGATATATTTAGATATTATGGTTTGGGATGCAGAAGTGTTTCAAAACTAATGGTGCCAGAAGGATATGATTTTGATCTTTTCTTTAAGGCAATGTATACCTATCAAGAGATTATGAATAGCGCCAAGTATGCCAATAATTATGACTATAATAAAGCCGTATATTTAATGAGTAATTTTAAGTTATTAGAAAATGGGTTTTTAATACTTAAAGAAGATCAAAGCTATGCATCGCCAATTGCAACTTTGTTCTATGAAACATATACATCAAAAAAGGAACTATTAGAAAAACTAGATACCGATAAAGAGAAAATTCAATGTATAGTGAGCCAAGATATTTCTGATAAAAGTGTTGGTTTTGGACAAACACAAAGCCCTACTCTTTCTGATTATGCCGATGGAGTTGACATAATTGAATTTTTGATAAAAATTAGTTAAATAATTTATCATTTTGATAATACATTTGTATGAGATTATTAGCACCTTTGTTGTGTTTTTTTCTCTAAAGTGTAAGATTAAAAAACGATATAGAAATTCGAATATATAACAACAATAAAAATTACTGATGAAGAAGCACAATTTTAGCGCTGGACCCTGTATTTTACCGCAAGAAGTATTTAAAGAAGCCTCTAAAGCTATCCTAGATTATAATGACTCTGGTCTTTCTATTATTGAAATTTCACATCGTAGTAAGGATTTTGTGGATGTTATGGAAGAAGCTCGAAGCCTAGCCCTAGAGTTATTAGGTTTGGAAGGGAAAGGATATAAAGCTCTTTTTTTACAAGGAGGTGCAAGTACACAATTCCTTATGGCCGCTTATAATCTTTTAGAATCCAAAGCTGGATATATAAATACGGGTAGCTGGAGTGATAAGGCAATAAAAGAAGCAAAGTTCTTTGGAGAAGTAGTAGAAATTGCTTCTTCTAAAGACGCTAATTATAATTATATTCCTAAAGGTTATGAAGTACCTGTAGATTTAGATTATATACACTGTACAAGTAATAACACAATTTTTGGTACCCAAATAAAAGATTTTCCTATTTCTAATTCGCCTTTAGTTTGTGATATGAGTAGTGATATTTTTTCAAGACAATTAGATTTTTCTAAATTTAGTCTAATCTATGCCGGAGCACAAAAAAACATGGGGCCTGCAGGAACCACTCTTGTCGTTATAAAAGAAGATATTTTAGGAAAAATAAATAGACAGATTCCTTCTATGCTGGATTATCAAGTGCATATTAGTAAAGGAAGTATGTTTAATACTCCTCCTGTTTTTGCAGTTTATACCTCAATGCTAACCTTGAGATGGCTTAAGAAACTTGGAGGTATTGCTGCCATGGAAGAGTTGAATGAGAAAAAAGCCAAACTTATCTATTCAGAAATAGATCTAAACCCACTATTTAAAGGATTTGCAGCTAAAGAAGACCGTTCAAATATGAATGCAACCTTTACATTGGTTAATGAAGATCTTAAAGAAACCTTCGATGCCATGTGTAAAGAAGGGGGTATTAATGGAGTTAATGGGCACCGAAGCGTTGGTGGGTATAGAGCCAGTATGTATAATGCCATGACCATAGAAAGTGTTGCGGCTCTTGTAGATATTATGGGAGATTTAGAAAGAAAAGCATAAATAAAATTGTTAAAGCTAGTCAATCTGCTTTAACATTAAAAATTGAAATTGAAAATGAAAGTATTAGCAAACGATGGAGTATCACAAAGTGGTATTGATGCTTTAGAGAAAGAAGGTTTTGAGGTTTTAACAACCACTGTTGCCCAAGATCAATTAGTAGACTTTATTAATGAAAACGAAATTTCGGTTTTGTTAGTTCGTAGCGCTACTAAAGTAAGAACAGATATAATCGACAACTGCCCTACTCTTAAAATTATTGGTCGTGGTGGTGTAGGTATGGATAATATCGATGTAGCATATGCACGTGAAAAAGGACTAAGCGTAATCAATACTCCAGCTGCATCTTCAGGATCTGTAGCAGAGTTAGTTTTTGCTCACTTGTATGGTAGTGTACGTTTTTTACACGACTCTAACCGTAATATGCCTCTGGAAGGAGATAGTAAATTTAAAAACCTGAAAAAAGCATATGGTAGCGGTATAGAGTTAAGAGGTAAAACATTAGGAGTTCTTGGTATAGGGCGTATTGGACAAGCTACAGCAAAAATTGCCATTGGTGTTGGTATGAATGTAATCGCATACGATCCGTTTATTGAAGAAGTAGAAATCCCTCTGGAATTCTTTGATGGACAGTCATTGAACTTTAAAATTAAAACTGTTTCTAAAGAAGAAGTTTTAAAACAAGCAGATTTCTTTACACTTCATGTTCCTGCACAAAAGGAATATGTTATAGGTAAACCTGAAATAGAGCAAATGAAAGATGGAGCTGGAATAATAAATGCAGCTCGTGGTGGTGTAATTGATGAAGTAGCCCTAGTAGAAGCATTAGAAAGCGGAAAATTAGGTTTCGCTGGTCTTGATGTATTCGAAAACGAACCCAGCCCAGCCATCAAAGTATTAATGAACCATAAAATATCATTAACTCCGCATATTGGAGCTGCTACTGGCGAAGCTCAAGACCGTATTGGTCAGGAATTAGCAGACCAGATTGTTAGTATTTTGAAGTAATTCACTCTTTAAAAATATAAAAATCAAAACACCATTACTAACCTTAGTACTGGTGTTTTTGCATTTAATCGCATAAAGTGGTATTTAATCTATTTTTCGTAAAAATAAAATAATACTCTGCCCATGATTCTAGTCATAAAAAGTGTAACTTTAGATTTATTAAACAAAAAAACACTAACATGTCTGGAATTTTAGATCTTTTAAATAGCCCAATGGGCAAACAAATTATCAGTGGTGTAAGCTCACAAACAGGGCAATCTACAGATAAGACTGGTAATTTATTAAGTATGGCTATGCCCGTATTAATGGGAGCTATGCAACGCAATGCCGCTACACCAGAAGGTGCTTCGGGATTGCTTAATGCCCTATCAAGTAAACATTCTGGTGGAATTTTAGATAACCTCGGTGGTTTATTTGACGGAGGAGTTGATCAAAGTGTAACTAATGATGGTGCCGGAATTTTAGGTCATATTCTTGGTGGCAAGCAACCCGCAGTTGAAAATGCTTTAAGTCAGAAATCAGGAATAGATGCAGGTTCTGTGGCTCAAATTCTAAAAGTGGCCGCACCAATTCTGATGGGAGCTTTAGGAAAACAAGCTTCTCAAGGTAATGTGAGTGACGCAAATGGACTTGCCAGTATGCTTGGCACTATGTCCGGAGCCCCACAAGGATCTAAGCAACAATCCCTTATCGAGTCTTTTCTTGATGCAGATGGTGATGGAAGTATTATTGATGATGTAGCTGGAATGTTATTAAGCGGTAGCGGAAATAAGAAAGGTGGTCTAGGTGGTTTACTAGGAGGGCTTTTTGGAAAGTAACAACAATACTAAATAATGGTTAAAGCCGAAGAAATTTCTTCGGCTTTTTTGTACTTTACCTATTGGGATGATAAAAAACGTAATTTACATACTACTTCTAGGAGTATTAATATTTAGTTGTGCTACGACCAAGGACAGGAATATGAATGTGGCATCTGCAAATGATCTCTCAGACACATTAAGAATAGCTAATGATAGTTTAGAATATGAAATACTCATTATCGAACCTGGTTTTAATGCGTGGTTAGTCACTCAAAGACCGAGAGGGTACTACTCTGAATCCTTTTTAGAAATGCGAAATCGACAATACGTAACCGAATACAACCAAAGAGTATTACAACCCATACGCTTTGATCCCAATGTATATATTCAACAGATCAACTACGAATCGTATATACATTATGGATATGAAGTAAATTATCTATTGTATAACTATTTTTTATTTTTTGAACAGCAATATAGACAACGATTTTTTGCAAGTAGAGGAAGAAGGTTTTGATTTGAATACTTTTTAATTGTATTTTTGTCGCATGCAAAAATTTAAGGATCGCTGGGAAATAAAATCAAACTGGCAGTTAATCTTTCCAATACTTGGATTAATAAGTTTAGTGTTTTCTTCTTATTTAATAAGTAAAAGAGTAATAACCTCTATAGGAATTGACCAAACAGACGTAGCCTATATTGGTTTACTTTCTACAATTATAATTTTTCTATCTGCTCTACTCCTCTTTATTACCTTAAAACTTTTCAATATTCTTGAATCGAAATGGGAAGTTACTTATCGTTGGGAGCTTATCGCTATTTTTATAGCATTTGCGATAACGGGATCGACTGCCGCAAAAATTTCTGATCCTATAATCTCTTTTTTAGGGATTCATAAAGAAACAACAAACGGATGGATATACTGGCCCATACGAATATTGTTTGTATTCCCAATTTACCAAATACTGCTTCTAATAGTAGGATGGTTATTTGGGCAATTTAAATTTTTCTGGAATTTTGAAAAGAAAATGCTTAGTAGAATGGGGTTATCTCGTCTTTTTATGGATTAAGATACGTCTACATCAATAATATCCTCTACTTTATTTTTTTTAAATACATACGTATACAGCCACATTATAGTAAAAGTGGGGATTATGTCAAAACCAGGTAATGCCTCCTCAACAAAGGTAAAAACTCCGGCTGCTTTACCAACATTTCCTTTATACATTCTGGTCATTAGCCAACCAGCCAAAGGTGCCCAGATTATATCTCCAAATTCACCAACTGCAGGTATAACATAAGTTATCATTCCTAGTCCATCAAAAAGTAAGCTTAATCCTAGCTTTTTATATTTATCGTTTGCCATATTCAATTGTTTGGGGTTCATATAAAACGAGTAAAGCAAATAGTATTCCAAAATTTGGCTATCCCAAATCTGCTGTGATTAGTCTTAAGAATTCTGTTCTTGTTTCAATTTTTTCAAACTGTCCTCTAAATCCAGAAGTCGTTGTAACCGAGTTTTGCTTTTGTACCCCTCGCATCATCATACACATATGTGCAGCTTCTATAACAACGGCAACTCCTTTTGGTTTTAATGTATTATTAATACATTCTAGAATATCATGAGTCAATCGTTCTTGCACCTGCATTCTTCTTGAAAACACATCAACAATTCTTGGTAGTTTACTTAACCCAACAATTTGCCCATTAGGAATATAAGCGATATGTGCTTTCCCAAAAAATGGTAGCATATGATGCTCACATAAAGAATACAACTCTATATCTTTAACTATCACCATGTCATCATAATCTTCCTTAAACATGGCACTTTTAAGAATTTCTTCGGGATCTTGATGGTATCCCTGAGTAAGAAACATCATTGCCTTTGCTGCTCGTTCTGGTGTTTTTTGAATACCTTCTCTCTTCACATCTTCACCAAGATCGGTGATTATAGATTCAAAATGTTCTCTTACATCATCTGTTACTTTTATATTATACTCTTCAAAATTTTTGTACGGCATAGCTGTTACTTCTGTATTTCTTTTTTTAATTTGGTTTTAAAGGTAGTACTTAATTTATTAAGTTTAGGGTTGATTACAAATTGACAATACCCTTGACTACTATTTTGATTATAATAATTTTGATGATAATCTTCGGCATTATAAAAATCACCTAATTCTGTTATTTCGGTCACAATAGGTTGGTCAAAAACGTTCTGATTTTTAAGACTTTCAATAATTTGCTCGGCTATTAATTTTTGATCCTCATTACTGTAAAAAATAGCACTTCTATATTGTGTTCCTCGGTCTGCTCCTTGTTGATTCAATGTAGTAGGGTCATGAGTAGCAAAAAAGATCTCTAACAACTCATTATAGGTAATTTGACTTGGATTATATTCTATTTTAATAGCTTCGGCATGGCCAGTTCTTCCTGTTGTTATTTCCCGATATGCCGGATTTTTTATAGTTCCCCCAGTGTATCCCGATATCACCTTTAGCACTCCTTCTAAGCGTTGAAAAACAGCCTCTGTACACCAAAAACAACCTCCTGCAAAAACAGCAACTTCTATAGTATCTTCTTTCATATCAGTTCTTAAAATATATAGTATTCAAACTAAAAAATTATATACACCAAAATAATACATATTTTTCAGCTTTTCACTAGTAAGACGAATTTTAAACACAAACTTTACACCTAGCCTTGGGGATTCTTTGGATATTGATTACTTTCACTGCTTATAATTTGAAAAGTAAATGATCAAAGCAAAAAACATTCATAAATACTATGGTGATTTACACGTTCTTAAGGGTGTAGATTTACATATTAAACAAGGGGAAATTGTTTCTATCGTCGGGGCTTCTGGAGCAGGAAAAACAACATTGTTACAGATTTTAGGCACTCTGGATCGTTCCAACAAAATAAAAGAGAGTCATTTAACTATAAATGAATCTAATATTGATAAATTTTCTCAAAAACAACTTTCAAAATTTAGAAATGAACAGCTTGGTTTTATCTTTCAATTTCACCAATTATTACCAGAATTTACGGCACTAGAAAATGTTTGTATTCCGGCATTCATTAAAAAAACACCAGCAACTAAAGCCGAAAAAAAAGCTAAAGAATTACTTGATTTTTTAGGGCTTTCTCATCGATATAATCATAAACCCAATGAACTTTCTGGTGGTGAACAGCAGCGTGTAGCGGTTGCAAGAGCATTAATAAACAATCCGAAGGTAATTTTTGCTGATGAACCCTCTGGAAATTTGGATAGCGAAGCTGCCGAAAACCTTCATCAATTATTTTTCAAACTACGGGATGAATTTGGGCAGACTTTTGTGATTGTAACTCACAACCAAGAACTAGCAGATATGGCAGATAGAAAATTAGTTATGGTGGATGGAAAAATTATTGATTAATCAATATTTATATCTTAAAAAGACCGCCTTACGACGGTCTTCTTCAATTTTCTTCAAAAGTCTTTGATAATTCTCTTTTCTTAATAGATATAATTCAATGCAATTCTATCATCAGAACTGAACCTTCCTTCTAGAGTTGTTCCCGGAGCCGGACAAGAAATCATAACAGAATTAATATCAATACCGGTTGTAGTTCCAGGAATATGGATAGCTCCCTCAGAAGATTGCCCTTCGTTAGCACCATTATCACAAACACGTGCAAACCAGTCTGTATGGCGTAGCCCGATACAATGCCCCATTTCATGAGTAATTACATGCGTGGCATAATCAGTACCTTGTCTTTCCACTCCAGGACCAATTCTAGCCCATTTATAAGGTCTTCCACCACTAGGGAAACCAGCTAATCCTCCAGATCCAAGATCTCCACGAACATATACCACTAAATCTGCAGCTTGATAATTAGTTCCAAAAGATAATCTTAAGTTTAGTGAAGTTCCTAAACTATTGTAATTATCGACTGCTCGTTGTAAAGCAGCTCTTCCTGTATTTGATATACCATTAGAATTATTAGCCGTATACCCTAGTACGTCAATCGTTTTATTGCTGCCAGTAACTAGATTTCTGGTTCTATATTGCTTCATACCATTGTCTTGATCTTTTAAAGCTTCAAGATCAAAAATACCCGATACCGGGATGGCTAAATCTGTACCGTTCAAAAAATAATCTTGCATAGTACCATCTAAGTTAGTTATACTTTTGATGGTAACATTTTGTGTATTAACACCCAAAGAAGTGAGCTTTGTTAGCTGTTCTTTAGTTGGTTTTTTTTCTAAATTAGAAATTTCATTTTCTACACCTTCACTTTGGCAAGAAACCAAAACACTGATACTAAAGATGCTAAGCATTAAAAGTTTAAGAGTTTTCATAATAATTTGTGTTAGTTTAATTTGATTCTTAATTTTTTAAAAAGGAATCAAAGAATTTTGAAAAATTCCACAAAACAACTACAGTCTAGTTTGCACGTAAACATGATAGAATAGATGAAGTGTTAAAAGAAAAAATTACCTAAAAATGTAGCCTAACATTTAAATCGCAGTTATTCTAACGATAAAGACTGCAGATAGTCTTGTGGATTGTAACAATTGCATTATAAGTTGAGTTTGTTTGATAAGTTGGAGCTAATGTCATTAAAAAGTTAGCAGGAAACAACATAACAGTATCCTAAAACACGATTTAGGATGTCTTAATACACATTTTGAAACAATAAAAAATTACGAATCAGTTGCCTCTTCTTTTTACAAAATCCGAAGGAGATACACCTGCAATCTCCTTAAAGTTTTTATAGAATGACGCTCTTGAACTAAACCCTACTTCATCAGCTATTGCAGAAATACTGTACTTTTTATACTCATCTTTCAGGAGTAAACGCTTAAATTCTTCTACTCTATAATGGTTGATGTAATTATTGAAGTTTTTATTTTCTATCCTATTTATAGCTCTCGATATTAATCTTTCTGTGAGGTTAATTTCTTTTGCAAAATTCTTCAGGTTTATCTCTGGATTTAAATATGATTTATTCTCTTTTAGATATAAAGAAACATCTTTTAGAATACTTTCAAGGTGTTCTTTACCTTCTCTTGCTTCTTTTTGAGATGGAATAACATTATCTATATTAATTTGAACCAAACTGGATATTGTAGCATAATAAAGAGATAATAGTGCAATCGAACAATACGCAACAGAAATATACTCTGATCTTAAACCAAAAGTATGATACAAGTGTCTGAATATATGTAAACATATACATGCAACACATAGTATAGTTAACCACCACAAAGATTTATATTTGGTGTTAGAAAAATGAATTGGTAATAGTTTTTGGTGTTTTAGGTTAACCCGTATAATAAGGATACTAAACAGTATCATATATACAGATGTAAGTGATCTATAAATCAATTGAAAACTGCTTTGTTGTATGCTTTGGTGTATATTAGAATCATTCAATACAAGAATAAATATAACAGATAGAACTAAGAATTCGATAAAAGCAGGAATGTAATAGTAAAACTTTGGTTTTATATCTATACCTGTCGTTTCTGTGGCATAAAAGAATAAAAAGTTCAATGCCAGAAAATTAAACTTAAATGGAATATAGTTTATTGATGGATGCTCGTAGTACTTATGAACTAGCATCAGTAACAACTCAATAAATAAGGAAGCAAAAAATAAGCCCAGATAGCGGTTTACATGAATCTTTTTAGATCTGTAGAAAAAGAGCAGCAAAAAACTAACTAACGTTTGTACTCCTATAATAAGAAATAAGGTTTCTCTAATACTCATAAAACAGCATTACTTATCAAAAGTAAATGAATTAAAATAACTTTCATAAAAAATTAGTAGTAGTCCTATCTTTGTTAAATAAATGTATAGTATTGAAAAAACTTAACAAATCTGAATTAAAAGAATTTCTAGACGAAAAAGCAGCTTTCTATGAACAACCAAAATTTATAGAAACCGATCCTGTACAGATTCCCCATCTCTTTTCAAAAAAAGAAGATATTGAAATTTCTGGCTTTCTAACGGCTACAATTTCGTGGGGTAACCGCAAAAGTATTTTAAAAAATGCGCATAGACTTATACATATTTTGGGAAACAGTCCATATGATTTTATTATGAGTCATTCAGAAGCGAATCTTGAAAAGTTTGAGGGATTCGTGCATAGAACTTTTAATAGCCTGGATCTCTCATATTTCATCATCGCTTTAAAAGAAATATATACCCATTATGGTGATATGGAAAGCTTTTATGCACAGTTTAGCGAAGAAGAAGACTTTCAGAATGCCATTCATCATTTTAAAAAGGAATTTTTCTCCCTTCCGCACCTAACCAGGACCGAAAAACACATAAGTGATCCACATAAAAACTCGGCCGCTAAGCGGATTAATATGTTTCTTAGATGGATGATCAGAGATGCAAAAGCTGGTGTTGACCTTGGGATTTGGAAGAGCCTCTCTCCTGCTCAATTGTCCTGCCCATTAGATGTACACTCAGGTAACGTAGCACGAAAATTAGGATTGCTAAAACGGAAACAAAATGATGGCAAGGCATTAGCTGAGCTAGACAGAAAATTAAGAGCTCTAGACTCTAATGACCCTGTTAAATATGATTATGCATTATTTGGGCTTGGTGTATTCGAGAAATTTTAAACTCTATTACATTATTAATAATACAAAAATAGTGTAACACCAAGAATACTAATGGGTAAACAAATAAGCAGGTATTTTTTTACTTTAGAAATAGAATGATTTTGCATATAAACTATAGAAAATACCAAACCTAAGACAGATCCTATAGCTCCAATAAACATCGGCACTACAAAATATAAGATTTCGTCAATACTATGGGGGTGTTCATTCCCAAAAAAAGTAACCATAATAAAAGCCATTAATAAACCAGCTACGGCATATAAGAATAATCCACCAAATATTGATTTTAGTATAAAATAAAAAGTCCTCATCGCATATCTCTTTTTGATCACTTATCAATAAACGAATATACAGATTTAACCCATTGTGCATTTAGATTTTTTTTTAACCAAACTCCGTCAATTCGAGTGCTTCGACTTTAGGAGAAGTGTACTTCGACTGGCTCAGCAGAGCTATCGAGAATAGGATTATTGGTTAAAAAAAGCTATTCTAGATACATTTTGTCTTCTGTCATCTCGAGCGAAGTCGAGAGGTCATTACGCAAAATTCTCGAATTGACGCTTTTTTTGTAATGATTTTCCTAAATGCACAACGTGTATATTTACCAAAAAGTAAGAGCTGAGTGAAGTTTCATAGTAAAGGCAATGATCATATCATTATTTCCAAAGCTTCAAACCAAGATTAGATTCATTCTAAAGGGTAATAATTACTTTACATTCGAAACATTCTCTTGATATTTCTTTAATAAACATAAAACATCTTCATAAAGTTGTTCGGGTATGTCTTGTACTAAATTTGTCCAAACAAAAAATCACACAACTATGAAAAGTCATTTTATAATTGCTACTCTTGCATCAGTATTGGTTTTAACATCATGCGACCATGACGATTATTCAGGTCCTGTAAAACCTCCGACAGGAAAAATTGAATTAAAAAACCACTCTATCTCTCCTGTTTTATTAGAAAAAACTCCTGAGTTTTCTGATATAGAAATCTATAACATACTCTCATCTGAAGACTCGTATATTCCTGATTTCATATACGGCTCTATGGCTGATGGTGCAGGGTTATTAAAAAATAACGATGGAACTTTCACATTAATCAATAATATAGAAGCAGATTACTCTATTGCTAGAATTACCTTAGATGAAACTTTTAAACCTATAAAAGGAGAACATATACTTAATGCAGTAGCCACTGCAAATACGGCCCAATGTTCTGGTTCTTTAATAACTCCTTCTGCACATGGTTTTGGGCCATTATATCTATCTGGAGGAGAATGGGGAGGAAATTCTAAAGGAGTTTTTGCAACAGACCCATATAGAGATATCGCCGAAGCTTCTGCTCCTAGAATGTTATCTGCTTTAGGGCAATGGTCTACAGAAAATGCTGTAGCTCTTGGTATACGAGCGTATGCCGGAAAAACAGTAGTGTTTATTGGAGATGATAATAGTAATAACGAGGTACCATCGGGACAACTGGGAATGTATGTAGGAAGACATGGGGATTTAGAAGGAGGTAAACTTTATGGACTAAAAGTTACATCACCCGGTATTACTTATGAAATGGATATGGAAGAAGGAGTAGCTTATGATATAGAATTTGTTGAATTAACTGAAAAAGATATCGATCTATTAGATGCCGAAGCCAAAGAAAAAGGGGTAATGGGATTCTCTAGATTAGAGGATATTGATTGGAGAAGAGGATCAAGAAAAAATAATCAAGAAGTATACTTCGCAGTAACGGGTAGAGATAAACCTGGATTAATTGGAAAAGGTACTCGATCTGGAAGAATATATAAAGTACAATTAAATGATCGAAACCCTAGTGGTCCTGGAAAGATTACTTGTGTTTTAGATGGTGACAAAGAAGGTGGTGTAGCCGAAGCTTTTCATAGTCCAGATAATATTTTAGTAACTGAAAACTATGCATACATCCAGGAAGATCCAAATGGTATTCAGGATTTTAAACCTGCTGCGGCACATTATTCAAGACTTTATCAATATAATCTCAATACAGGCGAATTAAAAACTGTTTTAGAATGTGACCAACTTAGAGCAGAAGCTGAAGGTTATGGTCCAGCAAACAGAATCTGGGAGATCACAGGGATGATTGACATCTCTGAAACTATAGGAGTAGATGAAACATTCTTAATGATAACTCAAAATCATGGTTGGGAAAGAGAAGATGGAACTCCATTTACCGACCCTACAGCAAACCCGGATTTGGCAAATAGCCGAAAAGAAGGAAGTATGATGTATGTAATAAAAGGATTAGAACGGTAATATATGATCATTCAAAATTCATTTAAACATATTAAAGGGGCTTATTTTGCGATAAGTCTCTTTATCATATTAAGTTTTTTCGCCTCTTGTTCTAAAGAAATTGAGGTTGAAAAAATTTCTTTTAACACTTTAATGAAAGAACAATTCATAGACGATACCTCTATAGCAATTGCTTTTTTAGATAGTATTTCAGCAGATATCTCTACTGCTCATAAATACTATGAAGAATCCCGAAAGTATTTTAAAAAAATAGAACCGATTTTAGCCGCTCTCGACACAGAGAATTATGGTTTTCTTAATCAACCCAATATTCTCAAAATCGAGGAAGAAGATTACACAGACATTAAAATAAAAAAACCAAGTGGATACCAAGTTCTAGAAGAAGAAATCTTTACAAAACAAATGGATTCTGTAGCCATAAAAAAACATGCAAGTTTGGTATCAAACAGGCTTATGTTAATTAAAGAAAATATAAGCTTTAGTCATATAAAACCTTATCATTTTTTATGGTTGTTTAGAAAATCGGTTGTTAGAGTAGCTTTAACAGGAATAACCGGTTTTGATTCTCCTGTTTTAGAAAATTCACTCGAAGAGTCAATAGTAGTGTATCAAAGTTTAAAAACGTATCTATCAATATTTGAAGATCAATTCGAGAACAAAACCCTTTTTGAAAATTGGAATAAAGAAATAGAGGCATCAATCAAAGATTTACAAGGTGATTTTAATTCTTTTGATCGATATCATTTCATAAAAAAACACACACAAAGGCAATTAGAATTATGGAATCAAGTTGTTCATGATTGGAATGTAAGTTTTCCGTTTGAATTGGCCATAAAAAATAATGCTACCTCTCTTTTCTCTTCAGATACGTTTAACCTGACGTATTTTTCTGACAGGAATTCGGGAGAAATAACGTCAGAAAAAATAGCTCTTGGAAAAAAACTGTTTTATGATATCAAACTATCTTCAGATAAAAAAATAAGCTGTGCTACATGTCATCATCCGGATAAAGCATTTACCGACGGAATGAAAATAAGTATGAGAGTAACACGCAATGCTCCCACACTACTCTATTCTGCATTGCAAAAAGCTTTTTTTTATGACAAAAGAGCCGGTAGCTTAGAAGGACAGATAATTTCTGTGGTCGAAAACACAAATGAGTTTCATACAAATTTAGAAACCTTAGAAAATTCTGTAAAAAATGATAGTACTTACATTTCTGATTTTATAATATCATATCCAAATCAAAAAATTACCCACCAAGAAATCAGAAACGCTATTGCCAGTTATATTCGAAGTTTAGTACCTTTTAACTCTAAATTTGATCGTAATATCAATGGTATTGAAAATACACTTACTCAAAGTGAAATTAAAGGATTTAATTTATTTAATGGAAAAGCCAAGTGTGCTACTTGTCATTTTGCCCCCGTATTTAATGGTACTGTTCCTCCCGATTATAAAGAATCAGAAATTGAACTTATCGGTGTACCAGAACAAAACGATACGGTAAACGCTACAATAAGTAAAGATCTTGGTAGATATTATGTTTATAAAACTCCAGAAAGAAAGCATTTTTTTAAAACTTCTACAGTAAGAAATGTGAGTATAACTGCACCATATATGCATAACGGAGTATACAACACTCTTGAAGAAGTATTAGACTTTTATAACCGTGGTGGTGGATCAGGAATAGGTATACATCAAGAATATCAAACCCTACCTACAGATCGACTGGATCTTTCGGATCAGGAAATAAAAGACATTATAGCATTCATGAATAGTCTAAATGATGATATCACTGTTTATGAAGAATAATTAAGCAAAAAATAACCAGTTGTGTATTTTTTAATTCTAAAACACATAAAGGGTTACATTCTTCGAATTTCGTTATGTATTACCTGGGTACTAAAGTAATTTTTTATATCTGGATCGGTCATTGGTTGTAATGTGCCAAATACTATTTCTTTGTACACTTTATTTGTAAAAGAATTAGGAGACAAAAACCTGGACCCCATCAAATGTCTGGTTTTAGTTATAATCTCTTCAGAAAAATGGGTAGCAAAATATTTTGATACTACAGAAGCTTCAAATATCCTTTCTAAGGATTTTTTATTTCCGATCTTAAAATCTACGATTGAAACCCCTGCTTGTTCACATAATTGACATGCAGCCTTATACTTGATCATTAACTCTCCTATATTATCCTTAAAGCTTTCTGATTCTAACAGGATTTTATCATTCTTAATTTTACTTTTAGCAAATTCCTTCAACTCCATAATTGTACGAAATGCCGCTCCTAAATATGTACCGGGCATTAAGGCCTGAAACCATGATCTTTGGTAAATCAATAGTTCACATCGCTCCTCTTGCGAGCTATCTAATTTGATAACATTATCAATTGGCACATTCAAATTTTCGAATCGTACAGATTTTGTAAATGATCCTTGCATAGCATCTCCAAAAGCTGTATCGCTATATTTAATCTTATGGGTATCCAAAGGCACAAAAAACACAGCATTTTCACCTTGAAGCAAACTAGCTGTAAACACCATGTAATCTGCTACTCCAGATAAAGACATAAAGGGAGCCTCTCCATTTATGACGTATATATCTCTTTCTTTTTGAGCCACTATGCTTTTATTACCAGAAACATTTTTGAAGGTTCTTACCGATCCGGTATTAGCTATTAAAAGCTGTTCATTTTTAATCCTTTTTAATAACATTTCTCTTACCCAATATTGTTTACTTGTCTTAGAAAAAGGAAAAGAAGCCATTGATGCCAAAACATAGTAATGCATGGATAAGGCAACAGACACAGGGATTGAAATTTCACCAATTTTATGTAAAACCCTAAAACATTCTTGATAGACTACTTTTGTATCTTTTTCGTAACAGGGTATAAAAGGTATTCTAGTTGTTTTTATGAAAGAATAAAACTCTTTGTAGTTTTTTGTCTTTTCAACTTCATGGAGTTTGACACAAATAGTATCTAACTCATCGCTCCACTTAATTGGCTTATTATTAATTATGTTAATATCCATTTTTGAGTCCTTTTTAATAGAAATACTTCTTCTAATTAATGTTTAAAGATTTGGCAACCAGAAAATTTGCGCAGCCATAAAGATTCCCATAGCCAAAAGTATTGCTAGAACAATCAGAAGGAATGCCATCATAAATTTACCTTTATCACCAGCACGATCTTGGGTAAGGAAATAAAGTTCTAGAAAAAAAAGAGGTACTAGATAATTGGCTAGATATAAAAACATATCAAACGGACCTGTTAGATCCTGTGTTGAACCAGGGGCATCGCCATTATTTAGGAAAATCCATAATCCAAATCCAATCCTAAAGAACCAAACTCCACTTACCACCATAAAGGTGCGTAGAGCCCAACGTCGATGTGCTACAAAATTACGAGTAATCGCTGTGCGCATAGTTATAGCAGCAAAAAGTATGATTAGTATTGCATTTCCTGAGATTGCTATCTGACCATAAAGCCCACCCACAACAGCATCTCGACTCCAGACCATATAAAGCCCACCAAGACTTATGATAATAGCTGTAAAAATATAGGCTCGGCCATTTAATCTATGAAACACTGGATATCGGTTTCGTAATTGCGGAATAAGTTGAAGCGGACCACTAAATGTAATGATAAATGCCAATAGTATATGAAGTAAAACAAAAGCATTACCCATATAATCCCCTTCTATAAAACCATGAATCATTCTCCTGGTCCATTCTGCAAAATTCCCTTGCATGGCTGTGCCTCCATAAAAAACGGCAATATAATATGCAAATAACCATTGGCCGGTAACTGCAACCAAAAACCAAAGCGCTGCTGATGTGTTCAAGGTCTTATTTGACCATTGCCTTCTAGGCTGTAGTGTATCCACTACATTGTCTTTTAAATTCATAACTGTTCATTTTTTATTGATGATTGATGATGATTTAATTTTGAACTTTTCAAATACGAATCCAAACAGGAACTTAGCCTGTAGCGATCTGTTTCTATTTAAACTTAAAAAGTTGCTTTAGATAGTTTTTAAACACATATCCCCAGGGAATGACAATAAGATCAATAGGAATTGCTATCAGGAATGGTTTAAGTAATTCTTCTGAAGTTGGATCTAATTGACCCGCTGACCACAAAGGATATGCCATGCCTACTAGCCATACCGATTTGTAAAACAACTGAAGTAATAACAAAGGCAACATTTTTAACGGGTATCGTATCCCTAAGCCCATTAAGGTTGCATAAGCCGCCCAAAAACTATAGGTAACTCCATCATATGGGCCCCAGACTTCACTTGGGTTAATAATTTCTGACCATGCACTATGACCTAAACTTAAAAAGGTAAGGAGATAAAGCCCCTTCATTAAATATATCCGAATCTTTGATATTTTTTTTGAGCCAATCAGATCATAGGATAACCTACTAGAAATGTTCTGTTCTGTATTCATAATGTTCGTTTTTTGATTGATGATGATTTAAAATTTTACTTGAAAGAATAAGGTGATTAAATCCCATTCTTTATATTCTTATTTTATCTAACTTATAGATGGTGTTCCTGATTCATTATTAATAGCTATCGAATTAAACCCCTTGACGATAAGCCATATTGATATAAATAGGAAATGTACTCCGTTCTGGAGATAAAAAATAAAGCTAACGCTATAACCAAAAATTTGCATCCAGGTAACAGTAAAAACAATGGTAACCGCAATAAACGCCCAGGCAGAGATCAACCTTGGAATAAGTTTTACTTTATAAAGCAGATAATAAAGCATTGCTGCTCCAGAGCTGTACACTATTAAAATCAGAAAATGAGCCCAGTAATATTCTTCTACTTTTAGAAACCCTAGCAGGTTAAAATAAGTAGGGTCTGTAACATTTCCTTGTACAAATTCCTGACTCAGAGATAATAGAGAAAGGTGAGTAATATTACTTACCATAATGATCGAAAACTCTATGACCCAAAAGGTAAGATAGAGTAACGCAATGTTTTTATTATATTTTTTTAAAAATGGAAATAGAAAAACTGCAATACCCACTCCTACTGTACTCGAAATTATGTCGAGAAGAATCGCAATCTTCATTTGTAATGAGCTTTCATAAACAGTGGTTAGAAAATTTTCTGACGCTACCAGGGATGTTGATAACCCTCGTAAACTTGTACCTACAGCTCCTATAATAAAAACTATAAGAAACAATACTCCTACAATTCTTCCTGTCTTTTTGTTTGTATACATGATAATACTTGTTTTTGATTGATGATTACTATGGTGGTGATGAAATGTTATTTACACCTGCTTTTCGGGTATTTGGGAAGAATTGAATCCTTTGATCATCAACCATATTGCTAAAAACAAACGATTTAGACCCAATGGAACAAGTAGCATCATTTCTGTTCCATGTGCGCCTTGTTCAAAAATTGTTAATAGGATTGCTGTTAGCATCAATAGGACACCGATACCTCCCCAAACAGATATAAATCGAGGAATTAATTTTAAAACATATAGCACATAATAAAACACCGGAAGAGCAAAAATGGCCACAAGCATATCTAAGTAGTGGGTCCACCAACGAGTTCCATAAAGTAAAGTGCCTAAATCTTCAAAAGAGTTAATATCTGTTGCTCCGGCTTTTACATATTCTTGACTTAGTGCCAATATTGACAGTACATTTGTATTATCAATTAAACCCATTGCAAAACCTATAATACTAAAACCAAGGTACCAAAATGCTACCCCTGAATTGTGCTGTTTAAAAATGGGCAATACCAAAACAGCAACGCCTATAGATATTGCACTACCCGTTAACCCGATTAATACAGATAAAACCACCTGGGTATAGTTTGCAGTAACCTCGGTGAGAAAATCTGGCGCAAATACTATAGGTCCTAATAAAAATTGGTTGATTAAAATCCCAATTATAAATTGGAGTAAGAACAATACCCCTAAAATTCTACCTATTCTTTTGTTTGATATCATAATGTTCGTTTTTTGATTGATGATTAATTGATTAAGCTCTTTTAAAGTTTAAAACAAATTGATTACGTTTGTTTTTAAATGATGATGATTCGTTTTAATTAGAAAAATCGATTTCTTTAGAATCCCCCTTTAATACTACCTTCGAATCTGATGATGCTTTGCATACCACGGATTCATATGATAATTCAAGTTTTCCTCTGCTGTCATCACCAAACTCAAGTTTTAGGTCTTTTCCTGAAACCACTCCTATGGTTTCAAAATATCCATCAGGAAGAACATAAAGTTCGTTAAGCTGAGGATTGGTAATATGTATGACAATACTATCTATGCTCTGTATTCGTTTTGTTTTCTCCAGGATAAGTTTTTCTTGCTCTACTTTTACCTGTATATATGGCATCAAAGTTCTGGGGGCTTCTACTTTTAATTGGGTCGTAGTATCTTGCCGAAAAAACACCTGGATACCATGATGCACTGCAATTTTCCTAAAAACTGGCATTGTTTTCATTTCAGAAATAAAGTCACCACTATCAATATCTTCAATTGCTCCTTTTTCAACATAACGATGTATTGAAAACTGAAAAGCTGAGAAAAAAAAGACGGTCGCACCTAATGTGCCTAATACCATTAGATTACTTTTTTTCATGATCTATATTATTTACATATTGGTCAAATGAGTTCTTCACTTCATCAAATTGCACATTAAGTAACCTCATTTTTTTAAATACATCAGGAAGGATTACTTCCATGAATTCTATTTTCTTAATATCCAGCACCTTGTTAAAACCATTTTCTGAAACGAAATACCCTATCCCCCTTTTATTATAAATTACATTCTGCTCTTGCAAGTAATTAAAAGCTCGTATTGCAGTATTGGGATTCACTTCTACCATAACAGCAACCTCTCTAACAGATGGTATTCTTTCTTCTTCGTGCCATCTTTTTGCAAGGATGTTTTCGTAAAAAAAGTCTACAATTTGTAAATAAATAGGTTTACTGTTATCAAAATCCATAGCTACACTTCTTTTTCAACTATTTTAAAGTAAGTGGCTAAAAGCATTGTTGACATAAAAACACCAACAAATAGCACCTTTTCTATTCCCGAAAAATCCTTTGACGCCAGACCAAAAGCTTCAGAAGCTAATTCTTCTCCAGAAAACACATCATATCCATAATTTAGCATCCCATAGAGCATCATATTAAAAAATATCAACCCTAAAACAATCAGCAAAAGAGAGAGTAAAGTCTTACCCATTCTATTCTTATTAAATCGAATAGCACCATATAGAAATATGGGCTGTATGAAAAAGTAGAATTTGATCAATTGCCAATAGTCTTCAGAGAATATTGGTAGCGGATGAAAATTAGTTTCAGAAAATATACTTCCAACACTAATGGCAAATTGCCCAACCAAAAAACACAGAAAAGAAAATACTATGGTATATAAAATACCCGTTGTGAACCAGATTGCTGTTATTCGTTCATATGATGAGACCGGGAGTGTTAAATATAAATGGTTTGATGCTTTTGTATTCGTTTCTTTAAGAACTGAAAAAATAAAAAGTACCCCCGATATGATATAAAGCTTGTTAAACACGCTCATAAACTCACCCGGTACAACTACATGATCCTTTCTTAAACTAAATAAAATGACTATAAATAAAAGAACACTTACCACAGACAAAGCAGTGGTTATAGTTCCTCTTAACAATATGACATCTCTGTAGATAAAATTACCTATTCTGCGAATATTATACTCTTTCATCGTGATACATATTTTTTAGTATTGCATTAATTTGATCTGGCTGGCTAATTACTGCATTAAAGAGTAGCTCAAGATCAACTTCAGTTTCATCATGGTCTTTACGCATTAGTACAGCTTTCCCTCCATAAGATGTTTCTGAGTAAATAATAGATGCCCTATCATCTTGATTAGGTTTTCCAAACCATAAATATTCAGAAATAGTAGAAAGCGGTTGATCAAATGTTACATTAGAATTATCTAATATCACCACGTGATTGATAAGACTGTGCAAGTCTCTTACCTGGTGAGTAGAAATCACAATACATTTTCCTTGATCTACCGAAGAAGCCATAATTTTTCTAAACTGGCTTTTTGATGGTATATCAAGCCCGTTGGTAGGCTCATCCATAAGTAACAGCCTGGTATTTGTAGCTATCCCGAATGCGATAAGAACTTTTTTCTTTTGTCCAAACGATAAAGTAGATATCTTTTGATCAATAGAAAGCTTAAATTCTTTTATAAGCTTATAGAATTGATCTTTTGAAAACTCAGGATAGAATGTTGAGTTCACACGCTCATACGTAGAGATTTTGACACCTGGTAGCTCAAACTCCTCGGGTACAATAAAAACATCCTGAAGACATTTAACAGATCTTTTAAAAGTGTTTTCATTCAGAATACGACAATAACCAGCTTTAGGAAATAGTAATCCGGTCATTATTTTCATCAAAGTACTTTTACCCTCGCCATTTTTACCAAACAGCCCATATATATTACCTGTAGTAAAATGTAATGACACATTATTAAGAATTACTTTACTGTTGGGATAGTAAAATCTGATATTATCAATTTGAATCATATCTAGTGTATTAGTTATCTAGTACACCTCAAATGTAGAAAACTAAAATGTATAAAACAAATCCATTTCATATTTCATATACAAATGTCGATCATATTCTAGGTAATATTATACCTTGTTAAGCGTTATACTTCATTAACCATGGTATTTAACTTTCTTAAAATCAAATAGTACGGTAGAACCACAAAATATATACGTTATGTTAATTATTTCGTAATTTCTAACTTATTTTTGTTAATTTTATTAAGAATTGTTCAAACCCCAAATCACTTTTAATATAGGTATGATATCAGCTGCTATACCCACAAACGAGAATTTCAGACTAGATGCTCTAGAATCATTAAAGATTTTAGACACCGAGTATGAAAAAGAATTCGACGATATTACTGCGTTGGCTTCTCATTTGTGTGGCACTGAGATAGCCTTGATATCCCTTATTGATAAAAATAGACAATGGTTTAAGTCCAAACATGGTATAGATGTTTCTGAAACGCATAGGGACTATTCTTTTTGTGCACATGCCATTTTAGAGCCCGAAAAACCCTTTGTTGTTATTGATGCTCGGGAAGATGAACGTTTTTATGACAATCCCCTAACCGAAAAGGATCAAGTGGTAATTTTTTATGCCGGTATTCCTCTTGTAGATAAGAATGGATTTGCATTAGGAACCCTTTGCGTGATCGATGGAAAACCAAAAGAGCTATCTGAACAACAAATAGAGTCTCTTAAATCTCTGGCAAATCAAGTAACTATTCTTTTTGAACTCAATAAAAAAAACGATGATCTTGAGAAAATTCAGCGTAAGCTTAAAAAAAGAAATGAATCCTTAAAGGAATTCGCAAGAGTAATCTCACACGATCTTAAAATGCCTCTTGCCAATATTATCTCTACAACCGATTTATTAAAAATTATACTTGCAGATAAACTAGATGCAGAGGGCCTAAAATATTTTGAGTATATTAAAACTTCTTCTTTTTCTATGAGTAATTATATAAGTGACATTCTTGGTCATTACGAGAGTGAAAGCTTGATACATAATAATCCTGAAAAGTTTTATTTGAATGATTTTCTAAAAGAAATAATTACTTTACTAAGTATAAAACCAGACTTTACTATTCATTACCCTACAAATAATCCTTTATTAGAGTGTAATAAACTAGCCCTGAAACAAATTTTCTTTAACCTTATCGGTAACAGCATCAAATATAATGACAAAGAACAAATTGTTATATCTATTGAAGCAAACGAAGATGAAAAGTCCTATTATTTTACAATAATTGATAATGGAATGGGCATTCCAGAAAAAGAAATTGATGGCATTTTTGACCTCTTTACTACTGCTAACATGACAGACAGGAGCGGTAATAAAGGTAATGGGATAGGGTTATCAACGGTTAAAAATTTGGTTGAAAAACTCAAAGGAACCATTAAAGTAACGTCTAAACTAAAGGTGCACACTACTTTTGAATTTAGTATTCAAAAACCGTAGTACAATCTATTTAGATTCTATTGTTTTCACGCATGCCTGAGCACATTTTTCACCATCAATAGCTGCAGATATAATTCCCCCAGCATACCCTGCTCCTTCCCCACATGGGTATAAACCTTTAATTTGTATATGTTCTAATGTTTTCCAATCTCTAGGAATACGTACAGGTGATGATGTTCGTGATTCTGGAGCATGCACTACAGCTTCGTTAGTAAGATAACCTCGCATACTGTTATCAAACTCTTTAAAACCATGCCGTAATGTATGATGAATAAACTCTGGAAATACAGTTTTCATATCCACAGAAGTTAAACCTGGTTTATAGGATGTAGCAGGTAGGTCTGTAGATATTTTTCCTTCTACCATATCTACTAATCGTTGTGCAGGAACTTTCTGGGTTTGGCCTCCCAAATGCCAAGCTTGTTGCTCAATACTTTTCTGAAAATACATTCCTGATAAAGGTCCATACTTAGCAAATGGTTCAAAATCTTCTAAACGTAGTTCTACAACAATCCCACTATTAGACGTAGGTTGATCCCTTTTAGAAGGAGACCAACCATTAGTGACCACCTCACCCGGACTAGTGGCACAAGGTGCAATTACTCCACCAGGGCACATACAAAAAGAATACATCCCTCTACCATCAATTTGTTTTACAACGCTATATGGCGAAGGAGGTAAATATAGGCTCCTAACCTCACATTTATACTGAATCTGATCAATCAACTGCTGAGAATGCTCCACTCTAACTCCTAAAGCAAAAGGTTTTGCTTCGATCTCAATCTTTTTATGATACAAAAGTTCAAAAATATCTCTGGCCGAATGTCCCGTTGCCAAAATTACCTTATTCGTAGCAATTGTATCTTTATTCTGAAGTGTTACTCCTTTGATTTCAGAATTCTTAATCTCTAGATCAACAACACGTGTTTCAAAATGTATATCTCCTCCTCTTTCAATAATTTTTTCACGTATGGCGGCAATAATATCGGGTAACTTATTGGTCCCAATGTGTGGATGTGCTTCAACTAAAATTTGATCTGTAGCACCAAAACCAACTAAAAGTTGCAAAATACGTTGTACATCTCCACGTTTTTTAGAGCGTGTATACAATTTCCCATCGCTATAGGTCCCTGCTCCACCTTCACCAAAACAATAATTAGAGTCTTCATTTACGATATGATCACGATTAATGGCTTTAAGATCTCGTCGTCGATTTCTTACATCTTTTCCTCGTTCTAAAACGATTGGTTTGTATCCCAGTTCAATACAACGTAGTGCGGCAAATAATCCCGCCGGTCCCGCTCCAATAATAACAACTTCTGGGCTATGTGTAACATCAGGATAGTCAGGTAATTTAATCTGTTGATCTATAAAATCCTCTTGTACGAATACTCGTAGTTTTAAGTTTACTTTAATATTCTTTTGCCTGGCATCTATCGACCTTTTAAGAATCTGTATATAACTAATTTCATCTTTAGGAATACCATTTTTTTGTGCTATTTCATCCTTTAATTGATCTGGATGAGCAGCGGTCTCCGGGGATACTTGTATTGTAAATTCGTGTTGCAATTTCTGGTAATGATTTCTAATTCTGAGGCGAAGATACAACAATCTTTATTTCGCAATTGTTATAATAAAAAGAGAAAATGATTATCATAATACTGTCATCTTGTAATAGGTAATACAATACATAAACTCAATATTACGTTTACTTACATAATTGAAAACAATACCCATAAAACCATAAAATGATTCGATTGGTATAATTCGATAATTATGAAAAGTATAGAAGATAAAATATCAAAGTTTGTAAGTAAAAATCTTGAAGGGCTTAAACCAAAAGGTGAAATTCATTGTTCTTTTAACAATTCTACACCTGTATCATGTAAAAGCACCTACTCCTCAGGCTTATTGAGTCGTACAGAACAAGCATTTTTTGAAAATCTTTCTGAAGAGAACAAGTTAACTTTTCTTAATCTCTTAGAAAAACTTAAGAAAAAATCCCATGATGCAGATATAGGAATTATCAATTCATGTTCTATTCTTTTCAATTCAAATAAATTTGATTTTAAGTATTATTGAGCCTACATAAATTAGAAAACACAACCTATAAAAGAGCTGAATGTTTCTAAGTTTAACCTTTTATTAAGGTAATAGTTTATATATTTGAATTGAACAAATCTTAAATTTATAATTATGAAAAAGCTTATTTTATTAGCAATTGCTGTAATCGGTTTTACACTAACGGCTAATGCACAGAAAGTTAAGTTTGGTTTCAAAGGAGGGCTTAACCTAGCCAATATTAATCTTGAAGTTGCCGGTAATGATATTGATACCGATTCAAGAACGGGTTATCATATAGGAGCTGTGCTTCAGCTCGGGCTTGGTGACACCTTTATTCTACAGCCAGAACTTTTATACTCTGCTCAGGGAACAAAAGATTTTGATATTGATTACTTAAATATCCCTGTTTTAGCAAAACTTAAATTTGCCAAGATTTTTAGTGTAGAAGCTGGACCACAATTTGGTTTTGTTGTCAATGATGGTGTTAAAGATGCTTTTCTTTCGACAGTAGAATCTGAAAGCTTTGACATAAGTGGAGCCGTTGGTGCCGGTGTTGAAGTTGGACCTGTATTTGGACAAATACGTTATAACTTTGGATTAACAGATGTTGTTGATGGTTTTGATGGAAAAAACTCTGCATTTCAGATATCTGTAGGGTATTATATCTTCTAATAAAAAATAGTATTGTTTCTTTAAAGGGTGAAAGTTTGACTTTCACCCTTTATTATTGCCCAAAGGTTTGTTAAAATTAGTTTAGAGAACCAAAAGGTTATGTAGCTTTATAGATACCTTGTAAGAGTTATATTCTTACATCAAACCCGTTATCGACACATATCTAATTTTGCATGAAATCAATCTGGAAACGAAGAATAATTCGGGCGTTTTTAGTACAAAAACTCAAAAAATCCGGAGATATTTCGGATCCAAACTTGGGTGATATTTCAAAACAAATAACAACACTAAAAATTACTGTTTTTTCATTTGTAAAAGATATGTTTCTGATGACGCTGGGAGTTATTGCAGCGGCCTTTGGTCTCGAAAGCTTCTTATTACCTAATCAATTTATTGATGGTGGTGCAACAGGAATTTCCTTACTTATCTCAGAAGTTTCCTCAATACCGCTTTACATTCTTATTGTAATTGTAAATACTCCTTTTATTCTTCTTGGACTTAAAGTAATCGGTAAACGTTTTGCTATACGAGCTATTATAGCCATATCTGGGCTTGCCCTTACTCTCTTTGCAGTTGATTTTCCTGAGGTTACACAAGATAAACTATTAGTCTCTGTGTTCGGTGGATTCTTTTTGGGTGCAGGGATAGGACTTTCGGTACGAGGAGGAGGTGTATTGGATGGTACAGAAGTATTGGCCATCTTCATGAGTAAAAAATTAGGAACTACAGTCGGAGATGCAATCATGATAATTAACGTAATTATTTTCTCTGCAGCAGCTTACCTCCTATCTGTAGAAACTGCGTTATACTCTATGCTTACTTACCTTTCTGCCTCTAAAACCTTAGATTTTGTAATTGAAGGAATCGAAGAATATACCGGAGTTACCATCATTTCTGAATTAAACCTAGAAATGGTGGCTATGATTACCAATAAAATGAGACGTGGAGTTACTATATACCAAGGAAAACAAGGCCACGGAGGCCATGGACACATGAATCAAATCGATATTATATATACAGTAATAACACGACTTGAGATCAGCAAACTGAACGCAGAAATAGAAAAAATAGATCCCAATGCTTTTGTAATCATGCATAGTATTAATGATACTCGAGGCGGCATGATTAAAAAAAGACCTATTGAGTATTGAAGGTTGTTGTAAAATTTTAGTAAATTCACTGTGTATCATCTTTAAAGAAGAAAAATAATAGTATTTTGGTAAAAAAATACGATATAACTATGAGTGCTATAACGAAAACAGTTTACCCCGGTATTTTTGATAGAGTGAAAGCAATGACAGTTGACTCTATAGTTCTTATTATTTTAATAATCGTTGTTACCGATATTTTTTCTTCTTTTGAAAGCGTTCCAGATAGTGCTCGAATTATTGCCTTTGTTTTTATTTTTGGTTTATATGACCCCTTGTTAACAAGCTTTTTTGGTGGAACTATAGGTCATAAAACAATGGGTATTGAAATTAAAAGAGTTGATAGTCCTGAAAAAAACATATTGTTTCATTTAGCGTTACTACGCTATATGATTAAAGTTTTTTTAGGATGGATCTCACTATTAACTGTTTCAGGAAATGAAAAGAAAAGAGCTATTCATGATTCACTAGCAGGATCTATCGTTGTATACAATAATCAATAGGAATATATTTATTTTAAAATATTAAATATTACCTCCTTGACCTTCTATTATAATTCCTGTTATTACCCTTTGGCTTAGGTTTTCTATGATTTGTATTCTTAGCTGGTGGTCTTCCATTTTGAGAAGTGTTGGTGAGCTCAAAGCCTTCTACAACTTCGCTTGATAGTTTTTCGCCTAATAATTTCTCTATTCCTTTTAGATAACTTAGTTCATCTTGACTTACTAAAGAAATTGCTTCTCCACTTGCTCCTGCTCTTCCGGTACGGCCAATTCTATGTACATAATCTTCAGATATGTTGGGTAATTCAAAATTAACAACATGTGGCAATAATGGGATATCTAACCCTCGAGCCGCTATATCTGTTGCAACCAATACACGAACAGCTCCTTTTTTGAATCCTGCTAAAGCTTTAGTTCTGGCACCTTGACTTTTATTACCATGGATAGCCGCTGCAGTAATACCGCTCTTAACCATTTTTTCGCTTAGACGATTAGCACCATGCTTGGTTCTGGTAAAAACTAATACTTGTTTCCAGTTTCCTTCTGATATAAGTTTAATGATTAGTTCTGTTTTTCTTTTCTGATCTACCTTGTATATTCTTTGATCAATCTTTTCTACGGTAGTATTTTCTGGGGCAGCTTCGACCCAGACCGGATGATGTAAGATACCATTGGCCAGTTGTTTTATTTCTTTAGAAAATGTAGCAGAAAACAATAGGTTTTGTCTTTTTGAAGGTAATAGATTCAAAATTTTATTGATATCCCTTTGAAACCCCATATCGAGCATTCTATCGGCTTCGTCTAACACCAAGATTTCAATATTGGCCAAAGAAAGTGCCCTTTGGTTATGCAGATCTAATAAACGCCCAGGAGTGGCAACTAATATATCTACGCCATGTCTTAATGCCCTGATTTGAGGGTTTTGATTTACTCCTCCAAATATAACCATTGATCGAAGATCAACAAACTCACTATAGGCTCTTACATTATCTAATATCTGAGCAGCTAATTCTCTTGTAGGAGTTAATACCAAAGCGCGTACAGGTCTTTTTCTTAATTTTTGCCCTTGAGCTAAAATTTGTAATAACGGTAATGTAAATCCAGCCGTTTTACCAGTTCCCGTTTGTGCAGACGCCAAAACATCTTTTCTTTCTAAAATTGGTGGGATTGCTTTTTCTTGAATAAGAGAAGGTGTTGTGTACCCTTTTTTTTCGATGGCTTTTAATAGCGCATCAGATAATCCTAATGTATTAAATGACATATAAATTGTTTAAGAAATAACAATTTAAATTAGTATGAATGCCATTTCTGTATATTGGGTCAAAGGTACACCTAATTTTAGGATATCTTATTATATTGGCGTATTGATACACTAACATTTAAAAATTCGTCAATCGTAAATCATAAATCGTAAATCTTGTATTATATTTACACGAGAAAGGAATGGATCCCATTATATAACAGGATATAAAACAAAGTCTCAATAATACATAAGAATGCAATTTAAACACCCAGAATTTCTTTACGCTCTTTTTGCTCTTATTATTCCTATTATAGTCCACCTATTTCAATTACGACGGTTTCAGAAAGTAGATTTCACCAATGTACAGTTCTTAAAAGCAGTTACCATACAAACTCGTAAAAGTTCTCAGCTTAAAAAATGGCTTACCCTATTGGTTCGTTTATTAATTTTGGCGTCGATTATTATCGCTTTTACTCAACCATTTTTGGCTTCAGATGATATTGTAGGTAAAAAAAGTGAAACGGTAATCTATCTGGACAATTCATTTAGTATGCAAGCAAAGGGCTCAAAGGGTCCTTTATTAAAACGCGCAGTTCAGGAGATTCTTAGTGATCTCCCTGAAGATGAAACCATATCCCTTTTTACAAATACAGAAACCTTTTCTAATGTCTCTAAAAAAGACTTTCAAAACGATTTACTTCAGTTAGAGTATAGCTCTAATCAATTACCTTATAATGCTGCTTATTTAAAAGCTAAACAATTAATGGGCACATCTTCTGAAACCATTAAACGCATCATTATGGTTTCAGATTTTCAACAAAAAGAAGATGTATTTACATTACCCACAGACGCCAATACCAAAACCAACCTGGTACATTTACAACCGGTAACAAGACAAAATCTAGCTATAGACAGTCTATATCTGCAACGTAATGCAAACAATGATTTAATGCTTCAGGTAATCGTAAGTAATATTGATGCTAATGCAGAAAACATATCTATTGCCCTACATAATGATGATAAGTTGATTGCTAAAACAGCGGTTTCAGTCTCTAAAAATAGCAAAGCAACTACAGAATTTCGTTTGGACGAAAACACAAAAATAAATGGACGTGTAACTCTAGAAGATCCTGCCATTACTTTTGATAACTCAAGGTATTTTACTATAAATACTCCCGAAAAAATAAAGGTCGTTGCCATAAATGAAACCAGTGATGGTTTTATCAAAAACATTTTTACTCGAGATGAGTTTTTATTAATCAGTAGTTCTATTGAAACACTCAATTATAATGATATTAGTAATGCAAACCTGGTTATTATTAATGAAGTGAAACAAATTCCGATATCATTAACCAATGCGTTGAAGCCTTTTACTGATCAAGGTGGTAAAATTTGCTTTATTCCTGCTAATGAAGGTGATTTGATTTCGTATCAACAATTCTTCAATAGCTTTTCTGCCTCTGGATTACTGTCTGAAAAAACGCAAGAAAAAAAGATCACTACGATCAACTTTTCTCACCCCCTATATCGAGGAGTATTTGATAAAAGAGTAGTTAATTTTCAATATCCGAAAGTCAACAGTTATTACCCAACTAATGCTGCTAATGTAATATTATCTTTCGAGGATAAGAGCCCGTTTCTATATAAAACCCGTAGCATATATGCTTTTACTGCATCTATAAACATTGAGAATTCTAATTTTAAGAATTCGCCCTTAATTGTTCCTACACTGTATACTATCGGAAAACAAAGTTTACAACATACCGATATATCGTATACTATTGGGCAAACTAATTCATATGATGTACCCGTATCTCTAGGACAAGATGGTATATTATCTTTGGTTTCTGATCAGGAGAATATTATTCCATTACAACAAAGTTTTTCGACTAAAGTGCGGATTACCACAGATGAAGTCCCTACTAAGGCAGGTATTTATAAACTACAAGATAAAAACAATATTATCCAACATGTTAGCTATAATTATAGTAGCTCTGAAAGTGATTTACAATACTATAATCTCAATACAACAGATGGCTATCAGGTAAATGATTCTGTTACAGAGCTTTTTGACCAAATAAAAGAAGAGACTAGTGTGAATGAACTTTGGAAATGGTTTATTATTTTTGCGCTGATATTCTTACTAATCGAAGTACTACTATTAAAATATCTGAAATGAATTTCTTACTAAAGGCTGCAAGAGTAATTGATCAAAAGTCACCTTTTCATCATAAAACAGTTGATATTTTGATCGAAAATGGGATTATAACAGATATAAATACTTCAATTAAGGCCAAAAACGGATGTGAAGAGGTACAATTAGAAAATCTACATATATCTCAGGGATGGTTTGATAGTAGTGTAAGCTTTGGAGAACCAGGATACGAGGAACGAGAAACCATCATACATGGACTTGATGTAGCTGCCAAAAGTGGTTTTACCAGTATTGCATTAAACCCAAATACGTTTCCTGTAACCGATACCAGTGCCTCTATAGGTTTTCTTAAAGGGAAATCACAAAACAATGCCGTATCACTTTATCCTATAGGCGCATTAACGATGAAGTCTGAAGGTATCGATATGGCCGAGCTATATGATATGCAACAGGCAGGTGCTATTGCTTTTGGAGACTATAAAAGATCAATCCAAAACCCTAATTTACTTAAGATTGCACTACTTTATACTCAGAATTTTGATGGATTAGTGATGTCTTTCCCACAGGAAAATCAAATTGCAGGAAAAGGAATGGTAAATGAAGAAGAACAAAGTACCTTACTCGGTTTAAAAGGAATTCCGGCACTGGCAGAAGAATTACAAATAGCAAGAGATCTTTTCTTATTAGAATATACCGGTGGAAAATTGCATATCCCAACAATTTCTACAACTAAATCTGTAGCACTGATTAAAGAGGCTAAATCTAAAGGATTACAAGTAAGTTGTAGTGTGAGTGTTCATCATCTACTTCTTACTGATACTGCATTAGTAAGTTTTGATTCAAGTTATAAGGTATTACCTCCATTACGAACTAACAGCGATATAGAAGCCTTACAGCAAGGAATAAAAGAAGGTACTATCGACATGGTGACCACTGACCATCAGCCTATGGATATAGAACACAAAAATGTAGAGTTTGACAATGCAAAGTATGGTACCATAGGGTTAGAAAGTGCATTTGGGGTGCTAAACAAGATCTTAGGGCCGGAAAAGACAATATCCATGCTCACAAATGGCGCATCAGTTTTTGGGATAGAAAACAACGCCATCGACATTGGAATCCAAGCAGATTTATCGTTATTTAACCCAGAGGGAAATTCGGTTTTCACTAAAGAACATATACTTTCGTCTTCTAAAAACAGTGCTTTTATTGGGAAACCTCTAAAAGGTAATGTTTATGGAATAGTCGCAAATAAGAAGATCGTTTTAAAGTAGCATTTTATGTTGTCATCCCGTTGTAGAACAGGATCCATTTTAGTTTACGAACTCTAGCCTTTAGCAAGAATGACAAAGTCACAATAAAGAACAACAATAAGTAACAAATCAATCATGCAATCAGATTACGCAAAACAAGGAAAAACAGCAGCTATTGTAGCTTATATTACTATTATAGGTACCATCATCGCCTTTTTCATGAATCAGGAAAGCAAGAATAAGTTTGTCAGTTTTCATATCAGACAGGCATTAGGTATTAATATTTCATTTTATCTTTTAGGTGCCTTAGCAAGTGTTTTTGATTCTTGGGGAGTCTCTTATGCATTTTACATTTTTATCTTTGTATTATGGGGATTTGGCCTAATGACCGCAATACGCGAAGAGCAAAAAACAGCGCCAATTCTTGGACCTCTATTTCAAGATTGGTTTAAGTTTATCAAGTAATCTATAATACATATACCCTTTTAACAATTCAATTCTAATTACATAGTATAAATATTCATGCAAACAAAAACCTTATCCTTACACCATATCATCAAAGAACCAAATAGTAAGAAAGACAAAACTCCAGTATTATTCATGTTTCATGGATATGGCAGTGACGAAAATGATCTTTTTTCGTTTGCACCAGAATTGCAAGAGGATCTTTTTATTATCTCTGTACGGGCTCCATACCCAATGCAACCCTACGGTAATGCTTGGTATGCTATTTATTTTGATGATGCGCAAGGAAAGTTTAGTGACGATAAACAAGCCATAGAGTCTAGAGATAAAATTGCTGATTTTATTACTGAAGCTGTACAAGCTTATAATCTAGATGGTAACAATGTGACTTTACTAGGGTTTAGTCAAGGAACGATACTAAGTTACTCTGTGGCACTCTCCTATCCGGAAAAAGTAAAAAACGTAATTGCATTAAGTGGATACCTAAACGAAGATATACTAAAAGACGGATATGAAAAAAATGATTTTTCTAATCTTAATATCTACTGCTCTCATGGTAGTGTAGATCAGGTAATCCCGGTAGATTGGGCACGCAAAGCCCCTATTAGGCTTGCAGAATTAGGTATAAACACCTCATTAAATGAGTTTCCGGTTGGTCATGGTGTTGCTCCACAAAATTTTTATCAGTTTAAAGAATGGTTGAGTCATAGAATTTAGTCCATCTTATTTAATCAATCTTTTATTTAGTAAATCCCTTGCAATTTCTTTGTATGATCTTCCAATTGGAAACACCCCACTGTCATTAGTTACACTATTATTATCAAAACGTTTTACCTGCGCAGCGTTAATGATATATGAACGGTGAATACGTATAAAATCATTGGGAGGTAATTTCATCTCAAATTCTGAGATCGGCATAAGGCTGATATGGGTTCCTTTTGTCGTTACTATTTTTATATGATTTTTAATAGCTTCAATCTGTAAAATGTTAGAAAATTCGATTTTTAGAAATGCTCTTTCCGATTTAATGAAAATATGATCTAGGGTTTCAGAGTTTTTAGTGATCAATTCTATTTCGTCTTTTTTCGTATCACTATGTTGATCATTTTTGCTAATTAATCGTTTTATACGGCCAATGGTTTGAAGAAATCTATTGAGACCAATAGGTTTTAGTAAATAATCAACCACTTCTAACTGAAACCCGTCGATTGCATATTCGCGATGAGCTGTTGTAAGAACAGTTAAGGGTTGCTTTTTAAGCATTTTCAACATAGAGAGCCCTGTCATTTTAGGCATTTGTATATCCAAAAACAGTACATCCACATCTAAATCATCAATCATTAAAAATGCCTCTACAGCACTATGAAAAATACCAACAATTTTAAAATCTGGTACATTTTCTAAGTGTTTGACTATAACTTTTGTAGCCATTTCTTCATCATCAATAATTATGCAATTGATTCTTTCACTCATATACTTTTGATAATGTAATTTTTAAATTCACCTCAAACATTTCTCCTCTTTCAATATTTAATTCATGTTTTTCAGGATAGATTAATTTTAATCTTTTGGTAATGTTTTTCATACCGATACCCGACTTTAAATTACTATCTATTGACACTTCATTATACGTGTTTCTAATTGTAAAATGTAGTGTATCATTTATTATCTCGATTTTTAGATCAATTATAGACTTTCCCTCTTCTTTTGCTGGTCCATGCTTAAAAGCATTTTCAACAAAAGGTAACAAAATTAAAGGTGAAATATATGCATCAAAAGGTATCACTGATTTTTGATATCTGAAATCTAATTTTCGATCATATCGTAAACGTTCTAATTCAATGAAACTTTCTAAATTATCAATCTCAGAAGCTACCGAAATCATTTCGACATCGCTATCATACAGTAAATAACCTAATATTTCTGAAAGTTTGATAATTGATTCTCCGGCATTTTTGTTATTTGATAATACCATTCCGTAAATATTATTGAGCGTATTAAACAAAAAATGAGGTTGGACTTGGTTTTTCAAGAACCTTAACTCTGCCTTTATTTTTTCTTGTAATAAGGTTTGATTTCGCTGACGTTCTTGTAAAAAGTTCTGAAAAAACTTTATACCCAGCACTAAAGAAGTAATATATATTAATTCTACACCTTTATAAATAAAACTTGCGTGATCTGTATAATATCCTGTTTTGCCTAAAATTGTTGGATATATCATTTCGTAGTACAATAGTAACAGCATCCAACCAAAAATACCTGCAGTTACCATGGCCGTTATTATAAACTCTAGATATCGTTTTTTATACAGGTATCTTGGCATTAAAAAATAGGCTATAAAATAGGCACAGCCCATTTTAATCGGAAGCACCAATAACTCATGACTAATACATTGCCAAATTGTTCTATCATACACTGTAAAATAATTGGTCAATACATACAAAACACTCCAAACACTCCAGTATAGCAGATGCCTACCTATACGTTCTAGTGTCCAGGTATCGTAAGTCTTTAACCAATTCATACTACTATATTACAACTAATTATGATCTAGAACGTTAAAGAGTTCAATTTTCATGACCAAGGTTAAAAAATAAAGGACGAATTACCAATACCAAGGCAAAAAAACATTAAAATACAAATCTATGTAATTCATCCTTAATTATATAGCTTCAGAGTTATCTGCATTTAGGATTATATCCCTCGTCCTCTTTCCAAAAATGGTATCATCTCTTGCTATACATTTATAGAAACAATAAAATATATGCGTCATGAAAAAGTATATAGCATTAACATTAATAACATTTTTAAGTACTGTAAGTTTTGCCAACGATGGCTTTAAAAATATAGTACTAGTTTCTTCCGAAAATAGAAATATGGTACTTGAATATTTTGGTTTTGAAGATATCAAAACTACACTAACCATAAAAAATCAATTTGATACAATTTTGTATAATGAAACGGAAAAAACTCCGGATCTCTTACAGCAAGAGTTTAATCTAAATGGAGAAAAAGGAGATAAATTTATAGTTCGCATTGAAAATAAATACAAGAGTATAGAAGTAACTTATACATTTGACGGCCAAAGAGCAATAGCTCATGGAAAACCAATTGAAATTTTCAAACCTCTTTTCATTAAAAATGGAAAAGAAGTATTGCTCTATCTATTAAATTCATTAGAAAAAAAAGTAATCATTGATATTGTTGATGAACAAGGAAATACTTTGGTACCAAAAATAATATCAAACAAATCGGTGATCAAAAAATTATTTGATTTTTCGGCCCTCTCCTCCAAGGCAAGAATACGTGTTAGAAACGGTAGGTATTTCATACAAGAATTTACTTTTTAGAAGAGTATAAGAATAGTCATAGAATCTAAAAAACCGGCTTTGTAAATCACTTTTTTTACAAGTAATAAATAATCATAAAATACTCATAATTAATATTTTACAATTGAATTTATGTGATTTTTAAATTATATTTAAGGAGTTTAACATCAACATAAATACTAAAACATGAAAAGATTCAATTCATTAGTAGCACTCACTCTTTTGTTGAGTGTTTTTTTTGTCTCTTGTGAGCAGCAAGAAAACGAAGCAACAGTAAATCAAGAAGTGTCTAACGAGGTCTTAACTGCACTTAAAGCTTCTGGATTTAATGTTACAGATCAACCACCAATTCAATTTAAGGATGGTTACTTGGTAGAAGGTGATATTTATCTTCCTCTCGAAAATATTATGAGTCCAAGTAAAAAAAGTGATGGTATTACCATTTCTGAAAAGCAGTACAGCACTAATAATTTAGTAGTCACAAATGGGAATAGAAATATAACTGTATTTGCCCGAGAAGGCGGAAGAGGGGGATTTGATGCCAATACTTCTGTAGCAATTGATATGGCTATTGACCGTTACAATGCACAAAATCTTGAAATCACCTTTGAAAGAACGAGCAATGTGCGAAATGCCGACATAGTAATCTCTAGACTAAACTTCCTTTTCGAGCTTTTCGGTGTTCTTGGTTCGGCAGGTTTTCCAACAGATGCTGGAGATCCTTTTGATGATATTTCATTAAGTGGAGTTCTTAGCGCTAATTTTGGTATTTCTACAGAGGGTATTGCTACAATAGTTGCCCATGAATTGGGTCACTGTATTGGCTTTAGACATACTGATTTCTTTGACCGAAGTATCTCTTGTGGTGGTGATCCAGTAAATGAAGGTGAAGGAGATATAGGCGCAAACCTTATTCCGGGAACTCCTGAAGGAGCAACTCTTGAAGATGCATCCTGGATGTTATCCTGCACAGACGGAAGTGACAGACCTTTTAATGAAGACGACGTAACGGCTCTTGATTTCTTGTATTAATGTTTTTAACCTAGAAAAAGAAGGCTAAATCTTAATCGTATGACATTATTAAAAAACCTCACAGTGTAAAGCCCTGTGAGGTTTTGTTATTGTATATTTATTTGGACCATTATCGTATCGGGCTATACTCCTCAAATATTGGTATTCCGTTTTCTTCTAATATTTTGTTTATAAACCTCATCACATCAGTTCTGGTTTTTCTAAAAACAACAATAAATAGATTTATAAAATCAACCGGAATAAAAGTTAATAATCCCCTATCAGTTTCTTCTGTATTAACTCGTGTTGCAAAATATTTAATAAAAGCATTATCGCTTTCAGTATCAGCAAATTTCTTTTTTGCATCTTCAATCCCGGGCATAGAAAATGGGATACCTATAATATCTTCTTCGATTTCATTCATCTGAAAATGTTCTAATGTCCTATTCTTTAACTCCAAAATATTTTGTGGAGTATTAATAATTGGATTAGGATATGTATATTTCCAGTATTTACAAGTAGCTACATACACTATTGGATTCATGGTAATGGCTACCATATAGATATTTTTAAAAAGATATTTTAGTTTGGCTTTAAGCATTGTTTTTAAAATTATGCTTTTCGGAAAAAAAGCTCCGCCTCTTTCTTCTTTAATTATACCAATACCTAATCGAATATACAGGTCCTTTTTATACTCAGGGTTTTTACAGTACATGAAATAGGACATTCCTATATCTTTGCCATTTTTCATCATTATGTGCATATCCATACTATCATACTTTGTAAATAGTTTTCTAAAATGAGCAATAGAAACCTCATCACTAATAGCAGCTTTAAATAGATTATATAATCTATTTTCCAAAGGAGAATTTTCTTCGATCCTTACAATCTTGTGATATTCAAATTTTGTCATTAGTTCATGTTTTATTTTGGGACGTAAACACTTAAGTACTATAGAAACTTCCTACAATATTTTGATACAAAATTAGTGGTTTAAACCATTCACAAAAAGGATTTTGAAAATTTAACAATAAGGTAAAAAGCAGGTGCTTTTATACACACAAACAATTGATTAACAATATTTTAATAATAAATTAATATAAAAAAATACGGTTTAAACGTACCAATTTTGATGCATTAGCAAGTGTTTTGGAACGATCGTTTTTTAGGTTTAAAAAGAAAGGAGGAATCCTATTTTTCTTACTAATATTATGTTAAAAACAAAAATAGGGTTAAACAATTATTATAATGATAAAAAAGACTATCATTAGATATGATTTCAGTAAAAAACAAGTGTAGGTTTTATAAAAAAATTAATCAAAATTATGTGATGAAATTTACAAGTATTTTATTGATCACAACAAAAACATTAACATATTTCGCACAATCAAACCGCTTTATGATGAGCATTTAGTAATTAAAAATTAAAAATCAGATAACAATTCACCTATATCTATCATTTAATCCCACACCTTGAAGAATCATTGAGGTAATTTTTTCTAAGCGAGAAAGACGAGTAGCTTCTCGTTTTGCAGTAGTAATATACTCTATATATTCCTTTTGTTTAAAAGGGGTTAATTGCCTAAAAGATTCTTGAAGTTTGTTATCAGATAGTAATGCAGCATTTAATTCTGAAGGAATTTCTAAGGTTTTTAATTTTTCGGGTTTGATTTCTTTACCATCTTTTTGGTTTTCAATTGCTTCATTTACATATTGAAGCACCAAATCCTGATCAATCTCATCTTCTGATGTAAATCGCCATTGCCGTAATCCTTTAGTTTTGCCTTCTTGTGCATTGATCAACTTGTTGTGTTTGTCTTTCAGAAAAACTCCCTGATAAAACCAAATCCCAACATAAGATTTAAAAGCACCTATTCCTACCACATTCTTATTACCAAAAGTATACACCGGTATACCCCATTTTATGGTTTCTTCCATATCAGTAGAGCGTAAAATAGATCTCAAGGTTTCAAGTTCTATTTTCCACTCTGCTTTTTTAGCGATAAATTCTTCAACTGATTTGTTTCTTTCCATAACTCAAAATTTAGTACAGTTATATCCAGTTGAATTTACAAAGAAATATTCAAATTCTTCATGTCAGCAGAATTCCAATCTAAAGTAATTTTTAAGGTCTTTTCAGTTTCATTCCAGTCAAAAGCAGGTGACACCTCCCCTATTGCTGCAGATTTTGGGGCAGTTTCAATATTATGTATTACAAGAGTTATGTTTCGAGTGGTTGAAGCATAATTTTCTCCTTTTTCTGCAGATAATTGTATTGAAAGGCTCGTTGATGAAGTTGTACTTTCAAATTTCAATATTTCATATTTCCCTTTTTCAAAAGCATCAGGTGTTTTACCATCATCGTCATATAACTTCCCTGAGCTTGTTTTTACCGCAGAATCATGATAATAATGCAATGTCAAATCTTTGGTTGAATAGGCATCTGTAGTTTGAACCGGCGCTACCATCGGAATGAAAGATCCCGCTTTTACAAATACCGGCACATGACCTTCTGCTACTTCTACTGTTTTATAAATTCCTCCCTCATATTTCTTATTGGTAAAGAAATCGTACCAGTTGGTTCCTTTAGGAAAAGGTATATCCATAGAAGCTATCCCAGGCTTTACTATAGGTGAGACTAAGAAATTATCTCCCCACAAATATGCAAAGCTCATCTCATAGAGCTCTTTATTACCCATATCCTCAAAGAATAATGGACGCATTAAAGGCACACCTGTTTGATTATTATCAAAGGCTATCGTATAATTATAAGGTAGAAGACTATATCGTAGTTCGATACTCTTTTTTGCTAATGCTTTTGTATTTGCATCATGAAAAACGGGTTCTGGAGCAATGTGTTCTTGTGCATGCGGTCTGAAGATAGGCTGAAACACTCCGTATTGCAGCCATCGTGTATAGAGTTCTGGGTCAAAAGTTTCTCCGCCAGCAAATCCACCCAGATCAGAGTGCATATACCCCATTCCTTGCATACCCATTTGTAATGCTATTTCGGTCTGTGGTTGCAATCCTCCCCAGCTTCTGCTAACATCTCCTGACCATGGGATCATACCAAAACGTTGTGATCCAGAATATCCTGCACGCATTAAGATAAATGGTCTTTGATCAGGGAAATCTTTCTGATATCCTTCTTGTACTAATCGTGCCCAGTCGTGCCCATAAATATTATGAACTTCGTCTGCACTACCTGTTGCATGCTGTAAATCTGAAGGATGTACTTCTGGTTCACCTAAATCGCCCCACCATCCGGCTACTCCGTATTCTTGAGTGTATTCTTTATAAATATTCCAGAACCAATCTTTTCCTTTAGGGTCATAAATATCGATAATTCCGGTATTACCGAAGTAGAAATCATATTTAAACGGGTTACCAACAGAGTCTTTTCCTAAAACACCTTTTTCAACGGCTTCATCCCATTTTTTAGAGGTGGTAAGCACAAAAGGTTCTGTAATAAGTACAGTTTTCACTCCTTTTGCTGCAAAATCATTAATCATTTGCTTTGGTGTCGGGAAAGAATCACTTAAAAACTCCAGGTTACCCATATGGCCTTTAATATCCTTACCAAACCAATAGATATCTAAAATAACTGCATCTAACGGAATACTATCCTGGGCAAATTTGCCTACAGTTTCTCTTGTCTCTTTTTCAGAATGATATCCAAAACGACTTGCAAAGTTACCAAAAGCCCATCGTGGTGGTAATGGTTGTTTACCAGTAAGATCTGTATATTCATTCATTAGATCTTTCCAATCCTCTCCGGCAATTACCTGATAGGTTTTTCTCCCACTAATTGTTTCATAAGTCAAGGTATTATCTTTCTTACTATCAATATCTAAAAAACCGATGGGTGCATTATCAAAATGCACTGCATATACCTTAGAAGACAGTACCAATGGCATGGTAAAGTTCATTAGCTCAGAATGTGTTTCGTACCCATAATGCGCTTTGTTATATAGCTGATACTTCTTTCCTCTTCGATTCATTCCTACTACCCTTGCTCCTGCTCCGTAAATTACTTCATCCTTATCAAGATTAAAATCCAGAATTTCTGTAGAATCTGTTTTTTGATATCCACTTTTTTCTGAAATCAGTTCCTTTCCTTTGTATGAATACGATATGTGAAAAGGGTCTTTAACAATATGCACAGCAATACCTGAAGTAGCATAGGTTAACACGCTATCATTTTCTTCAATGTCACCTTCAACTTTAGAAGTTAATACAACTGCATGAGATTTAGGATCAAAAGTTTCTCCCTCAGGAATAAAAGAAGTCTCAATAATCTTATCAGAATATGGCCTAATTATGTATTTACCATCTTGCTTATACACCTCTATATAAGTCCCTTTATTTTTAAAACCCTGGTATGGCCCTTCATACTTCTTTTTACAAGAAATACTAAAAACGGCAATTGTTATACATAAAAAAAAGGAAAGAAATTTAGTATTCATATTATGATATGTTTAGCTTTTGGTTGAAAAGAAATCAAATATAACCGAATCCTCTTAGAATCATAGTATACCGGTACGCTCTCTTACAAAATTATTGAATTTTCAACAAAAATCATTCAACACGACAAGAATCACAAAATATCACTACAACGTTATAGTGCGGTCTAATGTCAAATATGATGTGTATTACAAAATGATAAAACACCTAACCTTATCCTAATCATTTGTTTATATATGACAAACAATTCGGTAATACATACAAAGTAATTTTACGACTCCTTAAACCAAGTTAATCGTAAACCTATTACACATGAAATCTTACTACCAAATCATCTTAACATCAAAACACATTGTACTTTTTGGTGCACTATGTATGGGGTTAATATCAACTATTAAAGCCCAACAACAAACCCAAACGTCTAGCGAAAAAAATCAATTTAACATCACTACGGACCATTATTATAAAGCGAAAATCCATCCAAAAGGAACTGGTATCTCCCTTTTCAATTTTGGAGATATCCTGGCAGCACGAGCTGTATTACCAGCCGCTAGTTTTTCTGAAGGACCCACCTCTGGGCAATATATTGACTCGGGATTAATCAACCAACAACCAGTTCCTTTTTCTAACAAACAACCTGTACAAGGGTTCTCTGCAGTTTTAAACAATTACGATGGTACCTTTATGGCATTATCAGATAATGGTTTTGGATCATTAGAAAACTCTGCAGATTATAATCTTCGTATTTATAAAATAAAACCAAACTTCAAAACTATTTTAGGGGGTAAGGATGGATCGGTAGAAGTATTGAGCTATGTAGAGCTAAGAGACCCTAATGGCTTAATACCATTTGCAATTACAAATCATTTTAGCGATTCAAGAGTTTTAACAGGTGCTGACTTTGATATAGAGTCTATTCAGAGAACAAATAATGGCGACTTTTGGATCGGAGATGAATTTGGTCCTTTCCTATTACATTTTGATCAAAATGGAGTGCTGTTAGATCCTCCTTTTTCTTTACCTGATTTCGAAAATCCTGGTAAAGAATTACGTGCTCCACAAAATCCATTTAGCGAAGAGTATAGTGCACAAAGAGTAATGAATGCTATTCGAGCTCATGCACAACAGTACGGAAGTGAACCTCCTGTAATGTCACCGTGGTTTGTAATGCTGGATGACCAAAATAACAATACTAATGTTGGCAGTAGAGAAACTCCTCCTTCTGGTCTAAAATCAGCTTCAAGTGAAATCCACAATGTAACCTCATTAAATCGTGCAGGGCATCCTGTTGTTGTGTATACTGTTAATGATACAGAAAACATGAATCTTTTACTGGATCTTGGTGTGCAAGGTATTATTTCTGACCGTCCGGATTTATTATTAGAAGCCGTTCAAAATTTTGATAAGAATAAAGATGGACAACCTGATTTTATAGATGCCAATGGTCTAATCGATGTAAACGTATTTGATGCTCAAGGCCACAGAGGTGCTCGAAATTTAAGACCAGAAAACACATTACCAGCTATGGAAGCCGCTTTAGATTATTTAATGCCTACTTTAGAAACAGATTGTGGAATTACATTAGATGGGATTCCTGTTCTAGATCATGACCCGCATATCGAAGCAGCAAAAACCCGAAAAGTAGATGGTACTCCTTATGAATTTGAAGATGAAATCTTGGTTAAAGATATCACTTTAGAGGAGATTCAAAATACATTCATTGCTGATAAAATTCTAGATGGAAGGCCAGCTCAAACCAATGATCTATCATTATCACCTGTTACTGTTGAATTTGCAGATCAAAATGGTTTTATAGACCCTTATATTATGCCATCTTTACAACAATTATTTGATTTTGTTGAATTCTATACTGAATACTACAAAAACGGGCCTGGATCTTCAGATCCACAAGCTATGAAACGTTGGAAGAATGCATCCAAGGTTCGTTTTAATATAGAAACAAAAATCAATCCAAGAACAGATACAGATGATCGTGGAGATGTTTTTGCAGAACGTACAGTAGATCCCGAAACTTTCACTAAAGCTGTCGCCGATATAATTGTATCCAACAATCTAACCGATCGAGCAGATATACAAAGTTTTGATTTTAGAACATTGCTTATCGCTCACAAACAATATCCTGAAATTCGTACGGTATGCTTGTTTGGTGATTTTCCAAAAGTTGGTACTGCAGGAGATGGAACCAATATGCAAGATCAGGATGGGCAAAATACTCCCTGGTTAGCAGGTTTATACTGGCCATATAGAAATACAAAACTAGATACTCCTTTTAGAGTAAAAGGCAGTGGTGGCTTTGAAGGAATGGCGTTAACCACAGATAGAGAAAGATTATTACCATTATTAGAGAAACCTTTGGTAGGCTCTGATAATAATAACTTATTGATTCATGAATTTGATTTGACAAGTAAGTCATACACAGGAAATACATTTCAGTACGCGCTTAACAAAAAAGCAAGTGCTATTGGCGACTTTATAATGTTCGGGAATCGAAGAGGTTTAATCATAGAGCGTGATGGTTCACAAGGTGATCTTAATGGTTTTAAAGCCATCTACGAAGTCGAATTGAATGAGGAAGAGGAATTAGTTGAAAAAAGATTAAATGTAGATCTTCTAAAAATCAATGACCTTCGAAGAATCTCTTTACCCGGTATCCCAGGAGATGTGGGTGTCGGAAGAAAATTTGCTTTCCCATTTGTAACTATCGAAAGTGTTGTGGTACTTAATCCTTTTTTAATCGGCGTACTAAATGACAATAACTACCCCTTTAGTATTGGCCGCCATGTTGGATCTGGCTTACCCGATGATAACGAGTTTATTATGCTCTGGTTAGATCAACCGCTAGGAGCAACTTGGAAACAAAACAAAGAAGAAAAAACAAAAATGACGATAAACACCACTAAAGCATACCCAAATACATTTAATGACCGTGTTACTTTCACTAACAATATAGATATTAACAATAAAGTTTCAATTGATATATATGATATTGCTGGTAATTTAATTAAAAAACTAGTCGACAATCAAGAGAATGAAGGAGCATTTACGTACACCTGGGATGGTAAATCAAAAAATGGAACAGAGGTTTCTAAAGGTATATATATAGCCGTAATTGAAATAAATGGAGAATATACCAAAACTAAGCTGTTAAAAAGATAGGATAACCAACTTAATCTCATAAACCACAAACAAAACACAAAAGCTGCCAATATTGGCAGCTTTTGTATTTATAAAATCTTTATATGTTAATTTCTAGGATATAAAAAGGATTTTTCTACCTCAAAATCAACCACTCCATCTTCTCGTACCTCATAGGTAATAAAAAGCTCTCCCCAATACACTCCGTCTGTAAAATCAGCAATTATCCATCTATGGTTTAACAATCGCACTTTGTTAATTGCCATATTACCTTCCATCCCGACAAAAGGAATGATTGGATTATCTGCACCTGCCTTGTTCTGGCTAATAATCTGATCACTAATGGTTAATGCTAACTTATTAGGTTCATATCCCATTTCTTCAAAGTAACTCGCGGCATCCTCATTACTCTCTAAAGAAAAATAGGTAAGGTCCATATTAATATCTATAAGAGAATCTATTACTTCAGTTTTAGAAGATTCTTGCTCTTCTAATTTTTCTTTTAGGTGCTCTATTTTAGCATCATAGGACTCTTTAGCTTTTTTTGCATTCATAAACTGAAAAAGCACAAATAATGCTGTAAAAATAAATAAGTATAAAAAAATCTTACTCTTCATATTCTAAATGGTTATTTTTAAATTATCGTAAGCTATAAAAACGTTCTCTGGAAGCTCTTTCTCCACTTCAGCATGAAATCCAAGCATATGGCTTATATGGGTAAGATAAGCCCTTTCTGGTTGAATTTCTTTTATAAATTCTAAAGCCTCTTCTAAATTGAAATGTGAATGATGCGGCTCTATTCGTAATGCATTTACGACCAACACTTTTACACCATTCAATTTTGATTTTTCTTTTTCTTCGATCGTTTTAACGTCGGTTAAATAGGCAAAGTCCTTAAATCTAAATCCAAAAACTTGTAATCGGTTATGCATTGTATTTATAGGAATGACATGTAAATCACCAAGCATAAACGATTGATTTGTTAATTCATTTTCTAGTACACTAGGGGCACCCGGATATTTGTTTTCTGAAGCAAAAATATAATCAAACCTTGTTTTTAATGCTTTTAGTACCCTTTTATGTGCATAAATTGGGATATCACCTTGTCTAAAAAAGAAAGGTCTTATATCATCTAATCCCATGGTATGATCGGCATGTTCATGAGTAAAGACAATACCGTCTATTTTTGAAACATTATTCGATAGCATTTGCTGCCTAAAATCTGGACCACAATCCACTACATAAGTATATTCATCCCAGGATACTAAAACCGAAACACGAAGTCTCTTGTCTCTAAAATCATCACTAAGACAAACGGGATGGTCACTACCAATAATAGGAATCCCTTGTGATGTACCTGTCCCGAGAAAAATAACTTCCATAATTAATTAACTTCAACAAATGTAATTATATTTTTTTGGCAAAAAATATATAGATCTCTTAATTATTATCCGTAGTAATTATAAACTGTAGAAATTTGCATTAGGGCTTTTTTAATAATTATGGTATTAGTACCTTTACATTAAACAAAAAAAGCCCTTTTTACTATGCCTATCACGATAATGGGAGACAAAGAATTTGAATCTGTCCCTTCGATTAAGAGTAAAGCATTACGTATAAATTTGAACCAAAATATCTATGGTACTTTTGCCGAGATTGGTGCTGGTCAGGAAACCGCTCGAAATTTCTTTAGAGCAGGTGGAGCTTCTGGTACAATTGCTAAAGCCATGAGTGCATATGATAAAGACTTTAGTGATGCCATTTATGGAATAGAGAATGATAAACGATATGTAACTGAAGCCAGGCTAAAAAAAATGCTTAAACATGAGGTTAGCCTTATTGAGCAGAGAATTACACGAGAAAAACATCCTAATAAGTTATTTTTTAGTTATGCCAACACTGTAGCTACAATCGACTTTGCTAAAAAATACAAAGGTCATGGCTGGGTTGGTATTCGTTATCAAACTGTACCTAATGAAGAGTATAATGAAATTTCGCTTCATATACGTTTTCATGAAAACGATGCCAGATTACAACAAATGACTCTAGGGGTACTAGGTGTAAATCTAATTTATGGTGCATATTATAAATATGATAATCCAAAAAAATTACTGCGATATTTATATGATCATTTGGATAAAGATCAGATAGAAATTGATACTATCAATTTTTCTGGTCCAAGATTTACAAAGGTTGACAATCGTTTGATGAGCTTACAACTTGTTAAAAATGATATGACCGAGGCTGTAATGTTTGGTCCTGATGGTAATAACATACTACCTGCGGCAATTTTATATAAGAAAAATATTCTAGCCTTAAGAGGTAGTTTTAGACCTGTTACCAAGGTAAATATTGACATCTATAAAAAGTCTCTAAATATATTTTTAAACGAGAATAAGGTTAAAAAGGATAAGACCATAGTGATCTTTGAGATTACCTTATCTAATTTAAGAGCAGAAGGAGAAATTGATGAAGCCGACTTTATGGCTAGAGCAAGACTATTATGTTCGCTTGGCCATACCGTAATGATTTCAAATTTTAAAGAATATTACAAAGTAGTAGAATACTTCTCTAATTATACTAAGGAGCGAATGGCTTTAGCCATGGGTGTTAATAATTTGATTGATATCTTTGATGAAAAATACTATAGACATTTAAGTGGTGGTATCCTTGAAGCTTTTGGTAAATTATTCTTTAAAGACCTAAAAGTATACCTATATCCACTAAAAAATCATCAAACCGGTGACTTAACCGATAGTGATAATCTTAAGGTACACCCAAGAATGAAAGAACTTTATAAGTTCTTTAAATACAATGGTAAATTAGTAGATATCACCGATTACGATCCAACTATCATGGAGATTTTCTCTAGAGAAGTACTTCAAAAAATTCAGGATGGAGAATCAGGATGGGAAGATCAATTACCAGAACTAATACCTGAGATGATCAAAGAAAATAATTTTTTTGGATACAAAAGCATCGAAGCGGCAACAGCAAAAAAATAGTTCAACTGTTACATTGAGTGTAGTCGAAATGTAACAGTTGAGCTATTTCTCGACTTTAGCCCATTATGAACTAAGTCGAAAGATTCAAAATAGCATAGAATTAGTTTTTAAAAGCCCTGGACATTTATTTTTTATAATATTTGTGCTGCATGTTCCTTTGTTTTGACCTTTAGGATAACTTCTGAAATGATTCCTTTTTCATCAATAACAAATGTGGTACGGTGAATTCCATCATACTCCTTACCCATAAATTTTTTAGGGCCCCAAACTCCGAAAGCATTGATCACTTCTTTAGATTCATCTGCTAATAAAGGATAAGGTAGTTCAAATTTATTTTTAAAATTTTGTTGTCGCTTAGCACTATCTGCACTTACACCCAAAATTTCATATCCTTGTGCCTGAAAGGTTTGATAATTATCTCTTAGATTACATGCCTCTACAGTACAACCCGGAGTACTAGCTTTTGGATAGAAAAAAACAACCAGCTTTTTCCCTTTATAGTCATTAAGAGTAATTGTATTACCATCTTGATCTAATGCCGAAAAATTAGGAGCCTTATCCCCTTCTTTTAATATTGTCATTCTTATTTGATTTATGTAAAATTATTTCTGTTCAAAAGTAAAACTAAAATTAAGATCAAATATCGGTTTTATTAAAAATTTAGCGATTAATCGTATTCGTATACGATTGAATATTTTTTACTTTAGCATAAAACAATTTCGGTACTATGACCAAACAGGAAAAAGTTGACTTTACGATACATACACTTCAAGAATTATACCCCAAAATACCTATTCCATTAGACCATAAAGACCCTTACACCCTATTAATAGCTGTATTAATGAGTGCTCAAAGTACAGATGTAAGAGTAAACAAAATTACTCCTCTCTTGTTTGATAGAGCAGATAATCCCTATGCAATGATCAAATTATCTGTAGAAGAGATTAGGGAAATTATTAAACCTGTAGGACTAAGTCCTATGAAGGCAAAAGGAATATATGGTTTATCACATATTTTAATTGATAAACATAATGGTGAGGTTCCTCAAAGTTTTGAGGCCTTAGAAGAATTACCTGCTGTGGGCCATAAAACTGCCAGTGTCGTTATGTCGCAAGCGTTTGGAGTTCCTGCATTTCCGGTTGATACGCATATCCATCGTTTAATGTATCGATGGGGTTTTAGTAATGGAAAAAATGTAACTCAAACAGAAAAAGATGCAAAGCGTTTGTTCCCTCGAGAACTGTGGAATGATTTGCATTTACAGATTATATGGTATGGTAGAGAATATTCGCCAGCCCGAGGTTGGGATTTGGATAAAGATACAATCACTAAAACAATCGGAAGAAAAACAGTTTTAGATGAATATCAAAAAATAAAAAGGCCTATTAAAAAATAGGCCTTTATTTAAGTTTAGTTCAAAATCGTTTCAAACTTTAAATTGTTGTACTCTGCAACAGTTAACGATTTTGAATAGCTAAGAAGAAAATCTATTGTACTTCTTCTTGGAACTAAATGTTGTTTTTCTTCTTTTTCAGAAGACTTAAAGTAAAATTTTGCCATATTATATAATTCTTAAATTAAGGGTTATTTAAGATGATAACGGGGCTAATTATACTTTATTGTATAATACTGTTATTAGTTTGTTAAAACAATGTTATTTTTCTCTATTACTTTTCTCAAGTTGATTAATGCATATCGCATTCTACCCAAAGCCGTATTAATACTTACTCCGGTTTTATCAGATATTTCTTTAAAACTCATATCCTTATACATACGCATCACCAGTACTTCTTTTTGATCTTCTGGTAGTTCTTGAATCAAACTACGCAAATCTTCTTCGACCTGATCTTTGATGATTCTCTTTTCTGCATTAAGATTTCCATCACTAATTACAGAAAAAATACTAAACTCACCATTATCTTCAAATTTTGGCATACGATTTCCTTTTCTAAAGTGATCAATTACCAAATTATGAGCAATACGCATTACCCAAGGAAGAAATTTTCCTTCTTCATTATATTTTCCATTTTTTAGAGTACGAATAACTTTTATAAAAGTATCCTGAAAAATATCTTCAGATACGTCTCTATCAAAAACTTTTGAATAAATAAAACTGTAAATACGTTGCTTGTGTCGTTCTATTAGAACAGATAAGGCGCTTTCGCTACCTTTGATGTAGTCATTAACCAGAACTGCGTCTGTTAGGGTGTAATCCTTCATACGTTTACTATTTTAGTACCAACAAGCTTGGGGCTCGGGCTATGTTAAACTTAAAAAGTAAAAGTATTCCGTATAGGCAGTTTTGTTTAAATTTGGTTTATTAACGGGGCTAAGATAATAACAATCATTTAAAAACAAAGTATTTTCTGTTAATTTTTTTAACTAAACTTTCATTATCAATAGGTTATAATACTTATTTGGTAATCATTACCTTTGCGCTCTTACCGCGTATTTACTATGATTCAAGACATTGCTAGCATAAATCCGAAACACAATATTATTATTAAAGGTGCTAAACTTCACAACCTGAAAGATTTAGATGCCGTTATCCCAAGAAATAAATTAGTTGTCATCACCGGCTTATCAGGTTCTGGTAAATCAAGTTTGGCGTTTGATACCTTATATGCAGAAGGACAACGAAGGTATGTAGAGAGTTTATCATCCTACGCCAGACAGTTTTTAGGTCGCTTAAACAAGCCTAAAGTAGATTATATTAAAGGTATCGCTCCGGCAATAGCTATAGAACAAAAAGTTAACTCTACAAATCCAAGGTCAACAGTAGGTACTACAACTGAAATATATGACTATTTAAAACTACTTTTTGCCCGAATTGGTAAAACGTACTCTCCTGTTTCTGGAAATCAAGTTAAAAAAGACAGAGTTACCGATGTAATAGAACATGTAAAAACATTTGAAGACGGTGAAAAACTTTTACTACTTGCCCCTATTCATATCGAGGAAGGTCGTACTATCGAAGGAAAACTTAATGTATTACAGCAACAAGGATTTGCACGAATTAAAGTAAATGAAACAATTAGTAGAATTGAAGAAGCTACAATTAAAGAGAATGATACCATATTTCTGGTGGTTGACAGAATTGTAAAAAGAGATGAAGAGGATTTTTATAATCGTCTGGCCGATGCTATTGATTCTGCGTTTTTTGAAGGGAAAGGAACTTGTTTCATAGAAACTCTAAATGATGAGCAACTTAGACAGTTTAGTAATACATTCGAATTAGACGGGATAAGCTTTCTAGAACCCAATGTCCATTTATTTAGTTTTAATAATCCTTATGGAGCATGCCCAAAGTGCGAAGGATATGGTGATGTAATAGGTATCGATGAAGATTTAGTGGTTCCCAATACGGCATTAAGTGTGTTTGAAGGAGCAATATTTCCTTGGCGAGGCGATAGTATGGGCTGGTATAAAGATCAATTGGTAAATAGTGCCTATAAATTCGATTTCCCAATTCATAAACCCTATTTCGAATTGTCTGAAGAAGACAAAGAATTGCTCTGGACAGGAAACAAATATTTTGAAGGAATCGATAGTTTTTTTAAAGAACTTGAAGCTAAAGCCTATAAAATCCAAAACCGAGTAATGCTTTCTCGCTATCGCGGAAAAACAAAATGTACTGTCTGTAAAGGGAAACGACTACGACAAGAGGCTAATTATGTCAAAATTGACGAGGCAACACTTACGGATCTTGTAGAGAAACCTCTAAACGAATTAGCCGATTTCTTTAAAAACATTACTCTAAATGAGTATGATGGGGCTATTGCCAAACGTCTTTTAAAAGAAATCAATACTCGATTAGAGTTTTTACAAAACGTAGGATTAGAATATTTAACCCTCAATCGTAAGTCCAATACGCTTTCGGGAGGAGAATCGCAACGAATCAACCTTGCCACCTCGTTAGGAAGTAGTCTTGTTGGTTCTATGTATATCCTAGATGAACCAAGTATAGGGTTACATCCCAAAGACACCGAGAAACTTATTAAAGTACTACAATCACTTCGTGATTTGGGTAATACAGTAATTGTGGTAGAACACGATGAAGATATTATGAAAGCCGCCGATGAGATTATTGATATAGGACCCGAAGCGGGAACTTTTGGCGGTCATGTAGTTGCTACCGGTGACTTTGATGAAATTCTAAAAGCAGACTCTCTAACGGCAAAATACCTTAATGGTCAACTACAAATCGAAGTTCCGAAAACCAGAAGAACTTCAAAATATTATGTTGAAGTAATTGGTGCCCGCGAAAACAACCTAAAGAATGTTGATGTAAAAGTTCCATTAGGCGTTTTTACAGCAATCACAGGGGTATCGGGTAGTGGTAAAAGTACCTTAGTCAAAAAGATCATCTACCCTTCTGTACTAAAAGAATTAGGAGGATATGGAGAAAAAGCAGGACAATTTACAGAGCTTAAAGGTAATTATAGCAATATCAAGCATGTAGAGTTTGTTGATCAAAACCCAATTGGGCGCTCTTCTCGATCTAATCCGGTAACCTACATTAAAGCGTATGATGATATTCGTAATCTTTTTGCAAGTCAAAAATTATCTAGCATCCGTAACTATAAATCAAAACACTTCTCTTTTAATGTCGATGGTGGCCGATGTGAGACTTGTAAGGGCGAAGGCGAAGTTACTATAGAAATGCAGTTTATGGCCGATGTGCATCTAGAATGCGAAACATGCAAGGGAAAACGATTCAAAAAGGATGTGTTAGAAGTAACATTTCATGATAAAAGCATACATGATATCCTTACCATGACTATCGATAATGCTATTGATTTCTTTACAGAGCATAATCAGACTAAGATTCAAAGAAAATTAAAACCCCTGCAAGATGTTGGTTTAGGATATGTACAATTAGGGCAAAGCTCCTCTACTCTTTCTGGTGGCGAAGCCCAACGAATTAAGCTAGCCTCCTTCCTTGTAAAAGGAAACACTAAGGACAAAGCGCTTTTTATCTTTGATGAACCCACGACTGGTCTTCATTTTCATGATATCAAAAAACTACTAAAGTCATTTAATGAATTATTAGACAAAGGGCATTCAATACTGGTTATAGAACATAATCTGGATCTGGTAAAATGCGCCGACTATGTTATTGATCTTGGCCTAGAAGGTGGTAAAAATGGCGGAAATATCATTGCTCAAGGTACTCCAGAAGAAATTATAAAGATCAAAAAATCGTACACAGGGCAATATTTGAAAGAAAAACTTTAGAAAACCTTCCTGCATGGTGCAGGAACTAGTTTTACAGTTTTAAAACGTGAATTTCTGCAAATATTAACACTATTCTAATATTTCAGAATGTAATGTATTCGCTATCATTTCGGCTAAGCATATGTAATGTTTAAAACCGATAACAATGTCTCTTACCACAGATTTAAAGAACCGAGCAGCACAATCAGCAACAAAATATTCAGAAGCTACTCATACAATAATGAACAACGGGATACAAGCCGTTCGTGATGCAAAACTTGTTTCTAAAGCTCTTAAAACAGGAGATTATATCCCAGAAATATTGCTACCTAACGCTGCTAATAAGAACATATCTGTTCAGGAATTATTGCTTGATAACAAAGTGATACTTTCCTTTTATCGAGGTGGATGGTGCCCATATTGTAATTTAGAATTAAAGGCATTACAACAAGCCTTACCAGAATTCGAAAAATTAGGAGCTACCCTGGTAGCCATTAGTCCCGAAACTCCAGATAATTCTTTAACCACTTCAGAAAAGAACAACCTAAGTTTTGAAGTCCTTTCAGACATAGACAACACCATAGCCAAAACATTTAATCTGGCCTTTACCCTACCCGAAGATTTAATTAATGTGTATGACGGTTTTGGTATCGATCTAGAAGTGAGTAATGGTAATGTCAACCAACAACTTCCTATTGCTGCAACCTATATTATTGATCAAAAAGGTAAGATCATATATGATTTTATCAAGGAAGATTACAAAGAAAGAGCCGACCCTGAACAAATTATTAATTCACTAACAAACAATTAGTTATATGTAATTCTTCATCACTTAAAAATTTTTGGCACGCCATTTGAAATACTACTAGACAAATAGCGGAAGCCGAAAAGCTAATGAGTAGGCATAAACCCGAAAACATTTAAGTTATGAAAAAAGCATTACTTTTTATTGCAGCTTTGTTACTGGTAGGAACAACTGCACAAGCGACCGATCACAAACACTCGGATCACCAGGATAGGGTTACAAAACGCTATCAAAATTCACAACCAATTGTCTTTGTACAGGGAGGTGTAAAATTCTTTGTATATCCAAAGGGAACCATAGATTTTAAAATCCTTAAAAGAGGAGTTAGATCCAGACATACCGATTGGAATAACAATCGACATAGTACACCAGGATCATATGGATATTACAACAGACCATATTATAATCATAGAGGAATTAAATATGACTACTATGGTAGACTTAAAAAAGTGGGTCCTAATTATATAAGTTATGACAGATATGATCGAGTACGAAGAATTGGTAGTGTATACCTAAGATATAACAGAAGAGGTTTAGTATACCAGGTAGGTGGATTGCATATCTATTATAATAGATACAGTAGAATCAAATTCGTAGAAGGAGATGTTCATCATAATGGTTGTGGTTATTGTGGTATCGATGGATGTACTGTTACTCATGGATCCTATTATAATCAAAATTGGAAACCAAAGTATAAGCGTCATGATAATGATAACAATCATGACTACAAAAACAGAAAAAGAAAGAAAAAATATCATAATGATGACGATGACGACGATGATGATGATTAAAACATAGATTAGTTGTTGGTTAGTTGTTAAAATCCCGTTACCCGAAACACATGGTAACGGGATTTTATATTTTACGTAGGGCGTTCGAGCGGGCTATTCGTTGTATCTTTTTATTTGATCGTGCCCTTCGACAGGCTCAGGGTGCGATCAAATAAAAAGGATGCCACTGCTATCCCTAACGCAAATTTCGATAATAGCAGATTTAAAGTCTTGTTAAGCTTTCTTTCAAAAGAGAACGTTTATTCTATATTTATTACTTCACAATCAAAATCAAGCATACCGATATGAAATTCTATAAGATCTTTCTATTCCTTTTTATATTCTCAACAATTCAACTTACAGCACAAAACATGGAGTTCGAGGATTATGACCCCCCTTCTACTCTAATCGTTCCAGGAAACCAGGTTAAGAAAGCTAAATTTCCTTTTATCGATGTGCATAATCACCAATTTAGAATGCCAACACAAAATCTACAAGAGGTAGTCAAAGAGATGGATAAACTTAACATGGCAGTGATGGTGAATCTTTCGGGAAGAGGTCGAGGATCAGATGAGCACCTTACTAAATCTTTAGACAATGTAAAAACCAATCACCCTAACCGTTTTATAGTCTTTACCAATATTAAGCTTACAGGAATAGACGATCCTGACTGGACTGCAAAAACTGTGGCTCAAATAGAAAAAGATGTAGCCTTAGGTGCCAATGGTCTTAAGATTTATAAAAGCCAAGGGATGGATAATAAGGATAGTAAGGGTAATCGTATTAAGATTGATGATCCTCGTATTGCCCCCGTTTGGGAAAAATGTGGAGAGCTTGGTATCCCTGTATTGATTCATTCGGCCGACCCTAAATCATTCTGGGATCCTCATGACAATAAAAATGAACGTTGGTTAGAGTTGAAGTTAAAATCAAGAAGAAAAAGAGACACCAATGTAACCGGCTCTTGGGAAACCATTATACAAGAGCAGCATAACATATTCAGAAAGCATAAAAACACTACGTTTATTAATGCTCATCTAGGCTGGTATGGTAATAACCTGGCTAAATTGGCGGAGTTGATGGATCAAATACCCAATATGTATACCGAAATTGGCGCTGTGATTGCAGAACTGGGTAGGCAACCCCGTAATGCTAAAGCTTTTTTAACCCAATATCAAGACAGGGTAATGTTTGGTAAAGACTCCTGGAATCCCGAAGAATACTATACCTACTTTAGAGTTTTAGAATCAGATGATGAGTATTTCCCGTATTATAAGCGCTATCATGCTTTCTGGAAAATGTATGGATTAGATCTTGATGATGACGTTTTAAAGAAACTATACTACAAAAATGCTTTAAAAGTGATTCCTAATATAGATAAGAGTTTGTTTCCGAAGTAGCACATTATCATTTTAATCTTTTCTTGTAATACATAAAAACTAAGGCCAGAACGATTAAAACACATAATAAAACCATCCAATACCAATTAATGGCTATAGGTTGATCTATATCTATAGGATCCGCATTACCCAAAAGATAAAAACTCCCCCAATAAAAAGGAGCTACTTGATCAAAATCAGTAGTCTTTATAAAATCTAATTTAGCTTTTTGTAGTGCTTTGGCTTTGTTCATGCCGTTGGCCAAATTGGTATAGAAGTTCTCTATAAGTACGGGAGCACTTTTATCAGAGACCTCCCAACCACTTAACAACAAACTTTTGGTACCTGCATATTGAAATGCATTACCCAGACTCATAATCCCTTCTCCTTTAGCAATTGCACCTGTTCCTGTATTACAAGCACTTAATACGGCTAACTCAGCAGGGATATCTAATGCAAAAAGCTCATGGCTGTATAGTAGGTTATCTTCTATAGTATCCTTGCTTTTTGTAAAATACAACTTAGAGTTTTGTGGATTTTTATGATCTACATCTCCATGCAATGCCAAATGAAGAATACCATATTGACCTGCATTTTGTTTAAAATTAGCTTCTATAGCTTCTGATCCATAAAAATATTGACCGTTTACAATAGTAGAGATAGCTTTAATTTCTTTTCGGGTACCTGGCAAGTCATCTCCGGTATCCCTTAGCGTTGCCAAACTCATAGTTTCTGAACTAATGAGTTGAGTACTATCTGAAAATGAAAAGGCAAGACACTCATTACGGATTTCTGATGATTTGGATGTTCTTTGCAAAGGGTTAAACAATAGATTTGCCGAGTTGGCATACGAAATCGCATAATCGCGCAACAGATACGGCATATTTCTCGCCTCTGCTTCATTATTTTGAGTAAGCAAAAGGTCAAAATTAAGATGCCATAATGGACCATCTGGGATAATGATAAGCTTATCTCCTAGTAGTTTATCTTTTATCGGAGTGATAAGTTTGTTGTATAAAGTATGCCCAATATTTTTATATTCATTTATATCATTTGTGATAATAGCATCACGTAATTTTTTGATACTATCTTCTAGATCATCGGTTTCTAGTTCTTGTACTGAAAAATTATTTTTAAATATGGTAAAAACATAGGTAACACTATCTGTTGTAAAGAATTCTATTAAAGTTGAATTTTCTTTGAGATTTTTCTGAATTTCTTCTATAGATACAATACTGTTTTGATGTTTAAGCTGATAATAACTCTGATATTGTTCTTGTAAAATCGAAGTCAAAGAATCATGCTTTCTATTAACTCTGAACAATTCATCTTTATACCTTGCTCTATTAGCTATGCTTAGGCTATCGGGATTGGTTGACTCAATTATTTTTGATTTATAATAAGATTGATCGGCTTTTATTTTATCTTCCAAACTAATGATGTCAGAAGGAATATCGAGGTGTTTTTTGATTTCGATTGTAGTAATGAATTCTTTTAAAACGTTTGCCTTTTTCTTTTCCAGATAATAGAATGCTTTTTCAATATGAAGTTTATTTTTTTCTACAGAAGCCATTAATAATTCTGTTTGAATAGCTTTTTCATAAACCTCCGAAACTTTCTCTGAAAACTGTATCTTATCCTCATAAGTTAATATAACATCTCTATTTTCATCAATAAGTTGGTCAAGAGAGGTATATGTTGATAAAGATGTTTTTAGTAATATAATATCTTTATCGATACCATATAACTCTTTTAACAAGATAGCCTTGCTAAGCAATGACATAATCTGCACATTAATGCTTATATGACCAGATGCACCCGGATTTTTATATATTGATATTTCATCAAACTCGGTATGATTTGCTCGTATGGCATTATGATAGTATTCTAAGGCCTTTTGATAATCGCCCTCTACCTTTTTAATATCTCCAATTAAAACATAACACTTTGCAAGATCAGAATGCCATTTGATATTAATCTTACTATAGTTTTCTTTGGATTTCTTAAAATAGTCTAATGCAGTTTTATATTCTTTTTTTAGATAATATGAGTTTCCAAGTCCCAGGTAAATTAAACCAAGATCCTTGTGATTTTTTTTTAATTGTTTGTCTGCAATAACCAAAGCTTTTTTTAGATAAGTTATAGCTTCATCATATCGATTAGTCAAATTTAAAGTAGACCCTATATTTATATAACATCTAGATAGGCCGTGGTAATCTGAAAATCGGTGTTCTAACCAAATTTTTTCAGCTTTAAAAAGGTATTCTAATGCGGTTTTATATTCCTTTTTACTTTGGTACACCGAGCTGATATTACTATAAGAAAATGCTAAATTCAAAATATCATTTGTTGGCCTTTGAAGCATACCATCGATAACTTTCATTAAATATTCTAGAGCCAAATTGTATTGCCCTATATTTCCATAAGAAATTCCGATACTACTATATACATTTAAAACCTTAGGATGATTTTCACTAAATATCTCAAGGTATATTTGCAAACTTTTTTTAAAACTTGTTAAAGCTTTATCATAATTTCCTTTGTCCACTTGTATTATTCCTATATTTTGATGAAGAGCTCCGACCAGGATTTTCTTTTTTTTAGTATCATTTTCATTGGATTTCAAAATCATTGACAATGACTTCTCATATAGTTTTATAGCTTCATTATAGTCTTCATTTGTTTCATGAATAGTACCCATGTTATTATATATCCTTGCTACCTCATAATGTTGCTTTCCATATTTTTTGATAGTTATAGATAAGGCTTTTTCTAAATATTGCAAAGAGGAGGTATAATTTCCTAATATATAATAACATCTTGCTAAATAGACATAGGTATCAATAATTGATGAATCTTGATCGATTAATTGAGAATTCTGTATTTGTAATGCTTTTTTAAAATAAATTATTGCCTCATCAAATTCGTTGAATTTTAAAAAACAATGAGCTTTGTTATAGTAAGCAATAGCTTGCTCTTTTTTGTTTTTCTCAGTTTTTTCTAAGTTTATTATTAACAAAGCATTATCTGCTGCTTTTAACGATTTTTTATAACTTAGGTTCAATCTATGAATTTCAGAAATTTTATTATAACAATTAGCAACCTTTTCCCAAGTTTCAGCTTTCTTATATACAGATATTGCTTTTTTAAAAAATGTCATAGATTCTTCAAATTTCCTACCCTTCAACAACGAATCTGCCTCTTTATAATACTGTGATGCAACTATGGTATCTTTTTGAATTTGTGCAGAAACTGAGGCCATTATAAAACATAACCCGATACATATAAATATTACTTTCTTAATCATAACAAGTGGTATTATTTTATTCTTTTTTTGTAGTAAATGAAAGTGAAAATAAAAACTATTAAAATAAAAGCTAAAATTAACCAATACATATGGGTTTCTATAGGTTGATTTATATCAATAGGATCAGCATTACCCAACAAATAAAAACTCCCCCAATAAAAAGGAGCTACTTGATCAAAATCGGCTGTTTTTAAAAAGTCTAATTTAGCTTTTTGGAGTGCTTTGGCTTTGTTCATGCCGTCGGCTAAATTGGTGTAGAAACTCTCTATAAGAACGGGGGCACTTTTATCAGAAACCTCCCAACCGCTTAACAACAAACTTTTGGTACCTGCGTATTGAAATGCATTACCCAAACTCATAATACCCTCTCCTTTGGCAATTGCACCTGTTCCTGTATTACAAGCACTTAACACCACCAATTCTGCAGGGATATCTAATGCAAAAAGCTCATGACTATATAGCAGGTTATCTTCTATAGTGTCTTTACTTTTTGTAAAATACAGCTTAGAATTTTGTGGGTTTTTATGGTCTACATCCCCATGCAATGCCAAATGAAGAATACTATATTGACCTGCATTTTGCTTAAAATTAGCTTCAATAGCTTCTGATCCATAAAAATATTGGCCGTTAACAAGAGTAGAAATCGCTTTAATCTCTTTTCGGGTACCTGGAAGATCATCTCCTGTATCCCTTAGCGTTGCCAAACTCATAGTTTTCGAATTAGTGAGTTGGGTACTATCTGTAAATGAAAAGGCAAGACACTCGTTACGTATTTTTGACGTTTTAGAAGTTTTTTCTAATGAATTAAACAGTAGATTGGCAGAATTCGCATAAGAAATCGCATAATCTCGTAGCAAGTATGACATATTTCTCGTCTCTGCTTCATTGTTTTGCGTAAGTAATAATTCAAAATTAAGATGCCATAATGGTCCATCTGGAATAATGATAAGCTCATCTCCTATGAGTTTATCTTTTATAGGTGCAATAAGTCCGCTATATAAGGTGTATGCACTATTTTTGTATTTGTATATATCATTTGTGATAATAGCATCACGTAATTTTTTGATACTATCTTCTAGATCATCGGTTTCTAGTTCTTGTACTAAAAAACTATTTTTAGACATAGTACAAACATATGTAATGCTATCGGTAGTAAAGAATTCTATTAAAGTCGAATTTTCTTTGAGATTTTTCTGAATTTCCTTTATAGATACAATGCTATTTTGATGTTTCAGTTGATAATATTTAGGGTGTTTTTCTTCTAGGGTTTCTATCAACGAATCATGACTTCTACTAATATCAAATATTTTATTTTCATATTTAGTAATAGCCAAAGTATCTGTGGTTTCTTCAGACCATTCTTCTGAAATCTTTGACTGGTAGAAAGCTTGTTTATTTTTTAGTTTTTCTTCTAATTCTAATAATTCTGTTGGTAATCCAGCAAAACTTTTAGCATTTGATTCTGTGAGTAATTCTTTTAAGGTATTTGATTTACTTTTTTCTACATAATAAAATATTTCTTCCAAAGCTTTCTGTTCTCGCCTGTCTCTATAAATCAACAATTGAGCGGCTATTGCATCTGTATAGACTTCTTTAGCCTGTTGGGCAAAAAACACCTTGTCCTGATAATTTTGATAAGTTTGTCTAATATGGTCTATAAGAATATCTGCATTTTTATAGAGAGTAATACTTTGATCCAGGTATTTCCTATCGTTATGTTTTAGGTATAGTGACTGCAATGTTTTGGATTTACCTTGAAGGGTTTCTAGCAACATTTTCAAATCAAAATAATGATTAGGATCAAAGGTGCTTTTAGAAATGACAATATCATTGTTTTTTGCATTAGCAAGTATTGCTTCATTAAAATAGAAAATAGCTTTTGTATACTCCTCTTGGCCATCATAAGCTGTTGCCATGTTATAATAAAAACCCGATGTAAGAAGGTGATATTTTCCATATGCATTTTGCAAAACTCTTAATCCTTTTTCACAATATAATAATGCATCACTGTACATACTTCTTTTAAAATATAGTTTTGCAATTCTTATATAGAAATCAGAGGTTTTAGGACTATTATCTCCAAAGAGTTTCGTTACTATAGTTAAAGCTTTTTCATGATGCTTTAGTGCAATTTCATACTCATTTCTAAGGGTGTAAACATCCCCTATATTATGATATATATCGGCAACTGAGTAGTTGTTTTCACCATATGCCGTTTTAAAAATTTGCAGTGCTTTATTATAATAATATAATGCTTTGTTATGATCTTCTTTAAATTCAAAAATGAGACCTAAATTATTATAAATTCGTCCACAAGTAGGATGGTTTTCTCCATATATTCTAAGTTTTATGTCTAAGCTTTTCTTATAGTATTGTAATGCTTTATCATATTCTTCTTTTGAAAAAAAAGAAGCTCCCATATTAATGTATAAAGCACTTAGTACATATTGGTTTTTCACTTTAATAGAAATGGGTAATGCTTTTTGGTAATAACTTAATGCATTATCATCTTGATTCAGTCCACGATAAGTTGCACCAATATTAATATAACCTATAGCAACTCGAATATCGTTTTTTCCTAATTTTCTAATAATAATCTCTATACTTTTTTTATAATAATCAAGAGACTTATTAAATTCGTTAAGGTCACCGTAAACATTACCTATATTATTATATACGATTTCGATTTCTCTATCTTCTGGTAATAACTTTTGTCGTATACTTAGTGATTTTTGATAGTATTTTAATGCTTCATTATAATTTGAAGTATTCTGATAATAACTACCAATATTATCATAAGCATTTGCCTCTTCTCTATGATCTTTAGAAAGGTAATTAGTACATATTTCTATAGCTTTTTTTGAGTATTGTAGCGACTCCTTTAATGCAGAATTACGCCAATAATTCTCTGATACTTTATTATAACAACTAGCAACCTTTTCCCAAGCTTTTGCCTTTTCGTAAAGGGGTAACGCTTTTTTAAAGAATTTAATCGATTCCTTATGATTTTTATCTATCAACAACGAATTTGCCTTTTTATAATATTGTGATGCTACCAAGGTATCGTTGGGTGTCTGTGAAAAAACTGGGGTCATCAAAAATGACAAGATTACCGATAGCAATACTACTTTTTTGGTCATAGTTGGTTTTAATAAAGTGGATTGGTGTGAAATAATTTTATAACGAACTATTCTTTAAGTCTTATCTCTACGTTTTGGTTGTTGGGCAATAATAAAAACTTTTTGGCCGCTTTTTTATCGCCAAGATCTAAATAGATCAATCCCTGATACCATAAGGCAACCTTTGCTTTTTTACCAGAAGGATATTTAGAAAGTGTTTCTAATGTTTTTAGAGCATCTGCAGTATTTCCTGCTCTGTATTGTGATAACCCTGTTATTAATAATGCATCTTCATAATATAATGTAGTATATACAAAAGGTTCTAGAATAGCGATTGCATCTTTAAACTTTTCTTCTTCGTATGCATCAAAGGCATTTATAATTACTTGTTGTAATGAATCCCGATTAGTAGTTCTCATCATACGGTAATCTAGTCCAATTTTTTTATCCCATGATGCTTGAGTAATGGTAGCTAAGCTTTGCTGTTTTGTATTGCTAGTGTATTGCCAGCCAAAAAAAGCCATCACAACGCTTGCTGCAATTCCCGCTATCCATTTCCAGTGTAATGTTATAGTTTTAGACCCTTTTCCTTCATTGGTAATGGCTCTCCATTTTTCTAAACGTATTTTTTCTGAATTTGAAGTGTACTTTTTTTCTACCAAATTGATGCTTTCTTGATATATATCAAGTTTATTTGCAAAACCGGGATCACTCTCTATTCTTTCTTCAAATTCTACTAATTCTTCATCAGAAAGCTCCAGGTTAAAGTACCTTTCAATATATATGATATCTTTATCTATACTACTCACACCTTTAATTTTTTCTGATTTTTCAACTGTGTTATCACTTCATATACTTTTAGAATCAATCTTTTTTTACAATTATACTTAGCCTGCACCAATGCCTGATAATTGTTATACCCGAACTCTTCTTGTAAATCCTTTAATTGTCGATCACTATCCAACTCGTTTTCTATAAGTGATCTACACTTTGAAGATAACAATTTGAGAGCTTCTGCCAATGCCTGATGTTTTAATAATTCCTCGTCTTCTTTATCTATACCATCCTCTATAGAATTAGATTGCAAATCTATCTGTACCGAATTCTGATCCTCATAAGAATCTTCTATTGATAACATTGTATTTGCCTTGTTTCTTTTTTGCATTAACCAGGCATTTTTACACATCATATAGATATACCCTATACTATTATGAGGGGGTTCTTCCTTATTAATAACAAAACGGTCCCAAAATTTTTGCATTGATATGATGAAAACCTCTTGAGAATCGTCTTTAGACTTGGTAAGCGAGAATAATTTGGATTTTAATTTCTGAAAAGTATGTTCAAAAAAAGTAGTAAACGGGAGTTCGTTTCCTTTATGCGCACATTCAATAATATATGTTATATCAATACTATCCACACGTAAAAATAAAAAAAGAGAGTCCTCTTTTTTTTGGGGTTTAAAAGTGAAACACCAAAATACAATAAAAAGCCAAAATTAGCCATAGGATTTTCAACTTTTGATAGCATCTAAAAACTTTTTCAAAATTTTCGGAGTATGATATTATAAGAGTATTGATGAAAAATGTTGTTATGTATTTTTTGTAGTGCATCAATTAATAAACAACCAACTAAAAAACCAATATATAGCTATGAAAAAGTACTCTTCTTTCTTTCTAAGGCATATTGCAATTTTAATTACAACATACCACAACATATTTAATACTTCCGGGATAGAAAATAACTTTACCACTAAACCAGATACTCTTAACGGTAACTTTAAACTAGCAAAAGATATGCCTTTATTGGTGTTTTTTTCTCTTGCAATTACATCACTGATTTTTGTTGTTTTAGTAAATGTCAGATTGTTTCATTACGTTTTTCTAGTGCTTATAGTGTTGTCATCGGGTATGTATTTGTTAGCGTACAATAGACATCACTTTTCTTCCTATAAAGAACCAAAAAAGATAGACAACACAAAGGCCTCTAAAAAGTCTGGAGCTACTACCTTCGCTAAAATAAATGAATGCATTATTACCGAGAAAAAATACTTATCTACCGAAATAAGTCTACATAGTATTGCTACATATTTTGATATGAGTAAAGGCTACATTTCGCAACTTATCAATATACATGCAGAAAAAAACTTTAACGACTATATCAATCAATTAAGAGTAGAAGCTTCCCAAAAAAAGCTCTTAGATGAACACTATGATCATTATACCATAGAGTCTATTGGACTAGAATGTGGATTTACTTCTAAATCTAATTTCTATACAGCCTTCAAAAAAAATACCGGACAAACTCCAAATCAGTACAAAAAGTTAAAAAAATAAGTTCTGGATCTATAGGTAGTTGAAGATTCAGAACTTCTATTTTAAATCTATATCCTATACTTGCCCCTTTAAATTAAAAAACAAATAAAATTTCATAATACAGATCAAACATACAATCAAATGAAGAATAAATTTAATTATATTTTAGGTATACATTTATTATTTTCTACACTCTTACTATCACAAACCACTACTTTTGGCGACAATGCCGGTACTCAAGGTGCGCAAAGTAGTTTCTTTGGATACGAAGCAGGAACAGTAAATACTGCAAGCGACAATACCTTTATTGGTACATTTTCTGGAAATAGCAATACTACAGGTTTTAAAAATGTATTTGTAGGTACCTCTGCAGGTAAAACAAACACAACAGGGCAAGACAATGTTTTTGTAGGAAGAAGTTCTGGGTTTTCTAATCAAACCGGTAGACGCAATGTATTTCTAGGGCGTAGTACAGGATATTCAAATTTTTCTGCCTCTAATAATGTTTTCATAGGGTATTCTACAGGATTATCAAATACTATAGGAACCGAAAATACATTTATTGGTACTGAATCTGGAGTTAAAAACAGAAATGGAAATTGGAATGTATTTTTAGGGTCGCAAGCCGGAAGAAATAGCAATACTGGTTCTCATAATGTATTTCTAGGTGTTCAATCTGGTTTTACCAATACTACAGGATACAATAATGTATTTGTGGGTAGAGATGCTGGTTTCTATAATGAAACTGGTGGCATAAACACCTTTTTAGGAAGTGGCTCTGGTAAAAACACCAAAAATGGTAATGGTAATGTATACTTAGGAGCCAATACTGGTCTCAACAATATAAGCGGTAGAGACAATGTTTTCATCGGATCACATGCAGGGTACAATGAACTTGGAAGCAATAAGTTGTATATCGAAAATTCGACAACAGATACCCCATTGATTTACGGGGATTTTGGAGCCAATAAAGTAGGAATTAACACAAAGGAGATTCCATCGACAAGTACTTTTGCCGTGAAAGGAAATTCAACTTTTAATGGAAATATAAAGGCGAATATCGGAGTTTTCGATTCTAGTAGTTTGGGAAATAATGGGTGGATTCCTGTTTCTATAGGTCGTGAGTATAAAACAAACCGAAGAACCTTTGAGTTTGTTGTTGATCCTACCAATACAGGTTCTGGATATACTGCATTCGGAATAACAGATCAATCAGAAAATTTAAGACATGATTTTGTTTCTAATAATAAGGATACCTGGATAGATTTAGATGATCACAAAGGAACTCATTTCTTTAAATTAAATAGATCAGAAACAGCGCCTGGCAAATTTGCTACTTATATTCATATGCCTACTTCAGATGCTAGGATGGTTATAGGACAATATGGAGGATATTTAGAAGACAAAGGATATAAATTGGTTGTAAATAATGGAGGGGCATTAGTAAATGGTGATTTAATCGCAAATGGTAATGTAGGCATTGGTACAAACGACCCTGGAGCATATAAACTAGCCGTAAACGGTAACGTACATGCAAAAGAAGTAACGGTAGACCTTATAGGCTGGCCTGATTATGTTTTTGAAGAAAATTACACCCTACCTACCCTATCTCAAGTAGAACAACACATCAAAGAAAAAGGTCATTTGGTGAACATCCCATCGGCTAAAGAAGTTGAAGAAAATGGAGTTCAATTAGGTGAAATGAATAAAAAACTACTTGAAAAAATAGAAGAACTTACCCTTTACGCTATTGCTCAGCAGAAGCAATTAAAAGAACAAGAAGCTAGACTTAAAAAACTTGAAGCTTTATTAAACAAGAACTAAAACCAAAATAAAAATTTATAACTATAAGCTCCCGACTTCAGACACCTGACCTCGAGCTAAAAACGCAAAGAATGAACAAATTAGCATTACCCATTGCCATTTTTGCCCTTATCGCATCAGCAGGATCATTTTTCTTCCTACAATCTTCATCAGAACTAGTCTATGTAGATGTAAACAAGCTATTGGATGGCTATAAAAGAACTGCAATAGTAAAAGCAGAATTTGATGAAAAGGCCAAGGTTATGAAATCTAATGTAGATAGTTTAGTTGCTAACTGGCAAGATGAGCTTAAGGCCTATGAAAAAGAGCGTAGCTCGATGTCTATAAAAGAGGTAGAACTCAAACAAGAGTTATTGGCCAACAAGCAGCAACAAATCAATAATTATCAACAAGCTGTGCAAAAACAATTGGTTGAAGAGGATAAAAAAATAACCCAGACTGTGATCAATGATATTAATGACTTTGTAAAGGAATATGGTAAGACAAAAGGATACAAAGTGATCTTTGGCGCTACCGGAAATGGTACGATTATGTATGGCGAAGAGTCTTCAGATCTCACCGGTCAAGTATTAGAAGAGCTTAATGCTGAGTTTGAAGGGAAATAAAGCTGGAAGCTTGAAGTCAGAAGACGGAAGTAAAAAAGACTTTTGATTTCGGACAATAAAAAGTAAACATTGAAAAAAAACAAAGCCAAAAATATAATAATTCCCCCTTCGAAGGGGGTTAGGGGGATGTTAAAAGTTATTTTAATAGTAACAGGGTTACTCCTGACCTCCTGCTCCACCAAAACCTTTGACACCTCAGAGGAGTTGATGCAGTATATCCAGCAACCAGAGAATGAATATGTATATACTAAAACGGTAAATGGAGTAGATTTTTCAATACTGTATAAGCCTACAGATTTACTGGTGGATCAAGAATTAATAGATGATGCAGAAGCTTCTAGAGTGGATAGCTTACGTAGTAAATATGGCAAGTATTTGTATTTCATCTTATCGATGTCTAAAAACAACCAGGAGTTATTAAGCAATGTAGCAGGTAACAAACAACAATTTGGAGCTATGGTAAATCAATTGGCCTTTGGAATGGAACAAAAAGTACATCTATATACCCCAAAAAAAGATACGATTGCGATGGCCGATTATATCTATCCCAGGATGTATGGTATGAGTGGGTCAACAACCATGTTGTTGGTATATCCAAGAGAAGAGGATATAAAAAATGAAGAGTATCTCAATATAACGATAGAAGATCTAGGGTTTTATACCGGGGAGGTAAAATTTAAGATCCCAACAGGGATAATTAACAACGAGTTAAAAATAAATTTTTAAGACGGAAGCTAGAAGTTAGAGGACGGAAGAATTAAAATCTTTGGATTGTAGATTTCAGTCTTCCAACTTAAAAACATTTGTTGTTATGCTCAAAAACACCTGACTTCGGACTTCCGACCTCAGGCACTAGAATAAAAACAATGTCAGTTCGAGTAATCGGATGCTTCGACAAGCTCAGCACAGGCAGGAGGATCGTATCGAGAACAAATAGAAACAAAAACACACCTGACTTCGGGCATCCGACTTCAGGCAACATAAAACCATCAAACCATAAACCTGATGAAGAACACCAGAACATTTTTTCAAAAGAAATTTCCGACCTCGGACTTCCGACCTCGGACATCTAAAACCAAATTCTCACATCGAGTTTTAGCCGTGTTTTTTGCACTCACTTTTTTGCAAACTCTTATTCCGTACAATCAGTTATGGGCCAATAACAATGGGCCTAAAGCACCAGAAGCGGGAGCTTTTGAGCCTGTAGATGCTACCGATATGGTCAATTTATTGACAGGGGATTTATCCTATGTCTTACCATTATTAAATGTACCTAGCCCAGAAGGTGGATATCCTTTAGCACTATCCTATCATGCTGGTATCGCTATGGATCAGGAAGCCTCCTGGGTTGGATTAGGATGGAATTTAAATCCAGGAGCGATTAACAGATCCATAAATGGTTTTCCTGATGATTATAGAAACTCTACATTTAAGGAGTATTTTTATGATGAGGGAGGCAGTGAAGAGATTTATAATTTGTCTGTAGGGTATGGTTCTGCTGAAGGTACGTATTCTATTGGCTTAGGTTTTTCATGGGGTAGTAACAAATCGTTAACTGGTTCAATTAGTATTAGCGGTGGTGTTGCGGGAGCTAGTTTTGGAGGAAAATTTTCTACGGATGATAGATCAGCTTCAGTAAATGGAGGTTTTACTTACGCTGGTTTATCGTTTGGCGCTAGTATTGGCACAGATGGTGTGGGTATAAATGCCGGATTTAGCAATAATGGCACTGGATTTAGTATTGGGGTTCATTCTAGTGGTCGTACTTCAATAGGCATAGATATGGCCTCAGGAAAAAATAATAGTATTGGATTAGATCTTTCCTTTAGCAAAAGTGGTTTTAGTATTTCTGGTAGTGTAAAAAATAGAGATCATAATGGAAAAACCGTCGGAGGTTTTGGTACAGGAATTAGGCTAAGTTATGATAACCCTATTGATTCTGGTGATTATATTACCAAACAAAGTGGGTATCATTTTCCTATCATCATTCCAACACCTTATGGGATTTTTTCGGCTTCATTTGGAAAACAAAAATTAGAATGGTATTTGAATAAAACTGAAACAAACTCTATTTCAGGACCATTGTACTTTAATTTTGCACAACAAGATTCTGGTGCTTGGAGATGTCGATATTTTGAACGTGGAGAACAGCGTAGGTATAGATATCATTTTGTTCCTACAAGTGATCATGTTCACCCTAGCTCCGTGTATACTGTATCATGGGCATCTCGTGCTCAATTTTTCATGGACGTTCATGAGCTTTCTCTTACTGGTAATTCTGTAGATGATAAAACACAACTTGATCATAATAACGCGACCTTTCCAAATTATGATAAGTATAATGTAGATGCACAGGGTTTATCGGGTACTATTTCTCCTCGTATTTTTGAAAGTGGAGCACTTTTGGGATTGAGCAAGGAGCATTCTGACGGATATAGACTAAGTTACTCTAGTTTTGACGATGCGAGTATATTAGGTTTCGAGGGACGCCCACATTTTTATTTTGACAATGAGTATTCTTCTTATTTAGGAGTGAATGAAACAAGTTTCATAGATGCAGCAACTACTACAGATAACATTTTTGAGTATCATGAGAATTCTGTTCAGACTCCGTTAAATAGAAGAAAAACTTCAAAACACATTGAATATTTCGCAAATGACGAAATTGAAAATAATTTAAGCAGTGTTTTAGGGAGGGGGTTTTTAAAACCTCACAATTCAACAATTGACAGAACAAACTGCCCAAAAAATGGTATAGGAGCTTATACCATAACTGGATCAAACGGTAAAAAATTCCATTACTCATTACCAGTTTACAATTATGAAACCCTTACCAGAAGTTTTGGTATGAAAGATAATAAACCTGAAGCCAGTTCTTATTTTGAAAAAACACAAGTTGAACCCTATGCAACACATTGGTTGTTAACAGCAGTAACAGGTCCGGATTTTATAGACAAAAATAATAATGGTTATGCAGACGAAGGTGATTATGGGTATTGGGTAAACTTTGAATACGGAAAATGGTCTGAAGCGTATACTTGGAAGGCCCCATATGCAGAAGATTATATTATTTCTGAGGATGACCCAAATATAAAATCGACCTATATAGGAGTAAAAGATATTTATTATTTAAACAAAGTAAAAACACGTACTCATGCAGCTTTATTCATAAAATCTCTTCGTGAAGACGACATCAGTCATTTGTGGGAATATAGAACAGTATCTGGGAATAATCCCAATTCTGGTCAATTTAATACTCCAAGATTTATTGTACCGTCACAAAAATCATTGAAATTAGACAAAATTATTCTTGTAAAAAACGAACATGATACTGTAGATAAAACTTCTGGGGATTTAATTGCAAATCCCAATAGTTCGGTTTGGGTAAGTATACCCAGAGAAGGTAATAGAAATGCATTCTATAATCTACAAGATAATATTATTGATTACAAAGACGACCTTAATACCGCTGAGGTAAATGCAATAAAAGTGATCGATTTTAAATACAAAGCTCCCAATAATTCATTGGCAAAAGGAACTCCACATACTTCTAATAGCGAATATGGAAGGTTAACCTTAGAAAGTGCTGATTTTAAAGGTAAAAGAGGAACTAAAGTGATACCTCCGTATACTTTTGAATACTCAAATCATGATAGTACTTTCAATATTGATAATAAAAGTGCTTGGGGCTATCATAAAGAATTCCCTCAAACATGGTCTTTGAATAAAATTGTAACTCCAGAAGGAGGGAAAATAGAAATAGATTACGAAAATCATGAATTTAAATCTGTTATAGATCACGAGTTTCAAAAAAGAAATGCTTCAAACTCAACGAGTACTGTAAATTATACATTTGAACTTGATGATATCTACAACTTCCAAATAAATGATTCTGTGTATATTGATTTATTTTCTCGAAGAAAAGTTGGTCCCTTCAATGATTGCGACGAAGTAAGACAATATTATAAAGGGCCAGGGAAAATTACTAATATAGATGAAAACTCGGTTACCGTAATACCAACGGGTACAATCACAACTGTAAATTGGAACAATCCATTTACCTGCAATAATACCTTTAATATCACCACAACTTTTTACGCCAATAGTGATGTTATATATACAAAAGGTGCAGGAGTACGAGTAAAAAATATTAAAACTAGTACTGGTACAGAAAACTATCAAGTTAGTCATAGCTATAACAAAAATGGCACCGCAAGTGGTTATATAAGTTATGTTCCGTTTGCTCCTGAACTTCAAAAAGAATTACCATATAGTTCTGAACTCCCGCCTCCTAAAGTTATGTATGAATATGTAACCGTTGTTAATAAAGATATTAATGATAATCCATATGGTATCAAAAAACAATATCACTTTAGTGTATTAAAAAGTAAAACCGAAAATGAGGCAAAATTTGAGGAGTTTTACGAAATAAAAACAACGGAACAAACACATTTTAATGAATCAAAGAACATAGATATAAGTATAAAAAATATCTTAATAGAAGATAATCTATCAGCTATTGGTCAGGTATTGGATATAGAAACTTATAATCAAAGAGGTCAACTCTTAAACAAAGTAGAAAATAATTATTTTTCTAAAGACAATAGAGATAATGACCAAGGTACAATACAAGAATCTTTTCAAACCTATAAAATAGCAGACTATGACACATATAACCCGAGTGCAAAGTATTTAATCAACTCCACGAGTAAAAGAACGTATTCTCCAGCAATAAAGAGTACTAATAATATAGCAGAAACGTATTCTAATACAACGTACTTTGATAAATATAATTATATATCTGGGCTAGTAACCGAATCCAGAACAATATCAAGTGATAATATAGAATACAAGACTAAAGTATTTCCAGCATTTACAATTCCTGAATATTCTGGTAATTCTAATGGGTACGGTATGGGTTCAAAAGTTGACAACCCAACCAATAAAAATATGCTGACCCAAACCGCTGCTTCACTCACTCAAGTTAAAGATGGTCTTGTATGGAGCACCATTAATGCTAATATGACTACATGGAATAATGATTGGCAATATCGTAAGTCTGATGGTTCTTTAGAACCTACTCCAACTGATAATGCAAAAATATGGCGTAAGCATAAAAACTTTATATGGAAAGGAGATATAGACAGCGATGGGGCTTATGTGGGTTATACAAGTGACTTTGATAATTTTAACTGGACTCTTGGAGCTTCTCAAGCTAATTCTAAATGGATAAACACCTCTACAACTATATTATACGACCATTACTCTACGCCACTAGAATCTGAAGATATTAATGGTAATAGAGCATCCACAAAAATGGGTGATAATTATAGTAAAGTGATCGCAGTGGCGAATGCAAAGTATACCGATATGTATTACAGTGGTGCAGAATACATAGCAGAAAATAGTAACGATAACGGCACTTATTTAGATGGTGAAGTAAAAACCTATGGTAATATAATTGCTGTAGAAGATGCACATACGGGTAATCATGTTATACAGGTAAATGGGCAAAATGCCTTTGAAGTTATCCTACCCGAGGATTCAGATCGAACTGGCGAAAACTCGAAATACAAAGTTTCTGTATGGGTACGCAAAGGGCAAGAAAACAATGTGGGGATAATGGTTCAAAATGGCACAAACTTCCCACGAGTTTCTGACTTTAAAAATACCGAAACCATAGTCGCAGGAGATTGGGTATTACTTAACGGGTATATAGACATCCTGGCTAATAAAGCCATAGTAAGTATAACGGCTAATGGTACAACAGATCTAGATGATTTCAGACTGCTCCCGCTATCTTCTAGCATGACCAACTATGTGTATAACGAGTGGGATGAGCTTAGCCATATTATAGGAGCCAATGGATTGTCTACCAAATACGAATATGACGATGCAGGAAGGTTGAAAAAGATCTATGCAGAAGTTTTAGATACACCTACGATAACCGGAGGATTCAAAAAAACTTCAGAAAACAGATATAACTATAAACATCTTAATCGATAACTTATGAAAATCAATATAAACCACATAGGTATCCACGTCATACTCTTATTTTTCTTATTCGGATGGCTTAATCAAGCTAACGCTCAAAGTGGAGGGTGTTTTCAATATGATTCTGCTCAGACATATCATTATGTTGAACAATCTGCTGGATCTATTACATTTAATTATACACTAAAAGATTTTTCATGTCAACCAATCGTTGGAGAATTGATACCCAATTGGATTACCATAAATAATTTTTTAAATGGTACTATAGGAACATTAACAATCAATTATGCGGTAAATCAAACTTCAACAGAAAGAGAGGCTTTTATACAACTTGGTACTTCAGTTCCTGTCACTGATTTTGTTCAAATAAGGATTAAACAGAAAAAAACATGTTATAAATCCTGGTATCCCGATCAAGATAATGATGGATTTGGAGATCATACCTCAGAGCCTTTCGCAAGCTGTACTCAACCTTCAGGAATGGTAGATAATAATTATGATCTATGCCCTTCTGAACCTAATGATCTTAATAATGGTTGTCCTTATATTTATGATCATGAAAACTATAACTGGGTAGTTTCTCAAGCCTATGATATTACAGGAAAAGAAATTGGAGCAAGTAAATCATATTTTGATGATTTGGGCAAACCGGTGCAATCACAGAGTTTAGATACCAAAACAAATAAAATATGGGCTTCACAGACAATATATGATGATCAAGGTAGACCAGCATTATCCACATTGAGTGCACCTATTGGTACTGATTTTGGTTTTAAAGATGATTTCATTAAAAAGCCAGATAATAGTACATTTTCTTCTAGCGATCTTGGAAGTTTTGTAGCAGATCCAGCTGTAGTTGGTAGTCAACCCAATACTTTGGGTTGGTATTATAGTGAGAATAATATCGATGACCCTAATACTGAAGAAAAAGAGGGCGAAACCTACCAAGACATTACTTCCCGCCCCTATTCTCGAACTATTTTTAGCGGATTAAACCCAGGAACAGCCCTAAAAACTATTGGAGGTAATAAAATGGGAGGCGAATGGAAAAACGGTTATGTCTTTTCTATGCCAGCCGGGCAAGAATTGACACAGTCGAAGGCTTTTGGAGATACAAAATATGACGGAAATACGTATAAAATTATAAAAACTGTAGCCCGGGATGTACACGGAGTTGAAAATGTAATTTTTACTGATATCGATGGTAGAACATTAGCAGCAGCTCGCAGTGGTAACGAAGAAGGAAATACGGTAACAAGAACATCCAATGTATATATCAAAGAACAAAAATATGTTGATATTCATCTTCCGGCAGGTACCCAAGGTATTTCTATTACGGGAAGTTCTGGTTTAACAATATATGTTTACGATCTGATCACAGAAAAAATAGTACATACTGCCTGGGAGAACTTACCTAGTGGCTTTTATAGAATTGTGGTACAAAATACACATGCCTATAATCCTAACTCACCTATTACAGTTACCTATAAAGAAAACTATTATGACTACAGCCTAAATGAATATGACAATGTGGGGCGTTTGCTATCATCCTATCAACCCTTAAACAAATTAAAAAGTGAATTTACATACAATGCATTAGGGCAATTAGAATACACAAAAAGCCCAGATGAAGGTGAAGCTTGGTTTAAGTATCGTAAGGACGGACAGATTCGATATTCGCAAAATAGTAAACAAAAGGCCGCCAATCAAATGTCGTACACTAACTATGACTCAAAAGGAAGACCTATTGAAAGTGGCGTATATAAAGGCTTTAAACCTATAAATTTTGAATCTCTTAATCCCGATGGTTTAGGATTTCCAGGTTCGCTATCCGAACAGCAGTTTACTACATACGATGCTCTAACACAAGAGGATATTAATGCATTACCAGCAAACTATAAAGATCCATCCTTCTTAGCGGGTAATGTCGCCAAAACCCAGAATGAAAACACCACTACATATTATAATTACGATATCTATGGTAGAGTACAGTGGATCGTACAAAACATTAACGGGCTTGGAGTAAAAACTATTGATTATGAATACGATCCTGTGAGCAGCCAGGTCACTCAGGTGATTTATCAAAAATATGAGGCTGCGGATCGGTTTATCCATAGATACACCTATGATCCAAAAGATTATAGTTTAATCAAAGTAGAAACAGCTACCGATAGTGATATGCCTTTTACCGAGCATGCCGCTTACGAGTATTATGAAAAGGGTGGACTAAAACAACTTAATCTAGCGGAAGGATTACAAAAAATAGATTATATATTTAATCTAAACGGAGCTCTAAAAAGTATCAATCACCCTAACCTTGATGCAACAAGTGATCCAGGAAGAAATGACAATGACTTATTTGGTATGAACCTCCACTATTACCAAGGAGATTATGCTCGTAATCCATCATTAACCAAACCAAACGGTATCGACCAATATAATGGCAATATCAAAGCCATGACCTGGAATACTAAAGGTCAAAACAATAGTGCACCAGACACCTATTATTATACCTATGATAAAAACAATTGGCTAACCGGAGCAAGTTTTAACCAGGCTGTAAATGAAGTAGATCCAGGCGTGCCTCCTACTTTAATTAAAGATGAAGTAATCGCTGCAACAGAAACAGCCGAAGCTACCCAATCTATAAAAATGAGACCAGGGTTTAAAGTTACTGCCACTAATGCTCTAACCTTTACTACCAATATTGCTAAAGATGGCACTGTGCAAGACGATGGCGATTATAATGTATCTAATATTACCTATGATGCTAATGGTAACATACAATCATTGCATCGTAATAAGCATACTGATCCCGAAGTTTCTGGAGGTAGCAATGCTATGGATAAGCTTAGTTACTCCTATGATGCTACAAAACCCAACCAGTTAAAACAAGTAATCGATGAAGCAGGAGATGTAGATGGTGCCGATGATATCGATACCCAAACCAATCCTGATAATTATGTCTATAATGAAATCGGGCAACTGGTAAACAACAAGTCTGAAAATATTACTTATTTTTACAATGCCAGTGGATTGGTGACCGAGGTACATAAAGATAATACGCCTTTGGTGAAGTTCTTTTACAATGACAAAAACCATAGAGTACGAAAGGAAAGTTTTAATCCTACCAACAGTTCTATAACAACAACATTCTATGTGCGAGATGCTTCTGGTACAACAATGGCTGTTTATAATACATTTGATGCTAATGTGCCTGGAGGGGGAAGTGCTTCTCCGACCATTACAGAACATACTATTTATGGTGCGCAAAGACTAGGTGTTTATAAAAGATACAAAAATGGTGGCGGTAATAGTTTATACCAATTAACAGACCACTTGGGTAATGTACGAGCAGTAATAGGAAGAACCGTGAGTGGCCAAGAAATGGCTATTACTTCCACAACAGATTACTATCCCGGCGGAATGGTAATGCCAAACAGAAATTTACAGGGCGACTATCGTTATGGGTATCAAGGTGAATATGCTGAAACTGATCCGGAAACAGGGAAACCAATGTTTACTTTACGAATGTACGATCCTAGAATCAATCGTTGGTTATCACCAGATCCTTATGGTGAGTTTCATAGTCCCTATATGGCAATGGGAAATAATTGGCCATCTACTGTTGACCCAAGTGGTGGATGTACTGATTGTAGTAAATGTCCTGATACTTGTGGGCAAATGGGGATTGATGTAATACCTGATGGTCAAAGTATAGATTTTGATTTTGATTCTGGTGCTTTTTCTCTAGTAAATGGTGTTTCTTCTATGTTAGATGAAGCCAACCTAGGGACATATCATACTGTTAGGTTGGATGGCCTTTTAGGACAAGCAAGGTTTTTAATGCGCCCAGAAGATACAATGGGAGATTTTTGGGATAGACGAAATGATGCTGCTGACAGAATTGTTAGAGGTAATAAAATTTTAATGTTTGGGGCTAATGTGGTTTTAGCTATGGAAGGGGGGATTTTTGCTTCATCTACTCCTGCAACTTCTGGACCAAGACAGTATAATTATAAAGGAGGGCTAGCCCCTAGTTCCACACCAACGGGCTTAGATGGAAATCCTCAAGTAATGCCTAGATATATTTATAGAGGAGGAGGTACTTCACCTAGTGATTTGAAACTTCGACCAGGAGAAACTCATCTTTCTTTTAGTGAAGGATTAGCTAACCCAACGACAGGGCATAGAGTTTTTAATAAAAATACAATTATTCAAATAGATGTTCATAAATTACCTAAGGGTAGTATAACTTTAGATGGAGGGACAAATGGTTTTGCTAGAGGGCATGTTTCTGTTAAAGCAACAACTGAACAAATTAAAGCAGCTATGATACAGAAACTTAAGGTTCCTAAGATGTAATATTAAATTAAATGGAAAAAGAAGAGATAATAGACATACATTTTTTTTTGACACAGTTGGCAATTGTTTCATCAGAATTACTCGAATTGAATATTTTTTTAAAAGATACAGAGACCTTTACAAAGGTCACTAATACTACTGAAATCTGTTTTGAAAATATGGTAGATAAAAAAAAACCCGTATTGTCATTTGATTTACATTGTGAATTAAAGAAACAAAACAAAGAGGTACATACTTTAGGTCTGGAATTTGAATTGTTTTTTTCTAACGAATGGAATATTAATTCATATATACATTGGATAGCTTACGATGGACTTGGGGAAGATATCTATGAAGAAAATAAAAAGTATAATTCCTTTACTGATTTTAGTAAGGATATTGAAAATGAATTGTTGATTTGTAAAAAAGAATTATTTAAAGTTGTAGAAAATTTAAAGAGATAAGAAATACAAGAAAAATAGCTCCACTCGGGTATAGTATATCGCTAGTGCTAGTTTGCAACTAGTACCGTATATGAGTAAGCAACAACAGTAAGAAAAAAAGTAAAAACAGTCACATCGATCAGATGTGGCTGTTTTTTTTATCATCATCCAGTTAACAAAACATCTCGATACACGCTCGTACCTCACGCACTCGATATGACATCCGAGTTAGTCAAAAAACGCCAACTTCAAAACCTTAGAACACACTGTAAAACAACGAATTACGGATAACCATATTATCAAAAAAACAAGTTTTATATTAAAAAAAAATTAGTGATTCTAGCAAACTCCTTTATTTTCAAGCAAAAACCTCACTCCTCTCCTATCAACCCTAATTACCATCCAGAAATTTCCCCTCTTCAAAAAGGGATATAATCCCCATACCGCAGCATTATATTTAGCTTTAGGTTTGTCTTTCAAAATTATTAATCAAATAAAATATTCACACAAATGGCATTAGAAAATCTAATTAGCATTGACTTTAGTAAAGAAGAATTAAAAGAATTGGATCATCACATGGCGGGTATTCAAAACATCTTCAAAGGTAAAACTGTTAATATCACTCCAGAGCAAAGACAACAGTATGGTAGTATTGGCAATCATAACAAACTTATTGTAGATAAAGCTAAAAATTATATGGAGCAACATCCTGATTGGATTCCGCGTTTTTTGGATAAAGAAGAGTTTGATAGGGATCATAAAACAAGAGAGCTGGTAGAAAACCGCGCGCAGTTGCTTAACAACTTATCACAACAGTTATTAGATACCAAAACCCTGCTGGATCATGATAATTATACCAATGCACTAAGTTTTTATCGTATGATGCGCTTTTTGGCCAGAGAAAACGAACCGGGTGCCAAAACAGTGTACGAGGATATGAAAGTACTTTTTAATAAATCTTCGGCAACGAGTACAGATGAAACTGAATGATAATCGTAACCTTTTTAGAGAAGCCGCTATACAGCGGCTTTTTTTATACACACTATTACCCCCTACCCAATACCCCTAGAGGGTGGTTCGTAACCACCCCTGACCCGGTTACGAACCACCCTATACCTGGTTACAAACCCCTTCTACCCTATACCAAAGTGATTCGAAGCGGTTCTGTACCCTCTCGAATAGGTTATATAACCCCTTCGAAGGGGTTATTTACCCTTTGTAATAGGTTCTTAACCCTTTCAAATAGGTATAGAACCACCTCGAACCACTAGAGTAACCCATTATAATGGGTATACTATTGCCTATAATGGGTATATAACTGCTTCGAAGCAGTATTGAACTCCTCCAACATAAGTAATGTAATTACTAAAGAGGGTAATAAACCACCAAAAGCCAACACACAACTGCATAGAACCAGTGCACAACCACCTAGACATGAATTACGAACCTATTATAAAGAATATACAACCTCTTTGATTTAATAATTAACTATAAAAAGTTAATAAAATAAGTTCTGGATCTTCAACTATATACAGATCCAGAACTTCTTCTTTTATTATATCTACTATCATTGCCGCATATTAGATTACACATAAGCCATAATACAAGTTAACGTGAATTTCAATCATCATAAAAAATCAATTTAGTAAAATGAAAAATCAAATACTCTTAGTTTTAATTTGTTCTATAGCACATTTAGGCTTCTCGCAGCAAACACAATATAATGTTACCGCCGGTAATGGAAACGGTTTACGATTTTGGAACAGTGATACTTATAAGATACACATGGGTAATGCAGCCGAATATAAGTTTGGACCTGTAACCGATTATAGTATTAAAATGAATATGAGTAATACCCCCGGAAGAGGTTGGACTTGGGGTGTGGCTGGCAAAACTCCCATTGCTGCATTAAATACTTTAGGGAATTTTAAAACAGCTGGTAGCATAAGTGGTAATACCATTAGCGGATTAAAAGGTGTTTTCGATTCTAGTAGTTTGGGAAATAATGGATGGATTCCTGTCTCTATAGGTCGTGAGTATAAAACAGACCGAAGAACTTTTGAGTTTGTTGTCGATCCTACCAATACAGGTTCTGGATATACTGCATTCGGAATAACAGATCAATCAGAAAATTTAAGACATGATTTTGTTTCTAATAATACATCTACCTGGATAGATTTAGATGATCACAAAGGAACTCATTTTTTTAAATTAAATAGATCAGAAACGGCACCCGGTAAATTTGCCACTTATATCCATATGCCTACCTCAGATGCTAGAATCGTTATAGGACAATATGGAGGATATTTAGAGGACAAAGGATATAAATTGGTTGTAAATAATGGAGGGGCATTAGTAAATGGTGATTTAATCGCAAATGGTAATGTAGGCATTGGTACAAACGACCCTGGAGCATATAAACTTGCAGTAAATGGTAAAATTCATGCACAAGAAGTTAGAGTAGACCTGGTAGGATGGCCCGATTATGTTTTCGAAGAAAATTACTCCTTGCCAACCCTACATCAAGTAGAACAACATATTGCAGAAAAAGGTCATTTAATCAATATACCATCGGCTAAAGAAGTTGAAAAAAATGGAGTTCAATTAGGTGAAATGAATAAAAAACTACTTGAAAAAATAGAAGAACTTACCCTCTACGCTATTGCTCAAGAAAAGAAACTGAAGGAGCAGGAAACAATTAACAATCAATTAAAAACCAACAATCAAAATCTAGAAGCAAGATTAGCTAAGATTGAAGCACTGTTTAATAAAGAATAACAATCCCTATAATGAAAAACATACTTTTATTAATTACAGTAGTATTGATTTCCAATTTTTGTTTATCTCAAGAAATAGGTGATTACCTTAATTTTGATCAATATATCCAAGACGAATTATCTTCTCCTGAAGTAAAATCCTTTGAAAAAGTATCTCTAATACCTAATGACCTTTCTACAGGAAAATTAAATCTAACAATTCCAATTTATAACTTACAAATTGGAAGACTTAAATATCCTATTGGTTTATCATACAACTCGGGTGGTATCAAGGTTGACCAGCAATCATCAGAAGTGGGTCTAGGTTGGAATATTTCAAAAACTATAATAACCAGACAAACAATTGACGGTAATGATTTTGATAACGTAGGAACGCAATATTATGATGCAGAAGGAGGTGGTTTTGCAGATAACATTAATGACCCCGAATTTAATGCTCATTTTTATACCACTCAAAAGAAAATGGGGTACTTACTCAAGGAAAAATTAAACTTTAAGGCTACTTCGAGCACTACTACCGTAGATGAAATGCCTGATATTTACACTCTTTTATCAAGTGATGGATTCCAAACAAAATTTTATTTAAAAGATTACAATACCCCTATTGAGTTAACAGAAAAGAGTTCTATTATAGAATTCATAAAAGGTAAACAAGTCTATAACAACCCTCAGTACATAAGTACGGAATCAAAACCGTATTTCCCAATGTATGATTTACTGAAAATAGAAATTACAAGTCAAGATGGAATTAAATATACTTTTCAAGATTTTGACGTAGTAATTTCAAACTCTTATGAAATTAATGTTTTCAACAATACGAACTCTATTGATGGTATCTATCGAGTGCCTGAGATATCTGCATGGCATATTTCAAAAATTGAAGATTTGTTGACGGGAGAAGAGATAAACTTCGAATACGATACATATAATGCAGATCCAGTTACAGGAAGTTTTTTGACTTTTAGTGATACTGATCTTCCTCCTGATGGATTGATTGTTAACAAATCGATTAAAACAATACCACAAGGTGGATGGTTAAATAATACATTCACTAATTGTCCTAATAGAGTATTTAGAGCAGACTTTTCTTATAATAGCCGAAAGCAATTATATTTAAGAACTCACTACTCAAGACATTATGTTAAAAACAGATTGGTAAAAATAACATTTAATGGTGGTAAGATTGATTTCAACTGGAATAATAATCGCCAAGATCTTTACAACTCAAAATCCTTAGACAATATTAAAGTTTATGGATACAATCCCTCCTCATCACTAAACAATAACCTGATTAAGGAATTTAATTTTCAATATGAATATTTCGATTCAGCAAATAATTGTCAAAATGCTTATAGATGTAAAAGACTAAAATTGACTAGTGTAGAAGAAGTAGGAAAACCTGCTTATCAATTCACATATTATAATGAGAATGGCAATTTCCCTCAAATTACTAGCAATAAAAAGGACTTTATGGGATATTATAATAGCGCTATTAGCCATCCAGATAATGCTCATGTAGTTCCAAACTTATACTATTATCCTTTTAAAAATGAAAAATCAATTTTACCATTTAATATTCCCGGAATTACTGAAAAGTATCCAATTTATGGTGATTATGACGCAACAGCATCTTCAATTTCGGATGTACAAACATGGTCTTTAGAAACTATAACCTATCCCACTGGTGCCAGTTCTAAAATTGAATATGAACTTAATGATGTTGAACTGTTTGGTAAAGATGTTATTACATCTGGCTTAAGAGTAAAATCTCAAATAATAACCGATAATAGTATACTTGCTAGAAAAATAGATTACCAATATAGAGCAGATAACAATTCTTTAAGTTCTGGTAGTTTTGTAAACTTTCCTTACTATGGAAGACCTTCTATAGTTATTGGGCAAAATTTTGAAGATTTATCGAAATGGGATGAAAGGTTTATTCATGATACTTTTATTATAGATCAACACCCCAGATTAGATTCGGATTTGTCGAAAAATGCTTATGTATTATACAAACAGGTAATTGAGAAAGAACAAAGTAATGGATATACTAATTATGAATTTTTATCGAATGATAGGTATCCAAATGATTATAACAGAGGTATAATTTCTCCTAATAGCCCAGAATTAAATAGGTTTACAGGTGGCATAATGTGTGGTGACTTTTTCGTAATGAGAAATAGTGGATTTGGAACACAATACTATACAGACAATTCATTTAAAAGAGGAAAATTAATATCAAAAACAGTCTTTGATAATAATGATGAAATACTCCAAGAGACAATAAATCAGTATTTTGAAAATAATTCGCCCTCTAGCGAGAATTATACTAAACGACTATTTCATGCAAATCGAAGAATATTAGATAATCCTTTGAATAGAGATTTCGAAAACATATTCGATGTCACTAAAGAGTATACTACGAACACCTTCAAATTAAGGAATACTATAAAAATAGATCATTTTAATAATGATCTGAATAGAAGAATTAAGTTTGATTATAACTCAATAGGTTTAGTATCTAAAAAGACAGAATATTTATATAACGAGGGACAAAATAACACACTAATTGAGGATTTTTATTACGTAGATGAAACAAGTTCTCAACTCACAGGAATCTCTCTATTAAAATCACTAAACTACTTATCCAAAATCGTAAAAGTCGAAGAAAAAACCACTGACTCCAACGTAGAAATTTATACAAAAGGTGCTGAATTTTTATTTAATTCTGATGGTCATGTGGAAAAGGTATTATCTATAGATAAAGAATTGGTTAATCTAGAAGAAATTTCTTTTGATTACTATACGAATAATGGAAAAACTATTCAATATAAGAATAATGCAGGTATTACAACGGTAATCTTATGGGGTTACAATTATCAATATCCAATTGCAAAAATACAAGGTGCTACATACGCACAGGTATTGACAGCTTTAAATCGCAGTTCAACAGATAACCTAAGTTATTTACAAGAGTATACTCCTGAACAATTGAAAACAGAATTGCAAAAATTAAGGAATCATAATACTATGAGTAACACTATGATTCATACATACACTTACGATCCTTTGATAGGAATTACTAGCATAACAGATGCTAAAGGATATACAATGTATTATGAATATGATGATTCTAATAGGTTAGTAATTGTCAAAGACGATAAAAAGAGAGTTTTATCTAAAAATGACTACAACTATCATTCACAAAATTAATCAAACATCATGAAAAGAATTATATTATTTATAGTATTCATTTGCCTTCATAATAGTTATGGGCAAACGAATACAGAAAATTATATTCAGACAACTGCCTATAATAAAGAATTTTATGGTGACTATATAAATTTCACACAAAGTATCAGAACAAATGATCTATTGTTTAATGGCGCAGGTGGTGCAAGCGGAACTGTTACAATTACGAATAACTCTCTTGTTACTAGTTTTGGAGGTTCATGGGCATCATCAAACAGATTAAAAATAGGGGTTATAAAAGTACTTAATACCAATCCTGTTCTACCAAATTTAGAATTAGGAGATATCCTTTCCGGTGGAAATCCAAATGGATATAAGTTAAAGATAGAAGAAGGTAAACTTATAATGTATTCAAGATATTTTTTAGATGGAATATCAACAAATATTTCAAAAAATATACCTGGGGGTAGTACTATTGACTTTACCACCTCTATAGGCACAATTCATTCTTGTCCTTCTTCTGGTGGAGGCGGTAGTAGCGGATCTTTATCAATTAATAATGGTAAAATAAGTCTTATTTTTAGCGGAGGATGGTCTGAAACCTGTGAATTACAATTAGGACAAATCAAATATTTAAGTACTTCTACTATCCCTAATATTGAGCTGGGACATTTGACCAGTAACTTGGGGATTGAAACGGCATACAAAGCCAAAATAGAAAATAATTGGTTAGTCTTTTATACCGATGAAACGATTCCCGCTTACCCTACTGGAGGATCAATTAACAAAACGGTAGATCTTAATATTTCTGATGATCACAAAATCAAAAACTTAATATATTATGACGGATTAGGTAGAACAAAACAAAGTATCTCTGTAGATGCAGGTGGACAAAAGCAAAACATTATCAAACACTATGAATATGACTCTATAGGAAGGCAAATAAAGAAATATTTACCTTTTGCCAGTAATGAAACAAATTTAAACGTCCTAAGCAATCCCCTATCAGAATTACAAACGTTCTATGCTACTGAAAAATATGAGAATACAACTAATCCCTATAGTCAAAGTCAAATTGAAGCTTCTCCTTTAAACAGAATTATTAAAGAAGCAGCTCCAGGAGAAACATGGAAACTAGGTCATGGACGTGAGATGGAATTCGATTATCAGACGAATGATTTACAAGAAGTACGGCAATTTGAGGTAAATTTTATAAATGATAATTTATCAGAACCTGAACTCATAGTCAATACTAATAATTATTATACTCCGGGTGATCTTTATAAAACTATTATTCGTGATGAAAATCATTCAGGGACCAGCAAAAATCATACTAAAGAAGAGTTTAAAGACAAACTAGGAAGAGTAATATTAAAACGTGCATATGCTGACACAGATTTAAATCAAGATGGAAATATCGAAATAGAGGTTCAGCATGACACCTATTATGTGTATGATATATATAATAATCTAACTTTTGTCATCCCTCCTAAAGTGAATATTCAGGATGGGATTTCTTCTAGTGAACTTTCCGAACTATGTTATCAATACAAATATGATGGTAGAAATAGATTGATTGAAAAAAAGATTCCGGGTAAAGGTTGGGAATATATTGTATATAACAAATTAGATCAACCCATTATGACTCAGGATGCTAATCTAAAAACCAAGAACCAATGGTTATTTACAGTATATGATGCTTTCGGAAGAATTGCCTATACTGGTATCGATGAGAATAATACCACTAATCGATCAGCCTTACAGTTATCCGCCGATGCAGCTACGAAACAATATGTTACCAGGACAGACACCCCAAATAACTATGCGGGAACGACCGTATATTATAGTAAAAATGCTTATCCTACAAGTTTTGATAAATTATATACTATCAACTACTATGACAACTATGATGTAGGTAATGTTGTCTCTTTTAATCCAGCAAATGGTGCTGGAACCTGGGAAGGGATGACACCAGTCCCAAATGTAAAGGGATTACCTACTGTTGCACAAATAAGAGTTTTAGAAACCGATCAATGGATTACTACATCTACCTATTATGATGATCAAGGAAGACCTTGGGAAACGCACATAAAAAATGAGCATCTTGATACAGAAGATTGGATACTGAATAAACTGGACTTTAGCGGTAATGTACTTAAAACCCGATCTAGACATCAAAAAGGTACTAATCCTGTAATTGTAACCATAGATACATTTACCTATGACAACATGAATAGACTATTATCCCATAGACAATGTATTGGAGATGATAGCCTATCTAATAACTGTGGAGGTCTTGACCCCTCTTTGTCAGAAAATCTGGTATTATCTGAAATCGTTACTAATACGGCTTATGAAACTGCTATTAATAACATTACTTTATCTCCAGGTTTTAAAGTAATAGCTAGCACTGAAGTTACCTTTTCTGCCAGTATTGAGCAACCAGGCGGAGAAATAATAGTTTCCAATACTTATGATGAATTAGGGGTATTAGATTCCAAAAAAGTCGGAAATTTACAACAAGTAGACTATAAATATAATGTAAGAGGATGGTTAAAACATATCAATAATCCAGCAAGTTTGGGTAGCGATTTATTTGCTTTTACTATTAATTATGATACCACTACCGAGAATTTAAACGCCACTCCATTATACAATGGAAATATTAGTGAAACCATCTGGAAAACAGCATCTGATAATGCTAAGCGATCTTATGGGTATAAATATGATGCTTTAAATCGTATCACCACTGGCCTAGATAGTACTACTGATAGAAGATATAGTCTCAATACTATTGAATATGATAAAAATGGTAATATATCCAATTTAGTAAGAAATGGACATACAAATAACACTGCTACTTCTTTCGGTATAATGGATAATTTAGTATATACCTATGAACCCAATAGTAATAAACTATTAAAAATAAATGATTCAGGTAATGATCTGTATGGATTTAAAGATAGCCTAACCGATCAAAATGACTATCAGTATGATGATAACGGAAATATGATTAAAGATAACAACAAAAACATAACCGAAATTTCTTACAATCATCTAAATTTACCTACAAGAATTACATTTCAATCTTTTGGAATCGAACCTGAAAAATATATTAATTACACCTACGATGCTGCTGGTATAAAATTGAAGAAAGAAGTACAAGAAGTTGTGATTTTAGATAATAGTGGTGTAGTACCCACTTATGGTACTAATACTATCGTTACAGAATATAGTGGAAATTATATTTACAAAGGAAATCAAACAAATGGAGCTGGATCCAATTCATTTAGATTGTTAACTAATAATATTGCAACAAGTCTTGAATTTATGAATCATCCAGAGGGGTATATTGAACGGGATAATGTGGGTAAATACAATTATATCTATCAATACAGAGATCATTTAGACAATATACGCCTCTCTTATGCCGATGATAATAAAGATGGAATCATTAATCCAGCCACAGAGATTAGAAAAGAAAACAATTATTATCCTTTTGGGTTAACACACAAAGGCTATAACAGTAGTATTAGCCAGCAAAAAAATAATTATAAACAATTTCAAGGACAAGAATTTACTGAAGATCTCGAGTTAAATATTCATGAATGGAAATATCGTATAAGTGATCCTGCAACTGGTAGATTCTGGCAAATTGACCCTCTGGCAGAAAGTTATGTGTACAATGGAACTTATAATTTTGCTGAAAACACAGTTATTTGGGCAAAAGAGTTAGAAGGTCTAGAATCCTGGTACACAACCACAAATTCAACTAATCCTTATGATCATTTTCTTTTTGCTTCCCAAAGCGGCCCTTTAACATCTGAATATGCATTATCTCAAGGGTATACCCAGTACAGCAATAGTTATGAAGACATTACTGTGAAGGACTATAACTTTACCGATACAGAAATTCAAGCTTTATCCGATTGGAATAATCAAAACGGATCAAGCATCAATGGAGCTTGTCTAGCCTGCGCTACAAGAGGATCTGAAATATTAACAGGTACTGATGTAGGCTGGAATTATGGAACCGGGTTGAATTTAAATGGAAGGTCTGTCTATGATTTAGGTCAAGTTTTAGTGGATAATAATTCTGCTACTCAGCTTAATACTAATCAAGGGAGTGAATCGAATACAATTTCTGAAAGTATTTCTAATACAAATATAACAGATAATGCTGCTTTTTTAGGAGGCCTTTCGGGAGGATGGCATTCAATAATAGTAACTTTTAATACTCAAGGTAACAATTATTCAATATTTGATCAAGGTACTGGTTGGGATGGAACCGGACTTAATATTTCAAGTTTACAAGGCACATTTGATGATATCAATACTAGCGCATCTGATTATACTTTCGGAAAAAGTGACAAATGGGGCGCTCGACTATGGGCTCTATATAAGAATGTTATTCAAACTATTCCTGCTAAGGAACCTATAAGTAATTTAAGCGATTATTCGCCTAGTGGGACATTCGAAGCAGATGACGTAAATGATTAGTAAATAGAAAAGTAATATTTTCCTTATTTTTAAACTAGAAAATTTGGGTAAAAAATGAAAAATAAAATTTTGTTTTTAATGGTGATCATTTTTATGAGTTTTTCTTGTAAGAAGAAAAATAATACTATGATTAAAGATGTATCACCAGATACCACATCGAAAAAAACACCTGATTTTCAACTATTACAAGAAAAAAAAGACAGTTTTGATCTTAACATTTTCAAAAATTATTTAAACAAAACTGTTTTTAAAGAAAAGAACAATGTATTCTCAGCAAAACAGGATACTCTTTTAATAGAAGATTGGATGCTTAGAAATAAGGAAAGTAATACTTATTACTTTCTGATAACAAATTCTAAAAACATAATGCGTTATGAGTTTGATAATACTAAGATAAATATTGAAATTTTACACATAACGACTAATTCAAATCACAAAGTGAATGAACTATTTTCTTACATCCAAATGAAGGGGAAAAATAATAGTTCTGTAGATTCCACACCAGGTCTAACTTACGAAAATGATTATGTATTTATTTATGAAAATAGTATTTATTGGTTAAACTCACCATGTTTAGTTTCTTATAAGAATCATTTATTATTATCTAATTTTTTAAGGAAAATGATCTCACAAAATTCAAACAATGTAACAAATGAATTATTTTGTGAGTGCGGTAAAGTTAAGTGTGAAAATTAACGCCCATGCGGGTATGAGAATATTTCTAGTGCCCTAATTGTTTAAAAAACACATTAGAACTTCTAACACTGGTCTATGCATAAGATGAATATGCCCCCGCTCGGGCATAGTATGTAGCTAGTGCTAGTTTGTAACTAGTACCGGACATGAGTAAGTGCTTAAAAATAAAAAAACGGTAAAAACCGCTATATCTCAAAGATATGGCGGTTTTTATTGTCATTTGACCTCCATAATTGACATAGATATCAATTTTCTTTGATCTAGTTTTCCATATTCGTATTGTATACTACCTTAGATCACTAGATCAAGTACAGGATAATAAATTTCTTCTTCCTTTAATGTATGCAACTTTCAAAAAAATCTCAAAAAACACTATATCTCTATAAAAACTTCAAAAAAATAAGTACTGGATCTTCAACTGTATACAAATACAGAACTCAAGATATCTATTATACCCTTATTATTGTAGTGTTGAGTTTGATAGGGAAAAATAAACCAGGTGCGGATTAGGGAAAACAAAAACTGCCTCACCTGGTCCCTATTTCTACTAATTCTAGTACAACAGCTTATAACGTTGTAAACTTCAAAAAGAAAATCATCTTGGATTTCCAAAACTATTTTTTCTGCTTATAAAGTATATTCCTGGTTAAGCTTAAGAATATTATATAGCCTTAAACACACAAATAACTGTTTTTCAATACTTTAATTTTTTGGCACGCTGCTTGATAATAAGTAAGTGAGTATCATAACACACAATGATACTTACTTAAAATCAAGAATTATGAAAAATATTGTTTTACTATTTACAGGTATATTATTAGCATCCTTAACTGCTAATGCATCAGAAACCAATACAGAATCAACTGCTCGTTATTATAATAGCGGTAAATCTTTTATCTTCTCTGAAGGAGGAATTGATTTCTCTATATACGCAGATGGTCAATTCGACTTTTATCTTAATGGCCGAAGAGGTGGCGTAAGTGTTGGTGTTAATGCACCGGGAGTAAACATTAGTTTTAATTCGGGGTATGATTATGATGCCTATGTACAGTATGATGATTATGGAGCTGTAGTACAGGTAGAAAACACCCCTATCTTTTATGATCACTACGGTAGAATCATACAGGCCGGAGATATTTATATCAATTATAATAATTACGGACGAATCTCTAGAGTTGGTGGATTATATGTACACTATAACAACTACGGGAACTTTTTAAACTGTACGGGTTATATTAACTCTTATAACAGACGCTATGTATACAGACCTTTTCATGCCTACTTTACAGTACCTGTAGTAAGCAGATGTATAGTATACAACAGACCATATAGAAGATATTATACACCATACAGATGTTCTTATACAGTATATAGAAGTAATTATTCTAATGGATATTACAGCAGACCATACAGAAGTCGTAGTTATTACAGACCTCATAATAGAGTAACAAGCTATAACCGAGGATATAGAGGTTCTAATGCAAGAGCGGTAAGTTATAGAACAAGAGATCGTAGAGCTGCAATGTATAAAAGAAATGACCCTAATTATGGATCAAGATATTCAACACGAAGTAGATCTAGTAATTACGGAAAAAATAATGTAGCGCGAAGCAGATCAAATAACTATGGAAAAAGTAATACCAGAAGTAGATCTAATAACTACGGTACAAGAACCACAACTAGAACACGATCTGTAAGTGCTGATCAAAGAACACGATCTGCAAGCAGAAATGTACAAGCTAAACCAAGAGTACAGTCAACTAAAAGAAGTACTCCGTCTAGAAGTTATACAAAAGGAAATCAAAGAACAAGAAGTTCGGTAGCAAACAGATCTCAGAATACTAATAGATCTCAATATCAGAGAAATAGTACCCAAAAAAGGTCTGTAGCAAAACCAAATCAAGTGCAAAGATCAAGAAGTACATCAAGAAATTACTCTGGAAGTGCAACAAAACGATCTAATAACAGTAATTATAGTAGCAGAGTACCTAGCAAGTCTAGGTCAACAATAAACAGACAAAGAAGCAATACTTCTAATAGATCAGCAAGATCAAGCAACTCACGTTCTAGATCTGCAAGAAGTAGAAGCTAAGAAAACATAAACGATATTTATTTTTTTGGTTGGTTAGTTGGAAAATCCCTCAGAGAAGATGCTCATGCACCTCGAGGGATTTTCTTTTTTGTTACCATTACCTTCGCAGGATACGATAAATCAGGTTATTAATATCCGGGGATATCTTCAACACATAAAGAATTACGACATAACTGGTAGTGATCAAAATGCTCTTTAGGATAATATTGGCAATAGGGTGAAAAGGTAGCTCCCAAAAGTAAAATCCAAACACAAATACAATTACTAAGAACAGTGCTAGAAATGAATTTCTTGAAAATGGGTGCATGTTAAACTTAGCATTCACAATCCATAATTTAGCCAGGTTATAACAAACCACTGCCGAAAATGTAGCGATAGCAGCTCCTGTAATTCCAAAAATGGGAATGCAAATTAAATTCAATACCACGGTAAGTACCGCCATCCCAATACCGATATACAAGATCAGCCTATAGTAATCTGAATTATAAAGGATAGAATTATTATTCCCTAAAAAATTATCAAAGAGCTTTACACTACCTATAAGAACAACGACCCATATGTACAATTCATATTGTGCCGGTAACATCTCAAATAGTTGATTTACATTACAAATAATCAATACGAATAGCAACCCACTTATTGCCAAAAGAGTAATCGAACTTTTTTTATACAATTCTTTTAATCCATCGTATGCCTTCTCGTTCATTAATTTTGCCGTTAACGGATACGTAATCTGATGCATCGCCCTAGAAGGTATGATAATCACTATGGCTATAAATGCAGATAACTGATAATCTGCAAGATATTCTATAGGCATATAGCGTTCGATCATTGCTTTATCTAAATCAATTAATAAAGTAGCCACCGATCCGGCTATCAATATTAATGAAGAATACTTTAGCACCGAAACAAAGTTATCGGGTAGAGAAAAACGAAATTTAAAACGATGTAAACTAAACGCATACACCTTCATGATCAATGTTCGTAGTACATAAGCAATGACCAATGCATAAATAAACTGTTCTACAGAAAGTAGTTTAAAATACACCAGGAATAGTAATATACTAATGCAAACTCGTAAGAAAAGTTCTTTCATCAGGTTACCAAAAACGCTTTTCAGTTTTACCTTAGACCAGGCAAAGAAAAGCTCAAAATACGATGTGGCAAAAGCCAATACAAAAATTGTCCAAACATAGGGTTGCACAATAGTATTTCCTTCATTAAAAAAACCAAGTAAAGTACTATAAAACAGGGTTGCTATACTTCCTAAAACAAGGGCAATACCCAACGGCAGTAACAACATCAAGCTTAAGAACCTGTTTTGTTGCTCCTGATTAACATAGGATGAAAAAAATTTTACAAGAGTATTCTGTGCCCCAAACGCCAGTAACGGCCATATCAAATTAGAGGCTGATATCAGGTAAGAAACGAGCCCATAGTATTCTTTTTCTAAAAAATGGGTAAATAAAAATAGCGTATTCACTGCCCCGATGCTAAAGCCAAGACATGTAATTACTACATTTTTAATAGATTGATTTACTACTATTCCCATTCTTATAATTACAATTTTAACAATATGTCAGTCTGACAAATTGTTTATTCATTGGTTTTTGTTTCTCTTAATAATTCAGCTAAACTTCGTGTTAACTCCCTCCTACTATATTTTTCGATTCCGGATACCTGCGAAACTAGCTTGTTGTTTTGATAATCTTTAAAGTACTGAAATATTTGATCTTTTATAGCTTGATGTTCCTGATACTCAAAAAAACATCCTGAATTCGTTTCTGAAATCAACCTTGAAATATCTGCTTCTTTGGGGCCTAACGCCAAAATTGGGCGCTTCGAAATCATATATTCAAACAACTTGCCCGGGATAATACATCGGGTTTCTTTACTATCAATTTCTATCAATAACAATAACTGTGAGCTTCTCTGAATCTCTATAGCTTCGCTATGAGGAACATATCCTTTTAGCTCTAAAAATTCAGATAAACCTGTTTCTTTAATTGTTGAAAGCACATCATCACTCACTGCGCCCACTAATTGTAATCTAAATGCTTTTGAAAAAGCTTCGTTCTCTTGTGTTAATTCATACAAGGCTTTCCAAAGATATATAGGATTACGGCCAGATAATAAAGACCCAATATGTGATATTGTAAATTGCTCATCTAAAACCGGATTAGAAGTCATTTCGACATCATAACCATTCGTAATTACGGATATCGGCGTATTGGTTATTTCCTGAAATTCTTTCTGCGTAGTAAAACTGGTCACTATAATTTGATCAGCAGTATTTAAAACTTCCTTTTCCAGAGATTTATGTTTTTGAATGGATCGCTTTGTGAGTTTTAATTTATCATGATAGCCAATGGTAGTCCACGGATCTCTAAAATCTGCGATCCAATTTAGGTCTACCTGTGCTTTCAAACCCTTTCCTATCATGTGCACACTATGTGGCGGACCTGTAGTAATAATAGTATTGATTTCATGTTCAGAAAGATACTTTTTTAAGTATTTTACAGAGGGTTGTACCCAAAACTTACGTGCATCGGGTATAAAAAAGTTACCACGAATAAATAACAGCGCCCTTTGGATGAGTGATTGTTTTTCTTGGCTCGATATAATCCCTCTACTAATGGTTTTGGTTTCTTTTTTTGAAAAAACCTGAGCAAAACGATACGGTTCAAAAATAGGATGTTTCAAAACAGTAACCTCTTTTGGGATATCAGACAATAAAGAACTGTCTTCTAAAGGATATGTAGGGTTTTCTGGCACATACACTATAGGTTCTATATCAAATTCTTTTAAATACTTCACAAAGTTAAGCCATCGCTGCACTCCGGGGCCTCCTGCTGGTGGCCAATAGTATGTTATGATTAGAACTTTCAAAATTCGAATTACTTCTCTTCTTGGGTTAACGATAGTATACTACCTGTTTTCTTGTATTGATACAACACTCCGCCTATAATCAGCAATAGGAAGATTATCGAACTCGTAAGTGTAATCGCGCTTCCTGTTTTTATGACCTGTGGTTCAAATTTAAATTCTACTTTATGATTCCCTGCCGGAACGGGTACTCCTCGTAATGTATAATTTACTTGTGCATGCGTTACCGGTTTCCCATCGATATAGGCTTGCCACCCCGGGTAATATACTTCAGAAAATATTGCAAAACCTTCTTTTGGGTTATTGGACTCATATACCAGATGGTTCGGTTTGTGTTGTATAAGTGATATAGAAGCCAAGCTATCAACAACATAGTTGGTTTTAGCTACCATATCACTAAATTTAGCGTTGATAATCGCTTCTTTTTTAGTATCTAACTTTTTTAGTCCTAGCATCTCATCATTAACTGTCTCTACAGGTTTTAATGCTGAAACAAACCAGGCATTACCATTGGCATACGGGTTGCTTAGAGCTTTTACTCCATCCTCATCTTGTGTAATGATATATTTTACATTAAGCATATTCATTACTCCGACGTCATTTTTGGCCAGGTAAAACTCGAATAACTCCTGCATTCTTCCGGGTTTAGCAGCATGATATCCTCCTATTGCATTATGAAAATAAGAAGCTCTTCCTGAATTAAAAGGATTTCCGGTAAGGTCATATACTTTAAAATGTCCTTTATCTTTTAGAATTTCTTTATCGGCTGCATTTGGGCTAAAAGGTTTATTAAACTCTCTTGATGAAACAAAATTGCTTTTATTTACATATTTCCAGTCTACAGATATTAAATCTAAAATGATCAGAGCTCCTAGCCCTACTATAAGTAAATTTTCTTTTAATTTTCCTTTTAGATAAAACCAACAGACTGCAGCGGTTAACAACACAAATATCAATGATCGTAAGGTATCGGAAGTAAACATTGCTTTTCGATCTTCTTTGAGTGCGCGAACAAAATCGGGGCCTAATTGCTGAATAAAAATACTATCATTAGCTCCGCTAAAATCAAATAGAGCAGACTTGAATAATAAAAGAACAACGGCTAGTCCTCCAACAATAGCGGTAGCATATTTTATGGCCTTAATTTTCACTTCTTGTTCAACCGTATTGGTCAGCAGCTTATGTACCCCTATAATTGCCAAAATAGGAAGGCATAACTCTATAATTACCTGAATTGAGGATACTGCTCTAAATTTGTTGTATAGCGGAAAGAAGTCGATAAAAAGTTCGGTTAGAAAACTGAAGTTTTTACCCCACGATAATAATAGTGCTAAAATTGTACCTCCTACGATCCACCATTTTAATCTTCCCTTGACTAAAAATAAGGCAAGAACAAACAGAAATATAACCACCGCCCCTATATATGCTGGTGCTCCCACATAGGTCTGATCTCCCCAATAGGTAGGTGCGCTTTCTGTTATCGATTTGGCTTGTCTTGCAGGCATTCCTAACCCCAATAATTCTGAATATATATTTGCATCTGTTCCTATATCTTCTGCACTAGAACCTCCCATAAAACGAGGAATAAATAGATTAAGAGTTTCTGCACGTCCATAGCTATATTCTGTAATGTAATCAAAATCTAAACCTGCTCCTTTACTTTTTTCTTTACCATTAGATTCAATGGTTAGGCCTGTATCTCCTCTGGTACTATACTTTGTATACTCTCTGGTGGCAAGAAGACTTGTTGCATTTAATAACACCGAAAAAAGTACGGCAACCACCATTACTCCCAAGGATTTAAAATAATCTGGTATTTGTTTCTTTTTGTAAGCATCTACCAAATACGAAACGCCAAGTACCAGAACCAGTAAGAAAAGATAATACGTCATCTGAAAATGGTTGGCTGCGATTTCTAACGCCATTGATATAGCCAACAAAAAGAACCCCCAGATATACTTTTTCCTGAAGGTGACTATAATTCCGCTCAAAACAAGAGGCATATACCCTATCGCATGTGCCTTGGCGTTATGCCCTACTCCTAGAATGATGATAAAATATGTAGAAAAGCCAAAGGCCAAACTGCCGAGAAATGCAAGTTTATAATCAACTTTGAGAACCAATAATAAGACATAAAAACCAATAAAATACAGAAACAAATAATCTGCCGGTCTGGGCAAAAATCGAATCAATCGATCTAATTTCTTAATATAACTATGAGGATACTGTGCGCCCAATTGATATGTTGGCATTCCACCAAATGCATTATCTGCCCAATACGGTTCTTCTCCTGTTTGGTTTCTGAAATCGGTTTGTTGTTTAGCCATCCCCGTATACTGCACAATATCACCTTGTCGCATTTTTTCCCCGCTAAGAACAGGATTGAAATACGCTAATGAAGCAATTAAAAAACCTAAGAGAACAAGAATATGAGGTAAAAATCTTTTGGTTAAAGACATGATAAGTGCGAGTTTACGAAATGAACCGCCAAATTAAAAAATATAAGTTACTTCTGTAATAATATTACATATTTTTAATTCTCACATTTGTCAATAAAAAAAAGAATTAAGTAAGCAGTTTATTGTTTTATATAGTAGACAAAATTGGTCTCATAAATTTGTACCAATTACTCACAGAAATCTAGTACTTATTTGTAGTAAAGTTTTTACAAACGGATATATGTGGTATTGAAAAGGAATGAAAAGTTAATCGATCTCTTCAAAATCGATATACTCTCCTACATCTTTATTAGAAGAATTTTGTTTCGGTTTTTTATCTATTGTAACTTCATCTTGTGTAGATTGCTGTCCTTGCTGGTATTGGCTAAATTGTTGTTGAAATTTTTCTCCAGCCTTCTTTGTGACATATCTAAGCAATAGAGGACCAAATAAACGCGTTAATACTTTTAGTCCGTAATATATTAGTAATATAATGAGAATTACCTTTAACACCCCTTGTAGAGAAGCTTCTTGCATATCATTTTTTTTCAAAAATAAGGAACTATCTATACAATTACACGCTGTTAATCCTAAAAAAATGATAAAATCTGCTATATTTGAACCAAATCTACCGAATATGAGCCCTAGAAATATTCTATTCTTTTTCACCCTGTTTTTATTGGGGATATCAGCTTCTGCACAATATACCGAGAAAATAAATTCTAATAGACCCGGTACCTCTCAAGGTGCTTTCTCTGTTGGTAATAATGTTTTACAATTAGAAGGTGGAATGGGTTTCGGAAAAGAGAAACATAAGATTTTTGACACAAAAACAAATGTTTTTAACTTTGATTATACAGTACGATATGGTCTTCTTATAGAGCAATTAGAAATTAGACTAAATGGTAGATTTAGAGCCGATGGTGTTAAACAAACTGTAGGTGGTAACGAAGAAAAAATAAATAGAAGTAATTTTGAAGTAAATACATTAGGTGCAAAATATTTAATCTATGATCCCTATAAAAAACCGAAAAAGGATACGATTAACTATGACGCCCTAAAAAGTTGGAAAGAACATCATAAATTTAGATGGAAAACCCTGATTCCGGCAGTATCTGCCTATGTAGGTGCTAATTTTGTTTCTTCAGACAATCCTTTTACATTTCCGGAAGACCCTACTTTTAGTCCTATTTTTGCAGTACTTGCTCAAAATAATTGGACGACAAACTATGGCGGTGACTGGGCTTTTGTTACCAATATAATAGTAGATAAAGTGACCACAGATAATCCTGCCATTGGATGGATTCTTACGGCTACGCATACTATAAATGATACATGGGCAGGTTTTATAGAATATCAAGGGCAAAAAAGTGATTTCTATAGTGATGATATATTAAGATTAGGAGGAGCATATCTATTTGACAAGGATCTGCAATTTGATGCAAATATTGCGTTTAACTTTAAAGATACACCCTCTATATTTACCTGTAGTTTTGGAGCATCTTACCGATTTGACTGGCATACCAAAGATGAAATTATCGAAAAACCGGGCTTAGAAGGCGGTATAAAAGAAGGGGAAGAGGAAGAAGGTGAAGAAGGTGAAGAGGAAATTGATGGAGAACTAGAGGAGCTTGAAGAAATCGAAAATGATAGCCTTAAATTAGAAAAGACTCCATTTATAAATACGTTCGAAGATGATGATTTTAGAGAAGATATTGAAAAAGACCTTGATGAAAGACGTACAGCAGAGCGTTTAGAACGAGAACGTATCGAACAAGAAAAAGTAGATAAAAAAGAAGGTAAGAAATTTAAGAAAGAAGAAGGAAGACGTTTAAAACGTGAAGCTAAAGAAGCTCGAGAAGCAGAAAAAGCTGCTCTTAAGGCCGAGAAAGAAAAGCAGAAAATGATCGAAGATATTGATGCAGAATTGGATAAAATGGAAAAAGATCAAGGAGCCGGTGACGAACTAGACGATATTGATAAACAGCTTCAGGAGTTAGAAAGAATGGAGAATGAATTAAACCAGGAAGAAAAAACTGAAGAGAAAAAAGTCGAAGAGAAGAAAGTCGAAGAAAAGAAAGAAGAAGATGTTGATGCAGAGTACGACAAATACCAACTGCAGCAAGAAAGAGCCAAGAAAGAAGAAGAAAAAAGAAGAAAGAAAGAAGAAAAAAAGCGATTAAAAGAAGAGAAAAAAAGAAAAAAGGAAGATGATAAACGTAAAAGCAAAGAGAAAAAAGAGGACAACGAAAACCTTGACATCGATAAGGAATTAGAAATAATTGATAATTAACCAATACGTTATTGTTTTCGAGTTTTTATAACGAGTTGGGCAAAAATACTTGAGGCAAATACCAAAATGATCAAAACCCAATCATAATATTTAAAAAAGGGTTATATATTTGCTATGAATTAGAGATGACATATGATTTATGATTACGATTAAAGAAATTACTTCCAAAGGAGATTTAACAACATTTGTTAAGTTTCCTTTTCAATTATATAAGGAATCACCCTATTATGTTCCTTCAATTATTAAAGAAGAACTGGATGTAATGAACCCCAAGAAAAATCCGGTTTTTAGAAATGCTGATGCAAAATACTTTTTAGCCTACAAAAACGATGCTATTGTTGGCCGTATTGCAGCCATAATTAATTGGATCGAGGTAAACGAGCAAAAAAAGCCCAAAGTACGTTTTGGATGGTTTGATGTTATTGACGACATAGAAGTAACCAAAGCCCTTTTAGAAAAAGTTGCCGAATATGGAGCAAAGCATTCTTTAGAATATATGGAAGGTCCGGTCGGTTTCTCTAATATGGATAAAGCCGGTATTCTAATTAAAGGGTTTGATGAGTTAAACACTATGATTACCTGGTATAATTATCCATATTATGCAGACCATATGGAACAACTTGGTTTTGAACATGCAGCTACATGGGTAGAGTATAAAATTAAGGTTCCTAAACAAACCAAAGAAAAGGTTCTGAAATTTGCTAAGGTTATCAAAGAGCGATATCAATTACAACTCTTAAAGTTTAATAAAGGAAAAGATATTCTTCAGTATGCAGATGATATGTTTGATCTGCTTAATAAAACCTATAGCGGCTTACAAACTTTTGTTCCTATACAACAGTATCAGATAGATATGTATAAGAAAAAGTACCTACCCTATCTAAATCCTGAATATATTATTTGTATTGCTGACAATACAGGTAAATTAATAGCTTTCTCAATTGTTATGCCTTCATTTTCTAGGGCGCTAAAGAAAATGAATGGTAAAATATATCCATTACGATTTTTACATATTCTTAAAGCACAACGAAGAAATGATACTGCGGCCTTTTATCTTATTGGTGTAGATCCAGAATATCAAAACAAAGGAGTCACTGCTCTAATTTTTAAGGAAATGAATGAAACTTTTCTTCGAAATGGAATTGAAACTGTAGAAACCAATCCCGAATTAGAAGAAAACAAAGCTATTCAAGCACTTTGGAATGGATATGAACATGATCAACATAAAATGAGAAGAACTTTTAGAAAAAGTTTTTAGACTCCTCATCCTCTGCTTACTATTATTAAAACACTATATAATAATAGGTATACAATTGTTATTGTAGTATACCTACTACTATCCATATCGTTTTACTAGAATCATTTTCCCATTTACCGAAGTCTTTAATTTCTTTTGAGATTACAAATCCAGCATCCTGTAATTCAGATTTAACATAGTGCTTGGATAATGTATGAGCATCTATTTGTTCTGCACGAGATTTGTTACGCATATGTTTTTTTAATTTTTCTATGATAATAATTTTTCCCTGGGGTTTAAGAGACGTTTTAATATGTGTTAAAACTGTTTTATAGTCCTTAATTTCATGATATGTATCCATTACAATAACGGCGTCTAGAGCTTGCATTGGTAATTTAGGATCATCATAATCACCTAATACCGTAGTAACATTAGTAATTTTTCTTTCTTCTAAATGTTCATCTAATTTGCGTAATCGATCCTCTCGTACATCGACAGCATATATTCTTCCAGATTCTTCAACTTTTTTAGCTAGGTGAATGGTGAGGTATCCTTCGTGACACCCCACATCGGCAACTACACTTCCCGATTCAATTTCAGATAATTCGAATATTTTAGAGACATCCATCCAAGTATCTCTTTCTGACCAATCGTTTTCTTTGTATTGAGCATAATTTTCTTGTACCCCACTAACAATTATAAAAATTAAAACCGCAACTTTTAGTTTCATACCCCCAGTATTTAGATATAATTAATAATTCAAATTACCTTTTAATTGAATCATATGTGCCTCCTTTATGAAAAATTTGGGTTTTATTTATAGTATAATTTAGAGCCTTTTCGATCAGTGTTATAAATATATTTCACTCCACACTCCCCTATTTATGGCACAAAAGTGTTAATATTTGTTAAAATAGTACCTTTTTATACATAGTACTGTAACAAAACAAAAGAAGTGACGTCTAGTAAGTATAAACAATCATAAAATAATATATCATGAGAACCTTAGATAACAATCAAATCACCAAAAAATTATCAATTACTAAAGGATACATCTGGAACACGAAAAGACGTTACAGATAATTTTAAGATTCAATTATAAACCATAAAATACAAGAAAAACATGACAACTTTAAGCAACAATCAGATCACTAAAAAATCAAGTACATCTAAAGGACATATCTGGAACGCCAAAAGACGCTACAGATAATTTTAAGATTCAATTATAAACCATAAAATACAAGAAAAACATGACAACTTTAAGCAACAATCAGATCA
>CANNFM010000008.1 GCA_947503835.1 uncultured Aquimarina sp.
ATTAGTTTATGATACCATGATAATAGGAAAGAGAAAACCTTTTCTATTATCAACAAAAGATGGAGAAAGAATTGATAAATATGAAAAAGAATTTGAAAAACTAAAAAAACAATATTCTGAAAAATAACTATGTACAACACCAAGTATGTAATCATAACAGTTAAGTGATAACCCAAAGGTTCTTGTATATTTGCTATGGCGTAAAGATTTTATGGTGAAAAAGTTATAAAATCAGCGCAGAAAAAGTCGATGGTAAGGTAACATTTTGCTCTGCTACGACACATACTTATAACGTTGTATGCAAGCACAGAAAACAATCTAAATGAAACCTATAACTGATTTAATAAACAAGGAAGAACCTGGATGGGAATTGGTTTCTGAATGGATTAAAGAAGCTACAAATAAAGTAGAAGTTTTACCTAGAGAACAAAAAAGTGCTGAATTAGCTTTGTTCAATACTCAAGTTACAACTCGTTCTCCAATGGGAGCCATAATTTATGAAACTGGGGGAATTTTAATTGATAATGGGTGGATTCGTATTTTAGGTTCTGGCAGTGAAAAAATGAACAGAAATTTACCTGATTGGAATAAAGGAAAATCAATAACTGAATTTGGACAACAAGCCTCGTATTTTCTTGTCGGTGATGACGTTATTGGAGGTTTTTTTGCGATTAATGGCGGTGAATTTGGAGAAGACTTAGGACAGATGTATTATTTTGCTCCTGATTGCCTTGAGTGGGACGCTATGGAAATGGGATATTCTGACTTTATTTGGTGGACGCTTACAGGAGATTTAGAGCAATTTTATGAAGGCTCAAGGTGGGATAATTGGAAAGAAGAAATTGAAAATTTGAATGGAAATGATGGAATTGGTTTCTATCCCTTTTTGTGGACTGAGTATGATAATATAAACGATTTGAGTAGAAAATCTATATCAATTATCGAGATTTGGAATATTCAACTTGACTTTAAAAAACAACTATAAAAAAAGCCAGCATACAACATTATATATGAAATCAGAGCAAAGTTTAGTGTTAAACCGAAAGGCAGGCAGGCAAGAAATAAAAATGCGTAAATAAATCGATTGGTTCTGGCTTACTTGCCTTGCTCCGATTCATATATTTGGCGTTGTGGGTAATTATGAAAAAACCTTACATTTGATAAATGGCAATTGATTTACAAAAAGGAATAAGTTTAAAGATTGAAGGTGAGCTTGGTAAGTACCAAACATTACCTATAGAATCTTTAATCAAAATTGCAGAATCTCTGCAGGAGCTTGTTCTATCAATTGCAAAATATGATTTACCTGCTGACGAAGCAATTGACTTAAACAATTTTAAACTTGAATTAACTGACTTTCAAAAAGGTAGTGCAATTCCTTCTTTTGTATTAACTCAAAGAATTCAACCTGTAATAACTGGTGACTTTCAAAATCAGAGAAAGGAAGTGACAAAAAAGTTGAACTCATTATTTGAAATTTCCGATAAAGGAACATATAATGATTTAAGAGATCTTTATCCTGAACACCTCAAACGAAATGAAATAGTAGAAAAGCTTTATGGTTTTACTTCGAGTTTTAAAAATTCTCCTGTTTCTATTTACGAGAAAGGTAATATTGATGATTCAAGCGAAAAATATAGGCCAAAGAAATTCAAGGCATCTACAAAGAAAAGTTTGATAGTTGATGTTAAAGAAATAAAAGAAGAGTCGCTAGAAGAAAAAGCATATGCAAGAATCAAGGTAACAAAAAAGGGAGGAAAAACAAGAAACAGTATTGAAGAGGTAATTTCACCAGCTCAACATTCATTATCGTATTCACCTGAAGTCATAAATGTAAACAAAAAACAATATATCTTAAATTTTCCCTTACGCTGTCTATTTGCCAAAGAAGATGACTTTTATATCATAAATAATGAGCAATTAGATTTAATAGGCACAGGAGAAACTCAAGATGAAGCAGAACAGAATTTTAACGAAGAATTTGACTATTTATACAACAGACTAAATTCTCTAAAAGACAGTCAATTGAATAAAAGGCTGTTGAGAATTAAAGGGGTTCTCAATAGTTTTGTAAAACAGGTCTATTAGATGGTTTTAAACAGTAAAAAAGCATATAAAAACCTTAAGAAAAAAGGATTTGAAGACTCTATAAATCATAGTAATGACCATAAGTACCTGGAGTTTCATTACAATGGAAAAATGATACTTTATACTAAATTAAGTCACGGAAGTAAAAAGGATTTGAATAATTATCTAATTAAGCAAATGTCCACTCAATGCAAATTATCTAAGCAAGATTTCGCTGATTTAGTTAATTGCCCAATGTCCGCTGAAAAATATATTGAAAAACTTAAAGAACTCGGGGAAATAGAATAACTCCCCACAACAATTTGCTATAGCTCATTTGCTCCCTTCGGGAAGCAAGCGCACCATGCAAGAGACATTAAGGTAATTCCCCTCATAAAAACTCTATTGATTTCTTAAGATAACGGATAAAACTTCTTTATTCTTACTCATAATTAATTACCTGTGTTTAGTTTATGTTAAGGACTAAAAGACCCCCTTCTTTATCAAGAATTATTTTTCCGTAGGAGTTATTTCTAACTCTTTAACCAAATACCGTATAGCATTACCTTCAATTGAACTATTCTTTTTAATTACTTCTAAAGGGTAGTATTTTTCTAAAACTTCTGGTATATTAAAAGTAGGGTGATATTTACACTTGATTTTATCAGTTACAAATATTTCATAAATGGTTTTATACCTTAAGCTATCGCCATATTTACTCAATAAACTTTCGGATCTAGGAAAAATTTCAAGAGGATCGACAAGGGTATTCATATAATTACTTTCGAATTCTAGTACTACCTTGAAGCAATCATATCCATGAATAGTCTTTTTGTGCTCTCTATATTCCTTTACATCTAAGGCTTCATAATTTTCCTTTGGTCTATAGCTAAAAGCGATAGAGGCATCTCTAACCAGAGAAGAATCTTTTAAAATGTAGTATGTTTGCTCTCCATCTTTTCTATTAATAACAGTAACTTTATTATTGCTTAATTCCAAAGAGTTTTGGCTTTGATATTTTATTATCGAGTCTTGAAAAGTATAAGTATGTTTTAATTGTATGCCTTTAGTTTTTCTAGGGTCAAGAGCTAATTGTATGGAAGAAATTATTTTTGTTTTTATAAAATCATTCTTTTTAATGGAGTCAGATAATTTACCCCCGCTAAACTCTACTAAATAATCTTTAACAGCTCCTATTAGTGTTGGGGTCCTTGACTGCAAAGAAGAATCTAACTTTTGTTTATTAGTAATTATTCAATCTTGTATAACAACCATTTTTCCGTTAAGAGGAATTATTTGTTCAGATTGTGCTCCTGCTTTTATAAAAAAAACTAAGCAACTTAAAAGAAATAAATGTTTCATAATTAAATATTAATATAACAGGCTATGTAAGAATAGTCTGGTATTTAGAACTACTTGATAATTTTGCTTATTGTGGTCTCCTTATAACCTTCCGAAAACTATCTCGATTTTGGACTCTAACAAGTTTTCAATATCAACTATAAACTCTTCTTTAAATTGCGGACAATTCCAAAAAGTAAACCCTAATTCGCCAAACCCCCATTTTGGTTGAAAATCATATTCAATAATCGAAGTATTCTGTTGGCAAAGCTCACATTTAATTATTCCATTCTTACCATCATACCATTCCTGAACTGCATCGGTCCAATTGGTTGATATTATATTGAAATTACAATGAGGGCAATTTACATGTTCCAGACCATTTCCACCATTATCAAAAACCTGTCTACCCAATCTTACTTCTAATCCATTAATAGAAGTCAAATAGAGATCATAGCTTTTTAATGTCTCTTTGAAATTAGTATCAGGCTTATACCCTGGTGTACTAAATATTTTATTAGACAATTCACTTTGTATGATCTTTTTTTGCTGCAAGTATGCAATTAGTTTAACAGCTAATTCTTCTGGTTTTTGATTGTCTATCTCCAAAGGAACCAGTGTTATAAAAGAATCACTCATTCCTTTCGCTTTTTAAATACAAGCTTTTTCTCAGTATTACTTTTCCAGAACTCATACCATTTCTTTGGCTGCTTTACATGAGAAAATTCGTAATCTTTATAATCGTTAATCACTGAAAAGCGATCATATTCCTCACCTTCCTCTCCTTCTACTTTTGCATCTAAAACAGATGCTATCCTAATCATTTTATCTAAAGTTTTTTGGGTTGGATCGCTAACGCTAATCATATTATACTCTTCTGAAAATAAAAATATTGATCCTTCCGCCTTAAAAATCACAGCATTTTCTAATGGTAATTGAATTGTATTTTCTTCAATAGAATTGAGATAGGATAAGTCGTCATCACTTTCAACATACTTTTCCCAATCTTTTAACTTTATAGGTTCTCCTGTTTCTTTTATTATATTAATTTCGTAACCCATACTATTTTAGTTTTTTGATTAATTCCTCCATATCGATATGATCCCTAAAAGCCTGTTGTATTGCCCTGTTTTCTGGTAAATCTGCCTGCATAGGGCCTTCATATAACTCTATCATTAGAATATCATTTTGTAATTCTTTGATTTGATTGGCTTTCGTGAATTTTTTAAGATGTTCTTTATCGACGTGATTATAAAACTCCTTACCAAACCACATACGCCAATTTGATGTTAACCACATGTTCGATACCATAATAGCCCTACCCGGATTATTGCTGACATCAACATCTTCAAGCATGCCAATATGGTTTTTGATTAGCTTATTTTTAGGAGGTTCTAATTTCTTAACTCGATATGCTGTTGCATTTTTAGCCCTTTGAAGATAAGCATCGTAGTATTGAGCAGCATACATTGTAATAATGTTATCTAAAACATATTTTTCTAACTCCATAAAAATTTCACTGTACCTGGTGACATCACAATGTATATGGATTCTTTGGAAATTATGAGCAGGAACATGTCGTACTACAGAAAAGCGTTGATCATTATTGTCCCAAATAGAAAAACCAACTTCTCCTTTTTGTTGTTTTACTTTTTCAAAAAACTTTGTATTAAAAACCTTATCTCCATTAGTAATACCATAACCGTAAAATTTCTTAGGTTTAAACCATAAGTTTGTTAAAAAGATATTGTAAATATCCTTACCAGTAAATGTATTTACTGGTAAGGATATTACAACCTCGATAATATCTTTATTCATATTTATTTATAATCAAAAATATTTACATTAATACCGTTTTGTTCTCCAAAATTTATAATTCCATTTAATAAATTTCTGTCATACCCCTCAGGCACCCATATATCTAAATCTACATTATTTATAATAGTACCGCCATTGGTAGTATTACCTTTTACATATAAGGCTAAATCCAAAATATTCCTTTTAATATTTCCAAAACCACTTGTCGCTGTAGTTGTCTTAACGCTAACTACTTTGTTGCCTTTTATAAAATCAAAATACGGCCAAAAATAATTGGGTTTACCATTAGCTGTAGGTATGTCTACTGTCCAAAGATAATCTTTATAATGAGTTTTTGCCAAAGCTTCTTCGATCAAACGACCTCTTGCAAATGGTTTCATACGCCAAATTTGATCAACTGTAAACTCTACAACTTCACTACCATTCCTAAAAATAACTTTAACAATTCTTCCTCCTGAGATAATCACTCTGTCAAAAGGAACAAACAACAAACCTATATTGGCTGCTGCCATACCATAATTGCCATCATATAATTCGTATCCTGCCTCAGAAATATCACCAACAGGTGTCCATGCTAATATTTCTCGTATTACACCTTCTCTAATTTCTGCTGTCTCTAGGTAAAAATCCAATTGCGAAACAGCTCTAAAAGATCCATCTGGATCTTGAATTTGAAAGTTTACTTGTGCGCCATAAGTATCAAACAATTGTTGTTCTGATATAGTACCTTTTAAATACCCTTCACGAACGAACTCATTACTAGCAGAGCAACCACAAAAATTAATATCTGAATCAAAGACTCCATCATTATAATAAGTAACGGTTCTTAGTATGTCGTCATTTTGAAGAGGATTAATCAAATGATTACTTTGTGTTTCTAAAATTATTAAGGTTCTCATAGTCTCTTTAGCTTCTTGAGACACAAGGTTACTCTGTAAATATTGATTAATTCTCGACGTTTTTCCTACATTATTAGCCAACCAATCTTCCTGAATAGAATTAAGTTGCAATGTTCGTGTAATATTATAAACTCTAGCTAAATGCTCAAAATCAAATAGGTCAATAGCAGGGCCAATAAGTGCTTCTATAGCCGATACACCAGATGGAGAAGAATATACTTCAGGTATCCTCATGTTATTATTCCATAGTGCAGCACCCATATTCCAAGCAAACTCAATATCTACACGCTGAACAAAAAAGTCAGATGCGCCAGGTGTTGGTTTTACTTGCCAAGGTAATTTTCTAAAATTAAACATACGCCCGATAAGTTCATCAGGAAGTGTCGTTGGAAAAAGCATGTTATTGTCTCCAAACATTCTTCGGATTATAGCCCCTTTTAATTTTAAGTCTGCGACTTTGGAGTCATCAAACAATTCTGCTAAAATATTTCCAATCCCTTTTAGTCCTCCTGGTAGTGCGCCAAAAGATAATCCTAGCTCTTTATCTTCGCTGTTTTGAAATTTAACTGGTCGACCTACCGAAGCAAAATTCCCTTGAGTTGGATTAAAAGCCTGATTGTCTTTATAGCTGTCTATAACCTGTTTTACTAAATCAAAAGAGTTTTGTTTATATCGACTATTTGAAAAATAATCTTCGACTTCTATTTTTAAATTTGGCCTTTTTTTAATAAAAATAGATCTTTCTTCTCCAAGTGAAACTATTGAGTATGGTTTTATTGCAGAGGCACCAGTTTCAGAAGGGTAAGCAATGGGACTAGACTCGCCTAACTCTCTTGCCCAAATATCAATAAATGCTGCATATTGATCTTCGCTGACAGACCAAGCATGAGGGGGTGATAACCAAGCAGCAGCATTTACTAAAGAGGCACCGCTACCCGCAATTAAATACTTGGTCATCAGTTTCACCTTGTTGTTAAGATCTAAACTATTATAATGATTCACATAATCATTAATGATTTGTTCTCTTAAAATTGCGGGTGTCTGTCTTAATTTATCGATTCCGTTAATAAGTTCTGTTTGTGTATTTAGCCCTTGTTCTAAAACAAACAAGTTTACATTAAGAGAACCTAAGTTTTCTTGTGCCGCAGCAATAGACAAATCAGTGAATTTAATTGCATTATTTCCTTGACCTCTATTGGTTTTTAAATCTCCAAAATCATTAGGGCTTGGTGTAGTAAAATTCAACCTATATTGCGTAACCTCTCTTTCATAATGTAATTCATTTTTAGCTCGGTTAAATTCGCTATTAGACTTTTGATACGTATCTCTGCGAGATTTCATTATATTATCAACTTCGGGGTCTTTAGTCATGTTATTAAACCATGCTATTTGTGCCAGTTGAAAATTTGGATAAGGATTATTTTCTTTACCTAATCGCCTTTCAATTTCTAGTTTAAAAACACTTTCTCGTTCCCCTAACCATCTTGCTTCTTCAATTGCCTCTAATTGAGCCAGAAGGCGTTGAAGAGTATTGTAGTCTTCTATAAAGGTGCATGTACAGTCATAAATCGAATTGCCTGTATTTATTGGCTGTTTATCGCTTTTGACTATTTCAAATTGTGCAAAAGTCTTGCTAGATAATAGACATAACATACCTATTATCAATATCTTATATATTGATTTCATTTTGTGTAAAGATTAACGATTTAATTTTTTATAATAGTTTCAGTATACCTTTGATTTCCGGCAAACAGTGTCATGTAATACGATCCACTTGGGGCAAAAGGAAGAAGAATATCTATAGAGTGCGACCCGATGGGAAAACTAGTTCGATTCGAGCTAAAAAACAAGGCTCCTGTAACATTACGAACCTCAAGACTTACAGCCATGGGTGTATTTAAAGTAAATATAGCTTTTGTTTGTCCTGTGGTTGGGTTAGGAGAAACCACTAAATCCTCCAAATCAGCTGCGGGTGGTGTTGGTGGTTCTCCTGGTTTGTGAAGTTGTTTTAATAAAAACCTGGCAGGCATCATAGGTTCTTTCCATTCGGGTATATCCCCAGTAACATCACCTATTACATAGACTGGATCTGTAGCATTAGCGGGTGTTACTAAATCAAACTGTAAAGATGAAATTTCATAAGTGATACTATCTATCTCTGGGTGATCTTGAATAAGTCTTTTAACAGGGATTACTATTTTTTTGTCAAGCGTTGCTGTATTGTCTTCATAATTTGCCGTTCCTAATTGGGTAGCTCCATCTATTTTGAAACTATAATCTAACTTATTAGTGTCATGATTATATTCTAAGGTTAAATCAAAAGGTAGGGTTCTGTTAAAATAAGTTTTAGACCAATCGTATTCTACAAATTTTCCTTGATATACAAAACTTATATCATCTGTGGTTAAAACTTCTGAATCCTCATTATGACGAGCTAAGATATTTTTCTCATCATTAGTAATTGAAGGATTAACAGAAGGAGGTTGATTAGGGTTTTCGTATTCTACTTGAAATTGGAGTTTTAATAATATGCTGTTTTCAATATTGTTTTCTTTTAATATCTGTAGAGCTAAATCTTCATTTACAGGCACTCCATATCCAAAATAATGGCAAATAGCTTCCCAATGTTTTGACATAGGATAATTACTTGATTGTAATGATTGTAGAGCATTTTGGTAACTTTGATTAGCTGTTCCTAATCCTTTTAGTTGATAATATCCAACACCATATTTCCCGATGTCATCTCCTGCATCTGCCGCTTTTTTTAGCCAGTATAAAGATTCATCAAGGTTTATCTCTGTGCCTGTTCCGTTTTTATACAAGATACCCAAAGAGCGTGCGGCTTCAATACCTCCATTTTGAGCAACTTGTTCTATGTTTGAAAACGCATTTTGTTCCTCTATTTCAGTAGGATTTCCCTCTAGTGTAAGTATTGATGCTACATAAACAGCATCCGAATTACCAGAAGCTACACAGGGAGTGATTTCCTCCAAAATTTCTTGTTTTAGTTCTGGACTGAGAAAATCTATGTAATCCATGTAAGCTTTAGCTACGGTAACTTTATCTTTACAGTCCGGTTCTGTAATTTGCGCATAGCTTTGATGCACTGTAAATAAGGCAACCAAGAGCAGCCCCAAAAGATTTGATTTGTTCATTTTTTATTTGTTTTAAAAGTTAAAATATGTGAATAAGAATTCCTGTACAGCAAAGTTTGATGGTCCAAGCTGTATGCTAATGGCATAGGATAAAAAAATCCTAGAGAACCATTTTTATCAAAAAATTATAGAGTATGGCGCCCTACTCAATAACTATAATGATAGGTGTCGTTTATGAAATGCTAGCCTTTATGAATTAGGTAGTTTGAATTTTGGTTGATCATACTAATTTGGTTTTAAGGTTTATTAGACATTTGATATACAATATTAAAACATGCCAGTTTCATTTTTCGGGACTGAGAGTTTCGTTTATGTTAAACTATTGTTAATCAATAAACAAGCATAAGTAGGTATTGATCGATTTGGGGAGGGGTTAGGGGGCACTCAAGAGATTAATACTTAATTTAAGTTTACATCACAATACTGTTTATTTTCTTGGTAGAGCAAATATATTCTAGCATATATCATTATTTCTTGTGGTTTATCATTTAAGAGGCGATACATAAATTCTCCAATTTCAATATTCAAAACTTTTAGTACACCATATAGCACATCTGGAGGTATGTTGTTTATATCATCTGGTAGCATAGTATTGTTTATAAGGCTTCCCTTTACTACTATATAATGATATGATAGCACCTAAAGCATTTCTAATTAGTGGTGATCTTTACGCCCAACATAAAGGTTTGCCCATATTTATTTGCTCTACTAAAAGTTTTGAATTTCTAATTGTTCTTACTACATCATGAACAGGTGTACCTCTTAGGTAAGATTCCTCTATCCAATTGCGTAATAAAAGTGCATAACCCTTGTATTTATAAACGCATAAGTCGAAAAGTTTAGGATCAATTAGCAAATAGCTACATACTTTCTTTTCAAAAATTTCTGTTTTTTTTAATGAGTTTTGATTCATAACTTCAATTATGTTTAGTTTTTGTTTCTATATTGAATTAAAAGATGTTAATCTTGAAAAGTTGAAATTTACCACTTTTGAGCTTTTAAGTTCAATGGAAATATCAAAATCCTCAATTCATCAACATAAAAGAAAAAATGAGTTCATTCTGACCTTTCCCGACGGAATCTCAAATGAGATGTTTATCTTTTTCTTTTGTGCATTAATGGCTCCTGATTTAACAGACTCTAATGAACTTTTGGGATGGTTTTTTGCTAATGACGATATGACTATTTATGAGCAAACCGGAGATTTTGATTCATTCAAAAGAGATACATACTCTAAAAGAATAATGATGACTCCTGAAGGAGATGAAAAAGGAAATCTTCATCAATATGGAATTACAGAAAACGGAAAAGAAATACATTTTGGAATGGATGGATCTTTCAAAATTAAAGAAAAAACCAAGTTAAAATATATCAATCCGATTTCAAGCCTAAAAGACTATAATGAGGTGGAACTAATCGAAAAACCAATTGAAGAAGTTAAACAAACGATAATTGAGAAATTAAAGCGTTTGATTGGAATATAAAAACTGCATACAACACGATATATGATGTCATAGGCAGCTAAGGGATCAATCGAATAGTTGTTGTATTTTTGGAGTGGCGCAATGCTTGCAAAATGAAAAAATAGCAATCAATGCACAGATAATGCCGAGAGTTGGGTAACATTTTGCACAGCTACGACACATATATTAAACGTTATAGCCAATCAAAATTAAATATGAAAATAAAATTATCAGTTCTCCTTTTTATTTTAACAATTTTATCTGTTAAGTCTCAAGAAGTAATTAACGAAACGGAAAAAACTCAAACCGAATTTATTGAGTGGAAAGATGTTGAAATTGCTCCACTCTTTAACGATTGTAAAAGAAAAAAGAAAGAGGAAAAAAATAAAAAATGTACAAAAGACAAAATCAACGGTTTTATTGACCGAAAATTAAATACAGAACTGATCTCAAAGGAATTTAAGTCAAGAACACTAGTTGAGATTAAAAGTGAATTCATAATCAATAGTAACGGAGAAATTGAAAACATAAAAGTAGATGGACCAACAGAAACAGCTATAAATAATGTTTATGAAATATTTAGTTCGCTTCCCAAAATGTCTCCTGGTATGAATAACGGAAAAGCTGTAAATGTGAAATATAAACATTTTGTTCGCTTTTATACATTTTAAAAAAGGCTATAACACCAAGTATGTGATCATAGCAGTTAAGTGATAGTCCAATGGTTCTTCTATATTTGCTATGGCGCAAAGATTTTATGGAGAGAAAAGTTATAAAATCAGCGCAGAAAATGTCGATGGCTTGGTAACATTTTGCATTGCTACGACACATACTTATAACGTTAGGCGTAATATGCCGAAAAGACTAGAAGCTATACCCGAAAAAATTATGCATAGAGCTATTATTTTTAATGATGTTGACGAAGATTTACTATCACAAAGTCACGATATAGGTTTTGGATGGACGTTGAGAAAAGCTACTCCAGAAGAACTTCAAAATCATCAATTTCGATTTAATTCTGAAAGCTGGGCCAAACGAAGAGGGTGGAATCATGGTTTTCCTCCTCAGCTTCAAGTATGGGAAGAAATCCAAGATGAAATTCCTGACCATATTTATAACAGGCCACCTGAGTCTGAAGAAGAATTATTGAAAATTGCGCGTGTTATGGTTTTAGAAGCTAATGACACTTCCGATATAAATGAGTTTACTTTACAAAATGCGTTAGCAATTTGTGACGCTGAATTAAGAATTGGTATATCGTTTAATACAAATGGAAGTATCTCCACTAGACACCCGACTTTTCCTAATTTTCAAGTTCAAAACAGTCTTTATACTGGTTTTAATAACTATAAGCGCCCTTCATTAATTTGCATTCAAGATATAAAGGATACAGTTGAATTATTTTCAAAGCAAATTCCTGTAAATTTTATTAATTCAATATCTCTTTTTCGCTCTCTTGATTACTTACCAGATTACACACCAATGAAAATCTTAGGTTATTTTACTGTAATGGAATCAATTTTGACACACAAACCTGATCCTAATGATCCAACTGATTCGATATCTCGACAACTCAAGCATAATTTAAAATTTGTAAATGGTAGACTTAATTCTTGTGGTCGCTCTTTAGGTTTTGAAGATTTTGAGGGTACTACGGTTGATACAATGATTAATAAACTATATAGCTATAGAAGCGCAATCGCACATGGTAATTCTACAGAGGAATTTACAAACGCTATTTTAAAAAAAAGGACAACCGAACCTAGCACATATGATGATTTATGGGTTCATGATTGGATGAGAAGAATTATACGACGCATACTTTTTGAGGCAATTAGAGAACCAGAAATAATTACAAATTTAACTAGAAGAAATACTACGCCTAACAACTTATATAAAAAATGCGTCAATTGGTTTAAAAATTTAAAAAGCCTATTTTTAAAAGACAATAAGTGAAACTGAAAAATCCGTCTTCGAAAAGACGCACTTTTCATATACTAGACCGTTAGCCTTAATTAGAAAAAACTCAAATGATATTTAACTCAAAAAAAAGAAAACAAGCTGTACAAGATTTTTTTGAGTACGTGGAATCAGAAGTTTTACCGAACGAAAAAGAAACTGAAATAGTAAATGGAATAAAACAACAACTCATAAGTGGATTTGAACTGATAGAAAATAACGAATGGGGAATTGCTTTTGAGAATTTGGGCTCAGAACTAGTTGAACACTATGTGATTATTAACAGAAAAGGAACGGAGTTAGTTAGAAAAATAATTAAACTCTGTAGACTTGACAAAAAATGGGAATACGATTTACGAAGAATTAACTCGCTTGGTTACAAAATGGGAAGTTGGAAACTAACAGATTCGGAAAAATTAGCCAAAGAACACAAATACACTTTTTACAAACCAAGTAAAGAAATAACCAAAAATCTTCAAGTTGGTAATATTGCCAAACTAACTTTTGAGTTTGATTCCTCTAATTCTGACCATCCATCAGCGGAAAGAATGTGGGTTGAGATTACAGAAGTTAATGGAGAAAAATTTAAAGGAAAATTAGATAATCACCCTTTCTACTTGCACGAGCTTTATGCTGGAGACGAAATAGCTTTTGAACATAAACACATTATCGATCACGATTTGGAATTAACTGAACCAAATTTGGTTGACAAATATTATGACAGATGTTTTGTTACGAATAAGATTCTTTATGATAATGCACCAATAAATTACATCTATAGAGAAGAACCAATGGAAAAAGACGAAGACAGAGATTATGTTGACACAGGTTGGAGAATTTTATCTGGTGATGAATCTGATGAATATATGGATGATTCAGAAAATATAAGCTTAGTTTCACTCGGAGCGGTTTTGTCAAGAGATGATTCTTTTATTGATTTGCTGGAATCGGAAATTGGAACTAGTTTCGAAAGGAACGAAAATGGTGTTTTTGAAAAAATAGAAGAATAACTAAGGCTAACAATGTATAAGAAAACATAGGGCTTTAGAGCTTAATCGAAAGGTCTGTGTTTATTTGCAAAGTCGCCAACTATAAAATATGGCGTTTATGAGAAAAAAGATAAAAGCAAAATATTTATATTTGGCGTAGTACCAATCCGAAACGTATCGCTTATCACCTGCCCTACGTTTCTTATACGAGACGTTGGTAATAATTAAATGAAAAAATGAAAATTAAATCTATTTTTATAACTCTACTATTTCCATTCTTTTTTTACTCCTGTGATATGAACGAAGGAGGAGTTCGAACAACAAACAATATGGAAAAATACGCTTTGGATTATATTAAGGACAACCAATTATTAGAAGAGAGAGAAAAAATATTGGCTTATTATGATTACACCATCTCACTTGACGGTACAGAATCAGTGTTACTAACTGATTCTCGATTAATCTATCATAATAATGAAACACAAACAACATCTATTGATATTACAGATATTGTTGATCTTCAACACAGAAAAGAGTCTTTCATTGGAGACATTATCGAAGTAATTAGTAAAAATGGAGATATTATGATGATTGAAATAGCGCCTTTAAATCAAGGAGAGACTTTTTTAAAAATTTTAAAATCGAAAGTAAATTAATCAAGAAACAAAAATGCGCACCTGCCTGCCATCCGCCAGGTAGGCAGGGATAGATCAATTGGTTTAGGTATACTTGTCTTGCTCCGATTCATATATTTGACATTCTATGCAATTGCGAAAAACTAATTTATGATTAAAAAAATATTATTAATTTTGACATTTCTCACGTTTATCTCGTGTGGAAATAAAACGAATGAAGACGTTTACAAAGCCAAAAGTGATGAATATGCCTCAAAATCTGGAAATTTCATAGTAAACTTCCCAACTAAACCAAAATACACTTCAATTGACAACCAAATTGGACTTGATAAATTTCAAATTCACTTGTATCGGTCGACTTTAGGTGCTCAGAAAATCTTTAATGTGGAATACAATGATTATCCTGAACATATGATTAAGTCACTGTCAAATGAACAACTTTACACGCAAGGCGTAACAAACTATGCAAATAAAATGGCTGAATCATTTAATCTGCAATATCAGAAACCTATTGAACAAAATGGGCTGAACGGACAAGCTTTTCAATTAGAACTAAACAAAAATGCAAAAAGTAAAGGACTTGATGGTTTTATAATGGGACGTTTATTTCGTGACAGAAATAGAGTTTATACAGTAACTTATATTGGAGTGAATGACAAAAATGTTGATTCCTTCATTGATTCATTTCGATTGATAAAATAACTACGTAGAACATTACATAAGCTCAAAAAACTAAAAGATATATTCAAATCTTAAATGAATTCAATAAGCGGCTTTTTCAAAAAAAATATTAATTTTTCAAATTTTTGGGTTAGAAATGGCTCTATAGTTGTACTACTTTCTATTTTGGTTAACCATCTTTTTGAGCCAGAAAATTTCCCGTTTCATAGAGATTATAAATTTCCTTTATTTCCTATTATTGTTTCAATTATTTCAGGGTGTGTAATAATTCTTATCGCTCGCTTTAATTTCAAATATTTTAGAAACAAATACTTCACTAAAAAAATTAACACGCAAATACTATTACGTTTCCTATTTTCAACTTTAGGATATATTACTTTACTATATATCCCTTTATATTATGGTTTGATTAATGGAATTGAATCATACAACCTTTATTATCTGCTAACGGGACTTTCAATCAGCCTACTAATAAGCGCTATCGGAATTACTCTTTTATTTTCAACTGATATTTATAAACTTCACAAACTTATTTCCATAAAAGGGACACTTAAAGTTCAACAAGGTGGTAAAATAACCTTGGTTAAGTATCCAGAAATTGCCTTTATATATAGTGAAAACAAAATAGTATATATTGTAAAAACTGATGGAGCTAGAGTTATTACAGATTTCACTTTAAATGAAGTTGAAAGTAAAATCAGCGAACAAAGTTTTTATAGAGCAAATAGGCAAATAATTCTTCATGCTCGTTCTATTGAACAAGTAAAATCAATAGAAAATGGAAAAGTATCTGTACTACTCAAACCAACAATTTCTGACAAAAAAGCTTTTCAAATAAACATTAGTAGATATAAAAAACATGCGTTTATGGATTGGTTTGAAAGCAAACTGTAAATTAGGCTGGTTATTCAGCTATTTTTTTAATACCATTCAGTAAAAATCCCTGATTCCCCATTATTTTTCTTGCTTCACTATCGTTACTTCGTTTAAAATTTAAAACGATAAAGTAATGAACAAAACCTTTTTAACAACAAAATTGACTCCTATAATCGCTATTATTCTTTGCTGTATTCTATACCTATCAGGATATTTTCAAATGATTATAGCTGCTTTAATATTAGTATTAGCAAGTGCTATAGAATACAGAAAAGATCTTTTTAAGTCTTTAGGTTTTCAACGCAAAAAAATAAACGTAAAAAGTCTATTAATCACGGCGCCACTATTTGGTATTGTTTCTTTTCTGTTTTATTCCTTCATAATGGTGCCAAGTGTTATTTCTCTCACAGGGCATCCCATAGACTTTTCTGTGTTCGAACCCTATGAAGGGAACTTGCCTGCTACATTAAGCTTATTTGTTCTTATTTGGGCATCAGCAGCATTTGGCGAAGAAATTGTGTTTAGAGGGTACCTAATGAGGCAGTTTACTAAGTTTTTTGGCTCCAGTAAAATAAGTCTTATAATTAATATTTTACTATTTGGGTTTATTTTTGGATGGATTCACGCATATCAAGGCATAAGTGGTCAAATACTAACAGGTATTGTTGGTATGTTCTTAGCCGTTGTTTTTCATATCAAGAAGCATGATTTGTGGTTCAATATTGCTGTACATGGCTTTATTGACACTGTTGCTTTAGTATTTATTTATTATGGTTGGATTTAATAACCAAAAAAAGAGTAAAGCCTATGTATGACAATGGTTATAATTAATACGGGTTTTGGTACTTAATCCAAAGCTCTTAACTTTGGATTAAGTACCAAAACCCGTACTAACCATAGCCGAGACGTTGTGCTTCATGCGACTCTAAGTAAAAGGTAAAACGCTAAAAACGAAAAACTTCCACTTCTCCATTTAATTTACCTTTTTTACCAAAACTCCGTTCCAAGTTTTGAACTTTTTGTTTGAAAAAAAGTAAAACTGATCGTTATCATTAATAAATAGGTGTCAATTTGATACTTTCAACTTCTATTTAATTAATTATCAATCAATTAAAACTCCGTTTTAGTCATGAAATACAATACTATTATCATAGGCGGTGGGCTGGGAGGATTAGTCGCGGGAGGCACACTTTCAAAGTTTGGCAAAAAAGTACTTTTAATAGAGCAGCATCATAAACCTGGTGGCTGTGCAACTACTTTTAAAAGGGGTGATTTCATTATAGAAGTCGGACTGCACGAAATGAGTGGGCTAACTGAAAACGGCTCGATTAGGAATATTTTCAAAATGCTTGAAGTAGATAAGAATGTTCAATTTGAACAAGTCCCTGAGTTCTACGGAGTGGTTTCCGATAAAGAAGATTTCGTTTTTCCACATGGATACGATGCAGCTACCAAGGCATTAATAGATAGATATCCTGAAGACGAAAAAGGTATCAAACGTTTTATGAAATTAATTTCAGGAATAAGAAAGGAAGCAGTCAAATTACCTCGTACACCATTAAAACGAAAGCTACTATATCCGTTAATGCCTTTGCTATACCCCAACCTTGTAGAGGCAACTCGACATACGGTTGGATCCTGGTTAGATAAGTACGTTACCAATGAAAATGCAAAACTAGATCTCGTAGCACATATTGCTTATTGGGGTGATGACCCTTATACATTATCAATGTTTTACTTTGGCATGCCATTTTCAGGCTTTATTGAGGCTGGAGGTCACTTTATAAAAGGCGGCTCACAACAGCTTTCCAATTACCTCGCCTCCTACATAGAAAAAAATGGTGGCAGTGTTTTATTAGGTAAAACCGCAGAGAAAATCATTACCCATAATGGCAAAGTGACTGGAGTCACCTTCCGTGATAGTTTTAATGAACGTTCAGAACCTATCACTATTTCATGTGATAATGTTGTAGCTAATTGTGCCATTCCTTTGGTGCCGGCGATGTTGGATGCGCCCTATTCCACTCAGCTTCAACAAAAAATCAGTTCGAAGTCCAATTCTTGTTCTCTATTATGCATGTATCTTGGCTTTAAGACTGACGTGGGAAAATTTGGTGTAAAACACTACTCAAATGTTTTTCAAGGAAATGATGTAAATGCCTTAAAGGATATTAAAAAAAACCACCTTGGTGATTGGTCTAAACGCAGATTCATTTTTGTAGACTATGGCAAGGTAGATGCTGAACTGGCGCCACCTAACAAATCTGAAGGTGTAATTTGTGCAGTTGATTATCTTAAAAATTGGGAAAACTTGAATGAAGAAGATTACAAGGCAAAAAAAGAAGAAGTAGCCCAAGTTTTATTGCAGCGATTAGAAAAGCAGTTTCCTGGAATTCGAAATAGTATTGAATACTACGAAGTTTCTACACCCAAAACCATTCAACGATATACTATGAATCCTAGTGGATCTGTTTATGGTTACGCCCAAACTAAAGAACAAACAGCAAGTAAGCGATTTAGAAATAATTTCTTGATTCCAAACCTGTATTTTGCATCGGCATGGGCATTCCCAGGAGGTGGTTTTGAAGGTTCAATTCAAGGAGGCTTTTTGGCCGCTTTGCAAATGAATCGGGATAAAATTTGGTCAAAATGTGTAGATGTCAAGTATAATGACCAGAGAGCTGTTGCACTTTTGGAACGTAAAGAGATCGATCAAAAAATGCTAGAATTGAGCTTTGAAAAACCGGTCCACTTTAGTTACCAACAAGGACAGCATGCAATCCTTAAACTACTGAATCCGAAAGTAACCGAGTTAGACTTACCTTATCGCTGGCTTCCTGTAGTTTCTCTAACAAAAGAAAAAAAATTACTGTTTCATATTAAACTAGATGGTAGTAGCTTCTCCGAAAGCTGTCAACAATTGAACATAGGAGAAAAATCCTTGATCTTTGGACCAGTTGTATAAGATGAAAACAAAGCACGAAAGCATTATAACGTGTTTAATTAATTGCGGCGGAATTTCCCTATCGGAAATTCACTTGCATTAATTACCTATAGCAACGGCTGAAAGTACCCGCGTACTTTCTCGCAACTAATCATATACAAAACGTTATGTTCAATTACTAAAATGAACGAAGAAGAAATTATAGAAATAAAAATGTATGTACCCGATGAAGCTTCAACGGCAAATTATGACGTAATCAAAGTTTCTGACAATAGATACAAACTAACTAATAATGATCCTTTTAGTGAAATATTGATATACGGAACTATTATCGAAGTTCTGCCTGAGAAGAAAAAACGAGATGGGGAAGAAATATTTGTATTTAAAGAAATATATGCTGAATCTGAATACGACCTTGAAGTTATTGGCTTACCGATGTCCTTAAATGAAACTGAAATGAGAGTTATTGGACAAATAATAATGGATGAAGGAGGATACTGGGAAGTTATTTTTGGAGGAATGGGTTATGTTAATTTACCGAAAAACTCAAAACTAAATGTGATTGAGGAATTGAATAAAATGATAAAAGCCAAACAAGAACTTAAGAAATGACCAAGTCTGTATTGATATTAGATTTGGATGGAGTTTTGATTACAACTCCTATGTGGAAGGCCGACGAAATTGATTCTGATGGTTATTCCAAATTTAATGAGGATTGCGTAACTAACTTGAACAACCTCCTATCTAAGTTCGAGTTTGAAATTTGGTTAAGTTCAACACGTAGAACGGTAAAAACATTAGCAGAATTCAATCAAATTTTCAGAAATCGAAATATTAAAAATCTCATTAGTGGTTTCTTGCCTGAATATCCAGATTGCAAGACCAGAAAAGATGAAATTGTAAAGTTTATTGAGGAATCTAAATTTTCGAATTTCTTGGTAATTGATGATGATAAGTCACTGAACAGATTGGAGGAAAAACATAAGGAGAAATTAATACTAACTGAATTGCAAAAAGGATTTGATATAGAAAAACTCGAACTTGCAATCGAAAGAATAAAAAAAGAACAAAATACTATATAACAAAACATAGTTACCCTTTAGGCTAGTAACGTTTGTTATATTTAACGTTGGCAAATATAATATGAAGAAATTATTTACTTTTATTGCACTTGCGATTTTACTATCGAGTACTAATTGCTTTTCTCAGTCGGAAAAGGCTACAATTTTTTTCAAAGATGGAGAATCAATTCAAGGGTATGGTTTTGTAAAAAATAATAAAGTAAAATTTAGAGTTTCTCTTGATAGCAAAGGTGATTTTTGGGAGCATGAAATGATTGATAAGATTGAGTTCGAAACCTTTTTTGGAATTAAAACCTTCAAATACATTAAGGCAAATGATTTTAACCCTCCATTTTTAATGGAACTTGTCACTGAGGGAGAAGTTTCACTATATCGAAAATCTTCTTCTTCATGGCAAACAAATCCTGGATTAAATGGACTGCCAAGCAATTATAAAGTAGAAAAAGTCACCAATTTTTTGATTAGAAAAGGAGATGATTTCCCTTCTTGTCTGAACTGTGGACTCTTCAATAAATGGAAAAAACGCTCTATAGACTTTTTTATTAACTGTCCTGGTTTAATAGAAAAAATTAAATCAAACGAGTATAGAGAGATTCATTTACAAGAAATCGTAGAATATTATAATGATTTTTGTACTGAATATTAATAAGTGTACCAACACCAAGTATGATATCATAGCAGTTAAGCGATAACCCAAAGGTTCTCGTATATTTGCTATGGCGCAAAGATTTCAGAAAAAAAGTTATAAAATCAGCGCAGAAAATGTCGATGGCTTGGTAACATTTTGCCCAACTACGACACATATATTAAACGTTAGCCACAAGCAGAAAACACGAAAATGGAAGAAAAAGAGAAACCAAGACTTTCAAGATTAACTGCTATTCTTACTCAACTGCAATCTAAAAGAATTATTACGGCAAAACAGCTTGCTGAAAAACACGATGTCAGTGTAAGAACCATTTATCGAGATATTCGCACACTTGAAAAATCAGGAATACCTATTGTAACCGAAGAAGGGAAAGGCTATTCTATTATGGAAGGCTATCACCTTCCACCTGTTCTTTTTACAGAGGAGGAAGCAAATGCTTTAATCACGATAGAACAACTAGTAATCAAAAACAAAGACTTATCACTTGTTAAAAACACTACTAGTGCCATAGAAAAAATAAAAGCCATCTTACGATACTCACAAAAAGGGAACGCAGATTTATTGGCAGACAGGATTTACTTTAGTGGGAACAATAATGAAGAGAAAACAAGTAATAACCTAATGCAAATACAATCGGCTATAACCCAATATAAAGTCTTAACGATGGACTACCTTTCTTCTGAAAATAAGCTAACCAATCGAAACATTGAACCTTTTGCTATCTACAGCATTCACGGAGATTTTCTACTAATAGCTTTTTGTCGGTTGCGAAATGATTTTAGACACTTTAGAATAGATTTTATCGAAAATCTTGTTGCTAAAAACGAAACATTTAGCCCTCATAGCATGACTATAAAAGAGTATTTTGAAAAATATGTGCAGCATCAGAAATACCCTTGACACACCTTTGTCACAACCCCAATTTACATTTGTAGAAATATTAATTAAAAAACTAAAAATGGAAATTATCAGAATCGCAATCTTATCATTATCAGCTTTAATGCTTGTCTTTGTAGGTTTAATGAGGTTGAGCAATCCAATAAAAACCTATTTAAAGAATTCAGGAATCAAACTAGCAAATGATGCGAGCTTATTAAATGAAATGAGAGGTATTAGTGCAGTAATGTTTTGTGCGGGCATTATTATTTTGCTAGGAACATGTATTGGAAAAATAACTTTTACTTCACATTTTGTTGCATCCCTTATTTTTATCGGTTTTGCAATTGGTCGATTAATCAGTTTAAAAGCTGATGGTAAACCAAGCAAGCAAATTACTCAAGGAATTTTATTTGAACTTATATTAGGCACAGCAAATGTTTTTTGTTTGATAGATATTTGGGGCTAAACTTAAAATAATGCCAGTGGCTAACAATGTATAAGAAAACCTAGAGATTTTGTACTTGATCTAAAAGTCTATGATTATTTGCAAAGTCGACAACTATAAAGTTTACAACTGTCGTTTTTATTTTATATTTTGGAAGCTGTAGTCCTTCGGTGGGCATTTACGAAAAATGATAAAAGCAAAATATTTACATTTGGCTTAGCACCAATCCGAAACGTATCACTTATCACCTGCCCTACGTTTCTTACATGAGTACATTGTAGCCAGTTTGAAAAAGAACCTATGAACATGGAAAAGGACAAAGAATTTGTCAGAATGGCAATTGAAATCGCAAAAGAATCAAAACGAAAAAGTAATTTGCCTTTTGGTTGCGTTCTCGTAAATAAAGATGGGGAGGTTATTTTAAAAGGTGAAAATACTATTAATACAGATAATGATTGTCTTGCCCACGCTGAAATCAATTTAATAAGAGAAGCGTGCAAAATATACGATTATTCATATCTAAATGATTGTTCTATCTATACAAGTGATGAACCATGTCCCATGTGTACTTCGGCTATTTATTGGAGTGGAATCGGAAAACTTGTTTACGGATTGAGTAAAACGGAATATTACAGAATTGTAGGAAGGGATAACCCGAATTGGGTATTTGAAATGCCAACAAGAGAATTATTGGAAAAAGGAGGCAGAAAACTTGAGGTAATAGGACCGCTTTTAGAAGATGAAGCCTCAATCTTACATTTAGATTAATAATTTATATAAGCAAACTGGCTACAACAAACGCTATAATTCATTCTGGCGGAATTTTCCACTAAAAATTCTTATCTTTCTATCATCGCTTGGTCTCGGCAGAATGCTCCTAGCGGACAATTCTACAACGAAACCATAGCCCAACCATTGTGTGTAATTTGGAAAAATGACAACTATTTGAATGAAAAACTTATTTATAATATTATGTATATGCTCAATACTTGGATGTTCCAAACAAAAAGAATTAGCATTAAATCAAAGGGTTGAGAAATTCCAAGTTTCTGAATGCAGAACGGACTGTGGAATTGACTCCATTGGAGTTAGGACAAGCAAAACTAAAAATGATGGTTTAAAAGTAAAGCTAGGTTATATAGTAAACTGTTCTTGGAAAAAAGGATATTTAAAAAACATTATTGAACAGAATGATACATTGATTGTCAAACTCGATAGACCTCATTCTGATAATGGAGAATATCCAATGACACTTTGTGATTGTTTTATATATTTTGATTTTGTAGTTAAAAATTATAATAAAAAACCAAAAGCAATTCATGTAGCTGACTTATTTGAGGATAATAAATATTGGGATGAAAAAACTCCGCGAGAGATCGTTGAAATAGAAGAAATAACCGATACTGATGTTTCTGAATAAAAACTACGCACTGAAAAAACGAATTATTAATGGATTATCAAACATTTCAACCACACCCTGACTTAAGTGCTTTGGTTAAATTTTATTGGACTTTGGAAGTTCCCTTTGACCCAAGTAATCAGAAGCAAAAAATTATTCCTGATGGGTGTATTGAAATGACTTTTAATCTTGAAGATAAGATTAAGCGGTACATATCTGAAAATGAATTTATAGTACACCCTAATTCTATGGTAATGGGGCAAAGAACAAAGTCTTATTATATAGAACCTTTAGGAAATGTTAACTCATTTGCAATTTGCTTTTATCCATATGGATTCGCAAACTTTATATGTACTCCTCTTGAAAATTTGGTGGACGTTGAAACGCCAATCGAAAGTCTGTTTGGAGAGATTCCTGCAAAAGAGTTAGAACAAAAGATTATTCAAGCAACTAGTACTCAAGAACGTATTGAAATTATTGAAACATTTCTTTTAAACAAACTCAATCAGGGTAAAACTATTGAAAACTTAGTAAAAACAACTGTGGACACTCTTCTTGCCACTAATGGAAGTACCTCAATAAATCAAATTTTGAAAGATGATTTATCGAAAAGAAGACAACTCGAAAGAAACTTTAAAAAACAGATTGGTATTAGCCCAAAGCAGTTAGGTAAGGTATTGCGTTTGCAAACAGCCCTAAAAATGTTACTTAATGACAATGAAAACCTAACAAGCATTGCTTATGAAAGTGAATACTTCGATCAAGCACATTTCATTAAAGACTTTAAAGAATTTATCGGAACTACTCCAAAAGAGTTTTTAGGAAATGAAAATATGGCTCTTTCTACCCTATTCTACAAATAACATTAAAGTGTCGCATTTTTACAATTTCAATTCTCCTATTGAAGCTAATTTGTAGTATCAATTTAGTCAATATAAATGAAAAGAATACTACTAAGTGCCTCTCTTCTGTTTCTCTTTGGATGTATGGCTTGTAGCGGTCAGAACAAGTCAAACTCAGAAACAGAAAAGCAAGATTTACCTGTTAAAAAAAACACGAATGATATGAACAGTTTTATTTCCCTTTTTGAGATTCCAGCAACGGATATTACACGAGCAATCGATTTTTATCAAGCAATTCTAGGCATAAACATTGATAAAATGGAAATGCCAGGAATGGAAATGGGGATATTCCCTTACGAAGAACAAATCGTTACAGGAGTAATAATGAAAGGGGAAGGATACAACCCTTCAGCTGACGGAATAACAATATATCTAAATGGCGGAGATAATCTTCAAACCATTCTTGACAAAGTTGAAGAAAATGGTGGAAAAATTATTGTTCCAAAAACAGCTCACGCAGATGAAAGTGGGTTTTTTGCTTTGTTTCTAGACACCGAAGGAAATAAACTTGGTCTAAATTCCCCTAACTAAATTGAGGAAAAACGAACGCACAACAATGTATAAAAGCAATAACGGTTTGGGTATTAACGCGAACCGTTTTTTGTGTTTAATTAAGTATATTGTAACCGCAAAGCAAGTGCGTTTTATCCGCTACTGCTCTTGTACTAAGCGTTAGCAACAATTGGAATGATACACCCCCTACGACAACATATTGAAGAGATAATTAACCTTACAGATGAAGAATTCGATTTTGTTTTAAGTCATTTCGAACAAATTAAAAAACGTAAGCATCAATATATTGTTCAGGAAGGCGAGTATGTTAATAAAGAATATTGGATAATTAAAGGCTGTTTAAAAAGCTATTTCATTGATGATAACGGAAAAGAACACATTCTCCAATTTGGAATGGAAAATTGGTGGATTACAGATTACGAATCTTTTGTAAAACAAGTTAAGTCTAAAACCTCTATTGATTGTATAGAAGATAGTGAATTGTTATATATCACATTTGAAAACCGAGAAAAACTAACCGCCAAAATGCATAAAATGGAGCGTTTTTGGGCAAAAAAAAGTAAAATTGGTCGAATTGCACTTCAAAATAGGGTTTTATCATTATTAAAAAACTCAGTCAAGGAGCAATATGAAATGCTTCTCGAACAGTATCCAAAACTCTTTCAGCGTGTTCCGAAAAAAATGATTGCTGCATATTTAGGCGTTTCTAGAGAAACACTTAGTCGGTTAAATTCCTAGTTACTATTACTTTTTCAATAGTAAATATCCTAATAAAATTGATCTACATCACATGAATATTGTGATATAGATCCTGTTGAACGAACCTTCAATCCATGAACTTTGCATCATAAATAATTTAAACTAAAAATTAAAATATGAATGCACTAAAAAAAGAACAACATAATACTATAGGATTGTTATTGCTTAGATGTACAATTGGAATATTAATCCTATTCCATGGTATAGCCAACATGAGTTCTAATTATATTTTTATCAAGGGTGTACTCGAAGGATACCAAATTCCAGGTTTTCTGGCATATGGAGTTTTTATTGGAGAAATAATTGCACCTATGCTTGTTGTAATTGGCTATAGAGTTAGACTAAATAGTTTGATTATAGCTTTTAACTTTTTGATCGCAATTTTACTTGCACACAGTTCTGATATTTTCTCTCTTAACCAATTTGGTGGCTGGGGAATAGAACTACAAGCCCTTTATTTATTTGGATCAATGACCATATTCTTTTTAGGAGCAGGAAGGTATGCTGTATCAACAAACTCAAAATGGGATTGAGTTAATAATGTATAAATATAGAAATCATGCCATACATAAATATTAAAATCACTGATAAACAAGTGACACAAGAGCAAAAAAGTCAATTAATTAAAGGTGCCACACAGTTGGTTGTTGAGGTACTTAACAAAAACCACTCATGTGGTTATCGAAGAAATACCAATCGAAAATTGGGGAGTTAATGGAAAACAATATTTAGGACCCAAAAAATAAAGAAAATGAAAGACAAAACAGTAATTATTACGGGTTTGTATCTATAAAATACAAAAGTTGTAATACCTAATTGTATCACAGACTTCACAGGTGGTTACTTCGACAGGCTCAGCAACCAACCTGTGAAGTCTGTAACAATACGTGTCTATATTTTATTTTCCAGGAAAATTAGCTTTACGCTTTTCTAAAAACGCAGTGGTTCCTTCTTTAAAATCCTCGGTGCCAAAACAATTACCAAACTGCTCGATTTCTACTTTAAATCCATTTACTCCATCCTCATATGCTGCATTTATCGATGTAATCGCCGCACCAATTGCCACAGAAGAGTTTCTCATGATTTTGCTTGCAAGTTTTTCTGCCAGAGGTAATAATTCTTCTTGGGTTGTTACATGATTTGCGAGCCCATACTGTAATGCCTGTTGTGCATCGATCATTCCTGCGGTCATAATCATTTCCATGGCTCTACCCTTCCCTACTAATTGAGGTAAACGTTGTGTACCGCCATATCCCGGGATGACACCCAAAGATACTTCTGGCAATCCCATTTTGGCATTATCACTTGCTATTCTAAAATGAGCAGCCATCACCAATTCTAATCCACCACCAAGAGCAAATCCATTAACAGCAGCAATAACCGGTGTAGATAGATTGGCCACAAAGTCAAAAAGCAATTCTTGTCCCTTGGCAGCAAGTTTTCCTCCTTCGGTTACCGAAAAATCAGCAAACTCACTAATATCAGCCCCTGCAACAAAGGCTTTTTCTCCACTACCTGTAATAATAATTACTTTGGTATCTGCATCAAGATCTGCCACTCTAAATGCGGCATGTAGTTCTTGAATTGTTTCTTTATTTAACGCATTTAATTTAGACGGGCGATTAATGGTAATCGTAGTCACTGCGTTGTTTTGAGATGTAATGATGTTTGTGTACATTAAAAAACATTTTTTATTTCCGCGTAGACGGAAATCTAATTATTTAGATATTATTGTAGTTGTTCTTTAGGAAATTTAACTTTAAAAACTGTTCCTTTTCCTTCCTGCGAGGTAAAGGTAATACTTCCATTATAGGTTTCTACAATATTTTTTACCATTCCTAATCCAAGGCCCATTCCGCTGGTTTTGGTTGTAAACTTAGGTTCGAAAATTTTCTTCATATTTTCTTCATCTATCCCTACTCCATTATCAGCAACTGTGATTACGACTTCGCCATTTTCTGAAAACACATCTACGATTATTTTGGGTATTCGGCTTTCTGGGATGGCTTGTATTCCATTCTTCACTAAATTGGTGACCACACGAATGAGCTGTGTTCGATCAAATTTGGCAATAATTTGTTCTTTTTCTGAAGGAAAAATAATGTAATCTTCATTAAAAATATCCAATGCGAGTCCTACAATCTTTACCACATCTAATGTTTCACTTTTTTGTGCAGGCATTTGTGCAAAATTCGAAAATGCTGAAGCAATAGAACTCATAGTATCAATCTGCTGAATTAATGTATCACTATATTCCTGGACTTTTTGCTGAATATTAGGATCCTTGGGATCAAACTTACGCTGAAAACTTTGTACCGTTAATCGCATTGGCGTTAATGGGTTTTTAATCTCATGCGCTACCTGTTTTGCCATCTCTCTCCAAGCCGCTTCTCTTTCGCTTTTTGCCAACATTACTGCACTTTCTTCTAACTCATCGATCATACTATTATATGCATTAACCAGGGTATAAATCTCTTCGCTTGCATCACCAATGGCAATACGCTTATTTCGTTTATCTAATCTAGTTTGATCAATAGTATCTGAGATCGTTTTTAAGGATCGAGTGATATATTTAGATAAGAAATAGGCCAAAATAATAGCTAACAATAACATCAAAAGGTATACTTGCCCTAAACGTTGAAGAAACACCAACAATTCTCTAGTGATTAAATTATCATCTTCTAAATACGGAAGATTTAAAATCCCTAAAGGTTTTGATCGAATATCGGTAATATAGGTATACGAAGTCAAGAATTTTTCTCCATTCTTTTCGGATTTTACCAAATATTTCTTGTCATAAATAGATGCCAGAGTGTCAAGAATAATTGGATTAAGTTTAGTATCAGTAGTGTCTTTAGTAAAAACACCTTCGGACTTAATCAAAAGCTTGCCAGAAAGGCCATATATATTAATGGGTAGAGAATGTTCTTCAGAAATCTGATAGATTCGTTGTCGCTCTCTAAAGATTAAAGTAAGATTTTCTTCATTTACAGGATATGTAGTACTTTTTAATGCATTATTTATAGCGATCTGGATTCGATCTTCTTTTCTTTCTAATCGCTCCTTATGATATTCTTCTTTATCTTCTTTATATTGATAAATGGTGACTGCAGCAATTAATATCGACGCTAATAAAACCAATAAAGTCATAGAGATAAAAATCCGTGTACGAAGAGAAAGTTTTAGTAGCTGCATAGTATATTTTGAAGCATAAATATAACAAATATCACACCAAAATAGTGGTAAAAACAAATCTTCAGCGGTCTTGAATTCCTTAAATTTAACTAGTTTTACCTTATGGATAATTCTATACTACTTTCTGTACAAGATCTTTGTGTTTCTTTTTTCTCAGAAAAAACTGAAAATCAAATACTCTATGATATCTCTTTTGATATTCATAAAAACGAGATTCTTGGTGTGGTAGGAGAATCAGGGAGTGGTAAATCGGTAGCTTCATTGGCAATTTTAGGGTTACTTCCTCATAAAATTTCGAAAATTACTAAAGGTGATATTCGTTATAATGGGAAGTCTTTGTTAGACATTACAGAAAAAGAGTATAGAGTCTTACGCGGAAATGAGATTGCCATGATATTTCAGGAACCCATGAGCTCCTTAAATCCTTCTACTAAATGTGGAAAGCAAGTATTAGAAATTCTTCTTCAACATACCACCTTATCTAAAACTGAAGCTAAAACTGAAGTCCTTGCACTATTTAATAAGGTAAAGCTACCAGATCCTGATAGAGCATATCGATCCTATCCTCATCAATTAAGCGGTGGGCAAAAACAGCGGATTATGATTGCCATGGCCATTGCCTGTAAGCCTAAACTTCTTATTGCCGATGAACCCACAACTGCACTAGATGTTACTGTGCAAAAAGAAATCATACATGTGCTTAAAAGTTTACAGCAAGAATATAAGATGAGCGTCTTATTTATTTCTCATGATCTATCATTGGTTTCAGAGATTGCTGATCATGTTTTGGTGATGTATCAGGGAAAAATGGTAGAATATGGGACAGCCAACGCCATATTTCACCATCCAGAAAAGCAATATACTAAAGCGCTTATTAGTGCAAGACCTACCACAGATGTTAGATTCAAAAAACTACCTACTATAGCTGATTTTATAGATAATAAAGATCACCATAAAGAGATTGTTACCAAAGAACAACGACAGGCGCACCATAGTAGTCTATATAATGGTCCTGCACTATTAGAAGTTAAAAATGTAGAGAAGACTTATTTTTCTAAAGTTGGTCTTTTTGGTAAAAGAGAATTTAAAGCTGTAGATGATGTAAGTTTTAAATTATATGAAGGAGAAACATTAGGTCTGGTAGGAGAATCGGGCTGCGGGAAATCAACATTAGGAAATACAATTCTACAACTTGATAAAGCCACCAAGGGTCAAATTTTATATAAAGGCCAGGATTTAAACACCTTATCTTCTTCAGAAATACGAAATCTTCGAAAAGAAATCCAACTCATCTTTCAGGATCCATTTGCATCACTCAATCCAAGGTTAACGGTTGGTAAGGCAATACTAGAGCCCATGCAAGTACATAAACTACATAATAATGATACTGAAAGAAAGAAAGAGGTGATCCGATTAATGAAACGAGTGGGGCTTGATGAAACGTATTTTAATCGATATCCTCATGAATTTAGTGGAGGCCAAAGACAGCGAATCGGTATTGCAAGAACAATAGCCTTGCAACCTAAGCTTATTATATGTGATGAATCGGTAAGTGCATTGGATATATCTGTACAAGCGCAAGTATTGAATTTGCTTAATGAACTCAAAGATAGTTTTGGTTTTACATATATCTTCATATCGCATGACCTCGCCGTGGTAAAATATATGTCTGATCAGCTACTTGTAATGAACCAGGGGAAAATTGAAGAACGAGGAGATGCCGATCAGGTATATCAACATCCAGAAAAAGAATATACCAAGAAACTTATACAATCTATTCCTAGAGGGAAATAGTTTTCAAAAGGAAATCTTGACATTATGTATAAAAAAAACCTGTTAAGCTACATAGACTAACAGGTTTCATTCATCGCGACTTGGGGGTTGCGATTGATTAACAACAAAAAATCACATCAACAAAAATACTTTTTTCGCTAAATACATACAGTTAGAAATCAACTCCATTGTTGGTTTAACTGATCTCTGTAGACGATTCATACGCTTTTTCATAATAGGGACAATAAGTGTGGGTTAATAATTTATTTTTAAAACCTTCAAAAAACAATCATATAGGGTTATTGTTTTTATTAGGATTGCTAATATGCAAAATATTTTCAATACCGACGTTTAAATACGTAATAAATCGACAAAATACTCAAAATTTTAACATTTATATCCGAGAAACTCGTTTTTAGGGGTTAAAGTAAAGGTTTAAGACAATAGAAAACACTTTGAAAGTGTAGTATTTTTCTTTCAAAACGGAATTTATTGAGCTTGTTTAAAGTTAACGCAATTTTTTCGAAAATAGTATTCGTTACACTTAAAATATTATTCGTTAACTTATAGATAGAATTAGTCGCCTAGTCATCTAGTTTCATTTCAGGAATATTTCCTTCTATAATCAGGTTTCCTGCTGTTGCATTCTTAATATCCTCAACAGATACTCCCGGAGCTCTTTCTAAAAGTTTAAACCCATGGTCTGTTATTTCCAGTAATGCCAAATTAGTAACCACTCTTTTTACACAATGTACTCCCGTTAGTGGTAATGAACACTTTTTAAGCAACTTAGAAGCACCGGCCTTATTGGTATGCATCATCGCCACAATAATATTTTCTGCACTTGCTACAAGATCCATAGCTCCGCCCATTCCTTTCACCATTTTTCCTGGAATTTTCCAGTTGGCGATATCTCCATTTTCTGAAACTTCCATCGCCCCTAAAACAGTAAGGTCTACATGCTGCCCTCTTATCATATTAAAACTTGTTGCCGAATCAAAAAAGGAAGCACCAGGCATCGTGGTTATGGTTTGTTTTCCTGCATTAATGATATCGGGGTCCTCTTCTCCTTCGAAAGGAAATGGCCCCATACCCAAAACACCATTTTCGCTCTGAAACTCCACCTCTATACCCTTAGGAATATAATTAGCAACCAAGGTGGGTATCCCAATCCCAAGATTAACAAAATATCCGTCTTTTAACTCTTTAGCAATTCGTCTAGCTATTCCGTTTTTGTCTAACATAAAAAATCTATAAATAATTAACCTTAATTTAAATTGGGTTGTGGAGTCATTCTTAAATAGGGTTTGATTTCCTTATGACCTTTGGGAAACAATCCAGAAATTTCTTCATTTGTAACCGACGGCACGATAACACAATCTTCTCCTTGATTCCAATTAGCAGGGGTTGCTACTTTATGATATGCCGTTAATTGAAGTGAATCTATAACCCGTAATATCTCATCAAAATTTCTTCCTGTAGAGGCCGGATACGTAATGGTAAGTTTAATTTTTTTATCTGGTCCAATAATAAAAACTGATCGCACCGTTAGCTGGCTATCTGCATTTGGGTGAATCATATCATACAATTCTGAAACTTTTCTATCCTCGTCTGCTATGATAGGAAAATTAACTGTGGTGTTTTGTGTTTCATTGATATCTTTAACCCAACCATGATGAGATTCTAAGCCATCTACACTTAATGCAGCCACTTTTACCTTTCGTTTATTAAACTCATCGGTATACTTTGCTACTGTTCCTAATTCTGTTGTACAAACCGGTGTATAATCTGCCGGGTGCGAAAATAACACTCCCCAACTATCTCCTAACCAGTTATGAAAATCAATTTCTCCTTCGGTGGTTTGCGCTTTGAAGTCTGGTGCTTCATCTCCTAATCGTAATGCTGCCATGATTTGTGTGTGTTTTTATATTTTTAAGATATTTTTTTCAAAATTACTCTCGTTTACGCACAGTGCGTTGCTCGATCCTTTTTTCGTAACGCTCTCCCTGAAAAATTCGTTGTACAAATATCCCTGGTATATGAATATGATCAGGATCTAAAGTTCCTGCAGGAACAAGTTCTTCTACTTCGGCCACAGTGATTTTTGCAGCTCCGCTCATGCATGGATTAAAATTTCTTGCAGTACCTTTAAAAATTAGGTTTCCGGCCTCATCCCCTTTCCATGCCTTTACAAAAGCAAAATCAGCATTAAATGCATGTTCTAACACATACATTTTGCCATTAAACTCCCTGGTTTCTTTTCCTTCAGCAACTTCAGTCCCAAAGCCTGCAGGAGTATAAAATGCCGGAAATCCACCTTGAGCAGCTTTACATCTTTCGGCTAATGTACCTTGTGGTATTAACTCAACATCTAGTTCTCCGCTAAGCATTTGACGTTCAAATTCATCATTCTCTCCTACATACGAAGAAACCATTTTTTTTATTTGTTTTTGTTGAAGTAATAGCCCTAATCCGAAGTCATCAACTCCGGCATTATTGGATATACAGGTAAGTCCATGTATATTCAGTTTTACGAGTTCTGCAATTGCATTTTCGGGAATACCACATAGGCCAAAGCCTCCTAGCATTAGGGTCATATTGTCTTTTACCCCTTCTAAAGCCTCGGCAACATTGGATACCGTTTTACGAATCATAATATTCTAATTTTTAGCAGACTAAAAGTACTAAAAAAATAGTATTAGATCGATTGAAACGTAATAGTTTTATGATTAATTTATTGGACAAAAAAGTGTGATCACAATGAAAATTCGTCGATATTTTCATCTTTCGCATTGCTCTTTTTAAATGCGTCGCAATCCACTTCTATAGTTAATCTATCCGGTTTTTTGAAAGCTGCTTTAGAAATTTTCAATGTTTTATCTGCATAACATTTTTTCATATACAATGCCCAGACTGGTAATGCCATGGTTGCTCCCTGACCATACATGGTAGTCGAAAAATGCGTCGATCGATCATCTCCTCCTACCCAAACTCCTGTACAAAGATTTGGAACCATTCCCATAAACCAACCATCACTTTGATTTTGTGTGGTTCCTGTTTTTCCGGCAATTGGGTTATCAAATAGGTATGGATATCCTGTGATTACATTTTTAAAATCATATCGATCCCTTGGCCCTGTACGCAGCCTAAGTCCTGATCCAGATTGAGTAACGCCTTCCATTAAGTTAACAGTTACATACGCTGCTTCTTTACTGATCACATCACGCGTTTCTGGCACAAATTGATATAAAACCGTACCGTTTTTATCTTCGATACTTGTAATCATCACTGGCTTGGTATAAATTCCTTGATTAGCAAAGGTACTATATGCACCAACCATTTCTGATAGTTTTAAATCTACCGATCCAAGAGCTATAGATGCTACAGGTAATATATCTGATGCTATACCCGTTTTTTTAGCTAGGCGCACTATGGGTTCTGGTCCTATTCTATCCATCAAACGAGCAGAAATCGTATTCACCGATTTTGCCAATGCTTCTTTAAGACTCATATATCCGGTATACTCTGCATCACTGTTTTTTGGTGTCCAATCATTCTCTATTACTCCATGAGAACCTACAGGGATTGTGATTTGTGATTTTGGTACGGTATCACATGGGGACAGCTTCAATTGATCAATTGCGGTAGCATACACAAAAGGTTTAAAAGTTGATCCCACTTGTCTTGCTCCTTGATATACATGATCGTACTGAAAGTGTTTATAATTAACTCCTCCTACCCAAGCTTTAACATGTCCGGTTTGTGGCTCCATAGACATTAGCCCCGAACGTAAAAACTTCTTATAATATAAAATCGAATCTTTTGGAGTCATGATGGTATCAATCTCTCCTTTCCAACTAAAAATGCTCATCTCGGTCTTTTCATCAAAAGATTTTCTGATTTGTTTCTCGCTCTTACCTTGAGAAAGCATTTTTTTCCTTCTTGCAGACGTTTTAATACTTCTGTTCAGTATTCTCTGTACTTCGTCTTTGGTTAAATCTCTAAAAGGACTGGTTTTATTATTTTTCTCTTGTTTATCAAATTCTTTTTGAAGGTTAGTCATATGTTCCTTTACGGCCTCCTCTGCATACTTTTGATTACGCGAATCTATGGTTACATTAATTCGTAACCCATCTCTATAAATGTCAAAATATTCGGTTTCGCCTTCTGCATTTTCACCTTTTGGATTGTTTTTTACCCAATTAGACATCCAACTTCTTACATATTCTCTAAAATAGGTTGCGGTACCATCCTTATGCCCTTCTGGTGAATAATCTAATTTTAGCGGTAATTGTTTTAAGCTATCCCGTTCTTTTTCATTTAGATATCCATATTTTGCCATCTGATTAAGAACAACATCTCTCCTGGTTTTTACCATTTCTGGTCTTCGTAGCGGATTAAAAAGCGATGAGTTTTTAAGCATTCCTACTAATACCGCTGCTTCTTCTTTTTTAAGATCTTTTGGATTTTTACCAAAATAAATTCGTGATGCAGAGCTTATACCAATAGCTTGGTTTAAGAAATCGTACTTATTAAGGTACATCGTTATGATTTCATTTTTAGTGTATTGTCTTTCTAATCGGGTTGCAATTACCCATTCCTTTAATTTTTGTTCAAAACGTTCCCAAATATTTTTAGATCCTCCGGTAAATAGTTGTTTTGATAACTGTTGAGATATTGTACTGGCTCCCCCTTTACTTCCTAGAAAAATAAAGGCTCGCAACGTACCTCTGGCATCTATACCCGAATGGTCATAATACCTGGCATCTTCGGTTGCAACTAATGCATCGACTAAATGTTGTGGTAAGTCTTCATAACTAACAGGCGTACGGTTTTCATTAAAGAAAGTTCCTATCTGCACACCATCAGACGAAATTACTTGCGTAGCAAGGTCATTTTGTGGGTTCTCTAATTCTTCAAACTTGGGCATTTCGCCATAAAAGCCCCAGCTAGCGAAAAGAAATAATAAAACAATCAGAAAAACACCTGATGCAAACGCGATCCAAAAGCCTTTTATAAACTTTATGGTATTAATTTCTGGGGTTTTTATTTTTGTTCTTTTTTTTGTCGATTTGGGTTTTGCCTTTGCCATAATTTAAGGGTTTTGCGCAGATTCTATTCTAAGTCCAACATCTGTAATTCCTTCTAAAGAGTATATTCCTTCTGATTCTCCATTCTTTCTCATTGCATGTTCTAAAGTAACAGTATACTCTCCGTCTTCTACAAATTTTACATTTTCTTTATACCATAGTTTATTTTCTTTAAGATCAGAAAAACCCGTGCCTAACCACTCTCCATTAGGCAAAGTCATTTGGTACTCCAAAGTATCAGCGACTACTTTTCCATTCGGAAATTTAATTTCACTGATTAAAAATAAATTACTGTATCTATATGCATTATTATTGCGAATATTAATAAACAAGTTATATGTTTGGGTGCTATCCAGTTTTGGTAGTGTAAACCTTATTTTTTCGTCTATTTCCCATGTTTCTGAAACAGTTTGATATTCATCAAAAACTTGAGTATCGTCACAAGAAAACAAACCAATACTCACAAAAAACACTATAACAAACCTAAGCTTTATCATTATTTCTGTTTGAAGGTCGACGTTTTTTATTGCGTTGATTACTTGGCTTATTTCTGTTTTTATTCTCAGAATTTCCTGCTTTTGGTTTATTTGAAGCCGTAGTTTGTTTTTCTGTAGGCTTTTTAGTTGTATTCTTTCTTCTGTTACGATTTTTTCTTCTTTTATTTCGCTTAGGTTGATCAAACCGGGTAAGGCTATCTTGTCCTACAACGTTCTCAAAATCTGTTTTAGTATCTTCTAAAAACTCTGAAGCAAATTCTTCTAAACTAGCAATCTTTTCGTTATTGTTATTAGCTGCAATGATTTCATTAGCGTCCTCTGCCGAAATTTTATGCCAATTCATCCATTCTCCCTCGTAAGCATACCATAATACCCCTTTGAAAATATCAATTTTCTGACATACTGCGGTTCCTTTTTCGGTCTGGAGTTTTGTTTCTGTCTTCGGAAAACTATTAAGCGCATCAATATACGCATCCAATTCATAGTTAAGACAGCACTTTAGTTTACCGCACTGACCTGCTAGCTTTTGAGGGTTTAATGATAATTGTTGATATCTGGCTGCACTTGTATTTACAGATCTAAAATCGGTAAGCCATGTAGAACAACACAGTTCGCGCCCACAAGAACCAATACCTCCTAATCTAGCTGCTTCTTGTCTAAAACCGACCTGTCGCATTTCGATACGGGTGCTAAACTCATGTGCGAATTCTTTTATTAATTGTCTGAAATCTACACGCTCTTCTGCTGTATAATAGAAGGTAGCTTTTGATCCGTCTCCTTGAAATTCGATATCAGAAATTTTCATCTGTAACTCCAGTCGTATGGCAATTTCTCTAGCCCGAACTTTCATGGCTTCCTCTTTATCACGAGATTTTTGCCAAATGTCGATGTCTTTTTGAGAAGCTTTACGGTAGACTTTTTTCACTTCTTCACTATCTACTTCTACCTTCTTCTTTTTCATCTGGATCTTAACCAATTCGCCGGTAAGAGATATTATTCCAACATCATGTCCAGGAGAAGCTTCTGTGGCCACTATATCGCCAATACTTAAGGAAAGGTTTTCTGGATTTTTGAAGAAGTCTTTTCTTCCATTTTTAAATCGTATTTCAACACACGAAAAAGGAACAGCACCACTAGGGAGTGACATATTTGATAACCAATCAAAAACTGTTAATTTATTACAACCATCGGTACCGCAGGTACCATTATTCTTGCATCCTTTTGGTTGTCCGTCTTTCCCTGAGGAGCAACTACTACAGCCCATATTTTCTTATATATTGAAATTTGTCTGCGATCGTAATCACAACAAATACGGTTCTTACTAAAGTTAGAAACAAATTATTATGTCTCTACTATCTTAATCGTTAAAGATACTATGAAAAAAATTATCTGCCATAGCATCTTTGGCATTTTACTTTTACTGCTTGTATTTCAGCACTTCAGAACGGCCTTTTTTAAAGATTTTATTACTATTGCCTTTGCCTTTTCTTAGTGCTTTTTGCTCTTCGTATGGCAATCGATTTATTTCCATACACTCTGTAGAACAACAATTTTCCATTTTTGTTGCACACTCTTCACATTGTATAAATAAAAGATGACAAGCTTCATTTTCGCAATTTACATGGCTATCACAAGGGTTTCCACATTGGTGACAATTCGCAATCACATCTTCCGAGATTCGTTCTGATCTTCTGTGATCAAAAACAAAATTCTTTCCTAAAAACTTATTCTCTAGACCCTGATTTTCAACTTGTCTGGCGTATTCGATGATACCACCTTCTAATTGAAACACATTTTTAAAACCTTTATGCTTATAATACGCACTGGCTTTTTCGCATCGAATTCCTCCGGTACAATACATCACCAGTTTTTTATCTTCTTTATGATCTTTAAGATCCTCTTCTATAATATCCAGAGAGTCTCTAAAGGTATCTACATCTGGAGTAACGGCACCTTTAAAATGACCTATCTCACTCTCATAGTGGTTACGCATATCTACCAAAACGGTATCTGGATCTTCTATAAGTTCATTAAATTTTTGTGCGTCTACATGAACCCCTTTATTGGTGACATCAAAATTACCATCATCTAACCCATCTGCAACGATTTTATTTCGAATTTTAACCTTTAGTTTCAAAAAGGACTTTATGTCCTGTTCTCGCGCGATATTGAGGCGTACATTTTCTAAAAAAGAGATACTATCTAAATGTTTTTTAAAAGCTTCAAAGTTAGGAGCTGGTACCGATAATTGACCATTAATTCCTTCTTTGGCCACATAAATTCGGCCCAGAACATCTAATTCGTCCCAATGGATAAAAAGGTGATTTCTAAAAATCTCGGTATTCTCGATATGTGCATATTGATAGAACGATAGCGTGAGTCGATCTGTACCCGCCTCATCGATAAGTGCTGCTCTTTCCTTTGCACTTAATTTATTGTACAGTTGCATGCTATACTAATGTTTTAAGTTAAAAAGATTAATTATTTCGGCAAAAATACAAATAGTGAATATATTACAAAAAAAAAAATGCCTTGATATATCAAGGCATTTTTTGGCCAATTCGTTATTTATTAATTTAATGTACTTAAAAAAATAGAATAACGAAGCTAGCCTCCTTCGACCATACAATTACTAATCGCAGTAGTTGTACAGCCATCAAGATTGTGTTTTATGACTCTTTTAAGAAATTTCATAGTTCACTCTCCTTACAAATTTGTTCAAGTTTGCTTTCTATTTAGATGCCAAAAAAATAAAAGGGTTGCGTTCAAGATCAAAAAACACTTTTATCATGTTTTAGATTTGCTCTGTGTTTTTATCGAAATATACGAGCTTCAATCACATCTAAATTTTGTTGTTAATAACCATTTTAGAATCCATATCAACACTACAAAAAGAAATAGTATTTTAGCAAAAAGTTAATTATCAATGTCGAATCCCGATATATTTGAACAACAAATGAGTACAGAGAAAGACGCAAAATTAAAAGCATTAAAACTTACCCTTGATAAACTAGATAAAACCTACGGGAAAGGTACCGTAATGAAGATGAGCGACAGTGCCGTTCAGGAAGTAGATGTTATCTCGACGGGATCCCTTGGCCTGGATTTAGCATTAGGAGTTGGAGGATATCCAAGAGGTAGAGTTGTTGAGATATATGGCCCAGAATCTTCGGGTAAAACTACACTTACCCTGCATGCTATCGCCCAAGCCCAAAAAGCAGGAGGTATTGCAGCATTTATAGATGCCGAACATGCTTTTGATCGTTTCTATGCAGAAAAATTAGGTGTTGATATTGATAATCTAATTATTTCTCAGCCTGATCATGGGGAACAAGCTTTAGAAATTACTGATAATTTAATTCGTTCTGGAGCTATCGATATCATTGTTATTGACTCTGTAGCTGCATTAACACCAAAAAGTGAAATCGAAGGAGAAATGGGAGATTCTAAAATGGGTCTTCATGCAAGATTAATGTCGCAAGCGCTTCGAAAATTAACCAGTTCTATTAGCAAGACAAACTGTACTGTGATTTTTATTAATCAGCTTCGTGAAAAGATTGGAGTGATGTTTGGAAATCCAGAAACTACTACTGGTGGTAATGCATTAAAGTTTTATGCTTCTGTACGTTTAGATATTCGTCGTTCTACACAGATAAAAGATAGCAATAGTGAGGTACAAGGAAATAAAACCCGTGTTAAGGTGGTAAAAAACAAAGTAGCACCACCATTTAGAACTGCCGAATTTGATATTATGTATGGAGAAGGGATTTCTAAAAATGGGGAAATCATTGATATTGGTGTAGATTATGAAATTATAAAGAAAAGCGGTTCGTGGTTTAGCTATCAGGACACTAAATTGGGTCAAGGGCGAGATTCAGTAAAGGCACTGCTCAATGATAATCCAGAACTTATGGAAGAACTTGAAGGAAAAATCAAAGAAGCTATAAAAATTATAAAAGAATAAAGCTCTCAGGAAATTCAATTTCATTAATAAAATTTTCTTAATAAAAGCCTTAAAATCCCGAACCTTCGGGATTTTTTTTTACCTTCTAAGCAACCTTATCTATCTTCAAACATCTACGTATTAGGTTAATTATGTTACTTCTCAAAACCCCAAACTATGAGAATGATAAAAAAAATATTAGCTTTTTCTCTGGTAATGGCCCTTGTAGGGTGTTCTGGAGATGATAATACAAATTTCTTTTATGAATTAGTATCCATTGAAGAAGTTGTGCTTCCTGAAGTATTTAATAGAGGTGAAACCCATAAAATTACAGTTTCCTACTTTAGACCTTCAGATTGTCACTCTTTTGCAGGGTTTGATTATAATAGATTAGGTAATGAGCGTACTGTTGCTGTAGTCAATGTCATCGTTGACCAAGAAAATTGCAGAACTATAGAAAGAGTAGATCTTATTGATGTATCTTTTGATTTTCTTGTTGGGCAAGAAGAATCTTATATTTTTAGATTCTGGCAAGGAAAAAATGAAAATGGAGATAATCAATTTTTAACCAAAGAAGTGCCCGTAGTACAATAATTATAAGGTATACAAATCAAAAAAAGTTATTAGTGGGGTTGGATCAACTCATACATAAGTGTAAGAAAAAAAATGGTAAGGCGCAGGAGCAACTGTATAGATTATATAGCAGCAAATTGTTTTCTATCTGTTTAAAGTATTCTAGCGACTACTCTAGTGCAGAAGATACTTTGCAAGATGCTTTTATGACAATTTTTGATAAAATAAATCAATACAAAAACAAAGGCTCTTTTGAAGGATGGATAAAACGTGTGACTATAAATACTGCATTGCAGAAATATCGAAAGCAAAAAGTTTTTGATATTATCAATGAAGAACAGATTGAAGAGGTTGAGGTTGAAATTGACGAAGAAGAAATTTCGCTGGATTATCTTCTTAAGATCATACAGCAACTGCCTGATCGATATCAATTAGTATTTACACTTTATGTATTAGATGGCTATTCGCATAAAGAGATTGCAGAAATGTTAGAAATATCTATCGGAACATCGAAATCAAATCTGGCTAGAGCACGATATATTTTAAAAGAAAAAATCGAAATCAATCAAGAAGAGCGCTATGTTCGATCAATAGAAGGACAAAGATGAATGACAAAAAAAATATAGACCGACTATTTCAAGAGAAATTCAAGAACTTTGAAGTTACTCCGGATGATGCTGTTTGGGAAAAAATCAAAGTTCGACAAGAAAAAGGTCGCAAACGAGTGGTACTATTACCTTTCTGGTATAAAGTTGCAGGTGTAGCGGCATCTATTGTACTTATACTTAGCATAGGATATGTATCATTTAATGAATATACAACCGCAGAAGAAACGATTGTAACTAATACTAACGACACCGAAACTATTATTGAAGTTGAAACTGCCCCAGATAAAACTTTTGAAACAAAAAGCAATACCCCTAAAGAAGTTTTAGTTGCCACAGAAGACGATAAAACCAATGTACCGGTCTCAGTTAAAGCACCACAAAATAGTGAAGTTGGCCAAGGCAATTACTATAACCCTTCAGTAAAAAAAGACGATGTAATTGTTACTGCTTCAAAGGAGCAACTATCACCGTCTAAATCACCTATACAAGGTGAAGGGTTCACTACCAATACGCAGTCATCTAATCAAGGCCATATTGCCGAAAATACCACCGCAAAAAATAGTCCATTACACAATACTTCTACTCAAGCTGAAGAAGAGGTCATAGCAAAAAACAAAAGCGCAGATAACACTGAAATAGCTGATATTGTAAATGATGATTCAAAACCTAAAAAGCTGGATCCTCATTTTGTACCACCAGAAGAACATCAGAAAAATAATCCCAATACACAAAACATTGTAGAAAACAACTCTGACAATTCTGTTTCCGAAAAAGAGGAAAATAACACCACAGAAGATATTGAGATAGTAGAAAAGGACCATAAAAAATCCATCTTTGATGTCATAGATCAAAAAGAAGAAGCCATAGCAGAAGAAACAACAACGGGTACCAAAAAATGGAATATTGCTCCCAATGTAGCTCCTGTATACTATAATGTTATTGGAGATGGCTCTTCTATAGACCCGCAATTTGCCGACAATGCTAAAAATGGACAAGTCAATCTAAGTTATGGTGTACAAATTTCGTATGCTATAAATAAAAAATTAAGTGTACGATCAGGGGTAAGCAAAGTAGACCTAGGCTATAATACCGAGGATGTAGGTTTTACTGCCTCTACTAATGGTCAAAACCTACAAAGTATAACCTATAATCCTAATGCAGAAGCTATTTTGGTTTCAGATGTTGGAAATCAAAATGATATTACTTCATCAGATTTTAGACGTGCACCAAATCAAACACAAAATATTGGATTGCTTAATCAAAGTATTGGGTATATAGAAGTTCCTATGGAAATGAAATATGCCTTAGTTGATAAAAAACTTGGCGTAAACATGATTGGGGGAATAAGCACACTATTTCTCCAAAATAATGAAATCTCTATAGAAGCTGGTGATTTTGAAACCTCGGTAGGGCAAGCAAATAACCTAAACGAAGTTAGTTTTAGTGGTAATATTGGACTGGGTGTAGATTATAAACTATCAGATCAATTTCAGTTTAACCTCGAACCTATTTTTAAATATCAGTTTAATGCTTTTAATGGCAATGCATCAAACTTTAGACCCTATTATTTTGGTATATACACAGGGGTAAGTATTAAATTTTAGGGCATTAAAATTATTAAAAAAATAATAGCTATGTAAGGATTCATGGTGCTTTTGGTAGTGTTACACAGAACGTACTTCCTTCTCCTAGTACACTTTTTACCGTAATCTCACCATTATTGAGTTCAATAAGTTCCTTGCATATTTTTAATCCCAATCCTGTTCCTGTTTCTTGCTGAGTTCCTGTTGTTGTATATGTATCTTCTGCAAAAAGTTTGTCTAGGTTTTCTTTAGCAATACCCACTCCGGTATCTTTGAAACAAATTTCATAATGATTTTCTTTTTCTGTAGATAATAATGTTATAGAATCTCCGAGATTACAAAATTTTATGGCATTAGCGATCAGGTTCTGGGCTACAATAGCAACCATATCCTTGTCTGCAAAGATTAATGTAGGATCTAATTTATTGGTAAGTTGAATATTTTTTAATTCTGCTTTCGGTTTAAAAAAGGTAAACTTATCAGAAATAACTTCATCAATATCAAAAACAGTGGGTTTGGCATTCAGCTCTTTCATTTGCGATTTCGACCAATTCAATAAATTGTTTAATAAAATTGATGTTTGGTGTGTTCTATTCGCAAGTAGTGGAACAATTTCTTTGAACTCTTCTGTCGAAATTGCGTCATCTTTTAACAAATTCAAAGTGCCATCAAGACCATGAATTTCATTTTTGAGGTCATGAGAAATAATCGAAAACAGCTTGTTTTTAACTTGATTGGATTCGTTTAATTGTTTAACATATCTTTTTCGTTCTTTTCTAGACTTGATAATGAATGCAAAGAATATTAATATTATGATCGTGATACCTATACTAACGTAGGTAAATATTCTATATCTAAATAACTCATCATTGCTCTGCAGCTCTCTTTTTTCTTGCTCATCGATGAGTTTGAGTTGTTCCATTTCTGATTTGAAACGAGCCTCTGCCAATTCTATTTTTAGAGTAGTTTCGTCTGCAATACTTTCGTCTGATAGCTGTTGATGCTTTTTTTGCCACTCAAACGCACCCGCAAAATTTCCCTGTGCAGAATCTAATGTTGCCGAATATTTATAATTGGTTAGAAGAAGAGGGTTTAATTTGATTTTTTTAAGCTCTCTACGCGAAGTAGCCAACAGGTTTTGCGCCTCATTAAATTTTTTGGTCTTTATAGCTATAAGTCCCAATTGTTGTTTTGCGGTAGCCAATATCCTTTTGTTATCCACTTTTAATGCCATCGCATACGAAGAATCATAATATTTCCTGGATTTTTTATAATTCTTATTTACCAAAGCTATAGAGCCAAGTCTATTGTATGTTAGCGCTACACTTGCTGTCTTTTTATTCTTCTTATTAATTGCCAATGATTCTTTGAGTAAAACTTTGGCGCTATCTAATTTTTTAAGGTCAATATATAAAAGTGCCAGATTGTTAAGCGAGGCCCCTAATTTTTTTGAATGGTTTTTTCTTTTAAGTTCTATGGATTTGATATAATATTCTTCTGCCAACTTTGGGTTATCAAGCGCAGAATATACGTTTCCAATATTATTGTAGGTGCTTGACAAAACTATACTATCATTTATTCTGGCAAAGTATAGATTGGCTTCTAATAGGTAATTGATGGCGTTTTCAAAATTACCTCGTTTTTGTTCAATAGTTGATTTATTATTATTGATTATTGCCAAACCTCTAGAATGGTTCGCTATTTTGTAATAAATCGCCGCTTTATCATAATTATAAAAAGCCTTGATATATTTATTAGTTAAATTATAAATATTTCCTATTTGATTATATACGTGTCCTGTTCCTTTATCATAATCGATATACTTAGAAAGTATTGCCAATTTATCTTCATAAGATAATGCAACTTCATACTCTTCTTGTACCCATAGTTTTTTAAGGTATTTCATAGCACTATCAAAAGCTATGGTATCTTTTGAGGTTCTAATTTTAGGGATAATACTATCCAATGATTTTTGTTGCGAAAAACAAAAAGAGCTCATAAAGATTAGTAAGAAAAAGTAGTTTTTTTTCATAAATTCTATTTTGGGGGCAATAGATTAAATGCAATTTATTTCTGCAAAATACCAAAATCTTATTTAAAAATAACTATTTAGTAGTCTAATTCTTACATAATTGATGTTTTTTCTATGCTTTTGAAGTAAAAATGGTATGTAAATTGATTTTTAGCAATGCAATATGCGTATCTGCGAATGATATTTAGTATAGGGTTTAACCGGGTATTGGTTTGATTACGCCTACTGTTTATTATCATTTTCAAGGGCTTGCAAAATAATTTGCCTTGTTTTTTCTTTTAGATCTTTTTTATTTTCATGAGCCAATCCTTCAGTAGGAATTTCTTTATGGATAAAAGCTCTCATTTTTCCGGGGCTACCGCTAAAAAACTCATACGAAAATCGTTTTTTATTATCAAAAAAGGTTAGTGGTAGTATAGGGATTTGATGATCTATTGCAAGTCTGAAAGCGCCATCCTTAAATTGATCCACTAATACAGATTGATCATCGGGAACACCTCCTTCAGGAAAAATACAGATACTTGTACCATCATGTAACCTGGCATGTGCGCGATCAAAAACCTCTTTTCGGCTTCTTTGACTATTACGATCAACCAGTATGCACGTGCGTTTATAGAAGAACCCAAAAATAGGGATTTTGGCCAACTCCTTTTTCCCAACAAAAACAAAAGGGTGTTTTACACAATGTAGCATAAACATAATATCTGTCATCGAGGTATGATTGGCAACGACCATATAACTTTTGTTAAGATCGGGTTGGGCTTCTCTTCTTACTCTTGGCATAAAACCCATACCATACAACACAATTCTTGCCCAGAATCTTGCCACTATAAAAAACTGCGGATACCATTTTTCTCTCGAAGTTAGCACCAACAAAATAGGAAACATAATAATGATTGGGACCCCCATAAGTACATAAAACCATATGCGCCAAAGCAGGATCAATATTTTTTTCAAAATAGACATGACTCAAAAGTACACAATTGCATTGAGCTATATAAAAAAGTCTAGAGGAGTTGATAAAAAAATTTACCTTTGCGGGATTAGCACAGTTATGCATTTAAAGTAAGAAGTAATTTAGAGAGCAGTGGGGGGTTAAAACTTACTTCTGCTAACTGCATACTTAAATCTACATGATTGACTAAGTTTTAGAAGCTAAAAAGTACTTAACCTATACAATAATTAAGATCATTATATAACTATGTCCAGAATTCTAACAGGAGTACAAAGTACAGGAACTCCGCATTTAGGAAACTTACTTGGAGCAATCATCCCAGCAATTGAAATGGCAAATCAGCCTAAAAACGAATCGTTTTTATTTATTGCTGATATGCATTCACTTACGCAGATCAAGGATGCCAAAACATTACGACAAAACACCTACTCTACGGCAGCTGCCTGGTTAGCTTTTGGACTTGACATACAAAAAACAGTATTTTATAGACAAAGTGATGTCCCGCAAGTAACAGAGTTATCATGGTATTTAACTTGCTTTTTTCCGTATCAGCGATTAACGCTTGCCCATTCATTTAAGGATAAAGCAGACCGTCTTGAAGATGTAAATGCTGGCATATTTACCTACCCCATGCTAATGGCTGCAGATATTTTATTATACGATGCCCAAATCGTACCTGTAGGTAAAGATCAATTACAACATCTAGAGATGACTCGTGATGTAGCCTCACGCATGCATGCTCAAATGGGAGAGCTTTTTGTAATACCAGAGGCACAGGTACAAAAAGAAACGATGTATGTCCCAGGAATCGATGGCACTAAAATGAGTAAGTCTAAAGGCAATATCATCAACCTGTTTTTACCCGACAAAAAGCTGCGCAAGCAGATCATGTCTATCGAAACCGATAGCAAACCGTTAGAAGAACCTAAAGATCCCGATACTTGTAATGTTTTTGCCTTATACACCTTGATTGCTACACCAGCAGAGCAAGATCAAATGCGTAAAAATTATCAAGGTGGCAACTACGGTTATGGGCATGCTAAGCAGGCTTTGTACGAAGTGCTTGTTGATAAATTCTCTAAAGAACGTGAGCGATATAACTACTTCATGGATAACCTCAACGAGATAGATGAAGCCTTGACTATTGGAGCCAAAAAAGCCGCCGACGTTGCTGATAAGGTATTAGCTAGAGTACGTGAGAAAGTTGGGTATTAATATAGTGGTTAGTGGTTAGTGGTTAGTGGTTAGAAAGTAACAACATCCATTACCCCCTTTTTTATAAAAAGGAATTCAATATCCCGTTTTCTTTAGTTGGCAAGACAATTTCTATTCAACTTATAGCCTTTCCGAGGCTTTAATATACCCTATTCTTGTCTTCGCAAACATACTCCTACCACATTTGGAGAAGTTTTTTCACTCAAAATATTTGAAAATCCACTGTTAAACCCTCACCCATACGAAAAAATTTGCATACCTCCGATACGGGTTTCCGTAACATCTGCATTAAATTTTGTTATAGTTTGCAAGCTAGAAGTGTCTAACACGATACTCCTATTATATAAATAACAAGTTAAAAGAGCTTGCTGCCTTGAGTGAGAACTAATTTTAAGCTTAGAAAAGTGCTCCCCCCGAGGCAGGAACTATTTCTAAGCTTAAAAAAAACTTCCTTCTGGGGTAGGAAGTAACACTATCTCTTACAAACTGCAAATGAGCCCTCTCATTTTTGACATTGTGTAAACAGCAACTGTAAGAGACAAAAGAAGCCTGTGTAGAAATACACAGGCTTCGCTTTTATATCTATGGGCATCTTAATCAATATCTCGCTTCATCATTCAGTTTACCTGAGGGTTCCTTATAAACTTAGAAAACCGCACTTAACTCAATTCTATTTTTTCCCTTTTAACCCTATTTTTTCCTTCTCACCAATTTTAAATTGAATACAAAATATGTTTACCTGTACTTAGCTTCATCAAAACCAAGTACTATGAAATTATTTCAAAAACAAAGCATCACAAACCGTACGATGGAACAAAACATCCTACACTATAAATTCCTAAACATACTTAAACAATTAATACTAAAAACCTATTGATTATGAAACACACAAAACTATGGTTTATCCTAATCCTACTTGCAGTAATCTCTTTGAGTTGTGAAGATGATGATTATGGTAACCAAAATCCAACACCACCAAATACTGAAGAAACCAATGCTGCTATCGCGAAAGCCAATAAAAATCCACACAGTATAGAAAACATGGAAGAAAAAGCATTAGGTAGCGCCACCCCATTAGGGATATAATCAGAAATTAGACAGAAGAAATATGCGTTTTATTTAACGCATACTAAGTAGTAGTGTATTACTAATTAGATTAGCCGAGCCTGCACAAATGTGCAGGCTTTTTAATTTACTCTTTTTTCTTTAAATAATTCAGAACCAACTAGGTACTCGATTAAAATTTTCACATTTCATTAAGAATTCTTATATTCGCGCCCATACTTCGTGAATGCGCCCCAAATCGTACTCACTACCACAGTCGCAATATCGGTTTTGGTCTTCTTTACAGAAGATTGATAGCACTTTGATATGTATATAAAATACGTTCTTAAAATCTTTAAATGAACCCACACATTATGAAAAAAATTTACTTGATTACTTTATTAAGTGTTCTAATCTATAGTTGTTCTAGCGATGATAGCGCTCCTAGTATAGAAACTGTAACACAATTACCAACCATAGAGAGTATTTCTACAACTAGCGCAACTGCCGGAGATATTATTACCATTACTGGTGAAAACTTTGATCCCAATGAAACCTATGTGGTTAAATTTAATGAGGTACAAGGTACTGTAACCGAAGTAACTCTTACCTCTTTAAAGGCGCAAGTTCCCGAAAATGCTACATCAGGAGACATCACACTTACTGTAAACGGGAATACGACCGTTGTTGGAGCCCTAGAAATTAGTACGACTGAGGTTTTTGTTTTCCATTCTGATGCCAAAAAACTAGCCAAAATTGATATTGTAACGGCTAATCTCACTTATATTGGAGAAAATATTGAATATGGAGTCAATACACGAGGAGCGGTAATTCACTCCAAAAACAATGAATATATTGGGTTTGAAAACGAATTTACTCAACCGCATTTGGTTCGCATCAATCTTGAGAATGGTTCATCAACCAATGTAAATATACCAAGCTCTTTTCTTACCGTTGGTAAAGATTTTCGTGATATGGTTATCGATGAAAACGATAATATATATATCTTCCATTCCTCTGCAAAGAAGCTAGCCAAAATTGACATTGCTACAGGTAATCTTACCTATATCGGAGAAAATATAGAATATGGACTAAATACTCGAGGAGCTTTTATTCATAAACAAAATAATGAATATATTGGGTTCGAAAATGATTTTACTCAACCGTACCTAGTTCGTATTAATTTAGAAACTGGTAATGTTACTAATGTAACTATCCCCATTTCTTTTCTTACTGCGGGTATTGATTTTAGCGATATAACTGTTGATGAGAACGATAATATTTACATCTTTCATGACTCTGCAAAAAAACTGGCCAAAATTGACATTGCTACAGGTAACTTAACCTATTTAGGGGAAAATATAGAGTATGGGCAAAATTCATTGGGAGCAGTGATTCACTCACAGAAGAACGAATATGTCGGATTCGAAGATAATTTTGGAGATCCGTATTTAACTCGTGTTAATCTAGATAATGGAGCTACCACCAATGTCACTATACCTACATCTTTTCTTACCGTTGGTAAAGATTTTGATGATATCGTGATTAAACAATAAGTTACAAGAAACTATTTTACCAGGCAGGCCTGCACAAATGTGCAGGCTTTTTTGATTTAATAGCAACAGTAGTAATTCTTAAAAAGAATGCTTATCTTGAGTACAGCCTCGCAACTGTCTTACCCCCGATATCATATTGTTTTTTTAACCTGATCAGGAATTCTTTGGCAATACAGCACCAATTAAATCTAAACAAATGAATCCACAAAACGACGAACACTCTAATCAAAGAAAAGCGAGTTTATTTACTGGAATTTTGCTCTTCCTTATTTCTATAGTACTTTTTATAACGACTACACCTTTTGGTTTTATTTATGGTATGGTATATTCACTAATAAAACACTTTTTTAAAGGCTTAGGTGGCTTTTTTGTAGAAATCGCGGTCTCTATTGATCAATTAGGCAATGTAATTATGCAACATCTATTAAACATGTTATGGCTAAAAGAAGGAGGGTATAAATTTGGCAATAGAGATGAGACTATATCCAGTGCACTAGGCAAGAACAAAGTACAACATACGCTTTCGGGCTTTGGTAAATTTATAGTGGCCCTACTTGATCTAATTGATAATAATCATGTATTAGATTCTATTGATTATTATGTAGAACCCAAGAATTAAAGAGGATGTTTTTAATATACTCTAGAGTATATAAATTTAAGTATCGTTTCTGATTCTAAATCGGGATCATTGTGTACCAAAGCAACGATTAGGTCACCATTTTCAATAGTTATCTTCGATTTTTTGAATAAAAAACTATCATTTTCATCATAGACAAACCGAAAAAAGTCACCTCTCCCCTTTTTCCATTTTCCTTTGGTATCTTGGTTGTCCTTAATACATTCACCTCCAGTACCTGTGTCTTCGTAATAACTTTTTTCTACAAACTTACCATTAGGCATAATTTCTAATATGGTACTCTTATCACAAGCAGAAAGCGGGAACTCTTTAAGCGCGGTATCGACTCCTTCATTACTATATTCTTTTTTCAATTGCCATTTACCCGTAAAAGTAGTTTCTGAAGTATTAGAAACATTATTCGCACAAGAATATAAAAATGACATTAAAATTAGCACAGTTAACCGTCCTATATAACCGAGTAAAAATTTCTTCATACAATGTATTTCCAATTACAAGAACAAAATTCAGGAAAACGGAGGTATTTAACAAATATTTAGTGTTAAATTGCGCATTTCAACACTATAAAATAGTTTTTAGTCGATATTTTACTGTTTTACCATAAATGTAAATGTAAGCGAATATAGGGTATGACAACGTAATTGAGCTGGTCAAAAACTCTATGCGTAGAGAGCTATTTAATCCATTATCTAAAAAAGAAGAAAAGAGAAATTTATTTCACCAAAACACCTCGTTGGTTCATTACAGGTAAGTCCTGAAATGCATTTTCATTAATTGTATGTTTTCTGAAGATATATTTCTTTTCATACAATTTGCTATCTGCAAAGAAAGTAACGGCAAATTCATTGTTCATTTCAAGTAGCGCCTCCTGAAGCATTTCGATTTTGGCATAAGATTTAGGTTCTATAGTACCAATACCATGGCGCAATAATGATGTTTTTCGATCTCGATCATACCCTTTGGTCACTACCAAAACCATTTCGATAGCAATATCTCGATCATTGATGATATAGGAATTCCAACTCTGAGCCAAAAACTCTTCGTCCCATTCTTTGACCACTGCAATATATACATTGGCTACTATAGGTATTTCTATATCTTTTTTCATGATTTTTCTTAAGAATACAGATAATTCTACTTAAAAAAACAGCTGTTTTATTTTAAAATTATTACAATGCAGACTTAAACTGCTCTAAGAAACGTACATCGTTCTCACTTAACATACGAATATCTGAAATACCGTATAATAATAAAGCGATACGATCTATACCCATCCCAAATGCAAAACCGCTATACTCCTCGGGATCGATATTACAGTTCTTAAGTACGTTTGGATCTACCATACCGCATCCCATGATCTCTAACCAACCTGTCCCCTTGGTCATCTTATAATCGGTTTCAGTTTCTAATCCCCAATACACATCAACTTCTGCACTTGGTTCAGTAAACGGAAAATACGACGGACGTAATCTGATCTTAGATTTACCAAACATCTCGGTGGTAAAATACTGTAATGTCTGCTTTAGATCTGCAAACGATACGTCTTTATCGATATATAACCCTTCTACCTGATGGAAAAAACAATGTGATCTAGCCGAGATTGCTTCGTTACGATATACTCTCCCAGGAGAAATGGTTCTAATCGGTGGTTGGTTATTTTCCATATATCGTACTTGCACCGATGAGGTATGAGTACGTAATAATATATCCGGATCTGTTTGTACAAAGAAGGTATCCTGCATATCACGAGCAGGATGGTATTCTGGTAAATTAAGTGCCGTAAAGTTATGCCAGTCATCTTCAATCTCTGGGCCTTCACTAACGTTAAACCCTATACGAGAGAAAATATCAATGATTTGATTTTTGACTAATGAAATAGGATGTCTTGATCCTAATTGGATAGGTTCTGCAGGACGTGTAAGATCTCCATAAGCTCCTTTTTCATCGTCATTAGATTCAAGTTCTTCTTTTAGAGACTTCACCTTTTCTTCGGCAGCAACTTTTAATGCATTAATCGCTTGTCCGAATTCTTTTTTCTGATCCTTGGCTACATTTCTGAATTCTGCAAAAAACTCGTTAACCAATCCTTTTTTACCCGAAAATTTAATTCTAAATGCCTCTACATCTTCTTTGGTTTTGGCTTTAAAAGCATCTACTTCTCCGATGTATTCTTTAATCTTATCAATCATTACTATTTTTCTTAATAGAACGGCAAATTTACGTAATTTCAGTAAATCGAAGTCGTTTCAAATCGAATATTATCCCGATACCAATACAACATCAAAAAGAAGCCATTACCAATGTGTTTCCATATAAAGTAATCTGCTTATAATTATTGATATTGATGAAGTTTTCTTATACGATATACTTACTTGTCAAAAAATAATTTACAATTGCTTCTTTCATCAAAACAGACTGTTCTCCCGCTTTTAGATTAGGTAATTCTTCTTTAACCTTATAATGTGGCCAACCTTGATCATCAAAATAATCAAACTCATAGTATCCGTAAGGCTCTAAAAGTCTGCATATTGCAATATGCATCAAATCTAGTTTTTCGTCTTTTTTAAACTTGCGGTGTATTTGCCCCAGCTCTTGTACCCCGATAAGATATATGATCCCATCAAGATCGAGATTTTCTCCTTCAGAAAATTGGTCTGAAAGTTTGTTCACCAGAATATCCCAGCGTTCCTTCAATTGTTCATCCCTGGCCATAGTTATATTTTAAGTATCTTGTTATTATTCCTAAAATCAAAATCCTATTCTAGATACATTTCGATTAGAAGTCGAAACCCTCGAATTGACGGATTTTGATAAAAAATTAAGCGCTACAAAAGTAACGCTTAACAATATAAAAATAACCACCATTTTGGGAGAAATCTTAAAACTCCCACAATACACCAACTCCGGCATATTGATTTCTATAATTTCTAAAAGAACGGGCATCTATATCTGTATAATTAGTGCTTCTAACTCTAGAGTATAGTGTAGCTGTTAGAGAGAATCCATTACCGATAGTATGAGAAGCATTTAATTGAAAGTTAACATATTCATAGGTGAGCTTCTCTCCTATTCTTTCTTCTGTATTTCTTGCCTCTATCTCTTTATATTTTCTGTTAATAAAGGAAAACGATGAACGTACTTTTGTGGTTTCACTTTTATAGATCATATTAATCCCGGGACCAAACTGATTAAACCCAGATCGTCCCGCGGTAGAGTTATCAATCCTTGTATAATATAAAAAGTTGGGTTTGATTTTAAATTGATCGTTAAACGGAAGCTCATAAAATACACTCCCTTTGATATAATCCCAATCTCTTTCTCCATCGGTAAGAATTTCACTAGCATTAAAAGTGTCATACTTCCGTTTTTTCACATATCCATTGATTCCAAACTTATGTTCTAATGAATTCACTTCAAAAGATTGCACGCTAGAAAACTGGATTCCTGTTTCATTAAATTGTAAATCTCTTACGCCAAAGGCATCAAAATCTTTAAAATTGTAGAACCCTTCTACCGTGGTCTCATTGTTCGTAAATGGCAAAAATTCTATTCCCGATGTAGCCCCATAATTTGAATATCCCAAAGGGTTGATCAATACGTCCTGATCCCCACCTAACCCTTCTCTATTCATACGTTTAAATCGAGCTTCGGCTAAAAAAATAAGCTTTTTAGTAAATTTATGATCATAATTTGCCCGTGCATCTAAACTCCAATAACTGTCATCAAAATTCTCATAAAATAGTCGTGAAAAAGGATTTAAGAATACTCGTACTCTATTTTTCTTATCCCACTTGTTACGATATCTGTACTTAACATCGATATCTTGATAAATACTGCTGGCGATAAGATCTTCTTTAGTCAGTATAGTATCATTCATTCTTATTTCCTTGGGGCTTTTAAAATAGTTATATTCATACCCTCCTTGTGTTTCGACATCAAATGTGGTTTTACTTTGTGAAAATGTTAAACCGCTTAGTAGTAAAGTTGTAATTCCAATTATTATTTTTCTTGTATTCATAACTGTATGTATCTTCTTATTTAATTTTGTTTTCAATGGTTTCTTTTAATCCTTGTTTGTTTACTAATTGAATCCCTAATCCTGGTCGAACATTAATCTCCATGATCTGTGGTCCTTTATTTTTATCAATTACAATATCTACTCCCAAGTAATTGAGCGGAAAAGCCTTGGCTGTAGCTATAGATATCTCGAGGATCTCTTTCCAGTATGGGATAGGTACTTCTTCTACTACAAATTTGCTATCGGGATGGTGATCATAATAGTTTTTGCCATCATATACCTGGGTTAAAGTTCCTTTTTGCATATCTACCCCGATCCCTACTCCATTTTGATGAAGGTTTGCTTTGCCATCGGATCTATCTGTAGGCATTCTTAGCATTCCCATTAAAGGAACCTTATCCAGAGTGATGATTCTAAAATCTGGTACACCCTGTGGATATATTTTATGAAAAAACGGGTGCGGTTCTATACATTCTTCTATCAAAACTCTATCATGAGACCCTAATGAAAAGAATCCCATAATGGTAGCGGCCATATGCTGAAAAATTTCACGTTCTGATATCTTTTTTCCGCTGGAAATCCAATTACCTTGTTGGTCTTTTTTGATGATTTTAATACCGCCACCACCACAACCATTAGCAGGTTTTATGGCCATTGCAGTATGGTGTTTGCAAGACTCCCAGGCCTTTTTTATACGGCTATTGTACTCGATCACTGCATAGGTTTCTGCACATGGGATATGGTATTGATGCAAAACTTCTTTGGTAAGTACTTTATCATCTGCCAGTGGATAATGCTTTTTGGCATTATTGGGATAAATAAGCTTAATATTTCTCTCGTTCAGGCCTATTACTTTAGAGGTATGGCGTGATTTCATATCCAATATTCTTGAAAACATAGGGATCATAATTTTTAGGTTTTTGATGAATACGGTTTAATTAAAAAGGGGTTTGAAACGATAAAACTCTACCCATCGTATCCCGATATATCTTCCTAGCAGCATCGCCGATGCAATAATTAAAAGAATACATTCTGGAAAAATGATTAGAACAGAGGGTAGCCAAGACAAGGATAAAACACCAAAGCAAATTGTAGTTGCTATAAGGGTTTGAAAGAGTTTATCTATTGCCATTTTATACCCATCCTCTACCGTTGCTCTAGAAAAACGTTCGGCAGCTATCGTAAGAATGATTGTTGGAAAAAAAGTAAGCGTAGTTAACCAGGTAATATTGTATTTAATACCGATCATAGTTGCGGTAATCATAAGACCCACCATTACGGTTAATGAAATCACTAGTTTTGGTGTATACAATAAGCCAATTCTATCAAAAGGATAGGAAATTAACCCTACCAGTAGTATTAATAATATAAATAATAATACTCCAGAAATATATCCTGTATGTAATAATGAAAATGCGATCAAAACAGGTAGAAAAACTCCAAATGTTTTAACACCCACCACATTTCTTAAAAAAGCTACTAATAAGCCTCCTAAGGGTAATAATAAAAGTAAGTTTAGGGCATTTTTTGGAAGTATTCCGCTTTCTACTATCCCCCAAAGAGAGATGCTTGATAGCTTATGAATTTCATTAGAATTCATTTTTAAAAACGAAATATGATTTACTTCGTTGATTTCATAGGTATAATCAAACTGAATTCCTGGGGTATGTGTAATCAAGAACTCATCTCCTTCATAAATCTCCAGGTAATTTGCTGGCAGATGTGCATAATGGTTGTTTAGTGTATCAAAAGGGATCCAGGTTTGATTGATCAATACTTCGGCCCATACATGAGACGTTCTTTTGTCTGCATTTTCGACAATTATTCCCCCCTTAATCCTTGCCGGATACCCTAAATTTCTGCAAATGGCTACAAATAATCTACTTTTCCCATTACAAGAAGCTCTATTTTGCTCTATCGCGGTTAATGCATCGGTTAATGTGATAATGGGAGCAGAAGGAATAGCGGCTACATGATCAAAGATGTTTTTGATAACCTCTTTATCATTTTGAGTATTTTGACCCAATCGCGTTGCCAGCTCACTAATTTGTATATGATCGGATTGTATATTACTTGTTGGTTTAAGATATTTATTATACTTATCTGATACTAAATTAAACTGCTGAGGAATAGTATATGTGATCTCTTTACCTTCAAAAATGAATTCGTAATTTACGGTATGATATGTTTTACGGCTATCGGTTCCCCATACTCCTCTTACATTTCTATTGTCAGCCATTTTCTTTGCGAATAACAAGGTGCTATCATTCTTGATTTTTTCGCTAGATATTCTCTGTCTGTAATTACTAGTCGGAATAAAAGTTTTAACTACGGTACTACTTTTATCTTTCGATTTAAAAAAGTAATTGTAATTTACTTTATATACCTTTTCAGGATTAAAATTGTCATAATTTTTAAGGATGGGTTTAATTTTTAATCCTATAGAAACGACAGCAATTACTGTAATTAAAATCAAAGCGATTTTAAGATTTGTTTGAGAATTCATAATCAGTTATTTTTGGGTTAATAACAGGTGAGATTTAATTCACCCTACCTTAGATCGAAAAAAAATTATTTTATATATGGAGGAATCCTCTAAATCTGTTTGTGAACAACCTGTTTTTACCGAATTATTCGAAACACATGCAGAGGCGGTTAGAAATCTTATCTACTATAAGTGCGGAGATAAGGCACAGGCAGAGGATGTGATGCAGGAGGCTTTTATAAAAATGTGGAATAATTGTAAAAAAGTAATTTTTGAAAAAGCTAAAGGTTTTTTATGCACCGTGGCCAATAATTTGTTCTTAAACCAGGTCGCTCGTCAAAAAGTTCGGTTAGAATATTCTAAAATACCTCGTAGTACTAAAAATGTTGAGTCCCCAGATTTTGTAATGGAAGAAAAAGAGTTTATGGATAAACTTCAAAGGGCAATTGCTGATCTTCCTGAAGGGCAGCGAGAAGTTTTTTTATTAAACCGAATCGATAAAAAGACCTATACTGAAATTGCCGAAATGCTTGGTATTTCGGTAAAAGCAGTTGAAAAAAGAATGCATAATGCATTAAAAAAAATGAGAGTACTCATAAAAAATATTTAATCAAGGTAGGGTATTTCAGAAATTACCTGTTATAAGCTTGATATGAAGATAGAATTATGCTTAGCGAAAATGAAAATACATATTTAGCAAAGTGGTTAGATAATGATCTTACTGCTGAAGAGCTCGAGGAGTTAAAAGCGCTTCCGGAATACGATGAGTATAAAAAAATCGTAGAAGGATTAGCCTTTTTTAACGCACCTTCTTTTGATCTTCAGCAATCATTAGAAACTACAATCACAAAACTTGATTCTCCTAAAAAAGGAAAAGTGATCAAGTTAAGGCCGATCTTATATGCAATTTCGGCAGCTGCTTCGATTGTATTAATTATTGGGCTTTTCTTTAATAAAGTATCCTATACTGCAGATCCAGGGCAACAATTGGCTGTTGTTTTACCCGACGGAAGTTCGGTTGAACTTAATGCTGCATCTACCCTTTCGCATCAACGCTTTTTCTGGTCCAATAGTAGACAGGTTACGTTAAATGGGGAGGCATTTTTTAAAGTAACTTCGGGAACTAATTTTACAGTGGCTACGCAATTAGGTAGCATTGAAGTGTTGGGTACACAATTTAATGTAAAAGGAAGATCTAATGAATTTATAGTAGGTTGTTATGAAGGAAAAGTAAGAGTTTCTTCAGTAGAAAATCAGAAAAAAATACTTGAAAAAGGTGATGCCGTATCGCTACAAGATAACGTATTGATTTCAGAAAAAATTACAGAGACAACACCATTATGGATGAGTGGAGAAAGTCTTTTTGATAGTGTCCCATTAGAAAAAGTATTAGATGAAATCGAAAGACAATATAACATCACTTTTAATCGTGATGCTATTGATCAAAACCAATTATTTACAGGCGGATTTAATTATAAAGACCTAAAAATTGCTTTAGAATCTGTATTAGTCCCCATGGGAATAGAATATGTTGTAAACGGAAACATGGTTCTGCTTTCACCAAGATAAATTAAAAATTGCTTATACTTATAAAAGAAATGAGTTTTAGAGCCCTCTAAAACTAAAAGTGTGCTATGAAAAAAATCTTACTATTGTTCTTATTTTATTCATGCAGCATTAATGCACAGATCACAAAAAGCTATAAAGAAACTCCTTTACAACAAGTCCTGACCGAATTATCAGAATCTTACAATCTTATTTTTTCATTTAGCAATGAAATTGTAAAAAACAAAATCATTACACTCACTGTTAATAATACTTCTCTCGATGAAATTTTAAACACTCTAAAAACATTAACCGGTCTCGATTTTAAAAAAATATCAGAAAGACAGATAATTGTAAGCACTCCCAATACAAAAGTCGAAGTTTGTGGATATCTCTTTGATGAAACCACCAATGAGCCCCTCTCTTTTGCATCTATAATTATTGAAAGTAAGAAAACAGGTGCCGTTGCCGATGATAATGGTTTTTTTCAATTAGGAGAAATAGAACAGGAAGAAACAGTATTGATACAATACGTTGGGTATAAAAACAAAGTCATGAATGTTTCTTCTTTTGCATCCTCTACATGCCCAAAAATACCCATGTTTACAAACAGCACTGCATTAGAAGAAGTATTGATCATAGAATATCTTACTACAGGGATTGATAAAAATATTGATGGATCGATAACCATCACCAACGATGATCTTGGGATTCTTCCGGGTCAAAGTGAAACTGATATTTTACAAGGCATTCAGCTCATTCCGGGAATAAATAGTCCCGATGAAACCGCAACCGGCATACAGATCAGAGGAGGTTCTCCTGATCAAAATTTGATTCTTTGGGATGATATTAAAATGTACAATACCGGGCATTTCTTCGGAATGATTTCTGCTTTTAACCCCAATGTAATTAAAGATGCTAAAATTTTTAAGGGAGGAGCAGATCCAAAATATGGTGACCGAGCTGCTGGCGTAATTGATATTTCTAGTGATAAGGAAGTTCCCGAAAAATTGAATGGCGGTGCCGGAATAAATGGTACCCATGTCGATATTTTTCTTAAAACACCCTTATCAAAAAAGACGGGTTTGGTAATCTCTGGCAGACGATCGTATACAGACCTCTACGAATCCCCGACATATAAAGCGATTTCGAAAAAAGTCTTTCAGAATACAAAAATAGATGCAGACCCAAGCCCCATAATTATTCCAATATATCCAGAGGAAGAGGTAGAAGAAGGCGAGGATCCTGAAAATGAAGAAAATATTCGTAATAACAATTTTTTCTTTTATGATGTAAGTACAAAACTCATTATAGATGCTTCTAAAAATGATAAAATTCTATTGAGTGGTATCTATACCAATAATGATCTTGCTTTCGAAATTGATAGTGATGAAGATCGTATTACTGATGATCTGGAAATAAAAAATGAAGGTGCTAGTTTTTCATGGGTGGGTAGCAGATCCAAAAATGTACACCATAGTCTAAAGGGGTATTATTCGACCTATGATTCTGATTACCTTTTTACCTTGCGAGAAGAATTACGAATAGAAGAACAATCTATCAGAAAAAACACAGTAGAAGATTTAGGCCTGGATATTAATGTTACTTATGATATTAATCCAAAAAATGTAGTCACTGCCGGTTATCAATTTTCTAATAATGAAGTCTTTTATGCCATCACTCGGGAAAGTGATTTTGAAACTCCTATAAATGAATCTGATCTGGTAAAAAATACAGCAAATACGGTATACGGAAACTATAAATTCTTACCCAAAAATAAAGGCTTTATCAACCTGGGAATTAGAGCATCTCATTATTCGGTGGTTAACGAATTATATATTGAACCCCGAGTGAATATCGAGTATCCACTCTCTGATTTTTTGAGAATTAAAGCCACCACAGAGCTTAGATATCAACCTATAAGTCAGTTGATAGAATTCGAGGATACACAGCTTAGGTTAGAAAACAATATTTGGATACATGCCAATGATGAAATCCCTATTTTAGAAAGCACTCAATTTTCTGGAGGTCTTTTGTTCTCTAATAACGACTGGAATTTTGAGATCGATGGGTATTATAAAAATATCGATGGATTAACATCGGTTACCAATGGGTTTAATGCTTTTAATACAGATTTATCTACTGGAAAAAGCTCTATTTTAGGTGTAGATATCCTTTTAAGAAAGAAATTCGGGAACTTTAAAACCTGGTTGGGATATACATTTAATGATATCGAATATACGTTTCCGGAAATACAACAGGGTTCTTTTCCTGGTAATAATGACATCACTCATAATTTTAGAATTTCTAATACCTTAGAAATGCGTAACTGGGAGTTTTCTCTGGGTTGGTTATGGCGATCAGGGGCTCCTTTTACAGATGCAGACCTTATCAACGATGAGATAGAGTTTGGACTTGCAAATGCCAGACGTTTACCAGAATATCATCGATTGGATGTATCTGCTGTATATCAATTCAATCTTAACAAAACCGGGAATTGGAGAGGACAATTAGGGGCTTCTATACAGAATGTATATAACAGGCAAGTTCCTATCTCGGTGAGTTATCAGGCAGACGAAAATCCTACTACAGGTGAAGTAGAATTAGAGATCTTAAGACAACAATCTTTAGGATTGACTCCTAATTTGGTGTTTAAGATGTTTTTTTAAAGCGTGGTCTTTATGTATTTAAAACTTTAATTACCTCATCCCTATGCAGTAATCGCATTAGTGTTATTTCATTTTCTGCAGTCAGTACACCAATCAAAAAATAGAACCCAATACCCATTTTATAAGCTTTATTGTTTCCACTAATACTTTTAAATTGAGTCAAAACATACACGTTTTCGGCTGTTTTTATGGACTCTACGATACTTTTGATCTTTTCTGAAAGCGATACGTCATTTATAGTTTTAAAGTCATTAGCGAAGCTTGAAGAGATTTTTAGATTCATGTTCTATTTTTTAAATAGTTCTTCTTCATTAACTACGACTGCCGCGTTTGCTTGTTGCATTAAAAGTAGTAAGCCTAAGTCTTCTTTTTGATCTAAAGACATGGCATTCATCTGTTCTTTTTGTTTGTGTTCGATATACCAGGATATGGCATCTTCCATTACTTTTTTAACACTAGAACCCTCTATAGCCGCCAATAGCTTGAGTTTAGGGATTATTTGCTCATCGATATCGATAATTTTTCTCATGATATATATTATATATATTATATGCTAAATATATATAAATATATTTTAATATGCATTTCTTTTAAGAGAGTTGCCCTCTATCTTATGATCACATAGTGTTTGACTTCGCTCTGCGTGACTAAAAATGTTGATGTAATTAGTAAAATGACCTAGCCCTAAACTGTAATGACAAAACCAACTTACTTGTCTAATTATGGTTAGAATAAACTATATTTGAAACCATAATTTATTCATCAATGAATTACATTGACATCATCATAGGGATTATTTTGGTATGGGGTTTAATAAAAGGTCTTAGTAAAGGCTTATTTTCTTCACTAGCCTCATTAGTTGCACTCGTTGTTGGGATATACATTGCTGTACACTTTTCGCATATTATTAGTAATTATTTACAACAGTTTGTGGATTGGCAAGAAGGCGCACTAAAACTTATTGCTTTTGCGATTACATTTATTCTTGTAGTCATTTTAGTTTCGCTTGCAGGTAAACTACTTACCAAAATTGCAGATTATGCTGCTTTGGGGATTTTGAATAAAATTCTGGGTGCGGCTTTTGGTGTTTTAAAAATGGCATTTATTGTTAGTGTAATCATCATCTTTATAGATGCACTAAACCGAAATATTACGATCATCAAAAAAGAAACATTGAACTCCTCTTTGTTATACAACCCCGTTCGCAAATTAGCGCCCATGGTGCTACCTGCCGTTTTAAAAGAGGCTCCTGCAAAAGAGGCAGAAGCTTTTATGAAATCATCCTGAAGATTTTAATTCGTTACCGTGTCTTCCACAATTGTTCCCAAATAAGAAATACACTCATCAAAGTTCTCAAAAACCTCTGATTCTGGTATCAAGTCAGGTACTATATCGATACTTTTGGCAAGATATAATGGTTGTTTTTGGATACCCACTATATGAGTTTTAATTCCTTTTTGCTCTAGACCAAGTATAATTTCTTCTAAGGTGTATACCCCGGATTGATCCATATAGGGCACTCTATCCATCCTAAGGATCACATGTGATGCGGTTTCCGGTATTTGCGATGCAAGCCTTTGCAACTCGCTAGTCGATCCAAAAAACACAGGCCCGTTAAGGTGTTTGATAAATATTTCTTCTTTAAGCTCTTTCGGGAAGTTGATTTCGTCTTTCCATAGCTTATCACCATTGTTGTTTTCTAAACCGTGTAGTGATTCTACTTTAGATTCTTTTGCTGTTACATCTCCCATTTTCTTCATAAATATCAAAGACGCTATTACTAAACCAAGACCAACTGCATATACCAGATTCCAAAATACCGATAAAAGCAGTACGATGATCATTATAGCAACCTCGATTCTCGGCATATAAGGTATCGCTTTTAGGCCTTTATAATCCATAACTCCTATTCCTACAGTAATCAAAATACCTGCAAGTACTGCCGCCGGAATTTGCGAAGCTACCGGTCCTAACGCCAATAATACAATCAATAGCATAATCCCGGCTATCATTCCTGATAATCGGGTTTTACCCCCTGCATTAATATTAACAACAGTCCTAATGGTTGCTCCTGCTCCTGGGATACCCCCAAAAACAGCCGCAATACTATTTCCTATCCCTTGGCCAATTAATTCTTTATTAGGGTTATGCCTGGTTTTTGTCATGTTATCTGCAACCACCGAGGTTAACAAGGAATCTATTGCACCTAAAAAGGCTAATGTTAATGCCGAGAAAATATATGGAACAATCGATCCAAAACTAAACTCTGTAAATATAGACAGATTCAATTTCGGAAAACCACTTGGTATTTCTTGTATAGGTCGATAATCTAAGCCAAAACCGTAAGCCACTCCAGAAACCACTAATAGAGCCACTAAAGTACTCGGAATTGCAGTAGTAATTCGTTTGAAACCATAAATAATCAAAATGGTTACCAAACAGAGAATAAGTTCTAAGAAACTTATACTTCTAATCGCTCTGGGAAGGCTTTTAAGCGCACCTGTAACACCAGAAGCATCACCTCCCGCCAAGGTTTCTGCCTCGAGATAGATTTCTTCATGAGAAATATTTTCGGCTCTTTTAATGGTTTCTTTAAAATCTTCGAGCACCAAAATACCTTCTCCAGCTTCATCTTTTAAAATTTTATCCAGAATTACTTCTTCTGCCTGCGGCTTAAACCTATCTACATATTCTTGATCTTCTTTTGGATAGTATCCTAAGGCGGGTAAAAACTGAGTAACGAGAATCATAACTCCTATCGCGGTCATAAAACCAGAAACTACAGGATATGGGATGTATCGTATGTATTTTCCGATACCAATGACTCCTAAACCAATTTGCATAAATCCGGCTAGCAAAAAAATAGTTAATATAGCCGGTAACGCTTTTTCTACATCACCATTATATGCTCCAATTAGCCCAGCGATCACCAACATACTCACAGCTGTCATCGGTGCTGTGGGTCCAGAAATTTGAGTATTTGTACCACCAAATAGGGCAGCAAAAAAACTAATAAATATGGCTCCGTACAAACCTGCACTGGGTCCTAGTCCTGAGGATACTCCAAATGCTAACGCTAAAGGTAGTGCAACAATTCCGGCCGTTAGCCCTCCAAATGCATCTCCTTTTAGATTACTGAAAAATCCTTTCATATGTTTATAATTCTGTTATTTTATCATGCAATAATAGTAATGCTCTCGAAATTAAGACAAAAAAGAGCCAATGTAGAATTACATTGGCTCTTTTTTAGAAAACTTTAAGATTTAATACCCTAAAGAAAGGTAACCTTCCCATTACCAATATCATACATCCCCCCAACTATAAGTATTTCACCATTATCTTCCATTTCCTTAAGTACTTCACTTTCACTTCGAATATTCTCTATGGTCATGTGTACATTTTTCACCGCTACTTCATTAACAAAATCAATGTTTTTTGAATTTCTTAAAGACGTATCTGCAGGCTCTTTTACAGCAGCTACAGCTGGTTTTATTTTACTTATCAATGCGGTAAGATTACCCAGTTTGGCATCATCACAAGCTCCTTTTACTGCCCCACACGCCGTATGACCCAAAACCAAAACCAATTTGGTGCCTGCAAGTTTACAAGCAAACTCCATACTTCCTAAAATATCTTCATTTACAAAGTTACCAGCTACTCTGGCGCTAAAAATATCTCCGATCCCCTGATCAAAAATTAACTCTGAAGATACTCTTGAGTCAATACAACTTAATATTGTTGCAAAGGGAAATTGCCCACTTTTGGTATCTGCTACTTGATCTAACAAATCTCTATCAGCATGCATTTTTTTCTGAAATCTAGAATTTCCTTCTTTTAATAATTCTACTGCTCCTTGTGGCGTTATTGATGCCTGTGTTTCTTTAGTATGTGCTTTCATAATAATATGTTTATGCAGATTTTGGTCTTAATTTAAAAAATTGAATATAACTCTCTGGATTTTCAACTACACCTCGTTCTGAGATTAACTGAATATCTATATGTTTGTTTTTTGCCTTTTCTGAGAAATCCTCAAGAATTTCGACAATATCATTATCCAAATATCTGGTCTTTCTAACATCCAAAGTAAGATACGTATCTTCTGGTAATTGATCAAGTTCCTTTAAAATAGCTCCTTTATTAAAAAAGGTAACCTCTTCGGCAAGTGTCATTACTATTTTATGTTTCCCATTACTCTTATCTTCTATATGAAGGAAGTGAGAGTTTTGGTAACTTTTAAATAAAATAACAACAATTCCTACCATAAGCCCTAAACCAATACCCCATAATAAATCAATAAAAACAATTCCTAATATGGTTACCATGAAAGGTACAAATTGTTTTCTACCGGCATTCCACATAGATTTAAAAGTCGAAGGTTTTGCCAATTTATACCCTACAATCAATAATACTGCAGCCAATACCGAAAGTGGAATCATATTTAATAAACGAGGTATTAAAATTACAGATATTAACAAAAAGAATCCATGGATTATTGCAGACATTTTAGATTTACCACCCGATTGGATATTAGCAGAACTTCTTACAATTACCTGAGTTATAGGCAATCCCCCAATCATACCAGAAATAATATTACCAGTTCCTTGTGCAAATAACTCTTTGTTGGTAGGAGTCACACGTTTTTCTGGATCCAATTTATCTGTTGCCTCTACACAAAGTAATGTTTCCAGACTAGCCACCAAAGCAATAGTAAAAGCTGTGATCCAAATATCTGGATTACCTATAACTGCAAAATTAGGAAAACTAAACTGCCCCAAAAACGATGAAAAGTCCCCTGGGATGGGTACGCTAACCAAATGATCTTTAGAAATGCCTAAACCAGCACTGTCTTTGGTGAACACATAAAAAAGTATACCCACCACTACAGCTACCAATGGCCCCTGAACCAACTGAAATATTTTGGCTTTTTTAACCAGCACTTTATCCCATAATATTAATATTCCTAGCCCAATAACAGCTATAATAGTGGCTCCGGGGCTAATAAAATTTAAGGCATTTATAATTTCTGAAAAGGTATTTTCTCCATCCATTTGGATAAATGCAAAATCTCCTTCGGGATCAACATCATATCCAAAAAAGTGAGGGATTTGCTTTAAAATAATGATAATACCGATACCCGTAAGCATTCCTTTAATCACCGAAGACGGAAAATAATACCCAATAACTCCGGCTTTTAAAACTCCAAAAAGTAGTTGGATAACACCACCTAGCACTACTGCCACCAAAAAATTCTCAAATCCACCTAATGCACCTATAGAAGTAAGTACTATTGCAGCCAAACCTGCCGCAGGGCCACTTACTCCAATTTGGGAGCCACTTAAGGCTCCTACAATAATCCCACCAACAATCCCGGCAATTAAACCAGAAAATAATGGGGCGCCACTTGCCAATGCAATACCTAAACATAAAGGTAATGCTACAAAAAATACCACAATACTTGCTGGTAGATCATTTTTTAAATTCTTAAAAACGTTCATAGTAATATAAATTAGTTGTTGCTCCTAACTAATAATTAGAAACAAATAGATAAAATTGATTTGAAACAATTCACAAAAGGAAATACCCATTCAATTCAATAAATGATTTGTTTTGCGAATTAAAATAATTAAAATGTCTTATGAAAATTCTGGAGGTGGTGTCTTTTGCTCTAGATATACCGAAGAGTTTTTTAGATAAAAATTAAGGTGAAATGCTCCCACTAAATCCTTTAGATCCGAGCTTTTCTCATCATGATATTGTGAGATTTTATCTTTTTCTTTCGAATCTTCTTTCTCTGAGCTCTCTTTTTCCTTTTTTTCTGAATTTTCTGTCTCTTCAAAAACTATAGAAGATGTTTCTTCATTACTATAGAAATCAACTAGCCCAATACCATAGTTGGCAACATTTAGGAAGAACCCAAATACGATTAAAAATTTTGCTATTTGAAGCTTTGTTAACACTAATAAAGAATTTGAAGCGCTAAAATAACAGTATTACTTTCAAATATTGTTAAATCAATGTAAAATTATTTAAAGAAAGACTTCTGCTTTTGTAATTCATCGTATAGAAAATCAAAAGGTTACTGTTATATTTAAAAAACCTAACGTAGAATAATTCTTAAAAAACCACTACATTTAGATGGTAAGACAAACCATTAACAAAAAAATGTACCGCTACATTTATTCCTACTTCATAAATAAACCGGGATACTTTTTAGCCCAATGTTAACAACATGAAAAAAGCCAAGAACATTGCAAAATATAGTATTCTAGGAATTGGCCTATTACTTATTATCATCACTGCTCTGGGATATACCAATCTTGGCAACTTATCTGCTAATGAAAACCCCTCAAACACCTTTATAAGTATAGGAAACGAAAACATTAGAGTTTCGCAAAAAGGAAACGGTAACGATATCCTATTAATTCATGGTAGCCCCGGTTTGATCGAGGATTGGAATGATATCGTTGATACTCTAGCAAAAGACTATAGAGTAACCTCTTTTGATAGGCCAGGACATGGGTTTAGTTCATCGAACGACTATACCTATCATATAAAAGATAATGCGGTTTTGGTAGAGCAGTTGATTAGTCAATTAGAATTGAAGAACCCTTTAATAGTTGGGCATTCTTATGGCGGTTCTACAGCGGCTTATATGGCTACGCATTCTAGCCTGAAAGGTCTTCAATATGTAATTATTGATTCTCCATTATACAAAGCCCGGTCAAGAAAAATTTACAAACTAATTGCAATGCCAGTTATAGGAAAAGGAATTGCTTTGTTTTCGTCGTATACCATTGCAAATGGACAAATAAAAGATGGTTTACTCTCAATATTTCAAAATACACCCAAAAAAAAGATCGAGAAACTCATAAAAGAAAGACAACATATTTGGTCTCAACCCAAGGTCATCTATACAAAATCTAAAGAGTCTATGAATTATCAAGAGGACCTCAATGTAATGTCACACAAGTATAAAAACATAACCTCTGACATTACTATTATTACAGGTAAGGATTCATTAAGTACGTTAAGAAATGATTGCGAAAAATTCCATTCTGAAGTAAGAAACTCTGAGCTCGTACCGCTAGACAAAACAGGGCATTATATTCAATTTGACAAATCACAAGAGGTAATTGAAATTATACGTCGTAAGATGAAAGAGTATTAATTATACACATGAAAAAAGCTTCTTCAAATAGGATCGTTATTATTGATGCTTTCAGGGGTTTTGCGCTCGCTGGAGTAGCTCTGGTACATATGACAGAACAATACATCGCCTCTGCTCCTACTGACAACTTGATGGAAATTACTAATGGCACAATAGATCAGATCCTTAGTGGTGTTATTGGTTTTTTAATTATTGGTAAATTCTTTGCTCTTTTCTCTATTCTTTTTGGTCTTAGTTTCTTTATACAGATGGATGCCGCCGCAAAACGAGGGCAAAACTTTGCGGGTCGATTTCTATGGCGCGTTCTTTTGCTTTTTATTATTGGGTATGCGCATCATCTTTTTTACAAAGGAGATATTTTAACCATTTATGCACTCCTGGCTCCATTTCTTATTCCTTTTTATAAAATGCATAACAAATGGATTTTATTAGTTGCAGGGTTATTCTTATTAAGTATCCCTAGATGTATTTCATATGCGCTATTAGGAACAGAAAGTGCATTTGGTTTTTCCTCATTTATGGATTTCAACAATGAATTAAACACATCCTATATACAAACACTTAAAGAAGGAAGCATTACCCAAGTATTTACAAAAAATGCGGGTCAGGGGATGCTTCAAAAAATGGATTTTCAGATTGGTTTTTTGGGGCGATTTTACCTCACCTTCGGTTATTTTTTAATTGGTCTATGGCTAGGCAAAATAGGATTGTTTCAAAACGTAGAAGAACGAATCCCAACAGTAAAAAAGTGGTTAAAAAGGGCTGTTGTTTTCTTTCTTGTTGCTTTGCTAGTTACCGGAGGCCTTTTTGGTTTGAGTCCACAACCTGTAGATTTCGAAAGTTGGTTACATATACTAGCAATTAATGCTTATGATTGGTCAAATATTGCTCTTACTGTAATTATCTTATGTGGCTTTATATTGATTTACATGAAAAATTGGGGTGAAAAACGGCTATCATTTTTTGCTCCCTACGGAAGAATGGCACTTACAAATTATGTCCTGCAATCAATCATAGGTACTTTTATTTTATTTGGCTGGGGTCTTGGATACTTAGGAAAAGTAAGAACCTTGTATCTTTTTGCTATGGCTATCCTATTAATTGTGCTACAAACAATTCTAAGCAAGATTTGGCTAACCTATTTTAGGTATGGCCCACTAGAATGGTTATGGCGGAGTGCCACTTTTGGGAAACTACAACCGTTTAAAAAATAGCTTTATAACTCTTTGAGGTCTTCTGCAGGAATCCAACCTATTTTACCATCTTCAAGCTTGATTTTTTTCCAATTGTTTACTGTCTCAATAACTTTCACTTTTGTTCCTTCATGAAGTTCAAACACTTCTTCGCTACGTAGATTGGGTTCGCTTTTAATAGTCGTTTCTTGAGCAAAAACAATTGCAAACTGATTGTTTTTAAGAAAATTATACTGGTTGTAAGCAAAAATCACCCCAAAAATCCCAACAAAAAGTAACAGCCAGGAACTTACAAAAAACAATCTCTTTTTTGTAGAAGTATGCGCGGTGTAATAGAGTATAAACAACGTAACAAATAACAACATACATACTACAGAAATCCATGCCCAACTATCGTAACTAAACATAGTAGTAAACCCGTTAATTGTTCTTGAAATGAAGCCTTCAGGGATAACATCTATTGAGTCTATGGTCGCCTTCTGAGCAAAGGCAAGGTTATTTTGAATATCTTCATCATTTGGAGCCAATTCTAGTGCTTTTTCATAATAATAAATACTAGGACCTATGTTACTAACTTTGTAATGAGCATTCCCTAAGTTATAATATAATGAAGCAGACTCTTGGCCTGTATCCAAAATTGATCTGTAAGCATCTATAGCTTCTTGATATTTCTCTTGATTGTATAATGAACCTGCTCTTTGAAAAGTTTCTTCATCTTGAGAAAAACCAATGGTTACCATCAAAAACAGTGCTATTTCAATTATCCTTCTCATCTATTCTATACTTGTTTGTCTATCGTGGCAATCACTCTAGATGCTTTATCATAATCTTGTTGCATTGCCGAAGTTGAAGACGGTGTATACCTTGCAAATTCACAGCTTTCTAGTAATGCAATAAATTCTATGGCTATGGCATCTTCTACCTCACGTTCTTTTAAAAGTCTTTGTATTCTATCTTTACTCATATCACTCGTTTGGATATGTAACTTTGCTTTTAAATAATTATGCAAAGCTCGCTCCATAGCGATATAAAATTCTTTTTGATTTCCTAAGTTTTTCTTGGCTTCAGAAAGATATTTACGTGCTAATTTATCAGCTTTACGAACTCTGTTGCCCTTAACATCACTTAATCTTTCTTCTCTCCTTTTTCCGAAGAAAAGAAACAGTGGAATAGCTAATAATGGAGCTGTAAGTGATAACCAATATGCAGTAGATTTAAAGAAATGTTTTCTTTTAACCGGCTTAAGGTTTGCTTTTGACTTTAAGAATCTAAATTGGTTTCCTATCTGAGTAACTACTTTTTTGCCTGTGCGATTAGGCTCAGATGTAGTAACAGAATTACCTCCATCGGGGCCAGTTTTTACATGAATGATTATTTCATCTGATGTAATCCTCTTATACGTCTCTGTTTTTAAATCAAAATAAGAGAATGAAACAGCCGGTATGGGATATTTTCCTTTATACTGAGGTACTAATGTATAGGTATCAGAGATATTACCTCCCATACCCGTTAAATTTGTTCTTACTCTTTCGTTATGCTGCGGTTCATACTGTTCTAACCCATTAGGCACAGTAAGTTGAGGTAAATCAAATAACTTTAGGTTACCATTTCCTGAAACCAATATCTTAGCATCCAAAGATTCTGTAGCATCAAGTTCTGTCTTATTCGTAGTTACTTTAAACTCAAATGATCCTACGGCCCCTGTAAAATCATCAGGTTTTCCTTGGGCAGGCAGTGGTTTTACATTGATTGCTCGATTACCTGCGGCTACTGTTTTATTAACGGTCGAATATAATCTTCCTCCAAAAATATCTCTTCTTTTGGTGGGCACATCTACAGAAACGGTTAGGGTAAGAGGTTCTATATTTAGCTTTCCTGTTTTTTGTGGATATAATACTGTTTTACGAAGCACTACATAACGATAAGGTTCTCCCTTATACTCCCCATTTTCTATTTTGAGTTGTTTCATGTCGATAGCCTGACTCCAAAAATCACTATATTTTGGGCTATCTAACTCTCGCCAATTGCTTACACTAATTCTTGGGCTAACATAAAGCTTATAGACCACGGTTATGGCTTCATTTAGGTAAGGATTGGCTTTAGAAACCTCTGCTACCAGATGTAAATTCTCGCTGGCCACAAAATCGGTATCGTTTCCGTCTTTAGGTTTATCAACAGCACCAGTTACCTCAACCTTTACAGGAAGTGTTTTGTAGGTCTTACCATCGATTTCTATGGTCGCTTGTTTTATGGTGAATTTTCCTCTACCTCTTGGTTCTAGAAAGTAACTAAATGTTTTAGAATACGATCTTTTACCATTGATCCATGAATTGCTTATGGATTGGTTGGGTCCACCTACTACCGTAAATCCAAGAAACGAGGGAGGAGTGAAATTATCTCCATCTTTATTCATTTCAAAATCTACACGTAACCTTTCATTAACCCCTAACTTTTTCTTACTTACTTTGGCCTCAAACTTTACCTGAGCCAAAGTAAGCTGAGCCATGGTTAGAAACACTGTTAGAAAAATTAGTTTTAGTTTCATCGAATTATATTTATGTCATTTCTGCTTTCGCGGAAATCTTCATCTATCTTTTTTACGTATTAGAGTTCCGTCTTCACGGAAGTAGACAATACTGTATTAATTTACCAGTCTTTATCCGTTTTTACTTTTGATCCTTGCGCTTTTTTTGCATTGATCTTATCCTGTACTTTCTTCTCTTCATTATTCATGGCTTCTAGCAAGCTTTTTACCTGTTGTGGAGATAATTGACCTTGTACTTGCTGTGGTTGTGACTGCTGATCTTGTGGTTTGCCTTCACCTTCTTTTTGATCCTGTTCCTTATCTCCTTCATCATCTTTGGGTTGTCCTTGATCATCTTTCTCTTTATCACCCTCATCTTTTGGATCTTCTCCTTGATCACCTTTATCCTCTTGATCTCCATCTTTTGGATCTTGTTCCTTATCTCCTTCATCCCCTTTCTTCTTTTCTTTATCGTCTCCTTCTTTCTGATCTTTGTTATCCTGGTTTTGGTCCTTATCCTGATCTTGATCCCCTTGATCATCTTTATTCTGATCATTTTGCTTCTCCTGCTCTTCCAACATTTTTTTGGCTAAAGCCAAATTATATCGTGTCTCATTATCTTTAGGGTTATTACGCAAAGCATTCTTATACGCTTCTATAGCTTCTTTATACTTTTTCTGCTCCATATGCGTATTGCCCTGGTTATGAAAAGCTTTATGCTTTTCTGCCTTGGTTGTTGCTATTTTTGTAGCCTCGGTATATCGCTGTGTTGCTTCGTCGTATTTTTCTGAAGTATAATATGCATTAGCAAGATTATATTTTGCAGTAGGATCCACTGGGTTTTTGGCAATAGCTTTTCGGTACTCTCCTTCTGCTTTAGGAAAGTTACCGTCTTTGGTTAACACCTTATTACCTGTAGCAACAAATTGGTTAGCTTCGGCAATAGTCTGCTCCCTATCTTCCTCTTCTTCTTGCGAAAAAAGGAATCCAACGTGTAAACAAAATATAAGTATTAAATAATGTTTCATCTTACTTTATTGCTCATTAAAGAGGTTTAATTTTTTCACCCATGACGTTTTTCTTTCTAAAAAGAAAATATCAAGAAACAACAATAACAGTCCTGCTGCAAGGAACCACTGAAACTGATCCTTAAAATCTGCAAACTGCTTTGCTTCAAATTCCTTTTTATCCATACTCTGCAGAATTGTTGTGACTTCTTCTACCACTTTACTTGTACTTCTACCATCAATGTATATGCCATTTGCTTCATTGGCAATTTCCTGCAAAGTTGTCGTGTTAAGCTTTGTAATAACCGTGGCACCCTGATTATTCTTTTTATAGCTTTGTACGATCCCATTTCTTTTTATTGGAATTGGTGCTCCTTTTTCAGTTCCTACTCCAATGGTAAAGATTTTAATTCCTTCTTTAGAAGCTTCTTCTGCTATTGGTGCTACATTTCCTTCATGATCTTCTCCATCACTAACGAGAAAAAGTACTCTGTTAGTTTGTTCTTCATCATTATAATATGTTTTTGCTAATTCTATGGCTTCATAAATAGCCGTTCCCTGAGAGGAAAGCATATCGGTATTCATTGCCTGAAGAAACATTTTTCCTGATGCATAATCTGTTGTAATGGGTAGTTGAGGAAAAGCGCTACCCGCATACGCAATAATCCCTATTCGATCACTAGCCAAATTATTAATGATCTGAGTGATCAATTGTTTCGATTTCTCTAATCTGTTAGGTGCTATGTCCTCTGCAAGCATACTTTTAGACACATCTATCGCAAAAACTACATCTACTCCTTCGCGTTTTACAGTTTCGAGCTTAGTACCAATTTTGGGATTTACTAAAGCGATCACCATACATCCTAAAGCTAAGCTAATCAGGATTATTTTTAAAATAGATTTAAAAATAGATTGATCAGGGCTTAATTTTTTTAATAATGCCACATCAGCAAATTTTTTCTGGGTGGTTTTTTTCCAAACTAAAACACCTATAAACAATAGGATTAGTACTGGGATACCCAACAACAACCAGAAATATATTTTTTCTTCTAATAAGTACATTTTTCTTTATACTAAATAATTCTTCAAAATAAATACACTTCGACAAGCTTAGTGCGACAATTTATTCCCCTTTGAAGGGGGCTAGGGGGATGTAAAACACCCCTATAATCCCCTCAAGGGATATGAAAATTAAATAAAACTTCTAAACACTGTATACCTCATCAAAAATTCTACAAAAATTAAGAAGCCTGCCAATAACACAAGTGATCTGAATTTTTCTTGGTAATTATAGAATTTAAATTCTTCGATATCTGTTTTTTCTAATTTATCTATTTCCTGATAAATTTGTTCTAATTTTTTGTTATTTGTTGCTCTAAAATATTTACCTCCTGTGGCTTTCGCTATTTCTTTGAGCAAATCTTCATCAATTTCTACCTGTACTCTACCATATTGAAAAGATCCATTAGGTCGAATGGCTACTGGAGCTAATGCCATACCATTGGTTCCTATACCAATAGTATACGTTTTTATCCCATATTCTACCGCCAATTCTGATGCAATTTTAGGATCTATAAAGCCTGCATTATTTGATCCGTCGGTAAGCAATATGATCACCTTACTTTTGGCTTTACTGTCCTTAAGTCGATTTACCGATGTAGCAAGTCCCATACCAATAGCAGTTCCATTTTCTAGTACATTATCGTATTTTACATCTTTCATACTTCCCAGAACAATAGATTTATCACTGGTTATAGGTGTCTTGGTAAAACTTTCTCCTGCATACACTACTAAACCTATACGATCATTAGGTCTGTCTTTGATAAACTCTGCCGCTACATCTTTTAAGGCCTCTAATCGATTTGGTCTAAGATCTTTTGCTAACATACTGGCCGAAACATCAATGGCCATTATAATATCAATACCTTTAGTGGTTTTGGTTTTGGTTGAAACATCTACAGTTCTCGGTCTGGCTAAGGCGGTAATTATTAAGGATAACGCAATAAGCCTGATTAGAAATAAAATCGGTTTTAGTTTAGTTAACCAGCTTGCAGAAGTTTTAAATCCTTTAATGCTAGAAATTTTTAAGGCGGCTTGTTGTTTATTTCGTTTCCAGATATACCATGCAATAGCCAATGGCAGTAGTAAAAACAACCAAAAAAACTGCGGATTTTCGAATACAAAATTATCAAACATTATTTTTTGGCATTTTTAAGTTCTACAGAATTAAGAATGCGCTGCGCAACATCTTTCGCATAGCGATCTTCGACATCATACACCAAAGTGATCTGTTGAAACCCTCCATTCTCTGCAAAATTAAGCATCAGATATTCTTTCTTTTGTTCTTTTTTTGTGACAGCATTATTTATGGTCAGATTTCCAAATACTTTAGCTCCTTTGGCTCCTCCTAAAGTTTCATATTCTTCATCCTTTACAGAGATATTCTTTGCCCCTTTGGATTCAAAGTTCCCTACTACTCCTTCTACTACCTTATCTAATTCTACCTTCGTAGGTTGATTATACAACACTGTAGAAACCACCACCTGAAAATTTCCTTCAAGGCTTCCGTACACAAAGGTTTCATTACCTTTTAGGATTTGTCTTTGTTGATCGGTCATTTGATACACGTTACGTATCAATACTCTGGGCGTAGAAATTGTAACGGGTGGTGATCCATATTCGCTAGATATCCATTCGGTCTCTGCTAATTCTTTAGTAGGATGGCCAAAAATCGTATCCATAACCACATCATACCCTTTGATATATATAAAAATTCCTAACGTGATCATGATTAGTCCTACTCCGGATAAACTACCGAAGATAATCTTCTTTCTTTGTCTTTTTTCTGCAACAGAACGTCTATATTCTTCATCTGCCAACAATTCTTCTTCTGTGGGTTCAGGAATAGCCTCTTTTGTTTCGTTTATTACACGTTCTATTACATTACGATCTGTCTTTGCCGTTCCTATATCAGGTCTTGATCTTGCAAACTTAGCCATATCGGCGGTTTTTAGAACACTTTTAAGTTCTTCGATCGTAGTTTTATCCAGATTAAGCGCTCCCGATTTTATTTCTTCATCTAAACGAATAATTAACTCGTCGGTCGTACTTTCTAAAGCATGATCGTAGACTTCTTCATCAATATATCTACGTGCCGTTTCGCTTAATTGCGAATAGTATTCTTTATGTGAATCTTGTTCTAGCAACTGAGATTCATCGATTCTCTGAAGAGCGAGCATTGCTCTTTCGTATGGCGGAAGTTCTTCTTCTTTAGCTGCTTTCTTCTTTTTTCTTCTAAGAAGGAGGAAAATAATGGCGCCAATAATAAGTAAAGGGAGACCAATGAGTAAGAACCATTTTTTCCAATTAAAAGGGAAAGATGCTTCTACATCTTGCAAAGGTTTAATGGCAAACATTTTTTGTTTGGTAGTATCCACCAACACATTTCTAACTTCGACCTTAAGCGAATCTGTAAAAAAAACTTGATCGCCAACCATCACTTTTTGCCTTGGTATGGTATAGTAGCCCGAATCAAATTGGGTTAATGCGTATTCTTTAGTTAGACCCAAACGCACTCCATTTTTTGCAGTATCGATTGTATACGACTCAATTACTTCTAAGGGTGTAAATGTTTTCCCTTCGGGGAAAATAACGATTTGAGTAGAATCTACTTCGACGTGCATTTTGTATCGAATCTCTTCTCCAATTTTAATAGAAGTTGAGTCGATGGTTGCAGAGACTTGGGAAAAGCTTTTTTCTGTACATAAAAATAATAAGGACATTATAAGAAACATCCCTCTAATTCCCTTCAAAGAGGGAATATACTTATTTCTATTTTTAGTTCGTAATTCGTAATTCTTCATTCGTAATTCTCTACTATCCTCTTCTTTTAAAATAGCCTAGTAATTTTTTTACATAGCTTTCATCAATTCTACTACTTAATGATCCTGCACCACTACGCGTAAAACTATCTTTAAAGTAATTTACTTTTTCTTGATAATATGCACCGTAATTTAAGCGTGTCCTTTTAGAACTCGTATTGACAAGCAAAAGTTCTCCTGTTTCTTCATCTTCCATTTGTACCATCCCAAGATTAGGGATTTCTTCTTCTCTTCGATCGTAAACCCTGATTCCTGTAACATCATGTTTACCACCAACAATCTTAAGCGTTTGTTGATAATCATCTGCGATAAAATCTGAAAGCACAAAAACAATGGCTTTCTTTTTCATCACATTTGAAAGAAATTTTAAGGCCTCGGTGATATTCGTTTTCTTACTTTTTGGTTGGAACTCCAACAGTTCTCTAATAATTCTTAGCACATGAGATCTTCCTTTTTTGGGAGGAATAAACAATTCTATCTCATCGGTAAACAGAATCAATCCAATTTTATCATTGTTTTGCGTTGCCGAAAATGCTAATGTGGCTGCAATCTCGGTAATAATTCCTTTTTTAAATTGCTCTTGTGTACCAAACATTTGAGAACCCGATACATCTACCATCAACATCATGGTTAGCTCTCGCTCTTCTTCGAACACTTTTATATAAGGTTCATTGTACCGTGCCGTTACATTCCAATCGATATTACGTACATCATCTCCAAATTGATACTGTCGTACTTCGCTAAACGTCATACCACGACCCTTGAAGGTAGAATGATACTCTCCTCCAAAAATGTGGTCGCTTAAGCGACGTGTCTTAATTTCAATTTTTCGAACTTTCTTTAGTAACTCTTTTGTATCCATTGTCTTGATTTACGATTTACGATTGACCGATTTACGATTTGAAAGATATTTGAGTAATACTCTAAAATCGTAATTCTAAAATCTAAAATCCTATGGTACTTCAATCTCATTGACAATTTTATTGATAATATCCTCTGAAGTTACATTTTCTGCTTCGGCTTCGTAAGTAATACCAATTCTATGACGCAATACATCATGTATTATTGCACGTACATCTTCTGGGATAACATATCCTCTTCTCCTGATAAACGCATAGCATTTTGCTGCAGTGGCCAAATTGATACTCCCTCGAGGAGAAGCTCCAAAGTTAATAAGTGGTTTCAACTCTTCTAACCCGTATTTCTCTGGGTAACGAGTAGCAAAAATAATATCTAGTATATATTTTTCGATTTTCTCATCCATATATACTTCTCTAACCGCTTCTTGAGCTTTAAGAATCTGCTCAATAGAAACTACCGGGTTTACTTTCTCGAAAGCTCCTTTTAGATTAGCGCGTATAATAAGCTGTTCTTCGTCTAATTTTGGATAATCAATCACAGTTTTTAGCATAAAACGGTCTACTTGTGCTTCTGGTAAAGGGTATGTTCCTTCTTGCTCTACCGGGTTTTGAGTTGCCATTACCAAAAATGGCTTATCTAACACAAAAGTTTCATCGCCAATAGTAACCTGTTTTTCTTGCATGGCTTCTAATAAAGCACTTTGCACTTTTGCCGGAGCACGGTTTATCTCATCTGCTAATACAAAATTGGCGAAAATTGGTCCTTTTTTAATTGAAAAATCATTCTCTTTCATATTAAAGATTAGGGTTCCTACAACATCGGCTGGCAGCAAATCTGGTGTAAACTGAATACGACTAAAACTACCATGAACCGCCTGAGACAATGTATTAATTGCCAAAGTTTTTGCTAATCCAGGAACTCCTTCGAGCAAGATATGCCCTTGCCCCAATAATCCGATTAACAATCTTTCGACCATATGCTTTTGGCCTACAATCACCTTATTCATTTCCATGGTCAATAAATCTACAAAAGCAGATTCTTTCTCTATCTTCTGGTTGATTGCAGCAATATCAATAGAACTATTTTCTTCCATCTATTTTATTTTTTTTAAAGTCGTGAATTTACTATTCATAATTAAACATTGCAAATTGTAGAAATAATTTTCTCCCTCTTGTTAATTCTTGGTTAAATGTACTCCTTTAAAAGATGTCTCTCCATAAATTTTACAGTATATTTAGACCTCTTTTTGCAAAAAATTAGACATACTCATCTTCATCATTTTCATGATGAGTTTACCAAAAGACGAAACACCTCTGAAGGTGTTGCAATTTTTTAAAACAATACATGAAAGGATTAGTTTTTATCCTGATCAAGGCTTTCAAAAAAAACTATAATTATAGACTTACAATGAAAACAGCATTAATTACCGGAGCTACCAGCGGAATAGGAAAATCTACCGCAATCGAACTTGCAAAACATAACATAAATCTCATCCTTTGTGGAAGAAGACAAGACCGATTAGACGAATTACAAAAAGAATTAAGCAAGACTGTACATGTTCACACGCTTTGTTTTGATGTACGAGACAAAGAAAAAGTCTTTGCTGCGATAGATAATCTTCCTGAGGCATTCGATCATATCGATATTCTTATCAATAATGCTGGTAATGCACATGGCTTTGCCTCTATACAAAATGGGAATACCGATGATTGGGATGCTATGATTGATATTAATGTAAAAGGACTTTTATATGTTTCAAAAGCTATACTACCCAAAATGATTGCTCAAAAATCCGGTCATATTATTAATATTGGCTCTGTCGCCGGAAAAGAAGTATACTCAAATGGTAATGTATATTGTGCCAGTAAATATGCTGTAGATGCTATCAATCAAGGTATGCGAATAGATCTTAATCAACACGGTATTAGAGTGGGTGCGATTCATCCCGGTTTAGTTGAAACCGAGTTTAGTAATGTGCGTTTTAAAGGTGATGATGGGCGTGCTGATAGCGTATATAAAGGTTTTGATCCATTAACACCAGAGGATATTGCAGATATTATTGCTTTTGTGGTTACCCGTCCTTATCATGTAAATATTGCCGATTTAGTTGTTTTTCCAACGGCTCAGGCAAGTGCGACGGTTTTGAATAAAAATTCATGAAATAGTTTGTAACATGTAATTAGCAGTTTTTTCCGAAATTAAATTACATAACGGCAAAAGTTTATAATTTCTTTATTCTCATTGTATTGCAGACCCAATAAAAATGGCTAAGTTTAACTTGGGAAAAGTAACAATTGCTATTAGTAAACTACCTCGGGGCAAGCCTGTGAGGCATCGGTTGGAAAATAATTTTGATTTCGAGGCAAGCCTCGGAGCATTTAAATCTCGATTATCGAGTAAAAGGAATGATTAATAAACGTCTTCTTATAAAAAACCTGCTGGCACATAATGACGAAAATAGTTTTTATGATAAGAAACGTAAGCTTAATATTGGCGAAAAAGAAGGGAAAGCTAAGTTTTTAAAACATATCTGCGCACTAGCCAACTCTAACCCAAAGAATAATTCGTATATCGTTATTGGTGTTGAGGATGAAGATAATCAAATTGTTGGTGTTGATTTTTTTGATGACAGTAAAATACAAAACCTTGTAAATGCATATTTAGATAACCCTCCCCTGGTTGCATATGAGAACATCCCTTTCCCACATTTACCCAGTGATAAAGTTGTAGGTTTGGTTTCTATTCGTTCGCAAGGGGGTATAATGTGTTCACTTCGTAAGAACATCTGGAAATATTATGGCGGTACCGTTTTTTTTAGAGATGGTAGTATAAGTATGCCTAAAGTGTTTGATCTCGAAATCAAAGATGTCAACTCAGAAATTGTAAGCGCTATAGAAAGTCATGCCCAAAACAATATCGAACTTACGCTCGATGGAGTTTTTGATTTTATGAGCTCCAGAAAGGATTATAATCCTGCATACAAAGTTTTTAAAGAGTATTTTGTAGTGTGTTGGGCAGCAAAAGAAAAAAGGCAGAATGGAGAATTGTATTACTCTCGAGTTGATATAGAATTAATCAATGAGCATGTAAAATTGTTCTACTCAGAGTTAGATGAAGTAAGTATATCATTAACAGATAACCAATTTAAAATTGTAGAATACGTTCAATTGGGACTTCAGGACACCTATAGATATTATCCTTTAGAAGAGGTTGTCATTACTTTTAAAGACAATGCAAGCTATGACATAGAGAGAAAACTTCTTTTTGAACCCCCACAATTTGATCGTAAAACATTATACCATTTATACAACAGTAATAATACATTAATTGAAAAATTAAAAAATGGAATTCTATTATCAAAAAGCGAAGAGAAAGACATCCTCAATTTACCAGCAACCTACTTGATTTGTTACTTCAATGATTTTAGTGAGGCAAAAGAAAAACTTGAAGAAGCCAAGCCTTATTTAAAAACTTATAATGATAGCGTATATATGCTTTATAAAGAAAGTATTAGAATCGTAAGGAAAGTAAGGTACAGCTAGTATTCATTAAGAAGTATATCTTTTTTTGAAAGTATCCATTTAAAACCATCAACAAATAACAATCAATCATTACAAAGTATATGAGCAGAGTTTTAGTAATCGGAGATATTCATGGGGCTCTAAAAGCATTAAAACAAATACTCGAAAAAGCAAAAATCACCCGAGAAGACACCTTAATTTTTCTTGGAGATTATATCGATGGTTGGAGTGATAGTGCAAACCTTGTTTCTTTTTTAATACAACTTAAAACAACCCATAATTGTATTTTTATAAGAGGAAATCATGATGAGTTAGCCTATACTTGGTTAACCCAAAAAACATATAATCCCAAATGGATACAACATGGAGGACAAGCTACCATGGATTCTTATGCAAAGTTATCCGAAGAAGACATTACTATCCACCTTAAGTTTTATGAGAATCTTATCAATTACTACATTGATGATCATAACCGGTTATTTCTTCATGCAGGCTTTACCAATCTTCATGGGCCACATCAGGAATATTTCAGCAAACTTTTTTACTGGGATAGAACCTTATGGGAAACTGCCCTAGCTATTGACCCAAATCTAAAGAAAACCGATCTCAACTATCCAAAACGACTACTGCTTTTTGATGAAATTTATATCGGCCACACCCCCGTTACCAGAATCAACCAAACCAAACCGGTAAATGCCACCTGCATATGGAATATTGATACAGGTGCCGCCTTTAAAGGACCACTGACCATCATGGATATTACTACAAAAGAATTCTGGCAAAGCGATCCGGTTTATGAATTGTATCCAGATGAAAAGGGGAGAAACTAGTTTTCTAAAAACACTCTAAAAATTTCTGTATACAACTATAAAAGCATTATAAAAACAGAGATAAACCCCTATTCAGATAAGGCTTTAAACTATTTAAGTTTAAGTCTTTAACCTCTTGATTGTTCTTTATTCCTGCTGCATCTTTACACTATTATAGTATAAATAATATCTAATTATTTGTAATCCTGGTACACATCAATGATCTGGTTTCCAAATTAATAGTATAAAAGAATGAAAACTTTAGCAATTATTTTTAAAAGTAGTATTATAGCACTGATTTTGGTATTAACTTCTTGTTCTGCAGAAGATGGTGTCGACGGTATAAACGGTATTAATGGTGCAAATGGGGTACAAGGAGTAACAGGTGTAACAGGCGCAACTGGTAATCCTGGACAAGACGGTAATGCTAACGTAGTTTCTGTTTTATTTGAAAATCAAACACTACTAATTGGAGATAATGTTTTTGATATTCCAGAATTAACACAAGAAATATTTGATACCGGTCTGGTTCATGTTTATGCAACTAGGACTGGTAGTTCATATTGGGAAATTTTGCCAATTAGCAGTGGTGGACAAATCGTTATAAAAGTTCATCAAATCAGAGTAGGTAGAGTTATTTTACGTACTACTGAAGAAGTATTTGATGTAGTCTTTAAGTTCATTTTAGTTGAAGGCAATTAAGCCTCTTGACTCTTTAACCATACCATAAATTATTTTAATAATATGTTAAAATTAAATCAGAAGAAACTGTAAATTTGTTAAAATAATTTGCTATTCCCTTGATAAATAGCGAATTAATGTTTTACTAATTTTTGTTGTTTTATATCTTGTCGAAACCTGTACACCTACTTTTTTAGATAGAAACCCTATCCATATGTTGCTATGTAAACAAACTCAACCCATGCAAAAGTATCTAAAATTTCTGCTATTCGTTATTCTAACATTAGGCATAGTAGAGCATGATCTTAGTGCGCAAAACGACATAACACTACACAAAACCAAAATCCCTATTACAATATATAAGACCACAGGTGATACACTACCCATACAAACCATTATACAATCTGATTATTTATTTAGATCTCCTATATCTTTTTCTGGAAAAACCAGCCCCCGAGATACATATTGGATAAAAATAGATTTTGTAAAAGAACTTAATATCATAAAAAAAGACTCTTTATGGCACTTAAACTTCAGCGGCCCTAACTTCAGTTATGCTTCAATTTTTTATATAGAAAACAATGTGATTACCGAAAGACCTTTTGGATCATTTAATAACCCAAAGAAGATCAAATCAATACTACATCCATCGGGGATTTCTTTTACAAATAATTCTTTAATTGATAATCGTTTTATATATCTCAAGGTAAAGCGTGTAAAATATTTCGAGCCCATCAAGTCCTGGAAAATGTATTATGTTTCTCAAAAAGCGCAGAATTTAACCGATCACTTTTATACCTGGCAAGATATTAAAACTCTAATTCCAAAATATTTGTTTGCAGGGGTTTGCCTGATCATGTTTTTCTTAACCCTTGCTTTTTTTATAACTTCAGGAAAGATCGAATTCTTATTCTATTCTTTGTATGTAATCTGGTTGTTTATTTATTTGAATGGGGATGTGTTTAGGACCAATAATTTGTTATTTGGCGGAAACACTATTGCAAGCTATTGGCTTTTTCAAATTGCACAAGTATGTATTAACCTTTTCTATGTGCTCTTTGTAATGTATTATTTAGACACCAAAAAAGCATACCCGAAATTATGGCTTACCATAAATTTCATAATCATCATACTCGCAGCCATTATTATTCTAGATAGTGTATTCTTTTATTTAGAATACTTTATTGGCCATCAATTTATCATGAATATCCAACGTTTGGTTATGACACTTTTTGGAGCTGGCGGAATGCTTTATTTAATTCTATTTGCCAAAGATCGTTTACCCTACTTTATTGTGATTGGATCCTTTTTTTACATGACAGGTGCATGGTGTTTATTTTTTTTCGGAAACCCCATATGCATGATCGCTGGATCTGCAATAGAAATAACAATTTTTGCATTAGGGTTAAGCTATAAGATCCAACAAGAGCATAAAGAAAAAATACACTATCAAAAAGAATCTTTTATCAACAATAATAAAGCATTAAGAGCACAAATAAACCCTCATTTCATATTTAATTCTTTAAATTCAATTCAAAATTTAATTCTTTCAAACAAGAAAGAGTCCGCCGTTAAATATCTTAATAAATTTAGTCTTTTGATGCGAAACCTATTAGAAAGCTCTATAGAAACCAGCGTTATCCTTTCAGAGGAAATAAACCTCCTAAAAAAATATTTAGAATTAGAATCCTTACGATTTGATAATACGTTTAGATATGCCATAGAGATAGAAGATAAATTAAATACAGATGCCGAAGAAATACCTATGCTTATTGTACAACCCTTTATAGAAAACGCAATTTTGCATGGCTTATTAAATAAAAACGGTGATGATAAAAATCTCAATATAAGATTTAAAAAAAAGCAAGAAACCATTATTTGCGAAGTAGAAGACAACGGTGTAGGAAGAAATCACTCTTTACATATAAATTCTATTCTCAAAAAGACGACTACATCCAGAGGTGTAGAAATAACTAAAAAACGTTTACGGCTATTAGACCAGTCTGAAAAAGAAAATGTAGAATTTATTGACAAAACAGACCATAATGGCCATCCATTAGGTACCAAAGTTATTATTAGAATACCAACCGAATATAATTTTTAATATGAGCATTACAGCAATTATAGTTGACGACGAAAAACATTGTAGAGAAACACTTCAAAAATTACTACAGGTATACTGTACAGAAATAACCATTGTCGAAGTTGCAAACTCGGTAGATGATGCTATACCTAAAATTACGAAACACAAACCCGACGTTTTATTTCTTGATATTGAGCTGGGATCAGGAATAGGCTTTGATATTTTAACACAAATTACTCCTATTCATTTTGAAGTCATTTTTACTACTGCATTCGAACAATATGCTATAAAAGCAGTAAAATTTAGTTCTTTGGATTATTTGCTAAAACCCATTGATCCCGAAGAACTAAGAAATGCAGTCACAAAAGCCAAACAAAAAAAGGATCAAACTATTTATAAAAAACAATTAGAAATGCTAATTCATAACCTAAAGCAACAACCAAAACTTAATAAAATATGTTTGTCAACTGCAGACGGATTTGAGTTTATTAATATCGAAGATATTATGTATTGCAAAGCCAATGGATCCTATACCTCGTTCATTCTAAAAAACAGCATCTCTTTGTTGGTTAGTAAGCATCTAAAAGAATACGAAAACTTATTACAAGAACAACGTTTCATGAGAACTCATAACAGTTACCTTGTTAACCTAAAAGAGGTGAAAAAATTTGTGAAATCCGATGGAGGGTATATCATTATGAATAACGACGACACCATTGGGGTCTCAAAAAACAAAAGAGAAAAATTTTTAGATGCTATGAATATGTTACATTAGATATTCTAAGCCGTTAATTAGCCAGCACTCATTAAGGTCATGTCATTTTTTGCACACTAAAAAATTAATTTTTCATAAACCATTCAATTTTGTAGCTTTAAGACTCAAATATATAAATACGCTATAATGGGAATTTTTGACGAAATAAAGAACAAACTCAGTCATGAGTTTATTGATATAGTAGAATGGTTAGACTATACAGACGACACCATTGTACATCGATTTGAACGCTATCAAAATGAAATAAAAAACGGTGCGCAACTTATTGTACGCGAAGGGCAAACTGCCGTTTTTATTAATGAAGGACGACTTGCTGATGTCTTTACCGCAGGAACCTATACCTTAAACACGCAAAACTTACCCATCTTAGCTACACTAAAAGGGTGGAAATACGGTTTTAATAGTCCATTTAAAGCCGAAGTTTATTTTGTAAATACGCATTTGTTCACCGATGAAAAATGGGGTACCAAAAACCCAATTACTTTAAACGATGATCGCTTTGGTTTAGTTGAAATTCGCGCATTTGGAACATACGCTTTCAAAATTAACGATGCAGGTAAATTTGTGGTTGATGTAGTAGGAACCGATGCCAATTTTACCAATTTCGAGATCAATGAACATCTTAAAAGTTTAATTTCGACCCGTTTTACAGATACTATCGGCGAAGCCAATCTTCCTATTGAGTTATATGCGGCTAATACTACCGAATTATCTGAAACCTGCCTCGAAGTAATGCAACCAGAATTTAACTCTGTGGGTATTTCTCTCGAAAAATTCTTTATAGAAAACGTTTCTATGCCAGAAGAATTGAAGAAAGAAATCTTCGAATACAGTAGAATAGACAAATTAGATTTAGACAAACTAACCAAGTTTAAAACCGCTAAGGCCATTGAAGCTGCTGCTGCTAATGAAGGTGGAACCGCAGGAGCAGGAATGGGAATGGGAATGGGATTTGTATTGGCACAACAAATGGGTGGTATGATGAGCCCAATGGGAGGACAACAAGTAGCTCAACCTCAACAAAATTCGCCAGTTACACCACCACCAATGCCTGCACAGGTTCAATATTTTTATGCCAGTAATGGTCAACAAGCCGGCCCTGCATCATTTGATCAATTAAAAGCCTTGTTTGCCAATAGAACTATTAATAAAGATTCGCTAATCTGGAAACAAGGAATGGCAAATTGGACTGCATTAAAAGATATTGAAGAACTGAAATCATTTTTAGGCGGGAGCACTCCTCCTCCATTACCTGGAGTATAAATTTATTGAGTGTACATTCATGAGATTTCCGCGAAAGCAGAAATAACATTTGCCTATGGAAGAAGAGAAAAAAGCGGTTTCAGAGCAAAAGAAATCCTGTATTAATTGCGGTGCAGAATTAAAATATAAACCCGGCACTACCGCCATTACATGTGAGTATTGTGGGCATCAAGAAACTATTGCTCAAAATCAAGATGGTTTTAAAGAATTAGAGCTCTTACCCTATCTCGAAGAAATGGGTTCTCAATCCCATTCTGAAGAGATTATGATGCTGCATTGTAAAAATTGTGGTGCAAATCAACATATCGAAGAGAATTATAAATCCTTGCACTGCGTCTATTGCACAATGCCCTTGATTATAGAAGATGCGTATAAAGAGGATTGGATATTACCTGGTGCTGTACTTCCATTTCAATTTGATCAAAAAAAATCGCATCAAATCTTTACTAAGTGGGTCAAAGGGCTTTGGTTTGCTCCTAATAATTTAAAAAAAGCCACCTTAGACCCTCAAAATACTAAAGGATTATATTTACCCTATTGGACTTTTGATGCCCAGCTATATGCATCATACACAGGGCAGCGAGGTGATTATTATTATGTAAGTGTTCCTTACACTACCACAGTAAATGGCAAAACAGTACAAAGAACAAGACAAGAACGTAGAACCCGATGGACAAATGTTAGTGGAAACATAAATGGTTTTGTGGATGATACATTGATCAAAGCATCACATCAAAGGAAAAATGCTATACCATCAAAAATATCAAACTGGAAACTTGATGCTCTTGAACCCTTTAGCACTAGTTTTTTAGCTGGTTTTGTAACTGAAAAATATACGATTCCTCTTAAAGATGGTCATTTATCATCAACCAAAGAAGCCGAAAAAATTGCAACCTCCTGGGCACGACAAGATATTGGTGGAGATACACAGCGAGTACACGATATAGATATGAGTCTAAATGAACAAACATTTAAACATATTTTGCTTCCAATATATATAAGTGCATATGCCTATTCGGGAAAGAAGTATAATTTTTTTATCAATGGCCAAACTGGAACCATATCCGGTAAAAGACCTTATTCTTTTTGGAAAATATTCTTTTTCGTTTTATGTATAATAGGGCTTATTTTGGTAATACTTTGGGCTTCTAATAAATAGTTTATTAAAACTTTAAGAAGATGTTTTGATAACATTTTTTTTGTTAAAATTTTGTTATTAATTGTTAATTTTAAGCTTTCTTTTTTCGAAAAAAGAAAGCTTAAAATACTCTAGATGTAAAATTTTTCTATCATTAAAAACTATAAAAAAAGCCTCAATTTCAATGTCCAGAATTAATAGAAAATCGAAATAAGTTTTGTTATCAAATCGTTAACTATGGTTTTTCCGCAGTACAATCGCTCCGAATTTCGTGTAGCTTTAGGCATACCTAAACCAAAATATCTCCCAAATGTTAAAACACAAATCTCATTCTTCCGGCAATTATCCAACAGTCAAGAAACCTCTAACCTCGCACCTTTTTATTAATGACTCGGCAATTAGAAAAAACGTAGTCTCATAAAATGAGACTAGTATTTTTTATTATTGCCTTATTGTTTCAAAGAAACAATAACATACCAATCCAATCTGCAACATTAAATTAGATTGGATACTTAGTAAATAGTTATTGATCTTAATTTTTAATCACTCTTAAAACTCTATCGCATGAAAAAATTAATGATTCTAATCATTTTTTTTAGTTCTATTGCCTCCTTTAGTCAAGGGCATTTTAAGCTTCATGAACCTACAATCCCATTGCCACCACCACCCACTACTTGTTATTATCCTGATTTAGATGGTGATGGTTATGGTGATGCAACTGTTAATTGTATTGAGATTCCCGATGGGATCACCCCATTAGTAACTAACAATCTTGATTGTGACGACACTAATCCTAATGTCAACTTAGGAGGCCAAGCCTACTATTATGATTTGGATGGAGATGGGTTTGGAAACCCAAATAACTCAATATTTTTATGTGTATTTGACCCTACATTATCAATAGTCACAGACTCCTCAGATTGTGATGATACAGATGCTTCTATTGGTGAGCCAGACACTTGGCATCTCGATGCCGATGGAGACTTTTATAAGGCGAGACCCGCTTTAGTTATATCTCCAACATTCCCACCTTTTCCTGGAGGTCCTACTGGCCCAGCGGTCCTTATTAAATCATGCTCTTCACCTGGATCTAATTACATTAATGCAAACGATCCAAGATTACAACCTGTTTTTGATTGTGATGATAATGATCCTTCTATAAATATATCTCCAACCTGGTACGCCGATACCGATGGTGATGGCCTTGGTGATCCAAATACGAGTAGATTAAGTTGTAATCAACCTAATGGGTATGTGGCAAACAATCAGGATAGTTGCCCGGATTTTGCTAGCCCCGAAAACAATTGCCCATATACTCCTGTCCAACCCAGTAATGAAAATTATGTGTTGACCAAAACATATCTGAAAGCGTTGGAAAACGATTCTGAAGTTACGGATAATAAAGATGTTAATGAGCAGATCACATACTACGACGGACTTGGAAGGCCTATCCAAGAAATTGCCATTAAAAATAACCCTGATGGTAAAGATATAGTACAACACTATGAATATGACCAATTCGGGAGAACCGAAAAGACATATTTACCATTACCAACTAACCAAAAAACTGGTAGTTTGGTTACTAATCCTGTATCACAAATCAACACCTACTATCAGAATAAATATGGAGATACCAATCCATATGCCCAACAACGGTTTGATAATTCTCCCCTAAGTAGAGTATTAGAATCTGCAGCACCAGGCAATGACTGGCAATTATCTGCAACAAGTGATTCTGATCACACCACTAAGTTTGAGTATTCTACTAATTCGGACAATGAAATATTTTATTTTAATATAGACGCTATTAATAACCTTGCGATGCATTTCTATTATGATGCAGGAGAATTGGTGAAAAATATTGTAAAAAATGAAAATTGGAAACCGGGCGATGACAAATTAAATACAAATGAAGTATTCACTGATAAAAATGGTAGAGTAGTTGTAGAAATAAGCTATAGAAAAGTTGATACCACAGTAGAAAAACTTATTACCTACCATGTATATGATAATTTTGGAAGATTACGATATGTAATCCCACCAAAAGCAACGAAGTTATTAGAACCAATATTAACATCTAAGCGCTATAATGATGTAGCCCCATTTGTAGTGCCTTTGGAGCAATTTACATATTCACCCAATGGTTCTGTAAGCGGGTCTGGGAATATTACATTTGAGTTAACAAATAATCGCGTAAAAATTAATGTTCAAGGAAGTTTTAATCGTCCAAGAAGAGGGCGAAACGGAACCAAAATTACACAGTCAGACAATATAGCAACATTACCTGTTGCCTCTGAATTACCAGACATTGCACTTGGCAACATTATTAGTGGACCCTCGCAAGAAGCTGTTAGTATCAGTATTAAAAATGGTAAGCTGGCGCTGAAGGACAATTTTGATTATCGCTATTTAACTAGCGTAGCAGGAACATTTTATAGCCCGATCCTTTTTAAGAATACTGCAAGTACCACTGAAGCTACTACCATTTTAAACAATCTGGCATTTCAGTATCAATATGACGCTTATAACAGGCAAATTGCACAAAAAACACCAGATAAAGACTGGGAATATGTCGTATACGACCAATTGGATCGTCAGATTTTAGTACAGGATGCAAGCCTTAAAAAAGATAATCTATGGTTGTTTACAAAGTATGATGCATACGGAAGAGCTGTTTATACTGGTAAATACAGTAGTACAAAAACCAGAGACGCATTACAATTAGAATTAGATACTTTTATTAATGCTTCTTCTAATAAAGCTAATGTCGAAAAAAGGATAAATAGTACTACAGATATCGCAGGCACGCCTATTAGCTATTCTAATAGCGCTTTTCCAAAATCAGGAATTATTGAGCTTCTGTCTGTTTCGTATTTCGATGACTACAATTTTTTAGATAGCGATAAACCCATAACACCTTCAACTATCGAGGGGCAAACTGTTACAAGCAGAACCAAAGGGCTTCTTACATCAGCCTGGATCAAAACAATAGGAGCCAATACATGGTCAAAAAGATATACCTATTTTGATGAACGTGGTAGAGGAATTAAAACCTATGAGAAAAATCATGTTGGAGGATATACCAATAGTGATACCAAATTAGATTTTATAGGTAAAGTTTTATATTCAACCACCACACACAAAAAAGATGTGTCTTCTGAATTACTAACAATTAAGGATCGATATGACTATGATAAAAGCAGTCGCATCATCTCGCAATTTCAAAAGATCAATGATCAACCCGAAGAGGTTTTATCAACTATTACCTATGATCCCCTGGGGAACCCAGAAGAAAAAGATTTAGGAGGAATAGCATCTTCTAACACTTCTTTACAAAATATTTCGTATAAATATAATATACGAGGATGGCTAAAAGAGATCAACGATGTTGATAACATTGGTAATGATTTATTTGCTTACAAGCTTAAGTATAATGAACCCCTTGAAGATGATGATGCAGTCACAGATGGAATACGTTTGTTTAATGGAAATGTTTCTCAAACCATATGGAGGTCAAAGCACGATAATCTTAAACAATCCTATGTGTACAATTATGATGTACTTGATCAATTAACCGATGCCAGTTATTTGTCTGGTGATGTATTGGGCAGAGTATCCTCTTACAAGTTTGAGGTTCATAACATAAGATATGATCAAAATGGAAATATTACTCGTTTAAATCGTAATGGACTTAATGGGGCAGGAAACCCTGCTAATCCAGACTCTAAAGCGTTTGATATTTTGTCCTATACATATAGTTCTGAACAAAGTAATCAATTGACCTCTATAACAGATACAGGAGATAAAACGGCCGGTTTTATTGACGGTAATACCTCTGGTGATGATTATGAATATGATGATAATGGTAACCTAATCAAAGATCTTAATAAAGGAATCAATCTAATTGAATATAATCATTTGGATCTGGTAGAAAAAATAACCTTTGTCAATGGCAAAAGTATACAATTTACCTATGATGCATCTGGTAGAAAATTAGCTAAAGTTTTTGTGGGTGACAGCAATACAAGCACAACAGAGTACTTAGGAGGTTTCCAATATCAACAAGGGCAATTGCAGTTTTTCCCTAATGCAGAAGGGTATGCTTATAAGGATGATAGCAACACCTTTAAATATACCTACATCTACTCTGACCAGTTAGGAAATAATAGGGTAAGTTATAGTGACGCCAATGCCGATGGTACCATTAGTACTAATGAGATTTTATCAAACAGCAACTATTATCCTATGGGTAGTATCCTAGAGGGCGAATTTAATGCCTCTGTAGCTTCTAATTTTAATTATAAGTTTCAAGGCAAAGAACTACAATTAGATGGTAATGTTCGCTTATATGATTTTGGCTCTCGTATGTACGAACCAACTGTGGGTCGATGGTTTAATGCCGATCCTCAAAATCAATTTTATAGCCCTTATCTAGCAATGGGCAATGGTTATATCATCACAGTAGATCCAGATGGAGAATGGGTCCATATTGCAATAGGAGCAGTCATAGGAGGTGCGATTAACCTTGCCGTTAACTGGGATAATATAGACAATTTTGGGGAAGGCCTTGCAGCATTTGGTACAGGAGCACTTGCTGGTGGTCTAACCGCAGCTTGTGGAGGGTGTGGTGCAGGTGCAATTGCCGCAATAGGCGCAGGAACAGGTGCGCTAACAGCAGCCACAAATAATGTAATTGGGCAAACAGGAAACGGAGTTGGATTAGGCGATGTACAATGGGGTGCAGTGGGTCAAAGTGCCTTTATAGGTGCTATTGCCGGTGGAGCCTCTTCTGTTGCCTCTACTTGGGCTACCAATACGTTAAGTGCCCCTCTTATCAACAGTTTATCTATTACAAGTCCTCTATTGCAGGGAGGAATTAATGGAACTATTGGAGGAGCTGCTGGTGGATTTATTGGAGGAGCTACAGGTGGTTTATTGGCAACAGGAACAATAGATGGGGCAATTGACGGAGGTATCGACGGGTTAAGTTCAGGTGCTATTATTGGTCTTGGTACCGGTTTAGGGGTTTCTTATGTGAATTCTATTACTAATAAGATTAATCCTATTACTGGGAAACCCACCTCATCCAATACAAACGGTATAGAAAGACCAACCACAGAAACTCAAAAAAGTATAAAAGCTTTTGTAAAAGATAAAAATTTAGCCAGTGGTCAAAAGAAGGTTTTGACAGAAATAGTTGATGATTATTATAAACAAATGAAAAATGGAACCTTCAACAAAAATAGTGGAGTAGCAGGCTTTGAATCTAAAGGAAAACTAATTATTACAGATGGAAATCATAGATTAAATGCAGCTATTAGATATGGTACTGAAACAGGTGACTATTCTTACTATAGACTTTTAATAAATAATGGAAATATTCAATCAGTTCAAAATATAAATCAGTATTTATCAAAAGATAGAATTTTTAAGTTCCCTGTATCCAACTAACATCATAAGCAATTGAAAAACAAGGTTATACTAAATATAAATGAAGATAAGTCAGAGGAAAAACTCTTTCTTAATGAGAATTACGAACTTTCTCTTGGAAGGTTATATCTTGTTCTATCGCCTATTGAAATGGTAGAAGAATTAATCTTATTAAATTCTAATATAAAAATTGATATACAAAGAATTTCGATAATCAATAGTTATACAAACCTAATAAAAGTAGATGTTATTAAACCATTAAATTATTTCGGTGAAAGCATATTTTCAAGAAAAGAAATAATTAATCTTTTTAAACATTTTTCCTTAATAAATAAGGATAGAAAAACATTTTATTATGAAAATGATTCCATGAATTTAGTAAAAATATTCTCTCTTAATGAATTGACAAAAAAAGATGTGCTTTTTATTAACTCAGTTGGAATAGGATATGATGAAATTATCCAATTGCTTAATCTATCAAATCAAATAATAAAAAAGAACAATAATAAAACCATAATATTTGTTCATTCAAATTTTAAGTCAACAAAAAAAATTACAATCAAAGAAGTTAGTGATAGTAACTTAAAAATAATGACAGAACTAATAAACAGGTTTTAAAAAAGAAATCAATAAAAAATGAAAAATATACTAACAACAATAATAATACTCAGTAGCACCTTTATGTTTGCTCAAGAAGGTGTAGACATTATTACGCCACAACAATCCCCATTTAATTCGGGGCAAAATATAGAAGGATGGGTACAAGGATCAATCAATGAACCTACTGGTAAAGTTGCTTTTTCTGTACCCTTGGCATCCGTTAATGCCAGAAACGTTTCGTATCAAGTAGCACTAGGATACAATGGGCAATCTGCTTTTGATATAGGATCTTATACAAATAAGTATGCGCCAACAAGTACAGTAGGTGTAGGCTTTAACCTATTTGTGCCTAAAATTGTTGTAGATAATAAAAATACGGCAACCAAAGAAGATGACACCTTCTACTTACAAGATGGAGCAAGCAATAGCAAGTTACATTGTATCAATAGAATTAATCCGGGGAATTTTGAAGGAAAAGAAATATGGGAGTTTGAAGCTCAGAAATATACCCCCTGGAAAATTCAATATTATAAGAGCGAGAACTATTTCATTACTGTAAATCCTCTCGATCCTTTTGAAATAAGAACAAGGTCATTGGACTATTGGGTAATTACAACCGATCAGGGAATCGTTTACTATTACGGTCAAACACAAAATGCAAGAGAAAATAAAGTTGCTTGGGGTAATTGGATCGGAAGTTCTTTTAGTCCAGGAGGAAAAAGAGAAACCATCGTTTGGAATGTATCAAAAATACAGGATCAGTGGAATAATAACTTACAATTCGAGTATGACCTGCAAGAAAGTACCATAGGGGGTGTAATACAAACCGAAGCCTCTTATCTTAAGAAGATTATTTCCTCTACCGGAGAACGAATTCAGTTTACCTATGAGGACAAAAATAGTTCAGAATATTATGAACCTCATATTGAAAAATCAGAACCAGACGCTTATCAAGAACGATATGAGAAAAAGGCACTACGCTATGTAGATTCTTACAATAGCAATAATGGTTTGATTCATCGATTTGGCTTGGCATACTCAATGCAAGACAACAATGCTCCTTCTGATAAAAAACGATATTTACAAAGCGTTACACAAGAAAATAGTTTAGGGGAAGTATTGCCTGGTAAAAGTTTTGAATACTACACTTCGGGAGCCTTTAAGGGCGGTCTTAAAAAGATAAATTATCCGCTTGGTGGATCTATAACATATACGTATAAAGATCAAGCACTTTTTACCAATAGTGCTAATAACTATACTGGAGAAACGATAAACAATACAGGGTATTACTACTATGCCATGATGACTAAAGATAACTATGTGCTAACACTTTACAAATCCCAAACCGCCGAAAACGGAAAACATACTTTTAAAGTCAATCGAAGTAGCTGGAACGGAGAAAATTGGATAGAAAATGAGTTCGTGTTTTCCTATAAAATCACTGATGATTATCCCAACGGAAACAATTGGTTAGAAAACTTTCAAACCTTATTTGGAAAAAATTATTATGGTTTTTTATATCATGAAGGTACTAATGCCAAGTTAGACTTATTCCATTTATCACCAGATGGTCACAATTGGATACATACTTCTAATCATTTCATTGATGTAGATGGTAGCGCTCCTAGCTTTATTTCTGGAGAGGATTTTGTTGCTATTGGATGTCATGAAAATGGTAAATTATATACGTATACCTGGGATGGTAATTTTTCCTGGAAATCTAAAGTTATTGAACAAAATGCTGGTAGATTCTATTATGGTGGAACCAACAATTTTATTATTAGCTTAAATAGAAAAATTGTAGATGCTTTTCCGAATATAGAACGAGATTATATTACCAACGCGGTGCATGAGGACTATTACTATATTCATTATTTAAATATAGAAAATGAATGGGAAAGTAAGTCTTGGTCTGCATCAGCAGACCCATATATTCACGGAATTGAAAAAGCAAGTTATCTATATCCCGAAAATGCCATGAGTGGTTTTGTCCCTGATGATAACCCAGAGTTATTTCTAAGATGGGATACTAACTATAACCTATTACCGCCAGATAATGTATTAGGCGAATATAATGATCAAAATCCATTGATAACCACATACACAGGTATGTTTACTCTTCAAAGTTGGTTTTATCAAAATCCAATTAAATTTGCACGATTTAATGGCTCAAAATGGAATGTTTTTTCTCCAACCTCTTCCTCCGCTTATTATGCAAAACCCGCCTACGGAGAAGATATTATGACTTTTCAAAATCATAGAAATAACAAAAATGCTTCATATGCTCTGTATAATCCTAACACCGATGAATGGCAGCAGTCTGATTTAAATAGTTATCCTTGGTATTCTTCTAATAATAAACTAACAAGTACAAATAAAGAATTTTTAATCGCTGGAAATAATATTTACCTATTTCCTAATACTTCCAGAATACCTCAACAGTATTTAACTTTAGCATATGATAATGTATTTGTTCACACAGACGGTATTGATCACGCATTTACAAAACTAGCTACCCATGATGTAAATGGCTCTAGTGCTTCCGAAATTTTTAAACAAGGTTTATATCTCTACATGAACAAATATAAAGATCAACTCACAGGTATAGATATGGGTAAAAAATTTCATATGTCTGGCCCATATAAATTTGCAGGTAGAACTCCTTTTATTAGTCCAAATTCTATGTATTTAAGAAGTGAAACTTCTTCTGATGATACTTTTAATCGCTATATATATCGTATTATTGAGGATAAGGTTGATAATTTGGTGGCGGATATTGTTGTTGATAAAGTTGAGATCGATAATGATAAGGGCGAAGTACGTAAAACTCAATACACATTTAATGATCCAAGTCCAAATCCAAGTAATACTACAACATTCTATGCTAATGTTATTATAGAAAACAAGGGATATGGTAGTGGCTCTATTGGTAAAGTAGAGAAAAAATACAATAACGGATCTGTAGATCAAAGACTTACAGGCTTGCTATTAGAAGAACGAGTAAAAAACACCGCTAATGCTACAGTAAGTCTTAAAACCAATTTATGGAAGAGGTTTAACAAATCGTCGAGAAGTTATACTATAAAATTAGCAAAACAAACGGATACTCAATATTTCAACGGTAAAGGCGTCACAAATGTAGTAGAAAACACATATACTGCTCCTTACTACCTAACCACTAATACAAAAAGAACAAATAGTGCCGGGCAAGTAGAAGAATCAAGAACTAGGTATGCTTACTCCCAATATTCATTTATGAACAGTGGTAATTATCTAAGTCAACCTTATGAAATTACTAATACCTTAAATGGTGTAATAACCTCTATAGGTCGAACTATTTGGATAAAAAATACTAATAATAAAGTATATGCTTCACAAATTTGGTCAGGGACATCTACTTCTAATCTTAGAAAGTCCTATGAAGTATCTAGAATTAATTCCTATGGTCAGGTAGAAGAATCAAACAATGGGAAAAATCAATATAATACCATTATCTATGGATATAATTACAGATATCCGATGATTTCAGTAACGAATACAACATATAGTAATGTTACTAGTAATCTTGATGTAAGTGTTGATGCATTGCAAGATTTAAATAATTCGGTTTTAAAAACTGAGCTTTCAAAATTATATTCAAAATTACCAGATTCAATGACAGAAATAACATTATACGATGATGAAGGAAAAGTAAAAGAAAGAATAGATAATAGACAAGAAAGAATGAATTATTTCTTTGATAATTTTAATAGATTAGACTACATTACTGATCATGATAATAAAATTATTAAGAAAAATATCTACCATTATAAGACCGAATGAAAATATCATAATAGGTATATTCTCATAAGTAGGTAATAAGATCCGTAAAGCAAAAAAACAGTTATATCACTATAACTGTTTTTTTTATGCGAAAAAATTAAATCTCATGTTTTTGATTACTGTATCAAGAATGCAAAGCAAACTAAATTTTCTCCAATAAAACCTCAACGTTTTTAGTGATCACATGGCAAATATCCTTATCTACTACTATAGGATCACTTGTTTTGGTTTCATAATTGGTTTTACGTACCGTAACAATATATGTTCCTGTGCGCTCGTAAGCTCCAAAAAAGGTGTTTGATCCTGTAAAACTTTCTAACGTTTCTTTATAGTCTCCATCGGTAATAACTACCTCAACGCCTTCAACCAAAAACGCACTATCTGATGCATCTTTAACTGTAATTTCTAACCCGGGACGTGCTTCTTCTGTACAAAAAATAGGGTCTTCTGTCTTATCATCATCATTACTACATGCCCAACAAATAATTACTATACTAATAAAAAAAAATCTCTTCATCTATCTATAAATTATGCATTACTACTTGTATAAAAGATGCGTTTTATAGGATAGGGTTGCGTTTTTTTAACTTTTTAGGAAATATATTCTTTATACACCGCAATAGGAATTAGGGCAGTCCATCCGCAGAAGTCTTTCTTAGCGGGCATGCCATAAGAGACCAAATCCGGGGAATAGTTTTCCCAAAAAGTACCTGTTGCTTCAAAAACTTCTGCAATAGAGTTGTATGTCTTCTTTGCTAATCGTTTGGCTAAATCATGTTGTCCACAGGCTGTTAATCCTTTTAGAACCATATATGAAGTGGGTGCCCAAACGCCACCGCGCCAATAATCTCCCCAACCCTTATAATCTATATCATCTGCAGAAAGTGCTGGTAATGGAGTTCGCCTTCCAAACTCTTTTGGGTTTTCTAGATGTGCTAAAAATGGTTGCATTCTATCTTCGGGAACTACTTTCCCTAATAATGCCCAATACATTCCAATATGTTTACGTGGTATTTGTTTTCCGAAACCTAAATCATAATAAATTTCATCTGTTTCATTCCAACATAGTTCATTAACTGCTTTGGCTATATTTTCATGAATTTTAGAATATCCTTCTACATCATTTGATTCATCTATAGTTTGAGCTATCGTTTTGAGTTGATCGGCAAACATTGCCATTTGGCATGAGAAATCTACCAACCTACCTTGTTTGTTCCATAAACCTTGCAGGGTTTTAGGGTACTCTGCGATAAAGGTGTTCAACTTTACTTCTCCGGGAGCACTCATGCTTTCCAATTTTTCACCCAATTCATGATGGGTCATCCCGTTACCGTTATTATCCCATCCTTCGGGATACCGTTGGATATTATCCATCCCCATGCCTAGAGTATCGGCATAAAATAGATGATCATCCATTTGATAGGTAGCTACCAAAAATTCAAAATTCTTTTTTAGAATTGGGTATACTTTCTTTAACCGTTCTTTGTCTTTTGTAACCGAATATATCTCTAACTCGGCAAACGCCAATAACGGGGGATTTATAGAAACAGGATGATCTTTTGACCAAAGTGGTGATCCATCATGACGATATTCTCTACAGATATATCCATCTTCTTCTATTTGATCATAAAAATTATCAAGTGCCTGGTATACCGGAAGCTCATCTAAGTGATATTTTGCGAAGCAAACCATAAAACAGGTATCCCAAAGAAAGATATTCTGAGAAAAAGCAGCGTCAATAAATGGTTTTTTAAAAAACACTTCAGCATCTCCACCACGAACCTTTGCTTTCGTAATTTCTAAAGCTTTATCATACATTCGTTTTGATAATTCTGGGGTAACTTTAAATACAGACGGACATTCTTCTTTGACATTAGGTGTAGCATCTTTTGTTTCATTAGTACATGCATACATTCCAGAAACACTTAATACTCCCGCGCTAACCCCCAATTTCTTTGCAAAATCTCTTCTTTTCATGATAAGCCTATTTGTTTTCAGAAAGTTAAGCAATAGAACCTATTCAACAAAAAAAGCACCCTGTCTTGGGGTGCTTTTAACTATTTTATAAGAAAACTATCGGTCTACAAATCAAATTTGATTCCTTGGGCCAATGGTAATTCTGTGGTATAATTTATAGTATTGGTTTGGCGTCTCATATACACTTTCCAGGCATCTGATCCAGATTCTCGACCCCCACCAGTTTCTTTTTCACCTCCAAAAGCACCACCAATCTCGGCACCAGAGGTTCCTATATTTACATTGGCAATCCCGCAATCTGATCCTGCATGTGATAAGAAACGCTCTGCTTCTCTTAAATTATTGGTCATAATAGCAGAAGACAATCCTTGTGCAACACCATTTTGAGTATCGATTGCATTTTCTACATCTCCACTATATTTTAGAAGGTATAATACTGGCGCAAAGGTTTCATGCTGTACGATTTTAAAAGAATTATCAGCTTCAGCAATGGCTGGTTTTACATAGCACCCACTCTCATAACCTTCTCCAGATAGTACTGCGCCTTCAACGACTATATTTCCGCCTTCTTCTACTACTTTTTCTAATGCATTTTGATATCCTTTTACAGCATCTTTATCGATAAGTGGTCCTACGTGATTGTTTTCGTCTAATGGGTTACCAATTCTTAACTGCCCGTAAGCATCGACTACTGCTTTTTTTACTTTGTCATAAATTGATTCATGAATAATCAATCTACGTGTAGATGTACAACGTTGTCCTGCTGTTCCTACGGCTCCGAAAACGGCTCCGATAACAGTCATTTTAATATCTGCATCAGGAGTAACAATAATCGCATTGTTTCCTCCCAGTTCTAACAGTGATTTACCAAGACGTTGTCCAACGGTAGCGGCTACAATTTTACCCATACGAGTTGATCCTGTTGCCGAAACCAAAGGTACTCTCTTATCTGTGGTCATCATCTCTCCTACTTTGTAATCTCCGTTAATTAAACATGAGATTCCTTCGGGTAGATTGTTTTCTTTTAATACTTTGGCCACAATGTTTTGACATGCAACTCCACAAAGTGGTGTTTTTTCGCTAGGTTTCCATACACATACATCTCCACAAATCCATGCTAATGCTGTGTTCCATGCCCAAACGGCTACCGGAAAGTTAAATGCCGAAATAATCCCTACGATCCCAAGTGGATGATACTGTTCGTACATTCTGTGACCAGGGCGCTCTGAGTGCATAGTTAACCCATGTAATTGTCTTGATAATCCAACAGCAAAATCGCAGATATCAATCATTTCTTGTACTTCTCCTAAACCTTCTTGATACGATTTACCCATTTCGTAAGAAACTAATTTACCAAGTGGCTCTTTTAATTTTCTTAATTCCTCGCCAAACTGTCTTACAATTTCTCCACGCAGAGGAGCAGGCATTACTCTCCATGATTTGAACGCTTCTGATGCGGTCTGGATTACTTTTTCATAATCTGCTGCCGATGTGGTTTCTACTTTACCAATTAATTCACCATCTACCGGTGAGTATGATGAAATCGTGTCTTGAGAAGAAAACCAGTTTGCACCCGTTGAAGTTCCTTTATTGTGATCAGAAACCCCTAACTGTTTAAGCGCTTCCTGAATTCCGAAATCTACTATTGTTGTTGCCATGATATTTATTACTTTTTAAAAAGGTAAAGATACAGTGTTTTGCAGATAAATTAAATTTTGATCGATTCTAAAGTTAATTTTGAATGGATTATTAAAAATTCATGTCTAAAAAAATCAATTTTGCAAAAAATTGAAACTAGCTGCGTTAAATTGATTCTCTAATCTTCAGACACAAATCGTTTGTCTGTTGACATTTTGGTATTACAATTAGTACAGGTTCTTAATGTTTCGCTACCATAAAAATGTTTGAAATGTTTTAGGAAATCTTTTTCAATATCATGTAACTTAAAGTATACTTCATGTAACTTATGATTACAATTGTCGCAAAACCATAGTAATCCGTCTTCTGCAGTAAGATCTACCCGTTTTCTCTCGATTACTAATCCTATTGATCCTTCGTGGCGAACGGGAGAATGTGGTACTTTGGCAGGATGCAAATACATATCTCCTGGGCCAAGAGCCATGGTTTTCTTTTCTCCATCTTCTTGTATATGTACTTCGATAGTACCTTCTAATTGATAAAAAAGTTCTTCGGTCTCATTATAGTGGTAATCTTTTCTGGCATTAGGCCCTGCTACAATCATCACAATATAATCTCCGGCTTCTTTATATAAATTTTTGTTTCCTACCGGGGGTTTGAGTGTATCCCTATTTTCTTCAATCCATTGATTGAGATTGAATGGTTTTCTAATCGCCATATATTACTTTTTAAGGAATATAAAAGTAAGGAATTGCGAAGGAAACTTTCTAAAAATTGAATCAAGATTATTGACTTCAGTATAATGAAAGATCTCTAAAAAAGAAATCGCTCAAACAAGATTTCTCTTGTAGAGCGATTCCCAACTAAATAACCAACCAAAAAATTTGTGTTGTAAAGTGCTACCTTACTTTTTATTTTGAAAGCTTTCTTACTTTAAGATCAGCTTTTTTAATTCTTTTTGTTTCATTCTGGACTGTTTTACCGTTTTTAGAACTCTTAAATAATATGTGTCCTCTCCCCTTAAACTTATATACTGTACCAGATGTCGTATGGAATAATTCTATTTCACTGTCATTAATAACGGATAACTCAAAGAATTCATTGTCCAAAAAGCTATAATCAAGTGTTAAAGTTTTCCTATAAAAATTATCTGCAATATCATAAATCTCATAATGTCCGATATAATCATAAAAAATATCATTGATAGGTACCCCGTTTGGATCTTCAGAGCTATTAAAGTTATCTCCCGAACCATAGTACAGGAACTTCAAATAGTTTTCATTATCAAATTCATTTAACACGCCAAACTCGCTGGTGTATACTTTTTCCCAAGTTTCGTACTCCTGAAGAAAGTAATGAATATTGTCATAAAACACTCTATCATAATCAAAAGCGCTTCTTTGATATCCGATCAAATAATAACTCGTGTTGGTAACTCCATCATACAATTCTATTTGATTACTAGAAAGTTGTGTTACCGCAAGTCTATATACTCCATCAATATCATGATTAACATCTACTTCTGTTCTGTAAGCATCATAATACCCAACATCTAACCCAAAGCCATTTCCATTACTTCCCATTCCTACCAAATTGTTATTGGCATAAAAAGTTCCATTTTTAAAAGAAACTGTGAATGCTTTTTGCAAAAACGGAACTTCTCCGCTTCCTTTTGTACGTTCGATATCTACATACCAGATTTCATAAGTACTTAATACTTCATCTAAAGTAACCACAGGTTCTTCGATATATACATCTTCTTCGATAACAACCTCTGCTACACAAGAAGTTAGTACTATTGAACCTAAAAAAATAATCGAAAGTAATTTTAAAGTCTTCATAAGCTATGTCTTTTCAATTTCAATTACCTGAAACCAAAACACGTGCCAAACTTATAATAAACTGATTATCAGATTTTTATTTTGAAGGGGATTTTACTTATTTTTGAGGCCACAATCTTTTTTATGGAAAAAAAATTAAAATTTGCGGTTCTTGGTGGAGGTAGTTGGGCTACAGCTATTGTAAAAATGCTTACCGAAAACCTAGATGAGGTGGGTTGGTATATGCGAAGTGTGTATGCTATTGAGCACCTAAAAAGACAACAACATAATCCAAATTATCTAAGTTCGGTTGAGTTTAAACTAGAACAACTAAAGCTTACAAACGATATTAATGAGGCAGTTGAACACGCCGATTATTTAATTTTTGCAATTCCTTCTGCGTTTTTACACAGTGAACTTGAAAAACTTACGGCTTCAATAAAAGATAAAGTGATTTTTTCGGCAATAAAAGGTATTGTTCCAGAAACTGGCCTCATTGTAGGTGAGCACTTTCATGATGAATATAAGATTCCTTTTAATAATATAGGAGTGATTACTGGTCCTTGCCATGCCGAAGAAGTAGCATTAGAACGGCTATCCTATCTTACCATAGCTTCTAATGATGAAGAAAAAGCCAAAATTATGGCCAATCATTTAAGTAGTGAATATATTAAGTGCAAAACCAGCGATGATATTATTGGTACCGAATATGCTGCAGTGCTTAAAAATATATATGCTGTAGCAGCAGGTATAGCACACGGATTGGGGTATGGTGATAATTTTCAGAGTGTTTTAATGAGTAATGCAATTCGCGAAATGAAGCGTTTCATTAAAAAGGTACACAAAATGAAACGCAATATCAATAACTCGGCCTACCTTGGTGATTTATTGGTAACCGGATATTCTATTTTCTCTCGAAATCGGATGTTTGGCAATATGATAGGTAAAGGATACACCGTCAAAAGTGCTCAAATGGAAATGAGTATGATAGCCGAAGGGTATTATGCCGCAAAAACAGCTTATGAGTTAGATGCTACAAAAGCTGCCAGAACTCCAATTATAGATGCAGTACATGACATTTTATACGAAAATAAAAATCCTAAAAAAGTATTTAAGAAACTAGCAGATAAGCTAGATTAATTATTCTTATCTTCATAGTTCTCATTTCATATTAATTCTATGAAGCAACTTATTGAAACATTTTACACTGGTTTAAGCGAATTAGATCCCGATAAAATGGTATCGTGTTATCATGATGATATTGTTTTCGAAGATCCGGGGTTTGGAAAATTAAAAGGAGAACGGGCTAAAAGCATGTGGCGAATGCTTTGTAAAAATGCGACTGACTTTAAAGTCGAATTTTCACAAGTTGAAGCCAATGAGCATAACGGATCTGCACACTGGGAGGCTTGGTATAATTTTAGTAAAACAGGAAATTCTGTTCATAATATTATTGACGCCAAGTTTGAATTTAAAGAAGGTAAAATCATAAAACATACCGATCATTTTAATCTACATCGATGGGCATCCCAAGCTATGGGGTGGAAAGGTAAGTTACTTGGTGGCACAGGTTTTTTTAAGAAAAAATTAATACAACAAACCAATAGAATGCTCGATAAATTTATGGGGAGTTAATGATTAATTTATGAAAGAGCTTATTGAAACCTTTTATACTGCATTAAACAATCACGATATTGATACTATGGTGTCGTGTTATCATGAGGATGTGGTTTTTCAGGATCCTATCTTTGGAAAACTAAAAGCTGATAAAGCTAAAAAGATGTGGTATTGGCTTTCTGAGAACGGAAAAGATCTTACTGCAAAATTTTCAGATGTCCAGATCAATGATCAGAAAGGATCAGCATATTGGGAAGCACGATATACTTTTGGCCAAAGAAAAAGACCTGTTCTTAATCGAGTCCACTCCTCCTTCGAATTCAAAGAAGGAAAGATCATAAAACACATAGATCAATTTAATTTACAAAAATGGGCATCGCAAGCCATGGGTTGGAAAGGAGAAATCATGGGTAGTACTTCCTATTTCAGAAAAAAATTACAGCATAGATCTAACCGTCTACTTGATAAATTTCAAATTCGCTCATAAACCTATACCATGAAACCACTAGAAATCAATCAGCCCTTAGTCTCTATTTCATGGCTGTCGGAATATCTTGATCATCCTGATTTGATCGTTTTAGACGCAACAATTAAGAAAGTAACTTCAACAGAAAATGCAAAAAGCGCTAACATTCAGATAAAAAATGCTCGGTTTTTTGATATCAAGAATATGTTTTCTGATACCACTACAGATATCCCAAATATGCTGCCTTCTCCTGAAGCCTTTTCTGAAGCTTGTGAAAATATAGGAATTAGCAATCACCATAAAATCGTTGTATATGATCAACTAGGAATTTACTCTAGTCCCAGGGTGTGGTGGATGTTTAAAACCATGGGGCATGAAAATATTGCTGTACTCGATGGTGGATTCCCTGCCTGGAAAAACGCCAATATGCCTTGTGAAACCATGGATAATAACTCGAATCCTATAAAACGAGGAAATTTTGAAGCTGTATTTCATCAAAATCTTACTACAGATTCAGAGTCTATCCTTGTAGAGATGAACAATAAAAACACTGTAATTCTAGATGCACGATCACCCGGAAGATTTACCGCTCAAGAACCCGAACCCAGGGCAAGTCTTAAAGGAGGGCATATTCCGAATTCTATGAATTTGCATTACGCAAAAATAGTACGAGATGGTCAAATGCTTCCGGTAGGTGAATTAAAAGAAGTTCTTGACGATTTTAATATTGAAAATAAAAAACTGATCTTTACCTGCGGATCCGGGATCACAGCATGCATTATTATGCTGGCAGCTGAGTTGGCTGGATATTCTGACGTGTCGGTTTATGATGGTTCATGGAGTGAATGGGGACAATTAGATGGTGTGCCTATCGAGTGTTAAATTGTTAAAAAAATAGTAATAAGTCTCCTCTCCCTTGAGGGAGAGGATTAAGGTGAGGGTGTTTTTCCAATTCCCCTCACCCTAGCCCTCTCCCCCAGGAGAGGGAATTCTAAAAAAATCTAGAACGTACATGTTATATTTTAAGTTTTTATCTCAACAAAAATTACCTTTAGCACTTATAGTATATTTATTCTTCAGTCTATTTGCTCAAGCCCAAGAAAAAAAATTCAGTTTAGATGATTTCTATACCGATAATCCCAAATTGGATCATATGGTAGATTCTATTTACAACACCTTAACTCAAAAACAGAGAATTGCCCAAATGATCATTAGCTGTACGGGGGAATTAGGTAAGCCTGAAACCATCGTAAAAAAACTAGCCGAGGACGATATTATTGGTGGGGTTGTTTTCTTAAAAGGAAGTAAAAAAACACATTCTGAAACGATTGATGAGCTCAATGCAATTTCAGAAAAAAATAAAACGTTACCACTCATTTTTAGCATGGATGCAGAACCCAGTTTATTTGCCAGCAGAATCAAGGGAGCACAAGATGTAGGTAAAACGATTGATATTAAAACCACTGCTCAATCAGATTCTGTAGTCAACATTATTAACCAAGAACTCAAAGATATTGGTGTACATCATAATTTTGCACCTGTTCTGGATATTAGCCCGGGTAACGAAGCGATTAAATCTCGTAGTTATGGCAACAATAAGGATTCTGTGATCAATCTGGCAAATCGCTTTATAAAATGTACACAAGAAGGCGGAATCATAGCCACAGCTAAGCATTTTCCCGGCCACGGATTGGTTAAAGGCGACACCCATAAACAAAGTGTATATATCGATGGTCCATTGCAGGAAGTTGATAACTATAAACCTATTATTGCAGATGGCGTATTATCTATTATGATTGCTCATATTACCGTAGTTAATAATGATATTTTTGGAACCAATGGATTGCCTTCGAGCTGTTCAAGAAGAATTATTACCGATTTATTAAAAGACGGAATGTGCTTTGAGGGCGTTATAGTTTCTGATGCTTTGAATATCATGAAAGCAGTTACTATTCTAGACGATGCACCCCTACTCGCTTCAAAAGCTGGTTGTGATATGATCTTAATGCCAAAAGATGAAGAAGCAACCATGAAATCCATCCTTGCAGAAATCGAAACTGATGAAGATTATAATAAACAAGTTATCCAGTCAGTAAAAAAGATACTACGATTAAAGGTTTGCGCAGGAATGATTTAATAGTCCATACTTATAATTAAGTCTAAGCATTGATTCTTTTTTGGCAATATATACTATCACTGGCACATCTTAACCCCTTAAACTAGATGCTGTAGTGCTTAGCATGGGTTTGAAACAAAAACGGGTGTTTCTATAAAGAAAGTATGTGTAACTTTACATATAGCATCGATGAAAAATTAATATTGTGAAAGAGTTATCAATAAAAAAAGGAGAGATATTGCAACGTAGTGGTGAACTAAACACAAAAGTTTACCATGTCAAATCTGGTTTACTAAGAAGCTATTCAATCGATAAAAATGGCAAAGAAAATATATTCATGTTTGCTCCGGAATCATGGGTAATAGCAGACAACTGTAACCCAGACTCACCTGCAGATTTATTTATAGATGCTTTAGAAGATTCAAAAATAATTGTTCTACAAAAAGACCTTGAAAGAGAAAGACAGAATGTAGTTGCTTTTACAAAAAGGTTAAACTCACTACAAAAACGAGTTTTAATGCTAATCAGTACAAATGCTATTGAACGTTACGAATATTTTGTTCAAACATATCCCGAAATAACTCAACGGGTACCTCAGCGAATGATCGCTTCATATATTGGTGTTAACCCTGAAACTTTGAGCGCTGCTAAATCAAAGCATTTACAAAAAGATTAGCTTTTTTTTATTTCTTATGAAATCATAATGCAAGGCATTTTTGTAAGCTAGACATTTGCTCTTAAACAAAATATGGAGTGATGACAAAAAATGTTATTGCCTTTGGGGCTTCAAATAGTAAACAATCCATCAATAAGCAATTTGTTCAATTTACAGCTAACAAATTAAGAAATACAGAAGTAATTATTCTTGATCTAAATGATTTTGAATTACCTATCTATTCAATTGATTTAGAAAAAAAATCAGGCATTCCCGACAATGCAATTAGATTTTCGAAATTCATCAAAGAATCTGATGCCATAATCATTTCAATAGCAGAGCATAATGGCCTTTATACCAGTGCATTTAAAAATTTATGGGACTGGATTTCAAGGATTGATGGTATGAATATCTGGAGCGGTAAGCCTATGTTTCTTCTTTCTACCTCTCCTTCTAAAAAAGAAAGAAACTATGTGATGAAAGTTTCACTAGATCTATTTCCGGCTTTTGGAGCTAAAATCCTTGCAAAGTATACCTTACCCTCATTCAATCATTATTTCAAAGAAAACCAAATAATAGAAGAAAATCATGCTCGAAATTTTGAGTCAGAGCTACGCAAATTTCAAGAACATATTAATCAAATATAATTTACTATGAATTACAAGACTTTTTTTAAAATCGCCACAGTACTATGGATCATTTGGGGTTGGATGCACATGTTTGCAGGTATCATGACCATTTATTTTATTACATCTGGAGATATAAGCGGAGCAGTAGGTGGAATAGCAGATGCCGTTGACCCTGATACTCTACAAATGGATTATCCAGCGGCAGCTGGGGCTGTCATTGGTCAACATGGTTTCAATCTTCTTTGGGTAGGTACTGTAACGCTTATTTGCGCATTTTATATATGGAAAGGCAATAAAAATGCCATCTTCCTGGCAGCTATTGCCGGTGGTTTAACTGATTTAGGATATTTCATTTTTCTAGATTTAGGAGGCTTTGTGCATTTTGTTCCAGGAACTGTTATGACCTTGGTCTCTTCAGCGGCTATCACATTAAGCTTTGTAGCTTACTTTAAAACCAAAGTCTCAACAAATTCCAGCTCCTAAAAAGATCATTGGCATGGGTTGATGAGATCAGCATTTTGTTTTTCTCTTACTACTGATCTTATTGATTTTAGGTTGTATCGTCCTTCGTAATTTATTCTCAACTGGCAAATTATCATGATAAAAACTTTTAGCATAGTCTTCATTATTACATTTTGTTTGCCTTGGAACATGATGGCACAAGAGGAAGAAAAAGAAGCCCAAAGTGTACCTCCCATTGGTATTTTAAGAGCTGAAGAGTCTTACATATACCTCGACTCAATGGAGAAAAAAAAGATTTTTCTCCAACCTCTTAAACTAATGACCATCAATAGAGAAAACAATGTTTTTCTTACACTGGGTGGCGAATACCGTGCAAGAGTCGAACATTATACGGACGAGAATTATACTGACAGAGACCTAACCTATTATTCTCAAAGAGTTAATTTACATACCTCTTTAACACTAGGTACTACGTTTCGTCTTTTTGGTGAACTATACAGTGGTTACGTGACAGGTAATGAAAACATATTTCTCGAATCTGATGAAATTGATGTTCATCAAGGTTTCTTAGAGTGGAAACCTATCAATTCTTCCAGCTTTAAAGCAACTGTCAGGCTTGGAAGGCAAGAAATTGGATATGGAGCTTCTCGGATTGTAGGCATAAGAGAAGGACCTAATATGAGAAGGACTTTTGATATGGCAAGAGTTATACTCCAAAAAAACAACTCGTCTATCGACCTGCTTTATGGAAAAGAAGTCAATATTTCTCCTTTCAGTTTTGACAATAAATCCAATATTTTTAAAACTAATGAATCAAACCCTAGTTTTTGGGGAGCGTACTATAGACGGCCTTTTCTAGGAGACAGAGGTAAACTAGATCTTTACTACTTTGGCTTTCATGCTAACTCCTCGCGCTTCAATGATATTTTAGGTGAAGAAACTAGACATTCCATTGGGGCTAGATCATTTAGTACTAAAGGTCAATTATCCTACAATACCGAAATAATCATACAATGGGGTAAACTTGGCAATAGCGATATTTTCGCTTATAACATAGAAACTGACTGGAAATACACGATTGTCAAAAATGGCTGGAAACCTAAACTAGGAATCAAAGCTGACTGGTCGAGCGGTGACCAACATGTTGATGATGGAAAAGTTGGAACATTTAATCCAATATTCGTCAATCCTGCGATATACAGTCTCGCTGCGGTAAATACGCCTGCAAATATCACAAGCCTACATCCGAACCTTACTTTTTATCCTTTAAAAGGTTTAACGATTTACATGGACTACGCCTTTTTTTATAGAACCCAATCAAATGATGGTCTTTATACTCCACCCCGCTTTTTAACTCGTGAAGCAAATGGCATTCGCACAAAACATATTGGAGATGTATTTGGTTTACAAGTATCTTATGAGATCAATCGTAATATCTCTTTTGATTTGCGGAGCTCTTATTTCGTCGCGGGCCAATTTATTAAAGCATCAGGTGATTCAGAAAACACTTTCTACATAGCTCCAACAGTGAGTTTTAAATTCTAAGTCCCCCGCTTAATGAGTAAAAAAAGGCTTACAGCAATGTATAAAAGCAACTTTGTGATTTCTCTTTGTTGGTTTTGAAGCGGTGAAATAGTAACCACGAGTCCTATAATTTTGACTGAATTAATGGTTAATCTCCTAAAAACCTATCAAAGTACTAAATCATCTACTAACTTAACAAGATTATTTAGACAATACTATGTTAGGTAGCTAACATAGTATTCATGTTCAAAGTATTAAATTTGAGAGACCATCTTAAATAATTATATACTATGAAAAATCTAATTAAACCTTCCATCTTTATAATAACTACTATTTTTTCTTTCTTGTCTGGTTCTTAAGAAGTGATTCAGAATACTACAATTAAACAAGTATTGCTCACAAAATCTTTATTCGATTTTTTTTATTAGATGCTCATCCTTATTCTATAGATATCATCTATTTAACTATAATTTTATAAATACTATCCATTTTTATCTACAAAAAAATACAGTTAACTTTAAGGACCAACAATAAACCACTTATTAAACCTAAAAATTACACAAATGAAAAACAAACTCTTAATTCCCTTAGCTTTTGCTATGATTCTCTTAACTGGATGTAATCAAAATGAAGTAACGGGTGATGCAACCAAAAAAGGGAAATGCCCTTTCGGTTTCTCCTCAGAAGGACCCTCTGGTGGCCTTAATGTAAGCAATGATGGTAAAACCAATAGAGATTGGTGGCCTAATCAACTTGACTTAAACGTGCTTCGACAACACTCATCGAAGTCAGACCCGATGGATGACGATTTTAAGTATGCCGAAAAGTTTAATAGTCTGGATTATGTATCCTTAAAAAAAGATTTAACCGCACTAATGACAGATTCACAGGACTGGTGGCCTGCTGATTATGGGCATTACGGGGGATTCTTTATTCGTATGGCCTGGCATAGTGCTGGCACCTATAGAACAGGTGATGGCCGTGGGGGATCACGCGAAGGGCAACAACGTTTTGCGCCACTCAATAGTTGGCCAGATAATGGCAACCTGGATAAGGCAAGAAGACTCCTTTGGCCCATTAAGCAAAAATATGGTAGTAAAATTTCATGGGCCGATTTAATGATACTTACTGGTAATGTTGCTTTCGAATCCATGGGCTTTAAAACTATTGGTTTCGCTGGAGGTAGAGAAGACGTTTGGGAACCTGCCAGTAATGTGTATTGGGGTTCTGAAACCAAAATGTTGGATGATGAGCGTTACACTGGCGATCGCGAGCTTGAAAAACCCCTGGCCGCTGTGCAAATGGGACTCATATATGTTAACCCGGAAGGACCTAATGGTAAGCCAGATCCTGTTGCCGCCGCAAAAGATATACGAGAAACTTTTGGACGAATGGGGATGAATGATGAAGAAACAGTAGCGCTTATCGCAGGAGGACATACGCTGGGTAAAACACACGGTGCTGCTCCCGGTTCGCATTTAGGTCCTTCGCCAGAAGCTGCTAGTATAGAAGAACAAGGTTTTGGTTGGAAAAGTAATTATGGTACCGGAAAAGGTAAAGATGCAATCACCTCGGGCTTAGAAGTAATCTGGACAGCTACACCTACCCAATGGAATCAGACCTTCTTTGCCAATTTATTCAATTTTGAATGGGAATTAACTAAAAGGCCCGGTGGAGCTCATCAATGGGTAGCAAAAGATGCGGAAGAAATATTTCCAGATGCTTTTGATTCGGAAAAGAGACATAAACCAACGATGCTAACTACCGATCTTTCGTTGCGATTTGATCCTGTTTATGAAAAAATTTCAAGAAACTTTTTAGAAAATCCTGAAGCCTTCAATAAGGCATTTGCCCGTGCATGGTTTAAATTAACACATAGAGATATGGGGCCTCGAACTACCTATCTGGGGCCCGAAATTCCTAAAGAAGAATTTCTTTGGCAAGATCCAATTCCAGCAATCGATCACGAATTGATCACCACAAAAGATATTGCTGATTTGAAATCAAGTATTTTGAATTCGAATCTTACCATCGGCGAATTGGTATCTACCGCGTGGGCTTCTGCATCTACCTTTCGCAACTCTGATAGAAGAGGGGGTGCCAATGGGGCTCGTATTCGATTAGAACCCCAAAGAAACTGGGAAGTCAATAATCCTAAACAATTGAATAAAGTATTGACCGCTTTAGAAAAAATTCAAAGTGATTTTAATGCAAAAGGTAAAAAAGTTTCGATCGCCGACCTGATTGTATTAGGAGGATCTGCTGCTGTAGAAGAAGCTGCTAAAAAAGCAGGATATCCTATTGAAGTTCCTTTTATTCCAGGCCGCATGGATGCTTTACAAGAGCAAACAGACACAAGTTCGATGGCAGTACTCGAGCCAATGGCTGATGGATTTAGAAATTATCTAAAAACAAAATACACCTTAACAACCGAAGAATTATTAGTTGACAAAGCTCAATTACTCACACTCACGGTTCCAGAAATGACAGTTCTTCTTGGAGGCATGCGTGTTTTGAATACCAATTATGATAATTCTAAACGTGGAGCTCTCACAAAAAGCCCAGAAACTTTAACGAATGATTTTTTTGTTAATCTTTTAGACATGAATACTGCCTGGAAAGCTACTTCAGAAACACAAGAAGAGTTTGAAGGAAGAGATAGAACAACAGATGAGATTAAGTGGACCGCAACACGTGCAGATCTTATTTTCGGTTCGAACTCTGAATTAAGAGCATTGGCAGAGGTATATGCAAGCAATGACGCAAAAGAGAAGTTTATAAAAGACTTTGTTCATGCCTGGAGCAAGGTAATGAAACTTGATCGTTTTGATCTAAAGTAACAGTATATGACTCTAGTTTAGATTTGCGTTGATGATTGCAAAATATTATTTGCTTGATAAATAGCAATCTCTCCTAAATCCTTTCCTTCGGAAAGGATTTTTGACCACCTCCCCTTTGGACGACAGCGCGATAGCGATGGGCGAGCTAGAGCTGTGGACTAGGGATGGGATGAAATTCATTGTTTAAAATACCAACGCAAATTTAAACTAGAGGCCAGCATATCTCTAACATCAAAGTCTACAACATGTTAAACCCACTTAGTTTTGATAACTAAGTGGGTTTTTATTTTTCATAGTAAAAGATGGGTTTATATGGTATCAAGCTGTGTGCTGTTTGCACTAGGAATAGGACTACTTCTTTATAGAAAAGAAATAACAAGCTAAAGATAATTGCTTGTTTTTTGCGCTACATGTAATATATTTAACCTTGTGCATCAATTTATACATTCTTAAAGAAGAAAAAAGACATAAAACACAGACCATGAATAATCAAAAAGGATTAGCCTTATGGCATCAATTTGTAAGCAATAGAGATGTATCTGGGCTAGGTGAACTCATCGCAGATGATGCAGTATTACATTCTCCTGTAGTTTGGACACCTCAAAAAGGGAAGAAAATTGTAGGTATATATCTTACTGCTGCAGCCAGTATTATCGCCAATGAGCATTTTAAGTATGTTCGTGAAGTAAGCAGCGATGAGCATAGTATTTTAGAATTTACTACAGAGATTAATGGTGTTACGGTAGAAGGTGTAGATATGCTCACTTTTGATCAAGACGGAAAGTTAAAAGACATCAAAGTGATGATTCGTCCATTGAAAGCTATACAAGTTGTACACCAAAAAATGGGAGAGTTTTTAGAGCGTATGCAGAAGGGTTAATTTTCCTATATCTCTCGGTTTGTAAAAATTATTTTTGTCTTAAATTGTCCAAAATGAACAATTCTATATTACCAAGGTATTTGTATCTTAACTAAAAACAAGTGCTATGGGTAATCCCACACAATTAGATAGGTATAAGTCGTTGTTGGATTTTTTGGATGAAAAATTCAAAGAAGACATCACCATCAAAGATATTGAAGATGTTTCTTTCTACTCCTATCGAAATATAAATCGAATATTTGCGGCACTCCATCATGAAACCATTGGGAAATACATAAAAAGAATAAAACTAGAGAAAGCAGCCCAGTATCTTAAATATTCAGACAACACTATTTCGGATATTGCTTTTGAAGTTGGTTATAGCGATATTGCAGCTTTCAGCAAAGCCTTCAAAAATCAATTTAATTGTGCTCCTTCTCAATTTAGAGAAACACAAGAACTCAAGCAGCAAATAATTCAAAAAGCTATAGCTTCAAGTAAAAACAAGCAAAAACCTTCTCCAACATTTGAAGTTGAAGAGTTACCCCGTCTTGAAATTCTATATACGACCTATCAGGGTTCTTTTGAAGATATTAAAGCCATAAAACAAGTATGGGAGCAACTTATGAAATATGCATTCAAAAATAAATTGATAGATGATGATAGTATATTTCTTGCAGAGATATTGGATGACAATGAGATTACCGACCAAGTACATTGCAGATATAATGCAGGTATTGTTATAGAAACTCCATTAAAATTTGAGGTAGAAGGGCTCTTTAGAACCAAAACTATAGCTTCTCAGAAATATGCCAAATTTCTGCATAAAGGCAGTCACGAAGATTCGTTAATAACCTATGACTATATCTACTCTAATTGGATGACAAATGTAGCGCTAGAATTAGAAGATAAGCCTACTTTAGAATTTTTTCTCAATGATGAGGAAGACACTCCACCAGACGAATTACTTACCGAGATCTACATCCCTATTCAATAGCAGATTGTCCAAAATTGACAAACACAGCGGCAGGTATTGAGATTATTTTTGCTCCATAAATCAGAAATATGAGCAATATTACATTTCAAAAACATTGGTACTGGGGGATTATAGGATTCGTTGGTTTTTATAAATTTCACTACGTAATTGATTATTTTCAAGACCAAGGATCCTTGTGGGATCTACTTAATCTATTATGGTTCTCCTGGTTTTTATACTTTTTTCCAAACAAAAAACAACATTAGCATGTATATAGAAGAAATTATCAGACTTTTTGAAACCTCAGAGATACTAACGTATGTTGGTTATTTCTTTATTCTTAATATTTCGCTTATCATTTTTGAAATTTTATTAGATTTTTTCACATCCAAAGAGCGACGTTGGAAAGATACTGGAGCTAATATCATTATCTTTTTTCTTGGGCAATTGTTAGAGAAAACGATGCTTGGTTCTATTGGAATCATATGCTTGCTACCGTTTTATCATCTTTCTCCTTTTGAAATTTCTATGAATGGATGGACCTGGGTACTTAGCTTGCTTGCAGCCGACTTTACCTATTATTGGATGCATCGTATCGAGCATGAGCACCGCATTTTGTGGGCCAATCATAGCGTACATCACTCATCTGAAGATTACAACCTAACTGTATCTATGCGTTTAAGCATTATTGAAAGTGCGATTGAATGGATATTTCTCATACCAATGATCCTTATTGGATTTAATCCTTTTCAGGCGATTTTATCTCTGGTATTTGTAGCGCAATATCAAACCTGGATTCATACCGAGCGTATCGTTAAACTAGGTTGGCTTGATGAGGTTTTTAATACTCCTTCAGTACATAGAGTTCATCATGGGTCGAATCGTAAATATCTTGACAAAAACTATGGTGGTATCCTTATGATTTGGGATAAATTATTTGGAACCTTTCAAAGAGAAGAAGAAAAGGTCGTTTACGGATTAACCAAGAATATTAATTCAAATAATCCCATTACCATCAATTTTATTGAATACAAGAACATCTGGAAGGATGTGCAACAATGTAGAACCTGGAAAGATCGATTTAGAATCATCTTTGGAAACCTAATATGGAAGCCGAAGTATTTCAAACAAAATAATAACAAATGATAACAATAATTGCAGGAACCAATAGAGCGGGGAGCAACACTTTGAAAATCGCAAAGTATATCCATTCAGAGCTCATAAAACTTACAGAAGAAGAAGAAGTCAAAATACTTTCTTTAAGCGATGTAGACTTTTCTTCAATTACCTCAAATTCTTATGAACAGCAACCTTTCTCTATTCAAAAAATTGGTGTGTCTTATTTGATGCCGGCACGACTATTTGTATTCATTATACCAGAATACAATGGAAGTTTTCCTGGCGTTTTAAAATTATTCATTGATCTTGTTTCTACAGCGAATCTAGAAATGACTTTTTCAAACAAAAAAGCTGCACTTATAGGTGTGGCAGAAGGCAAAGCAGGTAATTTGATGGGGCTAAGTCATTTTGCGACTATTCTACAACATATGGGCCTTTTTATTTTAACCAAAAACCTTCCTATATCTAACATAAGTAAACAAATTGATGAAAATGGCAGGCTAAACAATCGCACCCAAAATATAGTTGTGAAACGATTATCCCAATTATTGGAAAGAGAACTTTATTTAAAACGAATAGTATAAAAACACGAATGAAATGTTAGAAATTAAGAAAATAGCCGATAAACTTGTCTACTTATTACGTCAAAAAAGATTTCTAGAAGCCCAGGAACAACTCTTTTCTAAAGATGCAATAAACCAGGAACCTGAAATGTTTAAAGAGCGATCAGTATCTGGCTTAGAGGCCATGATTCAAAAAGAAAAGCAATTTTTGTCAAACATCAAGCAATGGAATCATTTTGAAATCTCAGAACCATTGGTGAGTAAAAATCACTTCAGTATACACATGATCACCGATGTGACTCTGGTAAACAATCAGAATGTCTCTATTGATGAAATCATTGTGTATGAAGTAGTGGATGAAAAGATTGTAAAAGAACAGTTTTTTTACACCTAGACCAATTACACCACCTCAAACAACTTCCCTGGTAAGGGTTTGATTACACCTTTTAATTCCATATTTAATAAAGTAGAAGCAACTTTAAACGTTGGGATATGGCATTGTATGGCAATAACATCTAGTAATTCTTTCCCGTTATCATTTAAGAAATTATAGATCTTTTGTTCATCTCCTTCTAACTCGACAAATAACTTTTTCTGTACGACGGGTTTCTCTTTTTCTTCTAATTCCCAATTAAGCATATAAATCAGGTCGGCAGCACTGGTTAACATATGAGCTCGCTGCGTTTTGATGAGCATATTACATCCTTTACTCAAAGGATCATTGGCTCTACCAGGAACTGCAAACACATCACGATTATATGAATTAGCAATATCTGCGGTCACCAGTGATCCACCCTTATCGGCACTTTCGATGACCACGGTAGCTTCACTAAGCCCTGCAATAATACGATTACGCCCCAGGAAATTTTTACGATCAAAGGTATCGGTACTCCAGAAATCAGTAAAAAACCCACCATTTTCTTCGATCTGAGCAACATATTTTTTATGCGTCTTGGGATATATTTGATTGAGACCGTGGGCCAAACAACCTATAGTTTGTAAGTTGTGTTTTACCGCTGCTCGTTGTGCAGTGATATCTACCCCATAGGCAAAACCGGATACAATAACAGGATCAATTGGAGCCAGTGCTTCGATGAGTTCTTCACAAAACTGTACTCCGTAACTCGTTACTTGTCTGGTCCCTACAATACTCAATGTTTTTTTGTGTTGCAGATCAATATTTCCAGAGCCAAATAGTACCACCGGACTATCAATACAATGTTTTAATTTTTCGGGATAATCGGGTTGATCATATGCCCAATAATTTATATGGTTTTCTTCGATAAAACGTAGCTCATTTTCTGATGCTTTGCGATGTTCTGAGTTATGCAGATCTTTGACTTTTACCGATCCGATACCATCAATTTTGAGTAGGTTACTTGTTTTTTCTTTGAGTACCTCTTCTGCAGAACCCACTTCACGAATTAATTTTTTAATAGAATTATCTCCTAGATTGGGTACTTTTTTAAGCGTAAGTAATGCAATTAATTTTTCGATGGTCATGTAATACTTTATAAGTCAGTACAAGAAACAAAAAAAATCGAAACTGTTGATAAATTCAGGAATCATAGTTTTGAAGACTTTCATTTTTTCATACCTTTGGTTAAATAACCACACACTGCAAAAACAGCATATTTTAAAAGGGGGAATGAATACTACAGCCAAATACATAAGTGAATTATTATATAGGTATGAATGTGTGATCTTACCAGGTTTTGGTGCTTTTTTAACAAGACGTCAACCTGCAACCATACAAGAAACTACCAATTCGTTTTATCCTCCCAAGAAACTGATATCTTTTAATAGCCAGTTGAAAAATAATGATGGTCTGTTAGCAAATTACCTTGCTGTTGCAGAAAACATCTCATATACCGATGCTGTTGCCAAAATTCAACGTTATGTACTGACTCTTAATGAGAAAATGGCACAAGGTAAACGTATAGAATTAGATCATATCGGTGCATTCTATACTTCGGTAGAAAATACATTACAATTTGAACCTTTACAAGAAGTAAATTACCTTACAGAGGCATTTGGTTTATCCTCTTTCGTTTCTCCTGCAGTCAATCGCCAGGTTGAAATAAAGCGCGAGGTGTATAAAGAAGAAGTTGAAGCCATTGAAGAGGTAGTTCCCTTAACATTTACTCCTGAGAAACGTAGAGAACGCCCTTATTTACAGTATGCTGCTGCTGCAGCCATTGTATTAGGAATTGGTGGCTTTTTTGGACTGAAACAAATTAGCGATACTACTATTAGTTATAACCATGAGGAGTGGCAACAAGCTAATCAGGAAATCGAAAACAAAATACAGGAGGCCACATTTGAGATCTCTAATCCGCTACCTGCTATTCGTCTAAATCTTATAAAAGAAGAGGAAGAAACTACTACAAACGCTACTACTGAAACAGAAACTGTAACAGGAAAATATCATATTGTTGCAGGTGCTTTTAGAATTTCATCTAATGCCGATAAAAAAGTAAGAAGACTTAAAGCTAAAGGTTTTGACGCACGGCTTGTTGGGATAAACAAATATGGGTTACATCAAGTAGTGTACGAAAGCTATAATGATAGATTAGAGGCGTTGAAAGCATTGCGAAAAATTAAAAAAGAACAAAGTTCTAAAGCTTGGTTGCTTGTAGAAGAGCTATAGTGTATCAAAATTTTTCTTTCAAAGAAAATCACATTCCATCTTATTTTTGCTAACGTTTCTTGTAATTTAAGTTCGTCATTCACATTTTTTGAATGAAAACCAATAGAAATCTTCAATGTCGTGCTTTTTAGCCTAAAACACTTTTATCCAACTGTATGGTGTAAGTTGTTTTTACGTGATTATCTTTGCCAAAATTTAATATCACATGGAAGCCAGACATCCTTCAGAATCCTGTACTACCTTAACCGATTTAGTCCTAACAGGCGAGACCAATCCTCTTAATAATTTATTCGGAGGAGAACTTTTGGCTCGTATGGATCGCGCTGCAGGAATTGCTGCGGGTAGACACTCTCGAAGAATCGTGGTTACTGCCTCTGTAAACCATGTGGCATTTAATAAAGCTATCCCGTTGGGTAGCGTGGTCACTGTCGAAGCAAAAGTTTCTAGAGCTTTTAGATCCTCTATGGAAGTGTATATTGATGTTTGGGTAGAAGACCGACAAAGCGGAGACAAAACCAAAGCTAATGAGGCCATTTATACGTTTGTTGCCGTTAATGAAAGTGGAAATCCTGTTAGCGTACCCCCTATTAAACCAGAAACTGCCCTCGAACAAGAGCGTTATGATGCCGCATTGCGTCGTAAACAACTTAGTTTAGTGCTCGCCGGAAAAATGAAACCAGATGATGCCACAGAACTAAAAGCTCTTTTTATAACATCATAATTCCCTAAAACTGTCTTAAATTAAAGCACAGTGCAAAAGAGCTTTCTCTATTTTCTACTATATTTATAGTGAATAAAAATTCATTGTAAATGAAGCGAGGAAAAAAGATTATTATATCCGTTATTTTAACCGTAATAGGTCTGATTCTATTACTGGTTCTCTTTTTTCGTCTACGCTATGGTCAGGGCGAAGAATACCAAAACATCTCTACGCAGGCGCATTATGACAGTTCTCAGCTGGAACACGTTATCGCCTTTGAGGAACCTATTGGCAATGTTGCTGCCACTAAAGATACAACCCAGGTTACTAGAGTGTTCTTTACCATTCATCCCGAAAGCCGTCCTGAAACCAATAAGCTTATGGAAATTATTGAAGGGAAGGCAGTTCCATATCCCAATGCCGGGTTTCAGGAAAAATTCAATACCATTTTAGGTGTTTTTACTGATCAGCAGCATCGATTATGGGTTATAGATCATGGCAACCATGGTTTTGACCCCGTTAAAGTGGTAGCTTTTGATTTGGCCACAAACACAATTGTTCATGACTATACTTTCCCAAATGATGTTGCCAAAAAACTATCTTTTTTTAATGACCTTTCTGTCTCTTCTGACGGAAAATACATTGCGGTTGCTAATGTGAGTTTTTTTGGTAAAAAACCAAGTATTGCCATATATAACCTCGAAACCGGGGAAAGCAAAAACCAATTAGAAAATCATCCTAGCGTACAGCATGAAGGCTATGTTCCGGTTACACCGGCTAAAAAAATGCGCTTTTTTGGAGGTGTCATTGATTTACTAACCGGTATCGATGGTATCGATTTTAGCCGCGACGGAAAATACATTTACTACGCCCCGATGGGACATAGTGGTTTGTTCAGAATCCCAACAGAAATTATTACAGATTTCACAAAAACGGAAGAAGAAATTGCAGCTGCAGTCGAACGAATTGCTAATAAACCTCTTAGTGACGGAATACGAACCGATTTTACAGGTAATGTATACATTACCGACATAGAACATCAAGGCGTATATGTAGTTACTCCAGAGGGAAAAGGATTCACGTTAATTAAAGATCAAAGGATACGATGGGCAGATGGATTATCAATGACCAATGGAGGCACTTTTTACCTTGCAGATAGTGATATCCCTAACCAGATGTTACAAAGTAAAAAGCATATTGCAAAACATGCACCGTATCATATTTATAAGTTCGAAGGATTGGGTTATGATGACTAATTAGTGGCAAGTATAAAGTTACCAAAAACGAATCCTATCAAAACAAAAATAAAGAAGGTTATCGCTATAATGACAACAAATTTTAATAATCTTACTATTATTTTGCCAAACGAAAGGCGATATAACCTAGTATATGCATATGTATAATATCCAATAGTAGATACTACTACAAAATTATAAATAACGGGATTAATAAATAAGCTTATTAAAAATAAAGCTGTTGTAAAAAGAAAAGTTATTCCTTGTATATAACCATTAATCACTAAATGCTCTCCATAATTATAAGGTTTCCAAAACACAAGAAAAGCTATAAAAGCGTACACTGGTAAAAATACAAATGAAACGAGATTAAAATATTTTAATAACCCCTTTTGAAGTTTAGCACTTATCTCTGCTTGTTTATCTTTAAATTCTTTTGAACTTAACACCTTATTCTCCCTAACATCAGAGTCATTTGCAGCTTTTTTGGGTAAATCTTCTTCTTCTGAGACAACCACCTCGTCAACTATTTCAATTTGTTTCTGGTTCATATTACTAGAAAGCCTGAGATAATCTTCTGCAAAAAAATTAAGTACTACCACTGTAATTGCAGCTCCTATCGCAAAAAAAGCAAATGGATTTACATATTTTTTTCTGGTTCCGTTTATGTATTCATGAAAAACAACATGAGGAGAAACGATAAGGTTTTTTACCGTTACGAAATATTTGTTATCCCAACCAAAGGCATTGGCAAATACATCAGACAATAAATTTTTTAGCGTTATTCGTTCCTTCACGACTTTTGCCCCACACTCATTACAAAACTTATTTTGGGATGATATACTATTATTACAATTCTTACAATTCATATTTCTTAATTACCCGTGCTTGTTTGTTTTTTTTTGGCAATAGTGTTCTTCAAATCCTTTAGTTGTTGAGGATATATTTGTCTGATTTCTTCAACATAATCTCTTTTACTATAGTACCCTTCTTTATAATTTTTGATGGCTTCATTTATTGAAATTAATGCCTCATCATAGGTGTTATTATGAGTGTGCAACAAAGCCTTATAATAATGACTATCGGCAGATGTATTTTGATAATATTGAAGTGCTTTGTCTATATTAAAACTTGCCTTTTTTAGTTCTGCATTTTCGTAGTGCGCAATACCTAAATATAAGAATGCGCTAGGCTCCACCCAATCTTCTCCAGAATCTTTAGTCACTGTGGCTATATGCATATCAAAATAGTGTATCGAATTGGTGTAATCCTTTAGTCCCAAATATGCAATACCTCTCCAATAATCAACACTATGCCCTTGAGGTGAGTCTATAAAATTTGGAGTAAGCGTATCACTAGCATTAAAGTCTTCGATTGCCTTTTTATAATCTCTATAAAACCATAAGTATAAATACCCGCGCCAAGGTTGCCACATTTTAGGGTTACACTCCACAGCCTTATCAAACCATGGTTTCCACTTGTGTGGCATTCCTCTTTTGAGATAGGGCACAGAATAGGCTCTTAATGCCTCACAATTTGTAGAATCTAATGCCAGAATATCATCTAATAATGTCATTCCAATGGGAGTTCCTTGAAAAGGGCCATTAAAATCATGTTTAGCAGCTTCTTTTTGATACATTTCTTTAGAAAGCAATTTTTTTTGCTCTACAGATACGTCATTATGATTTTTACTACACGAAATCATAATCAAGCCCATAAAAAAACTAAGGAAGTATCTCTGTGATGTTTCCATTTTCTAGTTTATATAGTAAATACATATAATGATTATGGGTTGACTCATGTTTCTGGGTTTCTATTTGCCAGTTATCTTCTTTGATACTTAGTTCTAACAATTGATTAACTAAGCCATCAGTAAGGTCAGAAATCTTCATATCTGCATCCAATTCATTGACTTCAACATTGCCAACCTTACCTTCACAATTGATATGAAACCTAAGATTAAGATATCCCGTATCTCGATAGTTATTGTTCTTATACCTATCCATTATCTTCTGCCTAAAAATCAGCTTACTTCCTCGATATATTTTAGGGGCAGAACTATGGTAATATCCCAGTAAGTATTTATCTTCACAGATTTCAAAATCCTCTGTAAACAATGCTCTTTCCAAATTTATGTGTCCAACATTGAAGGGATGTTTATCTTCATCTACCGCATATTTGCCATGATATTGATAATACACATAACCTGCCATAACGGCAATAGCTAGTGTAATGGTAAGAATTATGTAGCCTATAACTTTCAGAATTTTCTTTCTGCGCATACAATTGATCTTATTATCACATCCTATAAATCCATGTTTGTGGATTTAATCGTTTAGCATTTTGATAGATTAGAAATTTCATAATGGCTCTACCTGTAGTTGGGTTAGTACGTACTTGCCCAATGGCCTGCTTTGTGGTCACTTTCTGGCCTTCTTTGACTGAAATATTCTCAATATTATAATACGTGGTAATAAAGTTACCATGTCTGATCTGTACCAGACGACTGGCTCCTTTTAGCTTTTGGATCGCAATTACCTCTCCTTCAAAAATGGCTCTGGCCTTCTCTCCTGCCTTGGTTTCGATTTCTACCCCACTACTGTTTATTTGTATATTAGGGAGCGTAGGGTGTGGCTGACGACCAAATCTCTTGGTTATTCTACCTGTCCCCACGGGCCAGGGTAATTTTCCTTTGTTGGATGTAAAATTATCTGCTAATACTTTTGCTTCGGCTGTTAATGCAAATGTTGTGGCAGAACCTTTTTTGGTTACTTTTTTACCTGCTTTCTTATTCGCTTTAGCAATGGCCTCTCTAATTAACTTCTCGATCGCCTTGTCAATAGCGCTGGCCTGCTTTTCTTTTTGTTTAATCTGTTTGGTGTAGGTTCCTTGTTTTCTGCGGATAGAAGCCATTAAAACCTTCTGCTCCTTCTTCTCTTCCTGAAGCTTTTGTTGCGCCTCACGATTTTCGGCTATAAGGGTCTGCTTATCTTCTTTTTGCGTAGATAAATCACTATTTAGTTTCTGAAGCTCTTGTGTGTTGCTTTCTATTCGAATAGCCTGTTCTTTGCGATGTTCGTTATACTGTTTCATGTATTGCAATCGCTTGTAGGCTTGTGCAAAATCTGATGACGAAAGTAAGAACATTATTCTACTCTGGTGAGAGTTGCTTTTGTATGATTTTTTGATCATTCGGGCATAGTCCTCTCTAAGCACTTTTAGTTCTTTGCGATAAACATCTATTTTCTTAAAGTTTGTATTGATTTCTCTGGTCAACAAATTAGCTTGCTGATTTGTGATTTTTATGAGGTTTTGACGTGTGCTAATTTGTGCATTTATTGCTTCTACTTCATCCAGCACAGAGCGTTCTTTGAGCTTGTTGTCTTTTCGCAATTGTTTCATTTGCTCAATTTCGTTCCTAAGACGCTGTCTTTCTTCCTCTAATTGTTGTTGTTTTGAACTTTGAGCAAAAGAAGAAGTACAAATCAATAACAAACTAATTAAATATGTAAGCTGTAATATTCTCATTGAATGGTGACTTCCTTATATCCTGATGGTATTTTAAACGGAAAACTTACGTCAGCATTGTAATCCACCTGTCTATATTCTATCCCGATTGAGGTTTTATCCTTTCCTTGTAATGCTTCTATGTAAATTTCTTTTGGAAACTCTTGATTTCCTACTTTCTGGTAACTTTGGTAATTGATCGTTAGGTTTCTGTTTTCTATAGGCTGTTTTAATTGCTGGGAAGCCATTTTGAAACTATCTGGATGTATTAAGAACAAGCGCTCGAACAATGCAATTTCTGTCTTGGGCCGAAGCTGGTATACCTTTTCTGTAATTAATGATTTATATTTATCTTCTCTTAAGTTAAACAACGCCTGACCCAATAGCATTTGTTGTACCTTCTCGAAATCAAGGTCTTCGGTACCCAACCACTCACTTAATACTTTAAAATCGCCATCAAAATAAGTATTGTTGATTTTTTCGTAGTAGCTCACTTTCTCTGGAGTGATTAATGCTTTAGCCAAAGTAATTCCTAACATCTTAACACTTATCCAAATGATTTTATCTTTCTCAAACCGAAGCGTAGCATTAGGGCTAAAAGACTGTTTACCATCATTATATTTTACCTTTACTTTGGTATTAAGTGTTTCAAAATTAAAAGCTCGATTATAGTGATTGGCAATAACTTTTTCGGCACTAAGTTTTTTGATTCCCGATTCGCTAATAGCTTTACTACCTTTACAGGAGTTTAGCACCATCAAAGAAAAACATAGCAGATACAATAATACTCTATTCATTAATCGTTATGATTTTTTCTGAAGTTGAATTACTTTTTGTTTATATTCTGAAGCCTTTTCGATATTCCCAAGTTTTTGATATGCTTCACTGATTTGTGTATAAAAATCGGATTCCATTTTTAGGTCATCTATGATATAATCTATCCCAAGTTCAAGTATTTCTATAGCTTCTTGCGGTTTTTCTAAATTAATTAATGATACTCCATTTATTAAATAGAAGATTGGTTGTGCAGGATACATTTCTAACGCCAATTTACTCCCTACCTCGGATTTCTCATATCGTTTTAAATCCAATTGTAAGAGTAAAATTCGTTTTAGTAACCCAAAATCGTTAGCATTACTTTTGATACCTCTTTCATAAAAATTGAGGGCTTGCTCCTTTTGATCTTTTTTATAATAATAATGCCCAAGTTCTGTAAGTACTTTTGCATTATTCTCGCCAGCAGAAAGTAAGGTTATAATTTCTGTTAATTGAGATTCGTATTGCGGGTTTTTATCAAGGAATAGTAAAAAATCATTCACTATTTTATACTTCGATTCTGTGTTTATTTCATTGCTTTTTAGAGCAATCTTCATCGAACGAATTGCTTCATCGGTCTTAGTATCCTCTAAGTAAAATTTATATAATGCAAGATGAACCAGTTCTGACTTTGGTTTTTCTTTTAGGAGTAGTTTTGCTGTTTTATATGCTTTATCTTTTTGATTATCCTGACTATAAAGATAAATAAGGTTCAAGTAATTTTGTTCTACCTTAGGTTTCTCTTTAATACTATTTTCTAATCTAGCAATCTGATTATTAGGATTGGTGATTTTTGAAGAGATTCTTTTTCGTAAATTATCTCGATATTGATCTCTACCAAACTCGTCATTTAATTCATCAATGGCTGTTAAAGCATCATCATATCGTTTTTCATGAAAATACAGATTGGCCAATTGCTCTTTAAACATGGAGTTATAAGCAACCAGTTTCTCTACGATTTCTATAGATTCTTTGTATTTATTTTGTTTAAAATAGGATTCGAATAATAATTCTAAAACATGCCTGTCGTTAGGTTTCTCTTTGCGTACTTTATTAAAATTATCTTCTGCCTGCTCGTATAGTTTGAGTTCGAGATAATTTTTTCCTAACTCTAAATATAAAAAATTAGGTTTAGGGTCAATTGAGATACACTTTTGCAAGGCTTCAATTGCTTTATCGTAATTGGTAATTGCCTTTTGTTTTAGTGCTTCAAAAAAGTTTTCCTGAAATTCATCTGAAACATTGCCCAGATCATCAATATTCACTTCTTGTTTAGGCTCTATTTCTTGAGAAAAAGACATATAGTTGCCCATTACAAGAAATAGACATAAAAGGCTTGTATGTTTCCAATATTTAATCATAAAACTCTACGAAGTTGTTTCCTCATCACGAATTATTCTAAAACAGAATAGTCTCCTATACTCACCGTTGTAAAATTTCCGTCGTAGATGGCATTATTTCCAATCATAGCATTGTCTAAGTTAGCATTTTTTACGACAGTTTGGGTCTGAATTAAGCTATTTTTAATGCTAGAGTCTTCAATGGTACATCCATCACCAATTGAAACATTAGGACCTATTGTTGTATTTCTCAATGTTACCCCTTCTCCAATGTAACAAGGAGGGATTATAGTAGCATTTTCTTGGGTAAGGGTTTTGCTAACCAAATTTTCTCTGTCTTTTTGTAAAAAACCTAGCATTCTAGAATTGGTCTCAACAGTAACATTTTTGTTTCCACAGTCCATCCATTCATCAACTTTTCCGGTTACAAAAACTTTTCCATCAGCCATCATTCTTTTGATGCCATCATTAATTTGGTATTCTCCTCCGTTAATGATATTGTTATCCAAGACGACTTGCAATTCATTTTTTAGCACAGCAACATCCTTAAAATAATAGATTCCTATCACTGCCAAATCAGATACAAACTCTTGAGGTTTCTCTACTAATTCAACAATTTCTTTTTTATCATTAAGTTTTACTACACCGTATGCTTCTGGTTGATCTACTTGTTTTACCCAAATTACAGCATCTGCTTCTTTATCTAAATTAAAATCTGCTCTAATCAAAGTGTCTGCATAAGCAATCACAGCAGGTCCTGATAAAGAATCTTTGGCGCACATAATAGCGTGGCCTGTACCTAAGGGTTGATCCTGTCTATAAATAGATGCTTTTGCTCCTAAGTTTTCTGCTAATTCGGTTAAACTAGATACTACATCATCACCAAAAAAAGCAGGATCACCTAATATGAATGCAATCTCTTCTACCGGCTCTCCCAACACCTTTGCAATATCAGACACTAATCGATGTACAATTGGTTTTCCGGCTACCGGAATTAAAGGTTTAGGAACTGTGAGTGTATGAGGTCTAAGTCTAGAACCTCTTCCTGCCATGGGTACAATGATTTTCATTTGTTGTTTGTTGTTTTTTAACCACTAATACATACATGTTTTCACGCAAAGACGTGAAGATGCAAAGTGAGTCTGTTATTTTTTCTTATTGACTAGTTTTTCGGAAACTTACGTATGAATATTCTAATTGCATACTGTCTACTCTAAACTGAATACTTTTTATTATTTAACTCCAGTACTACCAAATCCTCCTTCTCCCCTAGAGGTCTCAGATAATTCGGTTACTTCTTCCCATTCTGCACGTTCATGCTTTGCAATGACCATTTGCGCTACACGCTCTCCATTCTCAATTATAAAATCGTCATTAGAAAGGTTTACCAAAATCACTCCTACTTCTCCCCGATAATCTGCATCTATGGTTCCGGGTGCATTAAGTACAGTGATCCCTTTTTTGGCAGCCAACCCACTACGCGGTCTAACTTGCGCTTCATATCCAACGGGTAGCTCTATGAATAGCCCTGTTTTGATAATTGCTCTTTCTAAAGGTTTCAATGTTACGGGTTCTGTAATATTTGCTCTAAGGTCCATTCCTGCAGAAGCAATTGTTTCGTAATGAGGAAGATCATGCGATGATCTGTTAATGATTTTAATTTGCATATTTAATTATCATACTCAAGATGCTTGAGTGTTTACTTTTTTAAAATTTGTTGTAACTCCCTTTTTTCAGAAGCATACAAAATTACTAAAAACACCAGTAACAACGGGATAGAAATTAAATAATTGCTATCAAAGACATAAAAAGACAAGATCGAAAAACCAATTGATAGTGCGAGGTACCCTCCTATCTTCTTCAGGTTATACGGGATTGGGTAATATTTTCTTCCAAAATACCACGACAGTAACATCATCGATGCGTAGGCGGCTAATGTAGCTATGGCTGATCCCATGTAGCTATATTTTGGAATCAATAAGAGGTTAAGCACCAGTGTAATGATCGCACCTACTATAGAAATATATGCCCCAAACTTAGTTCTATCGGTCACCTTATACCAAACCGAAAGATTATGATATATCCCCAAACATAAATTGGCTAACAAAATTACAGGGACTACAACCATGGCTTCCCAATACTCCGGGTTTTTAATCATGAATTGCTTTAAAAAGTCTGAAAAAGTGATCACAACAATGAGTATGAAAGATCCAAAAATCACAAAATACTTTGTAATAGTCGCATAGGTTTTGGGTGCATCTTTTTCTTTTGCATGACTAAAAAAGAAGGGCTCTATCCCCATTCTAAAAGCTGTTGCAAATAATGTCATGAATAAGGCCAATTTATAACAGGCGGCATAAGCTCCAGAATCAAAAAGACCTTTCTTACCACCTATAACCCATTCTAATAATATCTTATCAAAATGTTCATTAATCGCAAATGCCAAGCCTGCAATTAAGATCGGAGCCCCATAGACCATCATTTTTTGCCATAGGTTCTTATCAAATCGATAGTTAATTTTAAAATAAAAAGGAAACATCAATAACAATGTTACCGCACTGGCAACTACGTTGGATATAAAAATATACTGAATTTTAAAATCTTCGATATATATTGCTTGTAGCCATTCTATTTTCTTTGAAAAATCGCCGAGAAATACCAGAAAAAACACGTTTAGAGAAGCATATATAATGACATTGATGATTTTTATGACAGAATATCGTATCGGTCTTTCTTGTGCCCTTAAATTTGCAAAAGGAATAATGACCAGAGCATCTAAAATTAAAATCCAGATCACATAGGTTAAAAACTCTCTATCTATTTCAATAATTGACGCTATCTGGCTTTGTCCCAGAAAAGCAAGGACTCCAAAAATTAGTGTAGAAACTACTATCGATATTGCCGAAGTGCTTGTTACCTTATTTTTGTACTGATCGAGATTTAAAAACCTAAAAAAAGAGGTTTCCATTCCGTAGGCTAGAATCACATTAAATACCAGTATCCAGGCAAACAAAATTGATACTCGACCATAAGCTACAGGACCATCAAGGTATTTAGTGTGTATTAGAACTAACAAAAAAGACAGCATCCTGGGGAGTACAGTCGCTAGTCCGTAGATAAAAGTTTGCTTAAAGAGTTTCTGAAATATGCTCAACTCAAGGTATAATTGTGGTGCTAAAAATACAATTTTTATTGCTCTCTGCGCATAGGCATTGCAATCTTTGGTTTTTCGGGCAGATCATCTATTTTAAAAAAGCCTTCCTTTTTATCTTTTGTATATGTGATAACACACTCATTCTCTTTTAGTTCAAATGGAATTTTTTCTTCAATGATCGGTGCTGTGTTTCTAAATTCTTCTTGTGGATCATCACTCATGATCAAATCTTTTGTTTTATTGGGATATGTATAGCGCCCTACGTAAACAGCCTTATTATTAAGCTTCAACTCGATCTTTTTTCCTTTAAAATAAGCATGGTTTAGTACTACATCATCATTTTTTTTTATGGAAAGGTGTATTGTAAATCCCGAACCAGCTTCTTTGCGGCCAGCTACCCATTTCTGAAAATAAGATTCTTCAATGGTTACTGGAGAGACCGTATCTATATTTTGGCTACTTGCGCATTGTGTAAATGAAGCAAGTATCACTAATAGTATAGCTATTTTAGTAATCATCATTTTAAAATTCATCATATTTTAAAGCTTTTCTCTTTTGTTAGCGTTCAAAACTAATGCCAAAGGTAATACTCCTATTATTTTTCAACGGTCATAAAGATAGAAAAGAAAAAGCCCCATAAGAAAACTTACGAGGCTTTATACGTTAATGATGCTAGATATTTAGAACCCTCCTCCACCTAAACCATTACAGTTTTGGGCATATAAGAGAAATAACTCTGTTCTTGAACCTTTATCATTAGAAGTTACCAGGGTTACCCTATAGGTTCCAGGCGTATTTATGATAACTACCGCAGAATTTCCACTTGGAAAAACACCTCCTTGATTACCTCCCGGACTTATAGACCATGAGTAGGAATCACAGGAGTCGAAAGGAACAGATAACATATTATTGATTGTAGTGGTACATATCTGATTACTACCCAGGTTTCCTTGAATATATCCTGCAGGAACAGGAGTTCCGAATTCAGAATATATTGGTGCTGGTGTTGGTGGGTTAGGGCAAGGATCACCCCCAATTGAAGTAACTGTCATTCTAAGATCACAATCATTCGAATTACCATCTACAACCACTCTAATGGTGGCTTCTTCAAAACCCGCATTAAACCGCACTGTAAAGGTACTGGAAGTGGTCGAACCTAAGATTTGAGTATAGGCACCATTCAATATTGACCATTGTATTGATGGGTTACCCGAAATGGTATGCGAAACAGTAAACGTACGGGTCTCACCTGCAGTTGCAATAGGGTTTGCATTGTTTATTGAAATAGTACAATCATTTTGACGAGCAACAATAATCTGTTTACTTTTTAAGTCAACAACTTGTTCTGATCCGTTTTGTAATAGCTCTTCTTCATTAGTTTCACAGGAAACGAGCAACAAAGAGCACAAGAGTACTCCTAAAAACTTGAAAATTGAGTTCATAATATATTTATTAAGGTTAATATTAATCTTAAAGTTAGATATAAATCATCCTTAATTGAGTTAAATAATAGTTACATTATCTTCTTTTATAAATATATCCGGTATAACCATTTTTAGACAAAAGAAAAGCCTCATAAGTTTCCTTATGAGGCTTCATATATTTTAAAAAAATTCTTTAGTTATTCAAAGCTTCTGCACCACCAACAATCTCAAGGATTTCATTGGTAATTGCGGCTTGTCTTGCTTTGTTATATGATAACTTAAGTGCATCTCTAAGTTCGGTAGCATTATCGGTTGCTTTATGCATTGCAGTCATACGTGCACCGTGCTCTGACGCAAATGAATCACGAATTGCCTTATATAATTGAGTCTTAAGTGACTTAGGGATTAATTGCTCTACAATTTCTTCTTTAGCCGGCTCAAAAATGTAATCTACATTAGTTGCTGTTGCATTTTCTACCGGAACGATTGGTAAAAACTGCTCTGTTGTAACATCTTGCGTAGCCGCATTTTTAAATTTGTTATATACAATTACAATCTTATCATAGGATCCGTTTGTAAATAACTGCATCAATTCTTCGGCGATAGCAGCAACATTAGCAAAAGTAAGATCATCAAATACTTCACTTTTATTAGCAACAACGGTATGCGTTTTAGCAACTACATCATTAACTTTTTTACCAATGGTAACAAAATCTACTTGTTTTCCTGCATATTCGTTTTCGTACAATGCTCTTACTCCTTTAACAATATTATTATTAAAAGCTCCAGCCAAACCACGATTAGAAGCAATCGCAACAACCAATACTTTATTCACTTCACGTTGTTCTGCATAAGCACTTGCACTATCTCCTTCGAGAGAGGCGCTAAGACTTTGCAATAACTCGGTAAGTTTATCTGCATAAGGACGCATTGCAGTAATTGCCTGTTGTGCCTTATTCAACTTTGCGGCCGATACCATTTTCATGGCACTGGTGATTTGCATCGTTGAGGATACAGAGGTAATTCTACTACGTAATTCTTTTAAGTTTGCCATTTCTTCAAAAGTTATGAGTTAGGAGTGATGAGTTAAGAGTTTTTAATAATCGCAACCAAAATTCTTATTAACTCGTCACATTTAACTAATAAATCATTTGGAATATCCATAATTGTGGCTTCAATAACCAGAAATGAGTTTCATCTGCTTCCTTTAGGGCTATTCCAAATTTATTTTTAAAATCTTTAGTGCTAACACCACGTTGTGCTTCACGAACGTTAGCTCCAATACTTGTTCCAGATCTTAAGATTTGAGATGCAATCTCATACTCTTTCTTTTCCTTCAGAATTTGAGCAAAACGAACAATGTCACATGCAAATTCAAAACTTTTATTTCGAATTGGACTATTGCTCAAGCCACTCATAACTCTGAACTCAAGACTCTGAACTAAGCTTTATATTTAGCTGAAATCTCTTTACAAGCAGATAGTAACACGTCGGTTACTTCGTCTGTTAGTTTTCCAGCCTTAAGCGTATCTAGTGTATCTCTATGCTTAGCATTAAGATATTCTATGAAGTCGCTTTCGAATTCTTTTATTTTGTTTACAGGAACGTCTCTTAACAAGTTTTTAGAACCTGCATAGATGATCGCGATTTGATCTTCTACGGTATACGGATCATTTTGTGCTTGTTTAAGGATTTCAACGTTACGTTTCCCTTTTTCGATTACATTTAAGGTCGCTGCATCAAGATCAGAACCAAACTTAGCAAATGCTTCTAATTCACGGAACTGCGCCTGGTCAAGTTTTAATGTACCTGCCACCTTCTTCATTGATTTAATCTGTGCAGATCCACCCACACGTGATACCGAAATACCTACGTTAATTGCCGGACGAACACCAGAGTTAAATAAATCTGAAGTTAAGAATATCTGACCATCTGTAATCGAAATTACGTTGGTTGGGATATATGCTGATACATCACCTGCTTGTGTTTCGATTATTGGAAGTGCCGTTAAAGAACCTCCTCCTTTTACTTTATCTTTCAAAGAATCAGGAAGGTCATTCATGTCTTTTGCAATACTATCATCTGCAATAACTTTTGCAGCACGCTCTAATAATCTTGAGTGAAGGTAAAATACATCTCCAGGGTATGCCTCACGACCTGGTGGACGACGTAATAATAATGATACCTCACGATATGCTACCGCTTGCTTTGATAAATCATCATAGATAATCAATGCAGGACGACCTGTATCTCTAAAATACTCACCAATTGCTGCACCAGCAAATGGAGCATAAACCTGCATTGGAGCTGGATCAGAAGCATTAGCTGCTACGATAGTCGTATATGCCATTGCTCCTTTATCTTCTAATACTTTAGCGATTAAGGCTACTGTAGATGCTTTTTGCCCTATGGCAACATAGATACAGTATACTGGCTCACCAGCATCATAAAATTCCTTTTGGTTAAGAATCGTATCGATACAAACTGTTGTTTTACCAGTCTGACGGTCACCGATCACTAACTCACGCTGTCCACGCCCGATTGGTACCATGGCATCGATCGACTTGATCCCTGTTTGTAATGGTTCGTTTACCGGCTGACGGAAAACTACACCAGGAGCTTTACGCTCTAATGGCATTTCGAAAGTTTCACCTTCGATTGGACCTTTACCATCGATAGGGTTACCCAGGGTATCCACTACACGTCCTACAATTCCTTCTCCAACTTTGATAGATGCGATACGCTGTGTACGTTTTACGGTTACACCCTCTTTAACTTCTGTTGAAGGACCTAAAAGTACTACCCCAACATTATCCTCTTCAAGGTTAAGTACGATACCCTCTAAACCAGATTCGAACTGTACTAATTCTCCATATTGAGCGTTAGACAATCCATACACTCTGGCGATACCATCACCTATTTGTAATACTGTACCTACCTCTTCTAATGAAGCTGTTGCTTCAAATCCAGATAATTGTTGTTTTAATATTGCTGATACTTCAGCAGGATTCACTTCTGCCATTATATAATAGTTTGCAAGAATGAGGATGAACACTCATTCTCTTATTATTAATATTTATTATAGTAAAGTAACTATTAGTTACTTAATTCTCTTTTTAAATTAGTAAGCTTATTTGCAATACTTGCGTTGTATTGTAAATCACCTACTCTTAGAATAAATCCACCGATAATACTTTCATCGATTATATTCTCTATAGTAGCTTCGTTTCCTGTAAGCTCCTTTATCTTGGTCGACACTTTTGCGCTTAACGCCTTATCCAATGGAACAGCTGTCGTAACTTTTGCCAGCTGAATGTTGTTTAACTCATCAAACAACACAATATATTGTTTAGCAACATTGGGTAACAACTCTACTCTTTTATTCTCTATCAGGGTATCAAAAAGCTTTTGTGTAATATCGCCTGTATTTTTGAAAATCTCGCGTAATGCAGCAAGTTTTACCTCACTCTTAATCAGCGGGCTATTTAATACCATTCTGAGCTCAGCGCTACCCTCTGTGGTAGCGATAATACCTTGCATGTCTTTCTGAACATCTTCAGCGGCTTTTTTGTCTTGAGCTAAACTCAAAACTGCCTTAGCATAACGTATTGCTGCTCTACTCATGTATGATTATTTTAAAGTAACATCTCCTAACATAGACTCTACCAACTCTAGTTGCTTGTCTTTGTTATCTAATTCTTTTCTTACTACTTTTTCTGCAATCTCTACAGAAAGTTCGGCAACCTGGCCCTTAAGATCTGCAATTGCCGCTTTCTTTTCGCTAGCAATAGTAGCTTGTGCTTGTGCTACGATCTTATCAGCTGCATCTTGTGCTTCAGATTTTGCATCAGCAATAATGTTTTCTTTAAGCTGTTTTGCTTCTTTAAGCATCCCATCACGTTCTGCTCTTGCTTCATTTAAGATTCGCTCATTATCTGCCTGAAGATTTTGCATTTCTTTCTTAGCAGCTTCTGCAGATTCTAATGCATTTTTGATTCCTTCTTCACGATTGTTAACCGCTTCAAGAATGGGTTTCCATGCAAACTTTCTTAATATCAACAGTAATGCTACAAAAAGTAATATCTGCCAGAAAAACAGGCCGAACGAAAAATCATTTATTAACTTCTCCATAATAAATTATGTTATTTTCTATATTGTCTAATTTTCAAAAATCTAATAACAACAGCTGTAACCAACCGTTACAGCTGTTGTTTGCAAATTAACTTGTAAATAATGCAGCAAATCCAATACCTTCGATAAGTGCTGCTGCAATAAGCATAGCAGTTTGGATTTTACCAGAAGCTTCTGGCTGACGAGCGATAGCTTCCATCGCTTGACCACCAATTCTACCGATACCAACTCCAGCACCTATTACGATTAAACCTGCTCCAACAATTCTTGGAATATCCATAATTATATAATTAAAAATTAAACGTTCAAATTTTAATGATGTGCCTCTTCAGTCGCCATACCAAAATATAGCGCAGACAACATTGTAAATATATAAGCTTGCAAAGCTGCTACTAACAATTCTAGTAGTGACAATGCAAATGCCAGTCCAAATGATAATGGACCACCAACCCAGCTTTTGAAAATAAATAGCAATCCAACAATACTCATTATCACTACGTGACCTGCCGTCATGTTTGCATACAAACGAATCATTAATGAAAATGGCTTAATAAAAACCCCTAATAATTCTATAGGCGCTAACACTATTTTCATAAATGTTGGTACACCAGGCATCCAAAAGATGTGACCCCAATAATTCTTATTAGCTGTAAAATTCGTAATCAGGAATGTCAATAATGCCAAGGCAAAAGTTACTGCAATATTTCCTGTAACATTAACTGCAAGCGGAGTCATCCCCAAAAGGTTTAAAAACCAAATGAAAAAGAAAACAGTAAGCAGAAAACTCATATATTTTTTATACTTCTTTTCTCCTATATTAGGAACAGCAATCTCATCTCTAACAAAAAGAACCAAAGGCTCTAGAAAACGTCCAATACCTGTTGGAATACCATTATTCTTTTTATAAGATTTAGCAAGGCTACTGAACATAAAGAACATTAACAAACCAATTAATATCATACTCACTACATTCTTAGTGATCGAAAAATCTAATGGTTTTACATTGGTTGCATGATGCGCTTCGTCATACGTGATGGTTCCCGCTGCATCTGTCTTATAAATCTTGCTGTGGTATAACTTGTAGTAATTGCCGTCTATATTGGCAAGAGTTTCTCCATGATGAAATTTTGAAGAAGAAAAAACTTTTAATCCCCCATCCCATAGGATAACAGGTAACGGAAATCCATAATGCTTTCCGGTTTCTTTATCAGAAAACAATGTAAAATCGTGTGAGTCCTGAAGGTGGTGATCAATAAATTCTTTGATTTCCGTTTTTATATCTCCTTCTCCTTCTTTCTCTGTTTCTTTTGCAAATAGATTTGAAGTGGTAAAAACCAGTGTAAAAATCAATAAAATTTTAACTACGGTACGTTTTTGCATTACACCTAACATTTCGGTTCCTAAATTTGGGTGCAAATGTACATAATTATGTTAGATTCTTAAACTATTTTAGTTAAATAAGTTTGAGATTATTCTAAAATATACAAGGTATTGATTATCAGTTATTTATCAGAATTCAGGATTCTTGAAACGTAATATACTTCTAGGATTAAACAGATTACGTAGGCAACAAAGAAATCCAGAAAGACATTTTTGTTTGTTTCGAAATTATAAAGATTAATCACGACTAAAAAGGCTCCGATCTTTACGAGACTACCCGCCATAAAGATAAACCCCAACTGATCTTTGAATTTTTTACTCACCAAAATGATTCCAGAAGTAAGTAGGATAGTAAATACAGCATTAAAAATGTAGGACACATTAATTATTGCCATATTACGATTAAGCGAAAAGAGATTTATACTACCAATATGTATACAATACCCACTTGTTAAAACAATAACAAAAAGAAGTAAAAAACGAAATAAGCTTTTGCCCATTATTTAGAAAACTCTTTACTTATAAAAAGCAAATCATATAGAGATAAGATACATACAATTAGTACGAGTCAAATTTAATGATCAGACTTGTTAATTCGATTCAATTGTTTAATGACTAGATATATAGAAGCAGCTACTCCAAAAAGAACAAGGCCCATGGTAAACCATTGTTTTTCAAGCTCATAATGTTCGTCTAGTTTTTTTCCGGCATAAGCACATAGAAATATAGTAGCTCCCATCTGGAATCCTATTCCTGTTAAGGCTACATATTTTCTAAGCCGATTTTTGCTTTTATCAGGGTCTTTCTCCTGTTCCATCTCCAATACCATGACCCGAAAATGAAATCCTTAGATCATCTGGGTTAATTAACAAAGATGAAATCCCTGTTCTTCTTGTTTCTCCAGTTCCGCCTCCGATACCATGACCAGAACCTCCATGAATAAACTGTAACTGATTTTTATTAAGTATTTTCATATTACACTTGTGTTTATGTACACTAATCTTTGTGTTCTTTTAATTAAACAAAAAGCCTTAATAAATCAAATTCAAGATTTTATGCGGATTTCCCTTGTCCCTGGGTTGTTGGTCCCGATTGTGGTTGTCCTGGCTTTTGCTCACTTGGCTTACCCAAAGATTTTACTCCACCTTTCATGTTACATGATGCGTTAAAGTTTGCTCCAGGTTCAACCGCTAATTTCCCTACGGTAACTTCGCCTTCGATATGGGCTGTTGGCTTTAACGATAATGTGTTTGACACATTAAGAGTTCCTGAAAACTTTCCTTCAAAATCTGCATCAGAACACTCTAGTGTTCCTTTAATGAATCCTGAAGATCCTACGACTACTTTACCGCTGGTTTTAAAGGTTCCTTCAATGGTACCTTCAATTCTAAAACCTCCCTCAGAAATAATATCACCAACGATTTTAGTTCCTTCGGAGATTTTGTTTTGATTACGAGAGAAGTCCGTCACGGCTTGGTCTCTTCCTTTTTTGTTGTCTGAAAACATAATATATAAGGGGGTTTAAGTTATTATTTATTGTTCTGATTCTTCTACTTCTGGTTGTTTGTATTCTTTATAGTTCTCCAGATTTTTATGGATCTGAATAATTCTATAGTTAGGCGATGCTATTGTAAAATAAGCTGCCTCTATTTTTTTATAATATTTCTTTTTTCTGTTCCATTTGGTTAGATCTACTCCCCGGGTATCTTCGGTCTTACCTATTGATAATAACTCACCAAAACCTTCGGCTCCTAACCTATTCCTCTTTGTGTGCACAACAACAAACTGTTGATCTTTAGTATAAACATCCAAAGAAACTTTCATTTTTTCATATCGTAATTCTTTAATAATATTCTCGATATGTTCTTTAAGCTCTTGGGCTTGATTATCACCAAATGTAGAAAAAGTATAAATTAGTTTATGGTTTTCTTCTTCGTCCATATCTTCTATGAACACACTATTTCTTATTTGCGGAATAGTAACCTGATACATAACTTGCGCCTTCTTACCTTCTGGGCTTTGAGGATAATTAAGAGCAACATAGTTAAGCGCTTCTTGATAGGCTTCAAACCCTCTATAACGACCAATTGCCTGAGCTTTTAATAGCTCAAATTTTGATAGAAAATCGTCTTCTCCTCCGAATTTTGTAATCAACTCATCGCTTTCTTCAATAACAGAAGCATATTTCTGATCCCGAAAATCTTTATACAATCTATTGTACATCGCCTTAGGGCTATTTTCATCATCTTTTAAAACTTCATCAGGATTTTGAAGAATCTTAGCATATCTAGATTCAGGATGATTATTAATGATGCTTTGCTTATAGGTGCTAGAGTTTGTAATATCACCCTGCGCTAGGTAAATCTTGTATAAATTATATTTAGACGGAATAATTAAGCGTTCTTCGGGCTTACTTTGTAGTAAATTTTCAAATTTATCCACGGCTAAACCATACTCCTGAAACTTTTCCTTATAAATTACACCTAGTTGATAATATGCAAAATTCCGGTCGGTTTTTAAGCTATCTATAACTACCTCATCGGTAGGAAGCTGTGCAATATAGGTTTGTGGATCAAAAGTAGGATCAGCATCAATAGAATATTCTTCTTTTTCTTCTACTACTTCTGACGAAAAAGCTTTTGGGTTAGAAATACTTGAAACTCTCCAATTATCCTGTAGTTCTCTGTTACCGTATGTTCTTTTAAAAGCTGTCTTACCATACGCCACTGTGGTTTGATTATAGAAATAAAAGATTGCTCCGGTATTTGGGCCATTAGCTCCTGTGTTGGCTCCAGGGCTACCAGGTTGCTTAAATCGTTGCTCAATAGGTAGTTGATCTTTTATTTTGGCTATTTCTGCGGCTTTCTCGGCAGCTATAGCGATAGCTTTTATCTTTTCTGTATATTCTGAATAGTAGGCTAATCTATCTTCGGGTGACATAGCAACGACATTAAGTATACTATCATTTACTTTAGCGATCCCTTCGTATAAAATTACATCATCGAGATTATCGCGCTTTTTCTTTAAGACTCTGTATCGTTTAGAATCGACCACCATTCGCTGAAGTGTACTATCATAATACGCTCCTGATCTTGCATATTCTTTTCTATCAAAATTGATATCTCCAAGGGTATAGTAATTAAGAGATTCTAAGTACTTATCCTCAGACTGTGTTCGCAACGATTTATTATAAAATTCTACGGCAATATCAATAGAATCTAATGTCTTATAATACACTGCTTTTTGGTTATAAATCTTATCTAGAAAAGGTCTGTTTTCTCGATTTTTTTCGAGCTTTGACAAAAGTTCAAGAAACTCTTCTTTATTCCCTTTTTCGTAATCAAAATTTCGCGCTTTTGCCATATGCGCATTCATTAAATATCTTCTGGGAGTCCTTCTATTTAAATCTATGACCTGATCATAAGCATAATTAGCACTGTCTTTATATCCTAATTGATTTAACAATTGCCCTTTTATATAGAGATATCTCCCTTTTTCTTCAAATTTTTTGGTGTGAACGGCTGCTTTATTGATATAACTCACTGCAGAGTCTTTCCTTTCGAGATTTACATAGGCCTGAGCCATCATCGCGACAGCATCAGCATAATCCTGAGGTTTCATATACTCCTGCTCAATCATTCTTGTTAAATCCTCGATAGCTTTTTCATTATTATCCAGTCTAAGATTGGCCTTAGCTTTCCATACTTTAGCATGGTTAATGGTATTACTGGTAGGGTATTTATATAAGATATAATTAAATGCTTCTAGTGCAGGGATAAATCGTTGCTCGAAGTATCTTGATTTACCAAGTAATAAAAATGCTTCATCAATTTTAGGATTACGTTCCCTACCATCAATAAGCATAGTGTGTTTTTGTATCGATTTTACAGCTTTTTCTTCAGCTTTATCAAAGTTTTGGTTTAATACTTCGTTAGGCAACCTTACATCTTCACTTACAATCATTCTTTCGATCGGAAGTAGTTCCCAGAAATTGTCTTTATAGGATTGTATAATATCCTCCTGGCCCTGATCATAAGCTAATCGGCCATTATACAGCGTATTATTTTTTGTAGTCACATCGTGCCATGCACGATTTACGAATTTGTCTTTTTTACGAGAACAAGAAAATCCTAATATAGCCAAAAATAATACCAACGTAATTTGTGATATTTTTCTTCCCAAACCTGATAATTTATATGTGTGATAACTAAAAAAAAATCTTTTTAGTGTATTTTTTGTACACAAAAATATGATGTACGTCGTAAAAATACATTTCTTTCATTAAAAAACAGGTTGTTAACCCTTTTTTCTCCTCAAACATGACTTTCCTAATGTTCTTTTACGTTCTCTATAATAATTTTATCTTAAAACCTCCTTGCTCTTTCAGCATTTATTATTTTTGCCAAAAATATAGTAATGCCAGATTTTCATAAACTAGCTATAAAGCATATAAACAGAGAAACACCTAAGGCAGTTTCGATAGAATTTGAAGTGCCCTCAGCACTAGAGAATACCTATTCTTTTATTCCTGGTCAATATATAACTATTAAAACAGAGGTTGATGGGAAAGAAGTTCGCAGAGCCTATTCTATCTGTAGTTCTCCTAAAAGCAATACTCTAAAAGTTGCTGTAAAAGAAGTAGACAACGGTACGTTTTCTGTGATTGCAAATAAGACCCTTGCTAATGGTGATGTTTTAGAAGTTCATCCTCCAGAAGGAAACTTTCTTCTCAAAACCAATGCAGGAGCTAGCAATACATATGGTGCCTTTGCCGCAGGAAGTGGTATTACTCCCATTATGAGTATGATTAAGGCCACATTAGAAGAAGAACCTAATAGCCGTTTTGTTTTAGTCTACGGAAATAAAACCCCAGATGAAACTATTTTTCGCGAAGAGCTTTTAGAGCTTCAGTCAACCCACTCGGATCGTTTGTTTGTAGAATTTGTATACAGCAGAAGCCAGGAAGATAATGCGCATTTTGGCAGAATCGAAAAACCTACAGTAAATTATGTATTAAAGAATAAATTCAAGGAGAGCACTTTTAGTGATTTTTATCTGTGCGGTCCCGAGGACATGATCAATACAGTAACCGAAATTCTATTAGAGAATGATGTTGCGAAAGATGCAATTCATTTTGAGTTATTTACCAGTAGTACAGAAGAGGTTGAAATTGATGCCAATCTAGAAGGTAAGACCAATATTACTGTTTTAGTAGATGATGAGGAGTTTAGCTTCGTTATGGATCAAAAGAAAACCATTCTTGATGCAGCTCTTGATGAAGATATAGACGCACCTTATTCTTGTCAGGGTGGAGTGTGTAGCTCTTGTATTTGCAAAATTACTGAAGGTACCGCAGTAATGGAAAAAAATAGTATTCTAACCGACGGTGAACTGGCAGAAGGACTAATACTAGCATGCCAGGCACATCCAACATCCACAACGATCAAGATTGATTTTGATGATGTATGATTTGTTAGTTAGTTGTTGTTAGTTTTTAGTAGTTAGAGAGCAAAACAGCTAATTTAAATTATATCATGAGTACAGGTAGATTACCTGTTTTAACATGTTTAACTATTAGTAAATCAAAAATTTAATACATTTGTACAACAAATCGTATAAATTCTATACTATGAATTTTGGAATTTTAAATGACATATTTAATAAAGGATTTACTCAATCTGAAATTGATAAAATAGGAAATTCATTAATCTATATGATCTCTGTTTTAGGCGAAATTCCTAAAACTAAAGCTTTAAAACTTCTGTATTTTTTAGAAGAAAAATCAATAAATGATACTGGAATACCTTTTTTTGGATTGGAATGGAAAGTTTGGAAGCTAGGTCCAGTGGACCAGACAATGTATAGCGAATTTTCTAATTCACCCGATTTACTTAAAGATTACATCAATGTAAGTTTTTATGAGAATAATGTTTGTATGTTAAAAGGAAAAAAAGACTTTTCCGACGATGAGTTTTCCGATTATGATTTAATGTTAATTGAAAAAGTTGTTCAATCTCTTGGTTATTTAAGTGCTTCTGAACTAAGTGAATTAACTCACAAAAAAGGAGGTCTTTGGGATAGAGTTGCAAATGAAAAAGGACTTTTGGATAAGTTTAATAGTGGTCTACAAACTACTTCAGATTATCATATAGAATTCGTAGATTTAATAAAATCTGATGAATTAAAAACCCAAATGTTCAATAATTATTTCAACTTAAAAGGAGTTGATCGGCAATATTCTGTTTAAGTAATTATGAAACTAGAATTTGCTGATCTCTACTATATCCATAATTTTAAATTTCCAGATGGAAATACCAGAAATAAATATTTATTAGTCCTATCAAATAACAATTCAGAAAACAAACTGATTTTATCTCTTCCTTCTAGTATAGGTAGGGTTCCAGATCATCTAGAAAATGGGCAATTTGGATGTATTAATTGTGATAAGAGTCATTTTAATTGTTATCGTTTTTCACAAAATGTAATTGTTACAGAAAACGGTATTTTTGGCTTTCCTAAAGACACCTATGTTTATGGTGAATGGATTCAAAACTGGAATTCAAAGTCTCTTAAAATGGACTATAATGTTGAGGGTGTGGACTATGATTATTTGGGAAAAATAAAAAATGAATATATTATTGATCTTCTAAAGTGCTTTATTTCCTCCATTAAAGTAAGGAAGAAGTTTCAAAGAAGTTTTTCTTCTATTCTAGAAAATCTGAATTAATCGTTTATCCAAGATCTACAATTTATTAATCGCCTGTACTACACTTTCTGGTTTAATGGTATGCATCACTTTATCATAATCCGACGGAAACTTATTTCCATAAATTGAGGTAGGAATTTGATCGTATTTAGCAAGATTAGGTAAAATAGCATTTTCTATAGGTTGCCCAAATGGCATAAAACCTGCATACGGGTGTGTTACTCCCCATAGTGTGATTGTTGGCACCCCGTACATTGCTGCAAGATGTGCATTACCGCTATCCATAGATAGCATTGCATCTAGATTACCTATTAGTTTTAGCTCATCTACAAAGGGTAGTTTACCTGCAACATTAGTAACATTATTATATTTACTGCTGATATTATTAAGAATATCGGTTTCTCGTTTTCCGCCTCCGAAAAGAAAAATTTCGAACTGATCTCCTTGATCAAGTTGTTCGATAACCTCAACCATTAATTCTAAGGGATACGTTTTACTCTCGTATTGTGCAAAAGGAGCTACCCCTAACCATTTTTTAGTTGAGTTTTGAGTAAGAGAAAGGATATTGGGTGTAAGAGGTTGTTTTTTCGGAACCGTATGGGTATTGAGGTCTAAAGGATACCCTAAGGTTTCAAAAACATCTGCATATCGCTGGTGCGTGGTTTTAAGTTGCCTAAATACTTTGTTTTGGGATCGCGTAAGTGCTTTCTTTTCTGCTCTTCCTTTATCAATCTGTACGGTCTCTATTCCCTTCATATAAAAAAGGGTTTTTAAGACATTAGATCTTAGTACATTATGCAAATCTGCTACAGCGGTAATTCTTAATGTATGAAGTTCATTAAATAAACGGGTAAGTCCTAATATTCCCTTATGTTTTCTATCAACATCTGCATGATAAACCTCCAGATTATCGATCCCAGAAAACATGGGTTCAAAGAATTTTCTTGTAAGCACTGTAAGCTTTACATCTGGATAGGTAGCTCTAAATGTTCGTAACACAGGAACGGTCATGGCTACATCACCCATTGCCGAAAGACGAATAACCAAAATGTTTGTTTCTGGTTGTTCTGGTCGATCGATGTTATTTTTCGCCACGCAGCACAGGATTTAATTCGTCGTCATTATACATTTTCATCTGCTTATAGACTTTCATGTATTTATCACCTTTTTCGATGTCGCCTAACAAGGTGTCAATAGCAGTAGATAAATCTACTCTTTGTTCTAATAATATATTTAGTTTCTTCTGGCATGCATCTTTATGGGCATCTGTTGCTCCTTCTCGAACAGTTTCCTGATGCATATGGTACACCTTTAAAGCCAAAATCGATAGTCTATCCACTCCCCATGCAGGGCTTTCGGTATTGATGGTGGCATTAGCCTTTGGCGTTACATTCTTATATTCTTCTAAAAAATAACTATCAATATATTCTACCATATCTGTTCGGTCCTGGTTTGAAGCGTCTATTTGTCTTTTTAGCTTTAGTGCCGCTACAGGATCAATTTGCGGATCTCGAATAATATCTTCATAATGCCATTGCACAGTATCAATCCAGCATTTGCGGTATAATAAATGTTCTATCGCTTGTGATTTACTATCGTATGGGTTTGAGAATTCTTGATCTACGCTATCGATGATGTGGTATTTATCTATAACTTCTTTAAAAATGGTATTTGCTTTATTGGTAAACATATATGCTATTATTTTTCTATACTACTTAAATATTCTATGAATCATCAGATTTTATGGTTTAAAATCATAAAAAGATAAACCAATTTTCTAAAGAGGTACAAAGGTATTATATTTTGCAATAGTATGTAGCATATGATTGCAAGATCCGTATTGGTAAAAAATAGGATTATCCTTTAAACCCGCTTTATGCATCAATTTTAAATTAAAATAACAAAATCGTAAACGGAAGTAAAAGAAATACCCAAATATTAATCTCTTTAGCAAATTGATGATACTCCATTTCGAGATAAGTAGTGCCAATAATTGCAAGAGGTGTAGCTATAAAAAACAATTCGGAGGTATTCTTTTGGGGTGCTATTATAACAATCCCTATGGCCAGTATTAAACATATAATGATAAGTCTTAATATTGGTTTTGTATTTGCTGGCTTTCGGCTAAATTTGATTAAGAAAATAGACAGGAAAAATAAAATGCAAATCGACACTATTCCTACCGAAAACAGCTGATCTTCTATCAAATAATATTGAAATGAAAATGAAACAGGGTCTACATATTCATAAAAACTAAAAAACGAATCATAAAATAATAACGTAAAGCAATTTGCAAATAGATACACTACCAATAAACCAACCATTGGAATAATCCAGTTTCTGTAGTTTTTAGGCTCAAAATAGAATATGGCCGCAAAAACAAGTACTAAAAATCCTATACTCCAAAAATAGGATAAAGACGCTATCCCTATATACATAGATGTATTAAAAATTTTAGCCTTAATCTGCTTTTCATTTCTTAAGAGTAACAAATTCCATAAGGCTAATACTAAAAAAGCATTGGATATTAAAATAGGAAAGCTGGTTAACGAATTAGGCAACATCCCCGTTAGAAAAGCATACATGAGTATTGTATGGGTACCTTTGTTGGTAAGATCATTTCTTTGGGCAATGAAGTGTAGTATCAACATGGGTAAGATGTATAACAAAACCGCTCCTATAAACAGAAATATTGAACTAATTTCTACTACAAACCCTTTTTTGTAATGTGCCATCCCAATAAGGATAAGCATATACAATGCTACAATAATGTAATTAATGGGTTTTGATTTACTAAAAAAGCTTGATAACACTACTATTTTTTATATTTTTGCGTCAAACAATATTATGATATTGTTTTGGATAATTATTAAACTAATGTATAAAAAGTTTTTGTTCGATTAATTACACTTTTGTTTTAAATCCCTCATTCTTGTTTCTCCCCAAAGGAGAAATGACTAAAGGTAAGTGTAATTAATCTTATGCTGACTTTTTATAATAAGATATAAATTGAAATTATGAAAGAATTTTTTGAAGCTATTGAATCACTTTTTGTAGATGGATTATTTGCTCCTTTAGATGCGCTAAGAGCATTAGAATTAGAAAGCTGGACTGGTGCCAATATTGTAAATTGGCTATTTATGGCTATTGGTTTTGTTGCTTTTTTCTATTGGATGAAAGAGTTAAAGAAATTTAATGATAATAATGAAGAAGACAGAGATCCTAAAGCGCATTCGTTTTTAGAATAGGCTTTCTACTTCTTTAAACAGCAACGTATTAAACAAAAAAACTCGCATACTGGTGTATGCGAGTTTTTTTGTTATCCTTTTTTGGTTAAGGATTATAAATCGAACCCAAGATCTTTTCTATAATACATCTTATCAAAATGTAGTTTTTCTATATTTTCATACGATTTTTTTAATGCTTTCCTGAAATCTTCATCAAACGAAGTGATCGCTATTACTCTACCTCCATTTGTTACTACTTTGTCTCCTTCAAGTTTTGTTCCTGCATGAAAAACTATAGATTCTGAGATCGAATCAATACCTGTAATTTCTTTTCCTTTTTGATATGCTTCAGGATATCCCCCTGAAACTGTCATTACGGTCGTTGCACTTCTTTGATCAATTTCTAAATCGATTTTATCCAGTGATTGATCTCCAACATGCTTAAATAATGCTACTAAATCTGTTTTTACTCGTGGTAGTACCGCTTCTGTCTCGGGATCTCCCATGCGCACATTATATTCGATCACTTTGGGATCATCTCCTACTTTGATAAGGCCGATAAAAACAAAGCCTTTGTAGTCGATATTTTCTTTTATCAATCCATTTACTGTGGGTTTAATAATCTGCTCTTCAATTTTTGTCATAAACACCTCATCTGCAAAAGGTACCGGTGAGATTGCTCCCATACCCCCAGTATTAAGGCCAGTATCTCCTTCTCCTATGCGTTTATAATCTTTGGCAGTAGGTAAAGTCACATAGTTTTTACCATCGGTAAGAACAAAAACACTAAGTTCTATACCGTCCAGAAATTCTTCGATTACTACTTTTTCACTGGCAGCACCAAATTTCTTATTCGTTAGCATGTTTTCAAGCTCATTTTTGGCTTCTTCTATATCCTGAAGTATCAAAACTCCTTTTCCTGCAGCCAGACCATCTGCTTTAAGTACATATGGAGCATTAAGCGTCTCTAAAAACTGCTTGCCTTCTTCTACTGTTGTTGCTGTAAAACTTTGATATGCCGCTGTAGGAATATTGTGTCTAAACAAAAATTCTTTAGCATACTCTTTGCTTCCTTCGAGTTTAGCTCCTTCTTTAGACGGTCCTATAACTACCACATTTTTTAGTTGATCATCTTTGGTAAAGTAATCCGTGATACCCAGCACCAAAGGGTCCTCTGGGCCCACTACGACCATCTTGATGTCTTCCTTTAAGACAAGATTTTTAATTGCAGAGAAATCTGTAACAGATATAGGTACATTGATTGCTATACTAGCTGTACCCGCATTACCAGGTGCTACAAATAGTGTGCTGCACAATTCACTTTGTGCAATTTTATAGGCAAATGTATGCTCTCTACCTCCGGATCCGAGTACTAAAATATTCATGATTTGATATAACTTGAATTTTATGCGCTCAAAAATAGTTCATTCGTTTTTGTATAGCTAATGGTTTAGAGTAAAAACTTGAGTTCTAACGTAACATTTTCGGAATCGATAGTATAATACCATAGCGATATGAACTCATCACAAAGAAGATCTAGGCAGTAATGAGAAGGTTTTATATGGTTTTAGCACATAGGTTTGCTAAAACCTTTTTCTATCATTTTAATTCACCAGCTGAGTATCGTCTTACTTCTCTGGTTAATATGCCATCGGCGTAATGTACTATTAAAAACAACTTCCCAAAAAACAAGTATAATGCCGTTATGATATTCTTTTCTTTAAAGATTCCTTGATTTACTTTTTCATGAGGAAATAAAATTTTACTCTTAAACGTTTCAATTTCAAAATCTAAATGCCCTTCAAAAGAACGATATAGATCAATATCAAATGTATTATTTAATTGTTTAACTGTCTCCTCTTCGAGATACTCATAAGGCATAAAATATCTCTTGTTTTCTCTGGATATAAGAATAATAATGCTATAATCGTCATCAAAAAACATTCCAAATTTAGCTCCAATTATTTTTATATCACTTAGAGACAATTCGAATTTTTTTTGTCGGAAAAAAGGAGAGAAATTTGCTTTCTCTGTCCCTTCAAAAACTAATTTGTTCTTACTTATTTTCGCTATACTCATTTTCTTTAATACATCTGTTTAACCATTTTCTTTGGTAACGGATTCATTACGAATAATTCTACTGCTTAAAATACTCCTCTTCTTTAGTAACAAAGGAATTATGATAGAAAAAAACACAATCCCATTAAATCTCACCAACATAGATTCAAAAAAAAGAGAGATAAACAGAATAAGAAAAACAGAAAGCTCGTTTCTACTTCTATTCATTCGAAGAGAAAGCAAAACAAAAATGTTTATTAAGATCCCAAACCCAATAATGCCCGTTTGCAGATATGTTTGAAGAAATTGATTATGGGCATTATATTGATTATTATAATTATGAAAATAATTTAGTTGCTTATATTTTTCCATTAAAACTTCATTGGTATCTCCTACTCCATATCCAAACAAAGGGGCTTCTTGTATTAATTTAATACTGGCATGCCAGGTAAGTAGTCTCGACTTCTCTACTGCTGTATTGTCTATCTTGTCGGTACTACTGAAAGTTGTTACCCTTGAATAAAAATCAAATACACGAGGATTATTTAGAAACACAATAACGCCCAAAAGAAATACTATCGCCATTGTATATTTTTTACTTTTCTCTGAGATGCTAAAAATTAACAACATACACATAACGGCTAAAATTAGATATGCTGCAATTGATGCCAATAAAAAAAGATATAAGAATAATATTACGGTGACCAAGGCTCTAGTTCTGGATTGAAGTTTGTTTTTAAGATAATAACTTAGAACCAAAAGAATATATAGTGAGACATAACTTGGATTTACTAATGTAGAAAACTCTGCGCCTATAAAGTAATTCCAGCCCTGCGAAAAAGCGCTTAAAATTAAAGAAACAGTTTCTAAAGAAGTGTCAAAAAAAAACTCTCTATTTATAACTAGTATACAGTTGTATAAAGCGATTGATAAGTTTATAAAAAAGGATATTATTAATCCTCGAAGTAAAAAATCAAATAGCTTTTTTACTGTCGAAGAATCTTCCTTTACAAATAAAAAAATTATTGGAAAAAAGAATAAAGATAATGAGCGTTGTATCAAATTTATTCCATCAGATACATTATCTGTATAGATCAAACTAATCAACATTACGATAAAATACAACGGAAATAGTAGTAATGCTTTATTGTCTAAAACTAGTTTCTTATTGGATTTAACAATATTGATTACACCCAGGATAATTGAGATGATAAAAAAAGGAGTAGAAAGATTAATCCCCAATGGCAATAGAAAAAAGGCAGCGTAAAGACTATTCCAAAAAATAGTTAATACCAAATCACTTTCCTCTATATAAAGCATTCTGGTAATTCTGGATGTTATTTTACTTGATATCACAGATTTGGTTTAGACTTATTCATCTTTTTTACATCAATACCTAAAACACGAAGTTATATTACCTTTTAAAATACTATAACACTTTTTGCTGTCAAATATTTTAAGAAATAATTGGTCAATAAACAAAGAGGTGCAAAAACAACCTCTAATCTAATCACTACATCCTTCCTTTTTATGAAAAATCTCTATGTTCACTTTTGTGAAGTTCCTCTGTAGATAGTTCTTTAAAATAATCTAAGGTATACTTCATCCCTTCTTGTCTATTTATTTTTGGTTCCCAGTCTAAAACCTCCTTAGCCTTAGAAATATCTGGTTGTCTTTGTAGAGGGTCGTTAACAGGAAGGTCTTTGTATATAACTTTTTGACTTGTACCCGTAAGCTTTATGATCTCTTCGGCAAAATCTCGTATGGTGATTTCATTAGGGTTGCCAATATTCACAGGATATACATAATCGCTAAAAAGCAACCTATAAATGCCTTCGATTAAATCATCTACATAACAAAAAGAACGGGTTTGCAGGCCTTCTCCAAAGACTGTTAAATCTTCGCCCCGCAGAGCTTGCCCAATAAAAGCAGGGACCACTCTACCATCATTTAATCGCATTCTTGGGCCATAGGTATTAAAGATGCGTACTATTCTGGTTTCTACCCCGTGATAGGTATGGTATGCCATTGTTATAGATTCCTGAAATCGTTTTGCTTCATCATACACTCCCCTTGGCCCTATGGTATTTACATTTCCATAATAATCTTCTGTTTGTGGATGTACCAAAGGATCTCCGTATACTTCACTAGTTGAGGCAATTAGAATTCTGGCATTTTTTTCTTTGGCTAAGCCTAATAAATTATGGGTTCCTAACGACCCTACTTTTAAGGTTTGAATAGGAATCTTAAGATAATCGATAGGACTGGCTGGTGACGCGAAATGAAGAATATAATCTAATTCTCCCGGGACATGAACAAATTTGGTTACATCGTGATTGTAGAATTCAAAGTGTTCATGTTTGAATAAATGTTCAATATTTTTAAGATCCCCTGTTATAAGATTATCCATTCCTATCACATGAAATCCATCTTTAATAAACCGATCACATAGATGAGACCCTAAAAAACCTGCTGCTCCTGTTATTAGAACTTTTTGCATCTTATATTTTTACATCATTTCGTCCAATAGAGAAATATGAAATTCTTTCATTTTCTATATCCTGAATGTCATAGAGATTTCTACCATCAAAGATAACGTTATTGGTTAGACTATTTTTGATTTTATCAAAATCGGGTGTTCTAAAGATACTCCACTCTGTACAAATAATTAATGCATCAGTGCCTTGTAAGGCATCATACATGGTTTTTGAAAACTCTATCTTATCTCCATACTTGCGAGCCACGTTATCCATCGCTTCTGGATCAAATGCCTTAATTTTTGATCCCTCATTTAACAGCTCATTTATTATGTATAATGCTGGTGCCTCTCTGATATCGTCTGTTTCTGGTTTAAAGGCTAGGCCCCAGATTGCAAAAGTTTTTCCTTTCAAATCATTGTTGAAATACTTTTTAATTTTGGGTATTAATGCTAATTTTTGGGTTGCATTAACATCAATTACAGATTCCAAAATTTTAAAGTCATAATTATCATCTTTTCCTGATTTATGAAGTGCTTTTACATCCTTAGGAAAACACGATCCTCCATAACCGATTCCTGGGAATAAGAAACGTTTACCAATTCTTGAGTCTGTTCCCATCCCAATTCTTACTTTGCTTACATCAGCCCCTACTCTTTCACAATAATTTGCAATTTCATTCATAAAGGTAATCTTAGTTGCCAAGAAAGAATTTGCTGCATACTTGGTAAGTTCTGCTGATTTTTCATCCATAATAATTATCGGGTTACCGGATCTTACATATGGTTTATATAATTTTTTCATAAGCTCTGTAGCCCTTTCGGAACTGGATCCAACTACTATTCGTTCTGGTTTAAGGAAATCGTCTACGGCAAAACCTTCTCTTAGAAATTCAGGGTTAGAGACTACGTCAAAATCACATTTAGCATTTTTTAAAATTACTTCATTAACTTTTTCGGCAGTTCCTACTGGGACTGTACTTTTATCCACAATCACCTTATATTCTTGCATTAATCTACCTATATCATCTGCTACTCCAAGAACATATGATAAATCGGCTGATCCATCTTCATCCTCTGGGGTTGGCAATGCTAAAAATATAATTTGACCATGCTGCAGACCTTCTTCAAGTGAAGTTGTAAAACTTAACCTACCGGCTTTTATATTTCTTTCAAAAAGTACATCGAGATGAGGCTCATAGATGGGAACTTCTCCATTACGCATTTTTTTCACTTTCTCTTTGTCTATATCTACGCAAATAACTTCGTTTCCAGTTTCTGCTAAACATGTTCCTGTTACTAGACCCACATATCCAGTCCCTATTACAGATATTTTCATTTAACTTTTATTTTTTATACACCTCTTGAAAACAAGATGGTTGTTATTGTTTTAAATAAAATTCGTATATCGAGCGTTACAGATCTATTTTTGATGTAATAAAGATCATACTCTAATTTTTTTATAGAATCCTCAAGGTTTTCTCCGTACTTATACTTAACCTGTGCCCAACCTGTTATTCCAGGTTTAACGACATGCCTAACAGAATAGAATGGATTCATTTTGTCTAATTGATCAACAAAAATCTTTCTTTCTGGACGAGGTCCTATAAAACTCATATCTCCGTTAATTACAGAAATAATTTGAGGCAGTTCGTCTATTCTGAACTTTCTCAGAATCTTTCCGAAAGGAGTTACTCTGGCATCATTATTTGTAGCCATTTTAGCTCCAGACTTCTCAGCATCTACTACCATGGATCTGAATTTGTATATATTAAATTCTTTTCCTTTTCTTCCTATTCTTTTTTGAATATAAAATAGGGGTCCTTTATTTAAAAAAAAGTTGAAAAAGGATACAAAAGGAACCACTATAACGAAAATTAACCCTACAAAAAGACATAAGATAATATCTACAAGTTTTGTAAATAATTTTTGGATGTAGTGAGATCTTTTATTTTTTAAATGTAATACTTCGTAAAAATTGTTTCCTAACAAATTTAAGGGTAATGCCTCATAAGTAGACTCATAAAAAGAGGTGAATGTAAAAACTTCTTTGCCAAAATACATTGCTCTGGTTAAAAACTTTTCCACTTCTACTGGCATATTCTGATAATCTTTAATCCTTATAATTACAGTATCAATTTTATCCATTATTTTATTCAGCCGCTCTGGGTTTTTGGCAAACGTTTCGTGGTTGGTGGAAACACTTAACTTAACCTTATACCCATTAGAGTTTTTAATTCCTTCGACATTAGCGATGTTGTTTTCTTTGAATTCCTTAAAAGTTTCTTCGTAAATAAAAATGGCATTTTTTAAAAACGGTTGAGAAATAAAAAAATTAGAACATATAATTCGCCATGCTGTTAGTGAAAATGGCATTAGCGCTAAGAAAACTACCAAATAAGGCCTGCTTACTGTTGTATTAATCAATAGAATAGTAAGAAAGAAAACAGAGAAGGAATACAACACCCCAACTACAAGTGATAATCTAAAAATGGTAATGGGTTTTGATGCTCTTTCTAAGTTATATATGTCGATTACATATGCAATTATTGAAAAAAGAACTACACCAATAATATAAATAGTAAGACCATGCTTTTCCTGATCAAAAGTGCCTTTCAAAGTTCTATTTATAAGCAAGTACAAATAAAAAAAAACGATTGCTAAGTCCCCTATAAATAGAAATAACTTTCTTTCTATTACATTGAGTGTAAATACTCTATTCATTAATTAAATGTTTTCACAACACTACATCTATCTATATTTTAAATACTGGATTTATTTAGAGTTATGCCATTTTTGTTCTAAAATTGTTCAAAAATAATCTTTTAAAGTCACAACTCCTTATGGACATAAGATAAAACCATAATTTAAGAATAAATTGGAGTTGTTTTCAAAAAATGCAAGCTAATTACATATTAAGAATTACTTATAAATCATCAAATACCTTATCAAAAGTATTACTAATTTTGTCATATGTGCAATTTTCTATCAAATATTCGTACCCCCTCTCACCATACTGTAGTCGGTTTTCATGGGATAAGCTCTTAAAATAAAGGATTCTATTTTTTAAAGATTCTTCATCTTCTGGAGGCACAACATAACCAGAATTAGAGTACGTAACAGGATTTTCATTCGATGCTAACATTTGGATTATCGGTTTTTTGGCATAGAAATAATCAAATGTTTTTAATTGCGATGTTCCAAAATCATAAATCTTTGTGTCTTTTGTTCCTTTACCCATAAACAAAACATCCATTTTGGATAGAAACAGCCTTACAAATTGCTTAGGAACTCTATCTAGAAAATGAATATTATTATAATTCTTAGTTTCTTCCAAAAGTTTTTCTTTTTCTGGCCCACCCCCCAAAACATAAAAATGAATCTTCTCGTCTTTAAGTCTTGATACTACTTTTATTATAGTATCCAAAGGGTTTGCAATCACTAAAGTTCCTGCATAGCCAACATTAAAAGTTCCACTATCGATTTTTCCTTCAAATATATCCTCTATTTTATCTTTTTTCTCATTCGGAAGTTCAAATCCATTTGTGATCCAACGATAATTGAAGTTTTGATGCCCTAAAACGTTCTTGATGTGTAGATCTGCTCTTGGAATAACTGAGATAATACTATCTGCTTTTGAATACGAAAGCTTTTCTAAATAAGCCAAAAACTTCATAAACATATTCTTATCCGAATAATTACCTAATTCTATTGCAGAAAGAGGCCACAAATCTCTAACCTCAAAAATAAATTTAGTTTTTGGGTAAAACAACTTTCTAAAAATCAGAATGTTTAAGACTGGCAACAAAGGAAGAGATGACAATACAATTATATCTGGTTTAGGAACCTTCTTTTTAGAAATAAAAGGAACTAAACACAGGTTTATAGAAAATATGATCCAACTTAAAATCCTTCCAATTCCATGTGATTTTTTATATGTATTTCCTTTTAAAATTAGGGTCCTAATATCTTTGTTTACCAACTTATATAACCCTTTAAATTTGTTGTGCCTATATGGAGCATGCGAAAAAGAAGATGTGATCAAAAGTGTATTATACTTCTCTGTCTTTTTTAAATGCTTAGCAATATAATAATGCCTATACCCCTCTCCTTCAATATCTGGGCTTGTAATATATTGATTTATGATCCAAATATTTTTCACAATATTATAGCTTTATGTTTTCAATAATAATTTTTTCTGTTTTATCACAACCAGCATAAATACCTATATTGAATTTTTTATAAGAATTTACTGTTGGTGTGAAGTCCCCAAATAGATAGATTTCATTTCCTCGTTCAACTTTATTCGTTAATGATACTTTAAAATCCCAATTGTCATAACCGTGTTTTATCCTTTTTTCTGGAAGTTGTTGAATTTCATCTTCATTTGGATATCCATGAAAGTATAACACACATTCATTTAAATTATTTAAATCCATTGATTTAATTTTAAGACAGAGTGTATATCCTGATTTTCTTTTAATAATTTTAAGCTCGTTTAATATTAAATCACTTCGTATTTCTTTGGGCTTGCTCAAAATTATAGTCTTGCTAGCTTCATACTCCTCAAGTAATAAGGACTTAAATTCTTTATTATAGAAAATGTAATGATTAGAGAATTGAACATTGGAATTATACAACTTCGGTAATAAATAATTAGCGAGTTGTTTATTATTCTTTACTTCAGAAATTAAAACAATATCTGTAAAATTTAATTGGGTAATATAACTTCTCATTACCTGTTTGAAGTTTTTATTATTCATTTCAGGAATTGATTTAAGTCTCTCGGTTTTAACAAATTTATCTTCTTCAATTTCAGGCAAATAATCAATTATTTTAAGCTCACGTTTATTTGTGTTGGCGACCTTATATAAGGCATCGCTAATATTATTCTTAGCACTTGGAACTAGGGTTGAAAAAGAGAATTTTGAATGCCCTACCATTGGCACAAATATTATAAGAGCCAATGCTAGGTAAAGAATATAAGATCTTTTTTCTTGTTTAAAAAAACTCGTATTCAGAATTCGTTTTATTATGGTTTCTATCAATATTCCTGTAAAAAAAACAAGTGATGGTATAAATGGTAATATGTTTCTATCAACATATACTCTTTGCTTAATTATAGCCCAAATTGACAAAAGGATCACCCCTAAAAAACATGCTATTTTTATTCTTGAATCTATGGAGCAATATTTTAATCCGAAAAAAATAATTAGTGGGAGAAGAAATACCAAACCACCTAGAGAGAAAAACACTTCTCTAACAACTCCTTTAAGGTTATCTATTCGATAATTTTCGACAATAGCTTTATTACTGCCTGTTGCGTAGTGCCAAAAGTTTGAAAAATAATCATGAATAACATTGGAAAACTTCACTTCTTCATAAAATATATTAAAATTAATCAAACAAAAAAACAAAACAAAAAAACAGACAAACGCAACCATGATTGATAATATTTTTTCAATTTCTTTAAATTTAGAAAGTATCAAAACTAGAATTAAAACTACTACGAATAGACCTGAAAACTTCAAGGACATTATTAGCGCACAAAAAAATGAGGCTAGAATCACCCAAAATAAACTTATTGTTTTTCTTTTGTAAACCGAAAAATACAGCCAAACCATGGCATTTATCATTATTAATAAAAGAGGTTCTATATAAAACAAAGAGCGCTCTTTGAGTAACAAAAAGTTAATCCCGATAAGTACAGATACCATAAACATGGTTAAGTAATACTTATGCCTCCATAAATAAAAAACTAATGGGATAAAGGATAAAAACATTAGTATTATAACTTGTAATTTAAGATAATAGTGAAAATATCGTAGATTAGGGTCTTTCATATTCTTACCCAACTCCGTATAAGAGGCCGATACTTTATAATTTGAAACAATGTAATTGTGTCCTGGATATTTCCAACCATCCATCCAGACATTTCCTCCCATATGATTCATCATACCTATCAAAGCCCCTGGATAGAACATATATGTAAATATTCTTGGCCCATTTAAAGATCTATGTATAGTTTTTGATGGGTCTTGATTTGGATGAACCGTTGAAATAGTATAATACTCATCGGGGGTGTAATTGCCCATTCTATTTCTGTTATAATTTACCTGTAGAACTACTGTGGTAAAAAATAATACTATTAAAGCAAGCAATAGCAACTTGTATGTTTTCAAAAAAGTGAATAAAAAGTGATGCTCCATTTATTAATAATTTTGTGATTTATTAATTATGTAGTGAATAAAAAATAATTGTAAAAATCCTTTCAGATCATCTTGAAAAAAGTGGTTGTCCAAGTATTCATCATAATCATCAACAAGTTTATACATTATAACTTCCAATGTATCCTTTGAAATCTTGCCTTTTACATCAAGAATTTGATTATCAATATCATATTCGTGTTTTATGTAAAACCCTTTCTGATCGCTTAAAAAATTTACCAAATCATGAACATCAATATTAGTCTCAAAACTGAGTCTTATTCCTGTTTCTATTTTGTCGTTGTTTCCAATATCTTGTAAATTGTCTAAGGGAAAGTACTTAATTATAATATCAGAAAATTTTGCCTGTGATCGGATATACTTTTCCGAATCTTCTTCTCTAAACTCAAGCTGTTCAATTATCCTCTCTTTAGTATATCCTCTTTTAGAAACATCTCGGTTAATTTTCCAGTGATATCTTAGGTTTTCATCCGGAGCTACAAAAACTTTTAAGTCAAAAAGATCTCTTTTTGCAGAAATATAAAATGGGTGTAGCCCTTCAAAAACAACAATTTTTTTTGGATATACCTTTATTGGGTCTGTAAATTTACCTGTATCATGATCATAGTGTCTTCTGAAGATCTTTCCTCCAATTTTTAAACGCTTTAAGTATTTAATTTCTTCGTGCAAATGATTTGCTTTAGGGGATAAATGTGTAAATTCTTTCCAATTATCATCTCCTCTTTCCCACCTATGCATATCGTCCCCTCTAATTATTGAAATATTATAGATCCCGAAGACATCCTGTAGTAATTTTGTAAGTGTAGATTTACCTACACCAGAGTCTCCTCCAATTCCAATTATAAATGGTAAGTTTTTAATTTTCCTGTTACTATTTTTCTTGATTCCAGACCTATAAATCCAATATACATTTAAGATTAATACAGTTTGTAGAACAGTAAAAACGAAGTTAACCACAAAATTAGCGTCTATATTATATGAGCTTAAAATATCGAATAAAACCCAACCTTCTTTCTGGAACAGAAATGATGTTCCTATATCGGATTCCGGAATCACCAAAAAGTACAAAATAAAAGCACCCTGTAATAAAAATAAAGGGAAAAAGGATAAGTTTTGTTCTTTAATATTGAAGTATATAAAAAATGGAATAATCCAAAAATACCATCCTACCTTTGGAGGAATAAAAATTAAAAGCATTGAAAACGAAAATCCGACAAAAAGTAAAAACAAATCTTTACTTACTAACCTAAACCTAATAAATTTTGCTAGCAGCACAATATAAATTGCTGGAATGATATAATAATAATTACTTAATAATGAGTAACTCACACCCCATATCTTATTTTGCTCGTTATTATTATATACCATTTCTAAAAACTCATTACTGGATAAATAAGGTATATTCAGGCTCATAAATGTAGTGACCACTACACCCAAAAAAGTCAAGGATTTTAAAATTTGCTTTTGATCATTCGTTTTTAATACATAAAACATACAAAAAGGCAGAGCTAAAACTAAATTGGTTTTTGTTGCCAGTCCTAATCCAAAAATAATAGCAGAAAAAAGATACTTTCTTTTAAACATGAAATAAAATGATGCTATTAAGAACATTATTGGAATTGCATCTAATTGACCATGTATATAGGTTATGTATATCAAAACAGGAGAAAACCAATAATACAATAGCACCTTGTTTTCTCTCCCTTTTAACAATTTACACAATAATATAAGGATAAAAATGTCGGCAATAAGCAATGGTATTCTAAAAAAAAGTGGAGACATATCTGACAAATATCCTCCTGGAAAACTTAGAATATAAAGCATTAATGGAGGGTACGGAAAAGCATCAGAAACTCCTGTTTCAAGATAAAAAGCATAAGGGTTGTTAAATCCAGAGTTAATAAAATATTGTACAAAGGGTATGAATTTGGTTCTTAAAAAATCTCCCGCAAACAAAAAAGAAAGGATTAATTTAAACGCCAATCCGACTAAGAAAAATCTATTCTTAAATATTATCAATTCGGACAGATAACTTTTATAACCCGCAATTCTATTCTTCTTTACTTCGTCCATCTAGAAAAATTATAATGTTTGGTGCATATCGCATCAAAAGCGATATTGTTTATAGCTAGATATTCTTTATAGAAGTCGATGTCATCATTTCGGCCTTGTAACTCCGGAGAAACAAGACATAGTTTATAGTTCATATCCTTTAGTTCACAAAATAAATCATAATCTAAAGGTAGTTCTGTAAAACAATCCACCCAAACCCAATCCACCAAACCTTTCATTTTTCGAATTGTGTCCATTCCTTCGAACTCAGAAAAACGAATAGCTATGTTATTCTCGCCTTGTTTGGATAGCGAATAAATCATAGGAAATGAAGAGTCAAGAAAGAAGTACTTTTTTATGTTATACTTTTTTATTAATTCCAAAACCTTATGCTCAATTCTTTCGCTTTTGATGTTTAAAATCATCAAACCGTGATTATAATTCTTAAGATACTCTTCAAAGCATTCTCCTTCGATAAATGGATCGTGTGCAATATGTATCCCTCCATTATTTCTATCTCTCAAGTCAATTTCTACGCCGTACTCTTTTGGAAGTTTTTGAAGTTCATCAATAGTATTAATTCTATGGGCAATTAGCTTCATCTATCTTAAGCTTTTCTTTAATTTCTTACTAAAATCCAATGTTCTTTTTATAAACTTCTTTTTAGCTTTAAATCCTGTATTCCAGCTAGAAGTACCATGTATTCTTTCCGGAAACAACACCTTAAATCTAATCAGTTTTATCTTCTGTTTTCTTGCTAAATATAGTGCGTACAAATCAAGAGAGAAATCAAAGGGTGGGTTTTGCCAGCTTTCGAAAAAACTTCTGTGAAAAATATTAGGTTGGGCATTAATGTCCCATAATTTTTTACCTAAATAAACGCTTTCAAAAAAACTCATCCCCATTGTAAAAAATTGATCGAAAAAAGGTCTTCTTTTTCTATCCCCCTTTACATATACAATTTCTTCATCCAAATTTTCGACAATATTTAAAGCTTTAATCACATCTTGGGGATCAGTTTGCATATCGGCATGAGTCCATCCTACATAGGTTCCTATTGCTTCTTTTAAACCTGATAAAATACCAAAACCATATCCTTGATTTTTCTCTACTTTTACAAATCTTGCAAATGTGTATTTTGGCAATAACTCATTAATTACTTCTTCAGAGTTATCTGTAGATCCATTATCTACTAGCAGAACTTCTATGTCACTTCTATCAATAACATCACTGAATCTGGAAAAAATAAGAGGTATGTTTTTACTCTCATTATAGCATGGTATAACAATAGATAACTTCATTTTTATTTATTTTTTAAATACCCAAAATTTTTGCCCTATAAAATTCAGTATTGTACTTGTTCCTGTAGCACATAAAAAAGCAAAGATAACGCTATAAAACATGTCCAAAACCAAATTATTTACAACCACATTGACGCCCAAAGTTATTCCGTAAAGAAAAAAAAACTTCAAAAGTTGTACGGTAGAATATTTTTTTTCCTCAAACGTCCAAAACTTATTTAATAGATACGCCACTATGGTTCCTGTAAAAAAGGAAAAACCTTTTGATAAACTATAACCAAAATTTTCTTTCAACAATAAATAAACTAATAAATCCACCGCGACAGCAACAATACCAGTACCAATAAACCTAAGTATTTGCTTTTTTGTCTCTGGAGTTATTTCCATTCTTGTTGAAAATTAGTGAATTCTTGTTTTAAATCGTTAATTTTTTCTATGTTGACAGTAAAATCTTTTTCTAATGAATAAGGGTGCCAATCTACTTTATGAAAGAAACTTTGCCAATATTTATAAGTTAAATAGTCATTTGGTGTTCCCCATCCTATATAATGATCTATCTCAAATACCTTTACTTTAAGCCCCATATTTACCAATTCATTCACGCAACTATCCACATAAAACTCGCCATTTACTCTTACATCATTTTGATACATGCGCTGCAAGGCTTCTTTAAAATATTTTACTTTTCTAAAATAAAACGTACCTACAATTGCATGGTCTTTTTTAGGATTATCACTGATTGCTTTTTTAACACTTACTCCTGTTATATTATCGTTCTCCTCAGTTTTGATCCAACCATACATCTCAGGGTTTCTCTCGCTTGATGGGTGATTTGTGAATGACCAAATTATTGCATCAACATCATGATCATTTAATAATTCTGAATATTTCTCTTCATTCCACAACATACCATTATCACAAGCGGCAATTAATAGTGATGCATTTTCATCCTCTCCTTCCAAACCTAATTCACATGTACAAGCTTGGCCCTCGGTTAACTCATCGATTGTTATTATTTTACTATCTGGATATACTTTTCTTATACTGCTCTCTAATGGATAATTTTGTAAATGTTTTTCTAGGCATACAAATATGTTTCTTGTTGCACTTGGTAAATAGTTAGCAGCTTGAATGATCATTGGCTTTCCGCTAACTTCTATTAAAGGTTTTGGGTCTTTAAATCCAACTTTAGAAAAACGGCTTCCGGCTCCAGCGAGAGGTATTAAATTGATGCTATTATTTTGAACGTTATTGTTAGATTTGGTTTCACAAATAGCTTTAAAATAGTTAGAAAAACCATTATACTCTTCTACATCTTGGGGCGTACCCCATTGTAGCATATGTTGCACGTCATAGATTGAAACACTGAGTTTGTCTTCAACCAAAAGATTATATACTAAACTAACATAGTATTCTCCATTAAGGTTAATATCTCTGTCTATTAGATTTTTAAAGTATTTTTTTACATAACTTCCTTTTTTGAAATAATAGGTCCCCATAGAAGCATACTCTTCCATGCGATTATCTGTAAAAGGTTCCTTTTCCTTTATTTCCAGCATCCATTGTTTCTCATCCCTCATAAAAGCATAATTCGTGGTCCCTAACATATGCGGATGGAATCCCCTATAAGATGGAACTGCGCCATCGGCATTTCTATTTCTGGTATGATTCAAGAAATCTTTATAATCCCAATAACATGAAAAATCACAATAATTAACAATGATTTCCTCTTCTTCTGGAATTAGTTCTTCAATGTATTGAACTGCGTATACAGGGCCTTTTTTATGTGGTGGAATTTCAATAATCTCACTTTTGGGAGCAATTCTTTTTAAAACCTTCTTCATGTTCGTCTCCTTAAGGTGTTTACTATTGCATATGAAAATGAAATCTTCTTCTCCCCGAAACATATTAACAACATGTTCAATTATTGGTTTTCCATCTATTTCAATTAACGGCTTAGGGTCTTTATAACCTGCTTTAACAAAGCGATTCCCCATTCCAGACATTGGTATGATTATTTTCATTTTATTACAAGATGGTTAAAGTTATTGATATTATAAACTCTTATCTATAATTTGTTTCTTACTAGCTGGATGAATAATCAAATCTTAAAAGTAATCGCTAAAGACATCTGTTAAACTATTCACCATACTTTGTCATAATTTGTTTATTTTTTTAGATGTTTTGTCTATATTTTTCTGCTTCCCAATTTCCTAAATAACTTATTTCTTCGTCTTCTAAATAAGCTACGTCATCTTTAAGAGCGTTCAAAATCAACAAATTGTTTTTAAAAACATCTTCAATCATTTTTGCCTTTTTCAGATCTGTGGCAATGATATATAATAAGTCTTTATATATAATTAGTTTAGGTAGTTCAAAATACTTGCTTTGATAATTTTTTATAATTTCCTTATCCAAAGTATTTAATTCTAATATGGTGTATCCACAAAATACATATCCATCTGGAGAAAAAGGTTTGTCAATAGGAAGATTCTTCCTTTCTTTAAGAATATCATGAATTATACTATCTTCAGACAAATAACACATTGAATCCTGGTTAAAATATTTATTAAAGTATTTAGATATTTTAGTTGTATTGCGATATTTAGAAAAGTCAATTCCAGCTAAATTTTCTGCCTTTATTACTATTTTTTCTGTTATATCCTCAATATCCTCAAATGTATCAGAACTAATAATTAATCCATGATTCTGCAAAAAAATGACATTTGGTAACTTGTTATAGGATAATTTATATAACTCTAATTGTTCTCTTAATTCATTTGCCAATTCAATCCCTGGTGTTTTATATGGCACACAAAGTGCATTTTGATCTATTTGTCTAACTTCTTTAATCCAATTCTTATGAGAAGAAAAAATATTAACAGAAATTGCATGTACATGTAATGTATACTTATATAGCAGAGCGTGCAAAATTGTCTCTATTGAAGGTCTATCTCCTTCAATAATTTTTGATTCCTCTATTTTAATTGCAGCTTTAGCATCCTTTTCTTTTTTCTTCTCTATTATGGAAATACTAGGATCATCCAAAATTGAAACGACCTTATCTACATCTACAACTGCATATCCTTTTTGAGTTGTAACTTCTGACAACAGATACCCTGAAGCTTTGATGTACATTTTATTGCCATCATATTTTACAGAAGTGTTTCCCCCGCCCGCTTGAACCAAATCAAAACGTTCACCGGCATATTTTGACATGATCACAAATTCTTCTAGTGGTTTCATTTAAAAACTTCAATTTGATTAAACTTTGTATACTGCCGAACATTTGATAACTGTATCTTTTTGCTATCATCACTTAGCCATATACTGGGTATTCCAACATTATTAGCTCCAACAATATCTTTTTCCCAACTATCTCCAATCATTACGGTTTCGGTTCTATTACAATCTAGCTTTTTCATAGCGGTAAAAAACATAAGAGGATGTGGTTTTTCTATCCCCACTTCTTCACTAGTAACCAAAAAATCAATATGCTTAGACAAGCCTAGTTTTTCAATCTTTCGATATTGAATATGTGCCGTCAAATCGGTTAAAATGCATATTTTACCCCCTTTCTTTTTATACTGCTCCAGGATTTCATATACATCATCAAAAAGAGTGATTTGATTTAAAAAAGTGTCCCAATAAAAATTGTAATATTTTAATGTGTAAGGCAGGCTATTTATCTCATATAATTCTAATAGCTTTTGAATATATAATAACCTATTATGAGATGCCGCTCTATTTGGTAACTCTAAATGCGTTTTCTTTCTTGCAATCAGAAAGGTTGTTTTTACTTGCTCAAAATCAATACTAAATTCTTTTGAAAACTGACTTAAAAGAAAAAATAGTGCTTTTTGATGAGCACTGTCATACTCATACAGTGTGTTATCTAAATCTAATATTAGGTTTTTAAATTTCATTCAAACTTTTTTTATGCAAAACCATCGAAGAAATTTCTTTGCCAATATTTAATGATGATGTTGCTGCTGGTGAAGGAGCATTCACTACATGCACTGCAGTTTTAGTTTGTTCAATTAAAAAATCATCTACTAAATTACCTTTTCTATCACATAATTGAGCTCTAACTCCAGCTTCTCCAACTATTAGGTCATCTTCCCTAATTTGGGGAATTAATTTTTGCAATGATTTGACAAAAGCTTTTTTTGAAAAAGATCGATACATTTCGTAAGCTCCAATTTTCCAGTACTTTAATGCCACCTTGATAAAGCCAAGGTAAGAAATACTCTCTAAAAACTCCATTAAATCTATATCAGACTTTGAATATCCCTCTCTTTTAAAAGCAAGTACTGCATTAGGGCCAGCGTCTACTTTTCCATTTATCCTTCTTGTAAAATGGACTCCCAAAAAGGGAAAATTCGGATCTGGAACAGGGTAAATAAGATTGTTTACTAATTTAGCTTTTTCGTCCTTTAACAAATAATATTCTCCTCTAAAAGGTATGATTTTGGCATTTAAATCAACGCCATCCATCTTTGCAATTTTATCTGAATATAGCCCTGCACAATTCACCAAAAACTTTGTAGAAACAGTTTGGTTATTGGTAATTATAGTATCGCCTTCTTTTTTCTTTTTTATGGCTGTCACTTTTTTATTAAAAAAAAAGTCTACTCCATTTTCTTTACTTATTTCAAAAAGCCTTTCCGATACTTTTTTGTAATCTACTATCCCGGCTTGTGGAACAAAAATACCTTTTGTTCCCTGCACATGGGGTTCTTTTTCTTTAAGTTCCTTTTCGTTTAAAATCTTTAAACCTTTGAGGCCATTTTGAGTTCCTCTATCATAAATGTCTTGTAGTTTTTTTTCTTCATTGCTGTCTGTTGCAACAATAATTTTCCCACAAATTTCATGATAAATATCTTGCGCTTTACAAAACGCTAAAAGGAGATCATATCCTTTTTTACAGTTTATTGATTTTTCACTTCCCGGTTTATAATAAATACCAGAATGAATTACACCACTATTATGTCCTGTTTGGTGTGATGCGATTGTACCTTCTTTTTCTAAAACGGCTATTTTAAGTCCTGGTGACTCTTTGGACAAATTATAAGCTACTGAAAGCCCTACAATGCCCGAACCAACAATGGTAACATCATATTTCATCTCTATGAAAAAAAGTTTTTGATAGCTTCAACTACTTTTTTAGCATCCTCTGTAGTAAGATGTTCGCCAATTGGCAAACTCAAAAGCAAATGGTCTGTATTATTGGCATTAAAGTCTGCCTGCGCTTTCCCTATATAGTCATATGCTTTAAGCTTTGGTAAAGCTATTGGGTAATGGATTCCGGTCTGGATATTTTGTTCTGATAAATATGATTTTAATTCCTCTCTTCTATCCGTCCTGATCACAAATAAATGATATACCTGTCTTGCCCATTCTGATCGTTTAGGAAGTGTTATCTGTCTAACATCTTTTAAGTTCTCGATATATAAATCGGCTATTTTTATGCGTTGATTTGTCCACTCTTCTAAATGCTTCAGTTTTACATTTAATATAGCTGCCTGTAAATTATCTAATCGACTATTTCTACCCTCAAAAACATGATTATACTTTTCTATTCTTCCGTGATTAGCAATCATTTTACATTTGATTGCTAATTCTTCATTATTCGTTACAATTGCGCCCGCATCTCCATAAGCCCCGAGGTTCTTTCCTGGATAAAAGCTAAAAGTTCCTATATCTCCAATTGCACCTATTCTTTTTCCGTTATACTCTGCTCCATGAGCTTGTGCACAATCTTCTAATATTTTTAGATCATGCTCTTTGGCAATTTCTGTAAGCGCACCCATATCGCATGGATGACCATAAAGATGAACGGCAATAATTGCTTTTGTTTTTTCGGTAATTACCTCCTTCAAGCTTTGGATAGAAATGGTATAATTCTCAAGATTGCAATCACAGAAAACCACTTTATGCCCAGATCTTGTTACTGCTTCTGAACTCGCGATAAAACTATTTGCCGGAACAATAATTTCTGAATTAGGGGGAAGCTCAAGCGCTTCGATAGCTATTTCTATTGCATCTGTCCCATTAGCTACTCCTATGCAGTGTTCTGCATTTTGAAAAGAAGCAAAGTTTTTTTCAAGCTTTTTTATTTCTTCTCCACCAATAAAAGCTGAACTTGAAATGATACTTTGGATAGCAGCATCTATATCATTTTTAATGGTTTTATACTGATGTTGTAAATCAAGAAATTTTATCATGCTCTTATCTAATTTTTTTTGCTGGATTTCCAGCATAAACACCAGGAACTTCGATATTTTTTGTAACTACTGATCCAGCTCCTATTACTACATTCTCACATATTTTAATTGGCAGTATAGTGGCATTTGACCCTATAGAAACATTATTGCCAATTTGAGTTGATTTCCATTTAGAATGATCTCCTCCTGCCGGTCTACCTTCACTAAACAAGTCATTTATAAACATTACTCCATGACCTATAAAACAATTATCCCCAATATCAACGAGTTCGCAAATGAAAGAGTGTGACTGAACTTTGGTATTTGATCCGATATTTACTTTTTTTTGTATCTCTACAAAAGGGCCTATAAAGCAATTATCTCCTATTGTACAACCATACATGTTTACAGGTTCAACAACTTTTACATTTTCACCAAATTTACAATCGACTATTCCTATTTTAAGATGCTTATACACTTTTGTTTCTGTCTGTGATTTTTTGATATATTTTATCAATAATTTCTACGGTTTTTAGACCCTCAAAACCATTTGCAGAAATTACTCCATCATTAGTTAATACCTCAACAACGTTTTCATATACTTTATCATGATTAGACATAGATCCTTGGTATTGACCATAGTTATTTGCTGTGTTACCCTCTGGTAAGTTTTCTACTTTATAGCCCTCAATATTTTGATATTCTAACTCATTAAGATACTGTCCGCCTATTTTTACCGTTCCTTTTTCGCCAAAAATAGTTAACGATCCCTCCATGTTTTTACCATGACTATTTACAGTATAATTAATTGTTCCTAGCGCTCCATTATAGAACTCTAAGGCAATCACACCATTATCATCAAACTCTGTGATCCCCTGGTGATGAAAATTGCCTCCAAACGCCTCTACATTTTTTACATCACCCACGATCCAATATAATAGATCTATAAAGTGACTAAATTGTGTATACAAGGTACCTCCATCAAGATCTAAGGTCCCTTTCCAGGAATTTTTATAATAATCCGGGTTCCTGTTCCAGAAACAATTTAATTGTGCCGAAAATATTTTACCCAATTTGCCATCGTCAATTATTTTTTTAACCGCCTCTACTGGTGGATTAAAACGATTCTGTTTAACAATCATTAATCGCTTATTGGCTCGCTCAGCTACTTTAATCATTTCACCACAGTCATATACGTCTATTGCCATGGGTTTTTCACATAGGACATGAAAACCAGCTTTTAAAGATTGAATTGTATGCTTTGCATGCAGGCCATTTGGAGTACAAATTGCCACTAAATCAATATCTGATTCACTAGATAACATTTCTTCAATTGAAGTGTATGCATTTGCCCTATATTCTTTGGCCAAAGATTCGGCTTTAACGGGCTCTATATCGCATACTGCCTTTAACAATCCATTGTTATTAATATGACCAGCATGTCTATTTCCTATTCTGCCACAACCTACGATGGCAAACTTCAATTCTTTCTTCATATATAATTAAAAGTACAAAGGTAACTTTATTTCTCGAAAAACTTTAAAGATAATTTTTGACTTAAAAAGTCATATCAATCATTTCCTTTAGAAATTAAATATCCCATAAATTCTTCCCTAAATTTTACTATTTTGTTTCCATTATCTGGTTCATTAATTATTTTATATGAAGACATTATGCTATCAGACTTTTGTACAATTCCTTTTTCCTGAAGATCTAGAAAAAACTCTGACATCCTTGTATTGATGATATGAACTTTTTTGCCCATTTCTATAGCTTCTATAATACCAGTAGAATATACTCCAATTACTAGGTCACTTATTGTCAAATAATCTTTGAGACTTCCTTCTTTAATAAGTTCAAAATTTTCGTTCTGTTTAACTACGGGTTCAAAATTTTGTTCTTGTTGTTCCTTATATCTGGGGTGAAGCTTCGCTAAGATTAGCACATCATTAGGGAGTTCTTGAATGTTGTCTAAAAACTGAATAAACTCTTTATCCAAGGTATGTTGACATATTAATGTGATAATTTTGTGGTGCTTTTTTCTTTTTTCCAACAGTTTGTCATCAAACTCAGTTCCTTTGTTTATATCAAGATTATATGTAAAATCTCCGGTAACTTTAATTTTAAAATCTGTCCAATTGTTCTTTTTTAGAATTTCTTTATAGTAATTAGACCAAACCAATATCTCATCTGGAAAATACATTATGGCTGATGTTTCTTTGGGTAAAATATATCCTATATGAAAAGGATAAATATGACCATGTTGCAACTCTATAATTTTAACGTTATACTCCTTACAAACCCGAATAAATATCTGGCTCATAGGACTATATGCGGATTTTAGAAAAACTCTCTTTGGCCTATAGCGCTTTATGAATTTTTTATACAAATGTATTCTTTGTAGGTTTCTTTTTACCCTATTGAAAAGTAAATTAATAGCCGTACTTTCTGGAACAAAACCATGAAGTTCTTTGTAGATATCTGCATATAGTTCAAAAATTCTTGAAATCTCAATTCTCAAAGAATTGGCATCAATTTTTTTGGTATAAACACGTTCTAGAACATAAAAAATGTCTGCTTTTACCGTGATATCTTTGTTTGTGATCTCCTTAAAGTGATAATCCTGTAAATTCGGGAATTCTAAAATCGATGCATCGCCTGATACTTCTTTTATCAATTTATCACAAAAATAATCAACGTACTTGCTTTCAAATTTTAATTTACTGTCAGTGTTAGTTATAAATAAATTACTTCTATTTAAAAGATGTTTTTTTCTAAAAAAATCTAGTGAACTAATAGCAATATTGAAAAGATTAACCTTAGCGTTTAATTTAGAAGATGTTTTTTTTAAAATCTCGGTTAGGCTTGTAGTAAAAATTAACGATTCATAAATTTCGGTTCGAATAAAAGGATAAATAGGATGATCATGTACTTCTATTTCATAAAGTTCATTCTCCTTTTCCCAATCTAAAAACTTATCTGTAATCTCTTTTATACTCATCCTTATCTTTTTAATTCATCGGCTCTTGATCATTCAAAAGGTTTTTTTTCATGCCACTGTCGTCCGCCCCACCTTTATATGTATTATGACCATAATAAAGAAAACTAAGGAAAAAAATGAAGAAAAATCTACCTCTATGTGTTTCAAAAACATGTTCTGTTAACGACGATAAAAATAGAATAACCAATAACGATAGAAGAAGAGTATTTTTCGTTTTCACCGCTATTTTTGACGAATAAAAAAGATATCCCAAATAAGCCAAAGCTCCTATAATACCATACCTAAGGGTAAATGCTAAAAAGGTATTGTGAGTACCTAATCCCATTAGGTCTTTAAAATTAAACCTAATGTAATAACTTTCTAATTCGTTTTTAATATCACTAGTCCCAATACCAAAAGGTAAATTCTCTAATGAAGCTATATATGCTACTTTGAAAATTTGGCCCCTTCGTTCCATTGCACTCGAAAAAAGAGATTGTATCCAATTCAAGTCCAAAAACAACACTGGTAATAAAACTATACATAAAAAACTCCCCACAATTAAGAAAACCCTTCTTTTCTGTTTTTCGTTTATTACCACATAAACCCCAACAGATATTAGTAAAAACAAAAACGATATTTTTCCCGCCATAAAAGAAAAATTAAGCAAAATATATACGGTAGTTAGGGTATACCATACTTTCATCTTTTTCTTTTTGGCTTCTCGATATAGATGTATTAAAAAGACAATGGCTAAAGTAAAATACATGCCGACATATGCATGATGAATTGAAAACTTCGCATTTCTTATAAAACTATGTAGGGTGAAATTCAGTCCGATTTTTTGATTTAAAATTTCGTTGGTTAAATACATATGGTATAGACTTAACCATAAAATCATTGTATATAAAACAACACCTAAAACAAAAGATTTAATCACAAGTTTAAAGATTCTATCTGATAAATTAATGCTGGATAAAATCAATGGGAAAATGAGAAAAGGTAATTTCTTTTGAAGTAAAACTAATGCCCTAGAAAAATCATCGGCATAAATCAATCCAACGACAAAAAGCAAAAATATCATTGCGTTAATTAAAAAGAATAAGTCTTTCCTTAGTCTTTTTGTATTGAAGACATCCTTAAAACCAAATAGTAATGATACAGTTAACACTATAATTAATACTAAAGAGGTAATGTTTTCCTTAAAAGGAAGCGGAATTATGAAAGCCAGTAATATTAGCATATATACGATAATATCCTGTTTTCTATCTTTCAAAATAGCACTAAGACTTATTATAGTTTTCATCAATTCGAACTATTTTAAGGAATGAATAAATAATTATTGAGTAAAGAAATCTTGTTATAAAGAAATTTAACGTTAATGAGCTTCTGGGAAATGTAATTAAGATTGTAAATAATAGTACTGCATATATTTCCCAAAGCCCTCCTTTTTTTTCAGCATTTAGCGATACTCTATGGAAAAAAAAGACTGTCAAAAAACTTATCAATATCATTAACACAAAACCTTGCATATAAAACTCATATTGAAGAGAGTATCCAGTTCCTCCACTTTTTCCTAGGGTTTTTTTTCTTTCCTTAAAAAACTGGTCTCTATATCTATAAAAAAGCCCTACATCATATTCAATAAAGTATTTCAGAATTGGTCTTCCTAAAGTACTTAACCCCTCTACATATGCTTGTAAGGGATAATCCTGCTCAAAATTATTCCGCATCATAACAGAAAAATTGAAATAGCTAGCACCATATTCTAAAGTACCAGGGTTTAAGAAATCTGGTCTTTTTTTTACTAGAGCAATAACATCCTCGATGGTTGGGTTTTCCTTTCTTGTCCCGTCTTTATTATAGATCCTTGTCCTGATAGAAAAATACATAAAACCAAGGTAGACTGCAAATAAGTAAATTAGATACTTTTTCTTAAAAAACTTTTTATAAGCTGAAAGTTTTTGAGTCCTAAAAAATGCCAATACGCAAATCATTAGGGGATAAAAAGCGCTTCCCCGAATACCTATTTTTACCCAAAAAAAGCAATAAAGAATTAGAAATAGAAATGTAATCAAAGTCATATGCTTGGAAACGGTCTTAAGTCCAATTTCTTTAAACGAAAAGTAAATTCCTAAACTTACAAAATACACAAAAAAAGGAGGCTGACTAAAAAGGTACTGACGAACGAAACCATGATTACCAAAGTAGTTATATGCTCCTGATGTATATACCTGAAATAGCAAAACAAGTATTCCAAACATGAACAATCCCAAAGCATAAAAAAATGGAATTCTTAGGCCATTAATGGTACTTCCTTCTTTTTTCCTCCTTGGAATTATTAAGAAAAAAAGGATAATGTATGTACTGTACTTTACATATTGCGCCAAATAATGAAAAGAGTCATCAACATATGACCCCTTGTAATTTTCAGGTAAGAAAATTGGCTTTCCAAAAAACAAGAAATTCGTAGCAGGAACAATAATGTAAATATTAAAAATAAAGAATAAAATGAAGTAAAAAGAAAAGGGGTTTATTCCTTTTTTTTTAAGTAAAAGAAAGGACGTTACAGAAACTACCATTAAATAATTAAGACAGATTATCGTAGGGTTGTCAAAGAGGAGAAGTATAGGCAACGAAAATATAAACAATTGTACCTCACTTTTTAATAACTTTATATTGATAGGCGCTTCCAAATAAATTTATATGTTTTAAACATGATTTTCAAAAAACTGCACATATTTTTTTGCTGTTACTTCCCAAGATAACTCTTCTTTACATTTCTCGGATAGTTGTTCTCTATTTACCAAAAAACTTGGGATAGTATCCTTATTCAAGTCTACAAACTGAACATATGGATCATATGAGTTGTCAAGGCCTAATGTGCCCTTTATTTCTTTATTAACAACAACAGGAGTGCCACAACACATTGCTTCAAAAACAACTAATGCCTGACCTTCGGATGTGCTTGGGTGAGCATAAACATCGGCGCCAGAGTAATATCTATATAATTCAGAATTTGGTATATAACTAAATAATTTTATCGTAAAGGGAAGATCTTTGTTCTTTGATAAAGAAAGAATCTTTTCTTGAGTTTCTTCAGATTCAACTTTGCCAATTATCCAATAACTACCCTTAAATTGATTTCTTGTTAGGAAATCAATAAATCCAAGGTGGTTCTTTCGATTTGTTAATGCTCCCACCGAAATAAAAACCTCTTCACTATCTGGCACTTGCAATTCCTGTCTTATTTCTTTTCTATCCACTTCAGAGTATCTAAATGTTGAAACATTGACGCCGTTTGAAATTATAGATGGATTTCTCGAGTTTATTTTTAATTGAGCCTCTCCTATGTCTTTCATCTCTGGATTTAAATACGTTGGGTTAAAGACATATTTAGCTCCATTATTATATAGTTTTTGCATTGAAATTCCTCTTTCTTGATTTGCAACAATACTATTAGGGTCGTTGTGCATAAATCCATGAAAAGAAAAAAAGGTTTTCTCGGATAATTTTAAATGCTTCATAATTGGTGAAAAAATCATCCCATGTGCATTAATTATATCTGGTTTTAATTCTTGAATATAATTTTTTATCAGAATTCTGTATAGTAAAAATTTATATTGAGGCACTCCAAATTCATTCTTATAATTTCTAAGTTCCTTTACAATTCCGATAGGTCTTTTTATAACTTCGACAAATAGTAGTTTTAAAAGAAGTTTTTTTGAGTATCCTAAAAACGTAATACCATTGTGTTTTTTGGGTTTAGATGAATTAAGATTAGTTGCATAGATATGTGTTGCGTATGATTCTTTAAGAATACTTGCTATCTCCAAGACGACATTTGCGACACCAGTTGTATAACTACCGCCATACTCTTTTGGAATCTGGCCCAAAATTAAAAGCTTCTTCATTTATAGTACAAATTTTGCATACAAAAATACTAGTATCCCCAAGATAAAAATCAAAAAGTCATCAATAAAATAGCTTTTATTAGTTTTTAATTGTGCATTAATAGACCTTAAATTCAATTTAAACCTTAAATACATCATTATTGAAGTACATACTGCGAAATACACAATATCCATTTTTAATAAATACAAACCTGTCATTATTAAAATATACCCAAATAACACAATATAGTTATTCTTTACATATTCTTTATCGAGATTAAGAGTCTTTAAATAATTGTTCTGAACAATATTTATTTTGATATTATAAACCATGGCAACATAAAATAGAGCAATTATGGGAATACTCTCTATATAGTTTTCATAAAAATATTTTACAAAGTAAAAAACAGCTATTAAATAAAAACAAAGGACAAGAGAAAACATTGTTGTAACCTTCATCAATTGCCTGTGTTTATTTTCTAGATCCTGATTATATTCTTTGAACAAATAAGGTAGTAAAACGGTTGCAACTGAACTCACAAAGGTGTTTGTTAAAACGAAAAACATTCCTCCAAATGAGTAATAAGCAAACAATTCAATAGAATAAAAAAAATTGATAAATAACTTGTCAATGTTGACGTTTATTTGATTGCCAAAATTTCCTGCCAAAAGTTTAATTCCTCTAGAATAGGTTGGTTTAATAAAATTAATATCCTTTGATGTAATAGTTTTAATCCCAATCAATTTTCTAGAGACATATGTATAAGTAAAATAGCTTGCAATTATTGATAACAAAAAAGATCCTAATATGAGATTAATACTTGGTTTATCGTATAAAAAATAAACAAGCACCACTAAAATTAAAAAAGATGTTTCTTTAAAAATTTTTAAAAAACTTACAATTTTAAACTTCTTTTGAGATTGAAAAAGCGAATCATAATATGTGTTGATTATAAAAAAGAAAGAGGTAATAGAGAGGCAAATTAAAATTATCTTTAATGGAGTTCCAAAAAAAAATGCAGCCGATAGCATTAAAACAAGTACTATAGATTGCTGAATAATTAAAAGGCTGAAATATTTTATGTTTTTTTGTTTACTAAAAGTCTCCTCACTACATAGAGCAATATAGATACCGTCTTTTAAACCAAAATGTAATAAACTCGTATAAGATAAGTATAATGTGAATGACTTGTATAGGCCATAATCTTCAATGGATAAAATTTTGGGTATAAGAAACTGTACAGATACCGCTGCAATCAAAGCTATTAAACTACCCGAAAAAAAAATTGCTATGTTTTTTAAAAAGGGGTTCTTTTTTATTGTTTCTAACAAATCAAATTAGTTTAGAAATATATAATTTTTAGTCGTGGGGCAATAAAACAAACAGCTCGATAGCATCCTATATTAGTATAGACTAAATCATTGCCTTAATCACAATTTTTCTTATTCTATTAGTTGTATCTCCTAATTGAATTCCCGGTTGATGAACATCTCTTGGGCCTAATATTATGAAATCGTTCTCTTTTAATAAAAGGCTTCCTCCTTTACCCTTAAACAACTGATAATCATCTTTTTCAATATAATCAGTTATGGGACTCATGTCAGAGATATCTGCTATAGCTATATTTTCGGTTCCTTCAACTATAAATTGAATATCAAAATACTTTCTATGGGCTTCCCATTTATCTTCAATTTCTGGGTGAGTTTCATAATCAAAAACCAAAGCATAAACCTCATCTCCAACCACTTCATGGCGTCCTGATTCAATTTTTTTCAGCTCGTTATTTTGTAGAAAATCAATGGCAGCATCGATATTCTTCGATAATTTTTTATAAAAATTGGCATTATTAATTGTGTCTAATATCATAGTGTTACTTGAGCTAGTCTCTAAGCTTATCAATTATTAAAATATTTATTTAATTTTTTTTAATCTTAAAAGCTTTACTCCATGATGGTTTATTGTAAAATTAATTGATTCAATAAATTTTCCGACATTTTGTTGACTCCATAAGTCTCTCACCATAAATTTTCCATTCAAATTTACGTCAGATTTTTTTAGATTTAACTTACGCGCCTTTGTTTCTCCCCAACTAAACTGATCGACAGCTGTACCATAATATGGTCCTTTATTTATGATGGCGATGGCAATATCTCCGTTATAGAGTGGTTTTTTCATAATCAGGAAACCATTTTGATCAAAAACAACTTCTGCTTGTGCCCCTAATCTATCTTGATTAATTTCTAGTACTTCTGGGTTTTTAAGTAAAGAAAGGGTAAAATCATCTGCCTTTTCTAAATCACATCCCAACATCAGTGGAGCTGACCACATGGACCAGATAGTAAAATGTGTATATTGTTCATCTGCAGATAATCTATTCTCTCTTGGATTACCCCATCCAACTTTTCCTAAAACAAGCATATCGGGGTCATTCCATGATGATGGGCCATTGTGTGCTTGCCAATTTGTATGAAATCGTAATATGTCCATTATGCCTTGAGAAAATCTTCCTTTGGAATAACCATTATCCCATACATCTCTTATGTCACTGGTGGTACGCCATAAATTACTCCATTTTTGATATAGACCTATATCCTTAATACTGGTAAAGTTAGAAATCGAAAATGTGATGTCTCTATTTGCTCTTTTGATTTCTTTACCCATTTTTACCAAAGAAATAGAATCTATAGGGTTCCAATCATATTTCAGATAATCAACACCCCAGTTTACAAATTGATCTATATCATTTTTTTCAAAGGAATACTTTCCGTGTTTAATGAATTTCCTACTACCAAATGTTTCTTTAGACCAATAGCCATTTATTGAATCACTTGATGTGCCACAGTAACCTGCAAAAGAGGTTATCCAAGGGGTAGAATAAACGCCAAACTTTAGCCCATTTTCGTGTAACTGATTTGATAACTTTTGAATATCAGGAAACCTTTCATTAGGTTGAAGCGCTTTTTTATCATTAGCCCTATTACCTTGCCATGCATCATCGATTACAACATAAGTCCATCCGTAATCTATTAAACCTTTAGTTACTATTGCCTTTGCAGCGGCAGCAATTTTATCTTGATTTACATTTTTCCCCCAACAATTCCAGCTATTCCAACCCATTGGTGGGGTTAATGCTATTTGTTCTCCTACTATAATTTCGAAATTTTTTGTAGCTTTTGCTTTCTCGTTCTTAGCTTTTAAAATTACTTTATACGATCCCTTTTGATTAAGTTTTCCTGTAATTATACCTGTCAAACTATCAAGTATTAAACCTTTGGGTAGGTTTTCAACACTATAAATGATGGGTTTTTTACCAGAAACAGGAATTTTATACAAAAAGGGAGATCGGTCTCTTACTCCAAAAATATCCGGTCCGTTAATTCTTGGCGCTAATTCTTCAATTAGATTAGCTACTTTTTTTTCTGCCTTTGCTGGTATAAAAGGTGTAACATCACCATAAGTCTCAAATCTTGCATTTGCAAAATTCGCATAATCTCTAGATTGCCCATCTTTTGCATCTGAAACATATAAAGCAAAAATTTCTATACCTTCAATATTCAGGTTAATATCTTTTATTTCCCCTTTTTTCAGAACACCGCTTTCAAAAAGTATCTTTTTATCTCCAAGAACATAAAAATTTAATGAACTTACTTCTTTACCTCCATCATCTACACCAACAATGGCCTTAAAGCTTTTTGCCTTACCATCAAGATCCACCATAAATTTGCTTTTAGCATGTACTCCAACTCCTCGTTCGTATACTTTTTCATCCATTTTAATGGAACTCCCTAATATAGACTTATTCTTTTGAGGTGATTTCCACCCTGATGTCATTGTAGAAAGATCAAGTTCATCAAGCCATATTTCCTTTATTTCTTTATCGCTACAACTTAATATCAAAAAAACTAATGAGCCAAGTGTTATTAAGAATGTTATTTTTATAAGGTAAGAACGCATACTGGTAATGGTTTTAAATGGTTTTAAATCTAAGTATCCTATGAAAAAATACCGATCAATCTTATATAGACTTCTTTTTTTAGGTTATATCATCCTGAGCTTGCTTATAGTCTTTTGGATGACCAATATCTAACCAATATTCCTCCATTTCAAAAGTCTTTGGAATTTCTCCAGAAGTTATTAATTCTTCAAACAATGATGGCATATCATAGAATACATCTTTTGGAATTTTATCAAGTATTTTTTTTGATAAAACGTAAGTTCCAGTATTAATGTGGTAATGGTAGTTAGGTTTTTCTTTAAGACCTATTAAGTTTTTTTCTTCATCCTTTTGTACAATGGCGTATGGAACTTGGTAGTTAAATCTTTTAATACACATTGTCGCTGGCGAATTACTTTTGTTATGAAACTCTAAAAAACTGGAGTAATCTAAATCAGTAATAACATCACCATTGGCCACAATAAAGGGGGTTTTTAAATCAAAATCTATTAAACTAAGTGCTCCCGCAGTACCGAGTCTTTTGTTTTCTTTGATATACTTTATGTTTACACCAAATTCAGACCCGTCTTTAAAATAATTCTCAATAACTTCAGATTTGTAATTCACACAAAACACAAAGTTGTTAAACTTGTGTTTCAAGAAGTTATTAATTATTCTTTCTAGTATAGGCTTATTGTTTACCTTAAGCATCGGTTTGGGGGTCTCTTTTGTCAGGTCACCTAATCTCGAACCTAATCCACCAGCCATAATTACTACATGATTTGGTCTAAAATTATATTCGTAGTCATCAAGGGTAATAATATCAATTAACCGATTTTCTTTATTAGTAATTGGCATATGCCTCCTATGAAGCATCCTTAATTGATTAATAACTTTCTTTTCTTCGAAGTCTTCAGAAAGTTTTATAGGTTCTTTATTAATTATCCTATCAATATCGTTTATTTTATTAATTATTGCCCTTCTGATATCTCCATCGGTTACAATTCCAACTAACTTATCATGATCATCTATAAAAGCTAAAAAACCTTGACCTGCTTCGTCAAGCATGCTCACTAATTTTTCAAAAGATAAGTGCTTATCGTATTTAACAACTAATTTTTCTTTCATTTCTAGTGTATGTCTTTGTCCGATATTACCTCATCAAACAATATGTTCTTCATTGCTATTTTATGCTCTAATTGATCAATTTTAGTGTACTCAGAAGCTTTATCAATCATTTTGAAACATACATTGTCTTTATTAAGCTTTTCTCCTTCTTGTATATCTCTTGACGCTACGGCAATTTTCTCTCTATTTTTATAAACGATCTCATGTTCGTTTAGGTCAGAAAAATCTTTTTTTAGGTCAGAAAAAATTTCCTTAGAAAGGAAAGTAAGCCTGGAATTAATTTCTTTAATTTTATCCTTTGAAACTGCTGCTTCAAAATCTACCCTTTCAATTCCTTCATCAATAGTAATATGTTTTTCAAAAATTCTTGCTCCTAAAAGATATGCATAATCATTTGATAGTACCGAAAACTCATTATTATAACTTGAATGATCTGCATACCCAACATCAATATTGGGGAACATTTTTATCAAAGTTGAAATCTTTTGAAGACGAACATGCTCTATTTTGCTTGGGTAAGATTGAAAACCGTGCATCAAAACTGAAATCTGTTCTTTAAAAAAATTGATAAGTTTATTAATTTCTTCAAAGGTTCTTCCTCCAACGCCAAGAATCAAGGGAATACCACTTTCTTTAACCTTTGCTTTTAACCCATCATCATTAAACGATACTGAATGAATCTCTAAAAACTTAATGTTTTTCTTATATTTTTCTATTAACTCAAAAGATTCAAGATCCAAAGGCATTATAATGAGGTCTAACCCGAGATCAATAGCATATTCTAATAATTCTTCCCATTCTTTTTCTGAAAATTCTAATGTTTTAAGAAACTCATATTTAGAATGCTTGGAAGAAGTCAAGTTATTAATATTAAAAATTACCTGAAATTTTATCCCAGAAGCTCCAGAATCTTTTGTAGCCTCAATTAATTTTCTTGCATATTCCATCTCACCTTGATGATGAAATGCTGTTTCGGTATATAGATAATATGACATATTAACTAAAATGGGTTGATTTGTTTATTCTTCGTTCCATATCCTTTTTATACTCTTTAAAAGAAATTATTTTTCCATATGGATACTTAACATCCCCTGTGGGGTTATATATAGCATTGATAATATTATTTTCTACAATTGTATCGATTACCTCTTTTAGGGTTAATCTCAACTTATTATTATTTGTACTAAGGTTTATAATTTCTTTTGTACGAACATAATCTTCTGGAGTATCCACTGTAATCGTATAATTGGAATAATCCTCAGAAAACGGATTAAGAATGCCACACTTGTAGTTATCCGGCTCAAACATATAAAGCATCAAATACTCACTTACCATAGGATCCATTTCTGAATAACACTTTTTAAGGGCTTCAAACTTCATTACCTCGGCAGAAGAACCTATAGGAACTCCATTTAATCTCAAATAATCCAAATTATTTTCCTGCAATAACTCTATTTGCCGATCAATGTATTCATATGATGTAAATACATTATCTCCTGTAACCCTCAATAAGATATCACCTTTATACTCATCTCCCACAACAATCATTCGTTCAATTACTTTTTCGGGAGAACCTCTATAGATATTAACTTTGTTCTTTTGAGCCACATCTTCTAAAATATCATCTGCCTTTTCAACAGAAGTACAAATAACTATTTCATCGATTTTTTTAGACAATTTCAATCTCTGAATAATATAATCGAGCATAGAATAATCCTCAAAAACATTTCTTAAAACCTTAAGAGGTAATCTTGTTGAAACGGTACGAGAAATAATACATGCAATTACTTTTTGGCTCATAACTATTCGAAACTTTCCCAGGTTAAAATAACGTCTTTATCGATGTCATTTTTAACCGTTCTACCAACAATATATAATTCTTCATTAGGAGAAATACCTGTCCCTGGCCTTTTAAACAGAATATCTTCTGCTTTAATCTTTTCTCCTTTTTTAATTGATCTTGCAGTCACAGCACTTCTTCTAAATTTTCCTTTTTTGGCTTCTTCAGCATCTGAAACAATTCGTTGATGACTCCCTAAAGATTTTGTAATATTTAAACCTTCTTTGCAAATTATTTTTAGCTCAACCGGATCCGCAGAAATTTCATGATCCCAACCGGGTAAGTTTTTATCTGTAGTAAAATGTTTTTCAATGACACAAGCTCCCAGTGCTACTGAAGCCAAAGGTATAGAAAAACCTATGGTGTGATCAGAAAAACCTACGGGATAATCAAAAGCTTCCTGCAACATTGTAATATTATTCAAATGAATATCTTCGTAATGCGGAGGATAGATGGAGATACAATGTAATAGTACAATTTGATCATTTCCCTCGGATTCAATAATCTTAATTGCCTGATCTATTTCAGCCAAAGAAGCCATCCCAGTAGATAAAATAATTGGTTTCTTAAATTTTGCCAAGTACTTTAAAAGCCTTAAATTATTAATATCCATCGAAGCAACCTTGAAAAAAGGAACTCCTAGTCTATGCAAGAGATCTGCCTCTCCCTCAGAAAATGGAGAAGACGCAAAAACCACACCTTTATTATCACAATACTCTTTTAGTTCGAAATGTTGATCTTCTCTTAAGTAATATTTTTGTACCATTTCTTTAAGAGAACCAAAGTGTTTTTTGGGAGAATCATCATACTTTTGGTTGTTGTCATATTCTACTTTGGAAACAAGTGATTCTGGGGTCCAGGACTGAAACTTAACAGCGTGTGCACCACACTCAACCGCAGAATCAATCATCTTTTTAGCCAAATCCATATCGCCATTATGATTTGCACCTATTTCTGCAATAACAAAGGGTTCAGAAAAATTATGTACATCAAAAGTTGGAGATAGTTTTATTTTTTTCATTTTAATTTATTTTTCTAATAGTTTTGTTTCTTCCCACCAAAAATAATTTTGATTTGTATCTTTTTCACTAGTGGTTATCTTCTTTTCAATTTCATCTATGGGGTTTGATTTTTCTAGCAGCATTAATTCGCTATACAAGTCTTTTCTCTTGATAAAATTATAATGTCTTTTTTTCACATTTAATGCTGACTTTATTCTTTGCAATGATATTTTGTCAAATCCTATAGTATTCGAATTATGCTGGCGATAAAAAGTTTGTGTTTTATCTATAAAAAAAGCTTCTAAACCCTCTATTAAGTTATAAAAAATTGCCCAATCAACGGCCAAAAGATCTTCATCCAAATTTATTTCTTTTAGGGCCTCTTTTCTAATTGCGCTGTTCCCTAGTCCCAAAACGTTTTTATCCAAAAGAAATTCTTGTGTAATCACTTTATTCTTATTAAATCTTGAAGACCAAATATTTTGCTTTAAAATCGTATCCTCATAAAAACTTGTTAGATCATTAAAAACAATAGGGTATTTATCCAAATATCTAACTGATTCTTCTACTCTATTGTCAGCCAAATAATCATCAGAATCACTGAATACTATATCTTCATATTCGCTCTGATTTAATAGTTCCAAAAGTTTTTGTCTTATTTTTGAAGGAGTATTGGAATAATTGTAAACCGTTACATTTAATGAATTATACTTTTTAACGAAAAAATCAAAATTTTCAAGTCCATCATTAATAATGAAAACATCAAATTCTTTATATGTCTGTCTGCATAATGACCCAAAGAAATCATTTACAAAGGCAGTATTAGCCGGAAAAACCACTGTTGCTACTACTGTTTTATTCATAACTCTTTGATTACTTTGGCGGGCATACCTACTGCTAATTTTTTTGATTCTAAGTCCTTAGTTAATAAACCCGCTGCTCCTAAAACACTGTTGGAATCTATTTTTATATATTGAAGAATTGTTGAATTTGTTCCAAACAAATTATAATTTCCTATTTCGACTCCTCCACTAATATTACATCCAGGATTTATAACATTACCATTTTTAATAGTCGTATCATGCCCAACAGTACAATTTAAATTAAAAATGTTGAAAGAACCTATTTTAATATCAACTGTAAAAATACAACCTGCAGTTATAATATTTCCTTCTCCTATGGTAATATTATCGAGATCTCCAATAAAATTTGGGTGAATTAAATTTGGGAAATTTAATTTTTTAAACTTTAACACCACTTTTTCTATTATTGATGGGTTTCCAATTCCTATTGCAATACAGGCATCTTTTGGAGGGTCGCTTAAAAAAACATCTTCTTTTATAATTGGATATTCTTTTTGATCAAGTTTGATTGTTCCAGATTCCTTATCAATAAATCCTTTAAAACTCAATTTTTCATTTTGACTCTTATTTATTTCTTTGACTAAAAAATAAACTTCTTTTGCAAAACCTCCTGAACCTATAACATAAATTGGTTTCATTTCAAAAATATTTTATAAAATTACACTACTTGGTATATTTACAACACGTTCTTCAAACCACTCGGCATTTTCGAGGTTTCCGGTTTGTGCGTTTTTAAACATTGACAAGCTATTCATTAATTTCCAAATAGGTCTTGTCATCACTCCATTGGCATTGGTTTCTCTAAGAAACTCATTTCTTTCTTCCAAATTTTCTAATAGAATAGCATTTAGCCAATAGTTAGAAACAGAATTTTTTGGTTCTATGACATAATATAATGATTTGTCGCTAAAAAACGCCTGGTATTTATTTGATAATTCTCTTTTCTTTTCTAAAATAAGAGGAAGTTCTTCCATCTGGGCACATCCCAATGCAGCATTAATATTGGGTAAACGATAATTATAAGCAATCATGTCATGTTCATAATCCCAGGGGTGCGGTATTTTGGCGGTCGTTGTAATGTGCTTTGCTTTTTGGGCAATTTTGTCATCATTGGTTACAAGCATTCCTCCTCCTCCTGTAGTTATGGTTTTGTTTCCATTAAAACTAAAAACGCCAAGTAAACCAAAGGTTCCTGTATGTTTTCCTTTGAAATAGCTTCCTAATGACTCTGCCGCATCTTCGACCACTGCTATATTAAATGTATTACAAACCGATATGATTTCATCAATTCTTGCAGACAACCCAAAAGTATGCATAGGAACTACAGCTTTTATCCTTCTCTTTGTTATCTTATTTATACATTCTCCATTTATCATTTCTGTATTTTGTGATAAAAAATCCTCTAATTTTTCTGGAGATAAGCCTAGAGTGTCCTTGTCTACATCTACAAAAACCGGATGTGCTCCTATATAACGCATTGCATTAACTGTTGCGACAAAGGTTAAAGGCTGAGTAATCACCTCATCATTATAATCAACCCCAGACATTAGTAGGGCAATATGTAATGCGGCAGTTCCATTTGAAGTTGCAATCGCATGCTTTGCTCCGGTAAACTTAGCAACTTCTAGTTCAAATCGATCAACAAATTTTCCTACACTAGAAACAAATGTACTGTCGATACATTCATCCAGATATTTTTTCTCATTTCCCATAAATATTGGGGCATGAAGAGGGATAAAATCTTTGGTTTTGAAGGTTTTTTGAGTAAAGGATATAAACTCTTGATACATATATTTACATTTTACTATCTAAATATTTACCTGTTTCTTTGTGTCCAAAATCAGGTATCATTTTGAAAAAAAGATCAACAATATCGTTCTTGTCCCACTTTTTATTTTTCTTCAAAGTCTGGATTTTATTTGTAAAGAAATCTAATGTCTCATTGTCAAAATCTAAATCATTTTTTATGATTCCAAGATTATGAAATCTATCCATATCTAATGTTTCTTTATCGGTAAAGAACTCCTCAAAATCTTTTTCTCCGGTGGTGTCGCTTTTAGAAAACAGACACGGCCATTTTTTTTCTTGAGGTAGTGTTTCTACAAGTTTTCTAGCCTCTTCTTCATCCTTACACAAATAGGGTTGGTACCCAAGTTCTTCAAGATATTTTATTGCAATATCTGCAAAGGAAATGAGGTCAAGGTTCTCACTTAATTTAGGAAAAAATATATCCCGATTATCACCAAAAATACAAGACATTAAACAAAGTTCTCCTGATTCTTTTGGTATTACAAAATATCTTTTGATATCGTTTGGCGCTACTATTGGTTGTTTTTTCTTTATTCTTTGATCAAATCCATGAAGTAGTGATCCATCTGAGAATGCTACGTTAGCAAAACGTGCAGTAGAAATTTTGATGTCTTTGCTTCTTCTCATCAAATACATTTCCATAATTCGCTTAGAGGCACCCATCATGTTTACAGGATTAGCTGCTTTGTCTGTTGATACACAAAAATATTTTTTGGTTCCTTTTTCAATAGATTGAAGTAATGTTTTCTCGGTATTGAAAATATTTACATCAATCATCCTCATCAAAGTATAAGGGTCTTTTTCACTTCTAACGTGCTTTAGTGCAGATAAGTTAAGGACATAATCATATTTTCCGTCTGCTTCTATAAAAGCATCATATTCTAAAGATCCTATGTCTAAAGCAAAGGTTTTAAAATCGCCATCTATATACCCAAAAGAACTTCTAATATCTCTTACTAATTCGACTAAGTTGTTTTCACTAATATCGACCACATGAAGTTTTTCAGGGTTTCTTTTGAAGATCTCTTTAGTGACTGCTTGACCAATGGATCCTGAACCGCCAATAACTAAAAAAGATGAAGAAGAAATTATGTTTTTTAATTCAGACTCCTTTTCAGAGATATCTGTAGAAAATAACTCCTGTTTTCTTCCTATTAGCTTTAATATGTTCATCTTGCTTTTAAAGTTTTGCTTATTTTTTTAATCTTTTTATTCCTTAGATTTATTAATTAAGAATAGGGAAGAATCCCAATCTAAAATATTGGTTTGAAAAATTTTGATTGTTTTTTCTTTACTTAAAACGCTGTATTTAGGCCTCTTTGCAAAAGTAGGGTAATTATCGGTTTTTTTAAGAGTTATAGTTTTAAGTTTTCCAAGAAACCTTAGAATCTCTTTTGTAAAATCATACCATGTTGCTTCCCCTTGATTGCTATAGTGATAAACACCGTAGTTATCATTATCATCAAGTATTATTTCGAGTATAAATTTAGCTAAATCATTAGCATTTGTAGGGGTGCCTGTTTCAGAAGTTACAATTGTAAGTTCTGTTTCTGTTTCTGATTTTCTTACAATTGTTTTAAAAAAATTATGACCATGCTCTGAGTATAACCAAGAAGTTCTTATGATATAAAACCGTTCTAAAATCTCCTGAATATATTGTTCTCCTTTTAACTTAGACGCTCCATATACATTTATTGGATTAGGTTCATCTTTCTCTGTATATGGTGTTTTTTTTGTTCCGTCGAAAACAAAATCTGTTGAAATATGTATGAGCACGGTGTTAGTTAGCTTGCATGCTTCTGCTACATATTTTACTGCTTCTGCATTTATTTGGAATGCTTTTTTAGTTTCGGTTTCTGCTTTATCTACCGCTGTATAAGCCGCACAATTGATCAAATAGTTAAACTGTTTTTCTTTAAGAAGGTTTTGAATACTATCTTGATTGGTTATATCTAATTCTTTAGATGTTTTAAAAACCCACTCAATATTTTGATTGTTTTTGGCTACATCCTGAAGGCATTTACCCATTTGGCCATTTGCTCCCGTTACTACTATCGAAATCATAAATTTGCATTTCTAAACGTTGGCAATATTGCGTCCTTTTCTGAGACAATGAGATCTTTATTACTTAATTTCCAGTCGATTTTTAAGTCTTGATCGCTGTATATAATTCCTCCTTCAGCTTCTTTATTGTAAAAATTGTCACACTTATAGAAAAAACTAGCTGTATCACTTAATACAACAAAACCATGTGCAAAACCTCTGGGAATATATAGTTGTTTTTTATTGTCTTCCGATAATTCTACAGCCACATGTTCTTTAAAAGTCGGAGAATCTTTACGTAAATCCACCGCAACATCTAACACCTTCCCTTGTACTACTCTTACTAATTTGGCTTGGGCATGCTCCCCTAATTGATAATGTAATGCTCTTAGTACTCCTTTTGTTGAAAAAGACTGGTTGTCTTGAACAAAATCAACTTCTTGAGCTATGAGTTCATTAAACTTATTTTGGTTAAAGCTTTCAAAAAAATAGCCTCTTTCATCTTTAAAAATTGCGGGCTCTATTATAAAACATCCTTTAAGCTTTGTTTCTTTTGCTATCATACTTAGTCTTCTAAAATGCTCATTAGGTGTTTACCATATCCACTCTTGATAAGAGGTTTTGCTAGTTCTTTTAATTCATCTTTAGAAATATAACCCATCCTATAGGCAACCTCTTCTATTGCTCCAATCTTTAGTCCTTGACGCTCTTCGATTACTTGTACAAATTGAGACGCTTGCATTAACGAATTAAACGTACCTGTATCTAACCAAGCTGTTCCCCTATCTAAAATACTCACACTTAACTTTTCCTCTTCTAAATATGCTCTATTTATATCGGTAATTTCTAACTCACCTCTACGGCTAGGTTTTATACTTTTGGCTATGCCTACCACTTTATTATCATAAAAGTATATTCCGGGTACTGCATAGTTTGATTTGGGCTGTTGAGGTTTTTCTTCGATAGATATGGCTTTACCCGTATGGTCAAATTCAACTACTCCATAGCGTTCTGGATCATGCACATGATAGGCATATATGATTCCTCCATCCGGATCATTGTTTGCTTGTAAAAGTTTTGCTAAACCTGTTCCATAAAAAATATTATCTCCTAAGATCAATGCTACTTTATCATTACCTATAAAATCTGCTCCTATTATAAATGCCTCTGCAAGGCCGTTGGGGTTTTCTTGCACAGCGTATTCAAATCGGCAACCAAATTTCTTCCCGTCGCCTAATAGTTTTTCAAATAATGGCAAATCATGTGGTGTAGAAATGATCATAATTTCTCTTATTCCTGACCACATTAGGCTTGAAAGCGGATAATAAATCATTGGCTTGTCATACACTGGCATAAGCTGTTTACTAACAGCAAGTGTTAAGGGGTGTAACCTTGTTCCCGAGCCTCCGGCTAAAATTATTCCTTTCATGATATAGTATGATATTTTTTTAAGTACCAGGTCACTGTTTTATCTATTCCTGTCTCAAAATTTTCATCGGCCTTCCATCCTAATTCATTCTCAATTTTAGCAGCATCAATAGCATAACGTAAATCATGACCTGGTCTATCTTTGACATAGGTTATTAAATCTATATACGATTTTCCATTCTTGCGAGGGGTGCTTGTGTCTAATATTTCACAAATTTTTGAAGCGATATAATTATTATTACGTTCATTTCTTCCTCCAATATTGTATGTTTCGCCAGAAGCTCCTTTTTTATATACTAATTCAATGCCTTTACAATGATCCAGTACATATAGCCAATCTCTAATGTTTTTGCCATCTCCGTAAATGGGTATATTCTCTTCGGAAAGCGCTTTTCTAATGATCGTGGGAATCAGTTTTTCGTCATGTTGCTTTGGACCGTAATTGTTAGAACAATTAGTAGTTACGACATTCATTCCATAGGTATGAAAATAACTTCTAACGATATGATCCGAAGATGCTTTAGATGCACTATAAGGGCTGTTAGGTGCATACGGTGTGGTTTCAGTAAACAATCCTGTCTCTCCTAGTGTTCCATACACCTCATCTGTAGAAATATGATGAAAACGGCATTCTTTATATTGATCTTTATAGGCGTGTGGAGCCTCCATCCAATAGTTCCTTGCGACATCTAATAAAGCAAAGGTTCCAAAAACATTGGTTTTTATAAATGCATCTGGATTTGATATTGAATTATCTACATGGGATTCTGCAGCAAAATGAATCACTCCATAAATATCATACTTGTTAAATAGTTCTTCTATTAGATTTCTATCACAAATGTCTCCTTTGATAAAAGTATATCGATCTCCTTCCTCGACCTCTTTTATGTTTTTTAAATCTCCTGCATACGTCAGTAAATCTAAATTTACAATACTAAAATCCGGATTGTTTTTTATAAAATAAGGAATAAAGTTAGAGCCTATGAAGCCTGCTCCTCCTGTAATTAGAATGTTTTTCATATTCTTTAAATGGACACTTTATATATTAGGCGAATACTATTTGTTGTTTGCAAAAATAGGTTAATTATCTGTTTTTTTTGTTTAATTTACAACATTAAACCCTTCTTTCTGCACTTTAATCTAAAAGTAATATTAGCACTTCTAAGTTATGTTTTTTTTAATCAAAGTATTTTAAAAAAATAGTTCATCTTTATTTTGAATGAAGGATTCTTAATACATTTCACACTGTTTTTTTTCGTTAACATCTATATCCTTGAAAATGTATAGTTTGAGATGTCGTTCATTTGTATTCTTTATTATTCATAATTCTTCAAATATGTATTTAATTGAAAAAGAATTAAGATCAAAAATAAAATAGTCGAAAATACTATGGGCAATAACACCAATTTCCTGTTGAAAAAATCATTTATTAAAACTCCTTTATTAGGAAATTCAGAAATAATGTTAATCGTATTTTTGGTATTTGCCTTTTCATTATTTAATTCAATTTTTTCATCTTTCAATTTTCTTGCTTGATTTAATAATTCGATCCCCGACATCTGATCTTGCTGGTTTTCGGCTAGATTAATGCTTGTGCTCCCTTGTGGTTTTTGAGCTTCAAGAATTTTTACCTTTTTATAAAATTCTTGTAATTCATTTATTTCTCCCTGCTGTATAATTATAACCGAATCTTTAAGAGCAATATTACGATCATTTATTTTTTTCTGAAGTGTGAAGTATTCATTGTTTTCTATAGACGTTACAATTGCTTTTTGACATTTTTTTGCAATTTCTGGTGACGTTGCCTCAATTTTTATTTTATGAAATTTTGCATTAATGTTATTGAAATTTTGTAAAAAATCGTTATAATCTACTTGTTTTTGAGATATCGAATCCAATTCGCTAATAAATGCACTAAATTGTCTTATTCTTTGTGTTTGATCTGAAAATGATTCTATGCTCATTTTTTTGATATTTAGAGCTTCTTTTTCATTTATATGCAGTGCATCAGCCAAAGTTTCATGATCTTTTTGCTGTGCCAATTGATTATAGAATTCAATATTATTATATAATTGTTGAGCACTATTAAAATTAGGTTCAATAATCATTGAAGACCTGTATACAGGTTCAGATTTATGATCCCAATACCCCCCTATAACCAAACCTATACATATGGCAATAGCAAATTTTAAAAAGTGAAGTCTTAAAAATTTAAGAAACGAGATAAAAAGATGAAAGGTGCTTTTAAGTGCGGTGCCTATAAGTTTAAAAAATCTATCAAAGGCTTCTCCGATCAATTTAAACAGTTGTCCTAAATCGATTTCTTCAGAATTATTTTCTTTCATTTTTATAAGTTGATTTGCATTTTAAAGAACTCAATTATTGAGGCTTTAAAATGAATTTTAGGTAAAAAAATAGATGTATAATAATGCAATAGACTCAGAAAGCATCTGATGCTATACACTTTATCGTACTCTTTTGATAATCTATGAAATATGTTTTTTGACGATAGGGTAGGAAAAACGTCAATTGAAAAATACAAGTGTTTATATTTTTCATAAATGGTTTTAAAAGATATTCTTTTTAAAACTAGTGCAAAATAAATAAAAAAACTTAGAAAAAAATAGGGTTAAGTATTTTTTAACTTAACCCTGGTATAATGATTCTATAAACTCTTGCGAGATTTCTGATTTATAATTTTAGACTCTTTATTACATCATTCTAACATCAATCATTTTCTAATGATACAAAGTCTTAGTTGCCTTTATTTGCAAATTCTATCATTTTCTTAAACATGTGTCTGAAAAAGAAAACCAAAGAAGTCAATCCAAAAAATACTAATGGTATCATAAGTGCTTTATTGCCTAGTAATACTTTCTTTTTAGCAATTATAGCTCCATAATCTATAATGAAAAAAACTTCATTGTCGAAGGTTAAGATTTTTTGTTGGCTATTAATGGTTTCAATCAATACTTCTTTTTGCTGTATTAACGATGCAATCGTCATTGTAGATGCTTGTTCTTTATCAGCAACTACAACTATCTCTTTCTCACTTCTGGATGGGTTTTTGCCAAGATTTAAGAGATATTCATTTATGAACTGTAAAGTCTTTTTGTTTTGCTTTAGATCTTCTTTTGTTTGCTTAATAACTAAGTCTCTTTCTTTGTTATAGTAATCATTTGATTTAATATCGTCTAATATAGATGACGTAATTTTCGCATTTTGGGGATCGCCATTCTTGAATTCAGCTGTTATTTTATGGTGCTTATAAAAGTTTGTAAATTTTTTATCTTTTAATTCATCTTCATCATGATCTTCAATAAAACTAAAGAACTCCTTATCATCATATCTTTTCTCTAAATCATCTAATACATCAGTATTCCTAATTATTGGTTCTATAGAAATTCCTTTTAAATTATCTATCATATCAGAATTCATCCCAATTCTTTTGAGAAAAGATTCGTCCTTTAAGTTAGTCTCTAACTCTTCAATGAAATCATGAATATATCTTGTAGTGTTATATTTTGGTTCGATTATTATTTCTTGAGTATAATTATCGCTTGAATCTTGATATTTGTCTATAAAAAACCCTAGCAACCCTCCTAGAACTAATAAAACAGAAAACAAAACAGCCTTCTTTTTGTAAAATAATATGACAGAGATAATTGATCTCACAATACTTCTAAAAAATCCCTTAACCAGGTTTAAAAGCTGAAATAGATCTATTTCTTCGCTATGTTTTTCATTATTCATAATGTGCCTATCTTTCTTTAAATATTTGTTCGATTATTTTTTCGGTAATAAGGTATGTAGGTTTTACACCCGTTGTGCCCAATCCACCAGAGGCTAATGTACTTCCTGTTTCTAGGGGATTATCTGATGCGTAGTACGCATAACGCACTTTGACTTTAGGGCTTATACTCCCTCTTAGCTTTGAAGCAGACTGTATTGCTTTTTGGTAATGCGCCCCCTCCATTTCTAATCCGATCACATTCCATGTAGAATCGTGAAAGAATTTTAAAATATCTCTATTTTGTAAAGAAGTACCTAAAACTGTGATCATAGCTCCATCATAAATGTCGATACCACTACCTTCTAAATCTTTCTTTTTTAATTGGTTTTTAAAAGGGTAATTATCTGCCGTGCCTTCAAAAACATGAGCAGAAGGAATCATAATATCTCCTTTTCCTCCTTCTAGAATACCAGCTTTTCCCATAATAGAAACTGACTTTACATCCATATGGTTTTTATTGCTCTGTACAACTGAGTAAGGCTTCAATAACTCATCCATTGTTTCGTATGCCTGTTCACCAAACGCATAATCCATTACAATAATTACCGGCTTATCATTATCATCTAGATCAGAAATTAAGCTAGCATACTCGCCTTCTGTATATTTAGCAGTATCAAACAACTGTACATTAATGTTTGCACCACTTTGATCATCAATATAGGTCATCCCTTTTTGTAAGGCTAACTTCTCTACTCTTGCTCTTAATTTATCACTTTTGTTATCACTTAATGATTCATAAATATCAAAAGTGTTCTTATTCTTTAGCTCTGTTTTTAATGCAATCGGTGCATACAGGGCATTCATCACGCTATGCATGTTTGCGCTAATGATATGAATTGGCCTATCAAATAAGCTAAGCTCTTCTAATTTTTTCTTGATGGCGTTTGCCCATATTTCACCATGAATGTGATGCCCTAATCTCTCTCTTAAGACCGGACTAAAGGTTACGATGCGTTTTTTATCCTCAATTGATTCGTCTATAGCTAACTTACCTAACCAATAAATAATGTGTAAAAATCGTTCTTTATTTTCTGGGCACGAGAAATCACTATAAATTGAAGATACTTCTTCAAAAGTACGGCCTAATATATTTGCTGTATGCGTTAATGCCACTTCTCTTTCGGCCTTGGTTAACTCTTTCTTAGTTGTTAACACGGCTTTTTCGAGTTTTTGCCAATCTCGTGTTACATTCCCCTCTTCATTAATTACCACTCGATTCATAATCTTATGTGATTCTATAAACAGAAAGGTTAAGTGGGTAAGAATATCATAAATTTCAGAGCGTCCACGAGTGATTTCTATATTCATCTGCTCTTCATCGATACGATAACAGTTTCTGCGTCTCTTAGGCGGAACGATCGCTTTAAAATGAGAGTTTTTATACCCTTCTTCACTTGTAAGATTTATATATCTACACTCTTCTATACCAAACGGTAAACGATCAATAACATAAAGCAAACCGTTAAGTTCTACTTTTTCTTCTGCGACAGAACCATAAATTTCGGGGCGTAGGGTAAGTAAGGCTTCTCTAAGGGTTTCACCAGAGACACCCATCGGTTTATAAAAACCTCTATTGAAAAGATGACGCATAGTAATGTACATGCGTTCTATTGCGCTCGAACTTTCTTGAGCTCTCGTTCTTCCTTGTAGTATAAGATTTGCCATAAATTTTTCCTAGCAAATATAAGTATACTAACCGAACATTTAAATTCAATTCCTGTTATTTGTTAATCATAACAGAAAGTGCATCGACAATATTTCTATCATTGGAGAGTCTTGGTAGTTTATTTTGCCCTCCTAACTTGCCTATTGATTTCATATAATTTTTAAATCCATCTTTGGGGACAGCCACTATTTTTAGGGTTCTCAATATTTTACCCTCTATCAAATCATCATAATAAGAATTTTGTTTTCTTAATGAATTATCGATTTCTAATGCTAATGTTTCGATATCATCTGGTACTTCTTGAAATTCTATAAACCACTCGTGATACGGTAATTCTGAATCATGTGGATTAACCTGTGGTGCCACTGTGAAGTCGTTAATTAGCACTCCGCTTGCCTCGGCCCCATTCTTAAGTGCTACTTCTACTTCTTTTCCTATAACATGCTCTCCAAATGCCGAAATAAAGTGTTTTATTCTTCCTGATACCACGACTCTATATGGCGATGTGCTGGTAAACATTACAGTATCACCCACATTATAAGCCCACAATCCTGCCGTAGTAGACACCAACATCACATAATTAACTCCTTTTTCTACCTCTTTGATAGTCAGTCGCTTGGGATTCTCTTCAAAAAACTCGTCTGCCTTTACAAACTCATAAAACATACCCGAATCCAATTGCAGCAACATACCTTTTTCGTTCTGTCTATCCTGAAAAGCAAAGAAACCTTCAGAAGCAGGATATAGCTCTATACTTGCTACTTTTCTTCCTATGAGTTTTTCGAAGGTGCTTTTATAAGGTTCAAAATTTACACCGCCATAGATAAACAACTCAAATTCTTTAAAAAGTTCTCCTATGGTTTTATTTGTTTTTTGCTGAAGTTTTTCAAAATACATCTGCACCCAAGGTGGAATACCGCTAATTACGGTCATGTTTTTATCTACGGTCTCTTCTACAATAGCATCTACTTTTTGTTCCCAGTCTTCTATGCAATTAGTTTCCCAACTTGGCATTCGGTTTTTTTGAAGGTATTTAGGAACATAATGTGCTACTATTCCAGATAGTCTTCCTAGTTTCACCCCATTTTGCTCACTAAGTTCCGGGCTTCCTTGAAGAAATATCATACCTCCATTTACAAAATCAGTTTTTCCTGTTTCTTCAATATAACATAATATAGCGTTACGTGCTGCTCTGATATGGGTGGGTATAGAATCTTTGGTCAGAGGTATATATTTTGCTCCACTTGTAGTTCCTGATGTTTTGGCAAAATATAATGGTTTTCCTGGCCATAGTATATCTTTTTCCCCATCAACCACTCGATTTACATAGGGTTTTAATTCTTCATAATCTCGTATGGGGACATGCTTAGCAAAATCTGAAAAGGTTTTTATCTCTTTAAAATTATGATCAACACCAAATGCTGTATTTCTGGCATTCTCTATCAAGTTTTTAAAAACACGTTCTTGGGTTTTTATTGGGTCTGATGCCCATTTGTTAATTTTTTTGCGAATTCGTTTGGCAAAGATCTTAGCGCCTAATGCTTTAATGGACATAGATAATTATTGTTCAAAATCAATAAAGTTAGATGGGTCTGTAGGGTATCCATCTCTCCATAATTCAAAATGTAAATGAGGACCTGTAGACAACTCTCCTGTGGATCCTGCAGTTGCGATTACTTCTCCGGATTTTACCTGTTCTCCCTGTTGTTTTGTAAGCGATGCATTATGCTTGTAAACTGTAAGCAGGTTGTTATTGTGCTTAACAATAATTACGTGGCCGGTTTCTGCAGTCCATTCAGCAAAAATTACGGTGCCCGAAGACGCTGCTTTTACTGGTGTATCTTTGGGAACGGCAACATCTATACCATAGTGTTTTTCATTTATACTATATCCCGAAGTAATGTTTCCTTTTACCGGAGGAAATAGAGAGAAATCTGTGCTTGATTTCTCACTTTCAAACAAACTGTACTTATCTTCTTTAGATACTTCTTCTCTAAGTTGAATGTCTTGTTCTGAAGGAGCCAAATCCACCTCTTCTGGGTTAATTTTTTGAGCCTGTACCGCAGAATCAATGTCAAATTCTACTGTTTTAACATCTCCGGTAAGTACTTTTTTAATCGACTTATAATATTCTTGATTAATAGAAATCGCAGACTCTAAAGAATCTGTAGTTGCAACTAATTTAGTGGCTTTCAGGTTTAGTGATGTCGAAGAATATCCAGGTATATATTCTCGTAACGGAGTAAAAGCAATTAAAAAGGTCGTTCCAGCAACCAAAACTATCGAAGTGATGGTAACCAATACAAACACATTAAGCCTGTTTAGCTTAAAGGATATTCGCTCTTCAAAAGTGTCTTCGTTAAGGATAACCAAGCGATACTTATTAAGTAGCTTTCTGGCGATTCTCTTTTGTTCTTTTTTCTTTTTAGCCATAGATTACATCGTATACCATAAATGATATCAAAAAAAGTATATTAATCGCAAATATACATATTCTTGTAATTAAAGAATATAACGCAAACGATTAATAAATCGTTTGAATTGCCAAAAAAATAACATAATCGGGCCTTGTTTTTAACAGTTTAGAAATGGTATTAATATTATTCTTACTAACTTTGCACTCTAATAGTTTAGATCATGATATCATTAAGTATATTTTTAGGAATGATTGGCCCGTGGCAGATTGCCTTAATTGTAGCCATTGTATTGCTTTTATTTGGAGGAAAGAAAATCCCTGAATTAATGAGAGGCCTTGGTAGTGGTATAAAAGAATTTAAGGATGCGTCGAAGGAAGAAGAGGATCCTAAAATTGATGAGAAAAAGTAATTTCTGTAATCAAATGTATAAATGAAACCCAACTCATCTGAGTTGGGTTTTTTTATACAATTATTTTCAGGCCTCACAGGTTTTGTGCTTCGACAAGCTCAGCAACCAACCTGTGAGGTCTAAAATGATATTCATCAATCGATAAGTGACAGTTGGATTCGCTTTCTGCTTAAATCAACATCCAATACAGTAACCATAAGATGTTGGTGTAATTGAACCACTGCATTTACATCACTTATATACTCATTGGCTAATTTTGAGATATGGATCAGTCCGCTTTCTTTCACTCCTATATCCACAAAGCACCCAAAATTTGTAATATTATTTACAATTCCGGGTAGTTTCATGCCGGATTTTATATCGGCTATAGTCTTTACATTAGGGTCAAATTCGAAAACAGTAACTTTTTTTCTTGGATCTACCCCTGGTTTTTCTAACTCTCTAACAATATCGGTTAATGTCGGAAGTCCAACCTCATCGGTAATGTAGCTTTGCAGCTTGATTTTTTTAATTGCCTCTTTGTTTCCAATTAATTCATGAAGAGGAACACCTGCATCTTTTGCCATTTTAGAGACCAACTTGTAGCGCTCTGGGTGTACTGCAGAATTATCCAATGGATTTTCAGGGCTAGTAATTCTAAGGAATGCTGCCGCTTGTTCATAAGCTTTGCCTCCTAATCTTGGTACTTTTTTAAGTTGTTCTCGAGATTGTAATGCTCCGTTTTCTGATCGGTATGCCACAATATTTTCGGCTAGTTTTTCACCAATACCAGAAACATAGCTCAGTAAAGGTACACTTGCAGTATTTACATTAATCCCTACGCTATTTACACAACTCATCACTACTGTATCTAATTGATTTTTAAGCTTGGTTTGGTCTACATCGTGTTGGTATTGACCCACCCCAATAGATTTGGCATCAATTTTAACAAGTTCGGCCAAAGGATCGGCCAATCGTCTACCGATAGAAACAGCCCCTCGCACGGTAACATCATAATTCGGGAATTCGGCTCTGGCTATTTTAGAGGCCGAATATATAGATGCTCCACTTTCATTTACCATAAATACCTGGATAGGGCTATCAAAAGGTATTTTCTTTATAAAAGCTTCTGTTTCTCTGGCGGCTGTTCCGTTTCCTATTGCTATTGCCTCAATTTTATATGCATTTACAAGAGAACGTATTTTTTTTATAGCTCCTGTAGTTTCACGTTGTGGTGGATGGGGGTATATATTCTCGTTATGTAAAAGATCTCCTTGTTTATCTAAACAAACCACTTTACACCCCGATTTAAATCCAGGGTCTAATGCTAGTATTTTCTTTTGCCCCAAAGGAGAAGCCAATAAAAGCTGTTTTAAGTTTTGTGCAAAGACGTTAATTGCATTGTCATCGGCTTTTTCTTTTGCCTGGTTTAATACTTCTGTAGAAATTGCAGGCGTCAACAATCGCTTATACGCATCCGAAATGGCCAAAAACATATGATCGGTGCACGCTTCGATATTCGTTTTGATCATTACATCATCAATAATATCTAACGCATCTCCTTCTGGAACTGTAATCTTAACTCTTACGATCTTTTCATTCTCTGCTCTTAGAATTGCTAATAATCGATGCGAGGGGCATTTATGTAATGGTTCTTCCCAATCAAAATACTGTTGATATTTCTGGGCTTCGTCTTCGTCTTTTTTAGTCTTGATCACTGCTGAAGCTATAGTTGCTTTGCGCTCATATAATCTACGTAACCTGTTTCTAATTTTTTCATCTTCATTAATCCACTCTGCAATAATATCTCTTGCTCCTTGCAGCGCTAACTCTTCATTTATGATAGTGTCATTTATATATTGCGAAGCCACAAAAAGGATCTCTTCTTCTCTTTGCTGCATAATGATCTTTGCCAGGGGTTCTAGGCCTTGCTCTCTGGCGGCAGTAGCTTTTGTTTTTCTCTTTTTCTTATAGGGTAAATAAAGATCCTCTACCTGAGTAAGAGTTTCTGCGGTTTCTATTTTCTTTTGCAGTTCTGGAGTTAACGCTTCTTGTTCTTTAATTGCTGCAAGAACACTTTCTTTTCTTTTTTGAAGGGTTTCAAAGGCCAACTTGTACTTTACGATTTCACCAATAGCCACCTCATCGAGATCGCCTGTCATCTCTTTACGATATCTGGAAATAAATGGAATAGTAGCTCCATCGTCTAGCAGAGAAACAGTCTTAGTGATTTGTTTTTCTGAGATCGGAAGATGTTTAGCGATATAAGAAACAGTATTCATAAATTTGCTTTTAGAATCGCTAAATATAATGCCAATTTGAAAAGATTATTTTATACAGAGCAGAAAAGTTTTCTACAATTCTGCATCAGATAACTCTATACGCTTCATTAAGAATGGGTTCTGATCAAAATTTATCTTAAGCCACAAACACAAAGTACGAGAATGGTAGAAACTAAGATTGGATATTTATTTCTATTATTCGAACTTAATGGTCTTGATAATTGCTTCAAGTTCAAACATATTATCCCTTTTATATACCGAAGGAGCAAATACAAAACCTTCTAGCACCATCAATCTATTGTTTGGAATATCTTCGATCACATAGTTTACAAAAGGCCCTGCCATAAATCTATCTTTAATCTCCCAAGTACCTTTGGTTTCAAAAGTAAATCTATTGTTTAAGGTGGTTTCATAAAGATAAGGAGCGTAAGCTTCTTCGGTAATAAATTTACCCGTACCAGTTTCTGAAGCAGGAATTTTTATGGAGCCTATCGAATCTCTCATTTTAATGATACTACCAATAGTGTTAGAGTCTTTAGAAACTATTCCCAACGGCAACTCATAGATCATTAAGTTCATACTACCATGTGGTATATCTTTTCGTATCCAAAAGAATTTATCTTCTTCTGTTGCTATTCTATATGCTGTGGGAATTGCTACTGTTATCCCTAATTTTTCTTTTAACTGCGGAATTTTCTCAAGGGATTTTTTAATTCGAGCCTGTTTTTCCCTCGTTTCGATATGCTTAAATTTTGAAACGATTGTTTCATGATTTTCTTTTATAAAAGCAATAATCTCATTTTCGGTTCCAGAAAAGACCGCTCCCACTTGTGGCGTGGCATACTTATTCTTTAAAAGAGTAAAGTTGTTGTTTTTCCCCTTATTGATCCAAAGGAAGGTTCTGTTTTTTCGTGCCAAACCAGAAAATGCTGCTACCGGCATTTGACGCATTGAGAACAAGGGTTCTTCTTGGGGTAATCCTGGTACTTCGGCTCCAAAATATTTACGGATTGTATCTCCTAAGCTTCCTTTCCACAATTCGTTATCAATAACAACAGATACCTCATTAATTTTACCTACAGAATGGGCCATTGCCCCCATAGGTTTTTGACTTTTATCTTTTTTTGTTTCTGTACAACTAAGCATACAAAACAGGCCAATAATAGCAAGCAATAGTTTTTTCATACAACGAATATTTGCGGTTATGACTTAGAAAGCTTCAGTTTCATACCTGGTTTTATACCACTACCGCTAATATCGTTCCAAATTTTAAGATTTTCGACAGAAATGCCTTTAAATTTTTGCGAAATACTCCACAACGTATCCCCTGACTTCACTGTATACATTTCTGAAGTACTTGTCACCGCCTTTGATACTGTAGTTGTAGCAGGTTTTGTGCTTTGTGGTTTACTAACTACAGGTCTGCGAGGGTAAATGGTAAGACGTTGTCCAATTTTAAGATTATTACTTCGTAAACCATTCCATTTTTTTATGCTACTTACTCTAACACCATATCTTCTTGCAATTTTTCCTAAAAAATCACCACTACGTACTCTGTATCGAATTCTGTCATTGGCTTCCGAATACTTAGGAAGTGGTTTTTCTCTTTTATCAAATTCGGCTTTAGCCAGTGTATACACCTTATCTTCATTAGCCACAAAAGGCCCTATTTTATCGATTGGTAATCGTAAAACATAGTCTTCGTCTTTGATAAATGGAATAATACCTAATTTATACGAAGGATTTAAGAACTGTAATTCTTCAATATCAATATTCATGTATTCCGAAACCTGATCCAGCGTAATCATTTGCTTTACTCGTATTGTATCGGTTTCAAAGTAGGCAAATTCTGGTTTTCTGGGCTTAAAATTGTGCTTATCTGCATATTCAAAAATATACATGGTAGCTAAAAAGGCTGGTAAGTATCCAGCAGTCTCCCTAGGAAGATTATGTCTTATATTCCAATAATTAGTTTGCCCACCACTACGTCTAATCGCTTTGGTTACATTGCCGGGTCCCGAATTGTAGGACGCCAAAGCAAGATCCCAGTCTCCAAATACTTTATATAGATTAGATAAATATTTACAAGCGGCTTTGGTAGCCATAATCGGATCCATGCGTTCATCTACATACGAGCTTACCTCTAACCCAAACATTTTACCGGTACCAAACATAAATTGCCATAATCCTGTAGCTCCAACTCTGGATTTTGCTCTTGGTTTTAAGGCCGATTCAACAATGGCAAGGTATTTTATCTCTAAAGGAATATTTTGATTGTCTAATTCTTGCTCAAATAATGGAAAATAAAATGTACTAAGTGCCATTAATCGCTCTAAATGTTCATGACGATTTTTTAGATAACTTTTTATTACACTCTCTAAAGAAGTATTGTACTCTACGTTAAAAGGAGTTCTGGCATTTAGTTCTTTTAACCTTGCCTTTAGGGTATCGGTAGGTAAGTCTACATACTCTACTGGTTCATATGTTAGTTCTGATATCGATTTATAGATCGTATCAAAAAGGGAAGAATTGTATAATTCTTGTTTCCAAAGAGAATCTAATTTTGACATCTTAGGATAATCATTTGCCAGATATAGGGTCGTGTCTTTTACACTTGTAGATGTTACTACGGTTTCTTGCAATTCACCTGTGGTCTTAATAACCGTTGTAGTGTCGACTACCTGAACAGTATTTTGAGTTAATTCTGGTGTTTTGTGACCTACATTTTCTTCAGCGTCATCTGGGTTAAATGTTTTTTGTGCCATCAATGAAACTGATACAAACAGAAAAGAAAGAAATAATGTGCAATATTTGTTCATGTTACAAATGCGTTTACTTTTTTAGCTCTAAGAAAATTTTGGGGCTATTTGCACTGTTTTTAACAGGTTATCAACAGTACAGCAGCGAAAATCGCATTTTTTTTCTAAAATGCAAAAGATCAATGTGTTAAAAACGCAAAAAAACCGGTTTAACGTACCGGTTTTTAAAAATTCTTACAAAAAATATTCGTTTTCTTACAAATTTGTCTGCTTTTAGTTTTCTATTGCCTCAATTCCTGGTAATGTTTTACCTTCTAGACTTTCTAACATAGCTCCTCCTCCTGTCGAAACATAGCTTACCTTATCTCCAAAACCAAACTGCTTCACTGCAGCAACCGAATCTCCTCCTCCAACAAGGGAAAAAGCTCCATTTTCAGTTGCTTCTGCAATAGAATGCCCTAAAGCTATAGTCCCTTTAGCAAAATTTTCCATCTCAAATACACCTAATGGTCCATTCCATAAAATGGTTTTTGATTTTAAAATTACCTCATGAAAGTTTTTCAAGGTCTCTGGACCAGCATCTAGCCCTTGCCACCCATCGGGGATAGCATTAACAGCCACTACCTTAGTGTTTGCATTATTATCAAAAGCATCTGCACCCAACACATCGACCGGAAGGTGTACTTCTACTCCTTTTTCTGAAGCTTTTTTAAGAATTTCTAATGCCAGTTCTTGTTTATCATCCTCGCAGATAGAGTCTCCTATTTGCCCCCCTTGTGCTTTAATAAAGGTATAGGTCATACCCCCACCAACAATAAGATGATCTATTTTGTCTAATATGTTTTCAATAATCGTAATTTTTGAAGATACTTTTGATCCTCCCAAAACAGCGGTAATAGGGTTTTCTCCGCTACGTAAAACTTTATCAATACTTTCTATTTCTTTTGCTAACAAACTACCGAAGCACTTTTTTTCAGAAAAAAACTGAGCAACAATAGTGGTTGATGCATGTGCTCTGTGCGCCGTACCAAAAGCATCGTTTACATAAATATCTCCCAGCTTGGATAGCTGTTCTGCAAAACTAACATCTCCTGCTGTTTCGGCAGGATGAAATCTTAAGTTTTCCAATAATATAACTTCTCCAGGCTGCAAAGCTGCAACAGCATCTTCAGCTTCTTGCCCAACACAATTGGCTACATACTTTACCTCAACACCAAGAACATTAGCAACCGTATCTTGAATATGTCTCAAAGAAAACTCATCCTGTACACCTTTTGGCCGACCAAGGTGAGACATTAAAACTGCGCTTCCGCCATCTTCTAAAATCTTAATTATAGTAGGTTTTGCAGCTTGGATTCTCGTATCATCTGTTACCTCGAAATTTTCATTTAAGGGCACATTAAAATCTACTCGAATTAATGCTTTTTTATTTTCAAAATTGAAATCGTTGATTGTTTTCATCTGGTCTTATTATTTTTTTCAATTGTCAGATGGAATTCGCCAAAATAATACCTAAAAAGGCTTTATTCAATTACAATGGCTCATTTCATGTTGCTGTATTGATATTAAGCAAACGAAAATAACTCTATTTCATTAAAAACATTGAGAAAGGGTGGAAAAAATCTACGAAAACGATAGTAAATTTTCACTTTTATTGATTTTTTAGTAAAAGGACTTTTTTGATAAAAAAATGATAGTGCAAATCCACTTAAATTTCTAGTTATTCATTTATATCAAAATAATTGTTTCCTCTCGCAAGAGGAGAGGATTAAGGCGAGGGTTTTTCACATCAAAAACCCCTCATCCTAACCTTCTCCCCAAGGAGAAGGAACTTTTAAATGTCTAATTAAACGAAACTAGAAATTTAAGTTAATTATAAATCCTACCGCATACCTCGTACTTCTTTTTATATTTGTTCATGCTTTTTTCAGAAATTTTAGGCTTACAACATATTAAGAGTCATTTAACCACCAGTGCGGATCGTAATAGAATACCTCATGCACAACTTTTTGTGGGCCCTAACGGAAGTGGTACATTGCCTACGGCGATTGCTTATGCGCAATATATTTTATGTCAAAATCAAAATGGAGAAAACACAGAGGGCAATTCTGCCTGTAATATAAAGTTTGATCATCTTGCTCATCCCGATCTTCACTTTGTATATCCTGTAGCGGTAAATGATAAGGTAAAAAAACATCCTACTTCTGATCAGTTTGCCGAAGAATGGAGAACCTTTGTAAAAGAAAACCCTTACGGAAGTATTTTTGACTGGTATCTTTCTTTAGGGGTCGAAAAGAAGCAAGGACAAATTGGTGTAGATGAAGCACTAGAAATTGTAAAAAAGCTTTCGCTGAAAAGTTATGAAGGAGGGTATAAGGTAATGCTGATATGGATGGCAGATAAAATGAATATTGCAGCCTCTAATAAGCTTCTAAAATTAATTGAAGAACCACCGGATAAGACCATATTTATACTCATTACCGAAGATGAAGAACGTCTTATACAAACCATTAGATCAAGGTGTCAGGCTTTACATTTTCCTTCCTTAGGGGAACAAGTTATTAAAGATGCGCTTCAGAAAAATGAAAACCTATCGGATAGTGAAGCTTTAAAAATTGCACATCAAGCCGATGGTGATTATAGCAAAGCATTGCATCTATTACATCATGATGGTGGAGATGATCAATTTGAAGATTGGTTTATACAATGGGTGCGCACCGCGTTTAGGGCAAAAGGAAACAAATCTGCCGTAAATGATTTGATCACCTGGAGCGAATCTATTGCAGGTACCGGAAGAGAAACACAGAAGAAATTCTTAAAATATTGCTTAGATTTTTTTAGACAAGCCATGTTGCTTAATTATGGTGCGAAGGATTTGGTGTTTTTGGAGCCCAATACTGCTGGTTTTAAATTAGAAAACTTTGCTCCCTTTATTCATGGTGCTAATATTATGGATATCTGCAACGAACTGCAGGAAGCGGCTTACCATATTGAGCGAAATGGTAATGCTAAAATCATTCTAACAGACCTATCCATAAAACTTACTCGTTTACTTCATAAAAAAAGTCAGTAATTGGAGCTTGTCGATTCTCAAATCTTAATTATATATTTGAAATACTAAACTAAAAAACCATTGTGCATGGATAATTTTATGACTCATATTGTATCAATAACTATTCTGTTGTTTTTATTGATTACCTTTTTACAATCCGGAATTGATAAAATAGTAGATTGGAAAGGAAATCTCGGTTGGTTAAAAGGGCATTTTGCTGCAACGTTTATGGGTAAAATGGTTCCTCTTCTTCTTTCCATTATATTAATTATAGAGGTCATTACGGCGATCTGTTGTGTTATGGGTATTTATCATTTGATTACAGATGGCACAACTTATTACGCAATTATAGGGATATTTTTAGCGTGTTTAACGCTCTTAATGCTCCTTTTTGGACAAAGAGTAGCTAAAGACTATCAAGGTGCATTAACGATCACCTGTTACTTTATTGTGGCTATATTTGGGTTGTACGTGATAACTTTGTAATTTAAAAAAATTTAAGAACCAAAAAGAGCTTCTAAAATAGAAGCTCTTTTTGGTTCTTACTGGTTATTTACAACTATTCTTTCATCAATTTAATTACTTCTTCTTTTCCTTCTTTAGTAACTACTTGCACAAAATAAACCCCTTTAGTCAATGCAGAAATGCTAAATGAATTTTGAGAGGCTTCTAAAACTATTTTACCCATCATATTATAAACCACAACATTTTCGACATCTGTGTTGAAGCTCACTTTATCATTCGAAGGATTAGGGAACATGGACAACTCTGGTACAGTATCTGTCGAAACATTCTTTTCTACCTTAAAGTAGTACGTTTGTATAGTGTCTACAGATTTGTTTATGAATTCTATAACGACTCTATATTCACCAGCATCAGTGATATTACAATTTAAGCTAGTTGATAAATCAAACCAACCTGAAGTACAGCTAGAATCTGTAGTAGGGCAATTGTTCTCCAATTCTATATCACAGTTAATATCGTTAAGCTGTTGCCAAACAATAGAAGCTACACCGCTAAATGGAAGGTCAATTGCTTCTCCATTAGCATCTTCGATTGTAATCGTTGGATAAACTTGTCCCGTGATTGCACAAAAGATAATCTCATCTGCGTAATCTAAAAGTGGGTTCTGTTCTGTAGATTCTACAATAACTAATTGATCAGTCGTACAATTACTATTGTCTACAACAGAAACAATATAATCACCTGGTGTGCCAATCGTAAAGATAGTATTGGCTTGTGTCGAAATTACACTACCTGTTTCGGCTTCTTTTAATATATATGTATAAGGTGATGTCCCTCCTGTTGCAATAATCTCTATAACTCCATCAGCATCATTAGTGATCGGTGTTACTGTAAGGTCTAAGGCTATTGGTGTTGGTTCATTGATTATGATATCTGAAATCTCAAATGGACACCCATTATCATCTTCTACAGCAACTCGATATACGCCTGCTGCTAATCCTTCGAAAGTTTGTTCTCCGGCTATTCCATCAGAATCATCTTCTATAAAAGTAAATACTGCATTGCCATTATTATATAAAGAAAAGAAATAAGGTGCAGTACCTCCTGTAACATTGATTCTAATAGCTCCATCTTGATTTGAGTTACAACTTGTATCAGTAGATGTTGCAGTAACTAAAAATTCTAATGGTTGCGTAACTGTAAACGCTACTGATTCTGAAAGAAGACCGTTACTCTCTACGGTATATACATAATCCCCTGCAAATAAATTACCGAAGAAACTGTTTCCCTGGGCTCCAATACTAACTTGTGATCCCAGATAATCTGTACCAGTTAATGTATATGAATAAATTCCTGATCCTCCTGTAACGGTAGCGTTTATTGACGCTGTGTTTAATCCGAAGCAAACAACACTTGAATTATCTAAATTCAGCTCTACAGAAAGATCTTCAACTGGAGTAACAATCTCAACATCAGTTTCAAATGTACATCCATAACTATCTGTTGTTACCACAGTATAAATCCCGGGAACAAGATCTGTAAAAACAGCATCAGTTACTGGTCCTCCACTATCTATGGCATATGCATAAGGTGGTGTACCTCCAGTTGCGTTCACTAAAATTTCTCCTCCTTGAGACGATGTTGGTTGTGTTACCGTAACATCTACTGTAATAGGGATTGGTTCTGCAATAAATACGGTTATTATATCATCACAATACGTATTGCTGTCGACTGCTCTTATTGTATACGTACCAGCAGCAAGATTAGACACTACTATTGGATTACTAACCGAGCTACCAATAGTTATTATAGCTCCTGTATTGTCCTCTGTAACTTCATAGTCAAAGACATTGGTTGATTGGTTGGTATTAATGTATGCTAAAATTTCTCCATCACTACTTCCAGGACAACTTTCAGGGTTAGCTACTACAGCATCGAGATATAATTCTATTAATTCTGGAACAATAACATCAAATGTAATAGTACATCCGTTTGAATCTCTAACAAAAATAGGGTGTGTACCTGCAACGGCTATTGAGATCGCAGTAGGACTGGATACCACAGGTGTAAAAGTACCTGCTTGATCAAAACTCCACTCATAGTTTCCAGTACCTCCGGTAATATTAAAGATTTCTACAATCGCGTCTTCGCTACCAGGAATACAACTTAATTCTCTTGCTAATGCAAAATCAGCAACGATCGGTGCAGGAACAAGAATATCTGCTTGTGTAGTAATACTACAACCAAAAGTGTCTTGTACTTCAATAATATGGCTCATACCAGGGTCAACATTATTAAAGGTAAATGTTGTTTGGTCTGTAGCTCCAGAAACCTCAATCCCATCTAATAGATAAGAGTATGGTGCTGCACCACTTATTACAGTAGCTGTAATAGCGGCGTCATCTCCATCAGAACATATCGGATTAGTTATATCTATAACCATTTGTAATGCTTCATAAGGACTAACTACAACAGGATTGGTCTGTAACGTACAACCCGCCTCAAGATCTTGCACATATATTTGATAAGTTCCGGCTTGACCAAATCTAAAAGAATAAGTATTACCATTAGTTGATACTGGATTGATCATACTCGAAAAATCCTCAATGGTACTAAATGTATAATTCCCTGATCCTCCTATAATATCCACATTAATCAATGCTATATTCTCATTTGGATCATATTCTGGTATTGTTGGATCCGGGTTATAATCAGGATTACAACTTAAGTCTTTTATTAGTGAAGCTATTACCGATGTATTAGATGCAGGAAGTATATCTATAGTATAGTTTTCTGTACAATTTCCATCATACGAAAGTACTTCTACATCATAAGTTCCTGGATACAATCCGGTAAAAACATGTTCGGATGCTGTAGTTGGGCCTTCAATTTGCGTGAAATTATCTGTCGTGCTATTAATAATATAAGTATAGTTAATTTCGGCATTTAAAACTGTTATGTTCACTAGACCCAAATCTTCAGGGCAGATTGGTGAAACGGGCTCAACAACTACGTCTGATATCCTATCCTCTAAAAACACATTGCCCTCAAAAATACATGCTGTTGGTATACCTGTGGCCTGACGTGCATACAGAGTATAAGTTCCTACCTCGGTTAAACCTGTAAACTCAGGTGATATCTGATATCCTATTATTGTATTCGTAATCGGCGTAATTAATTGATACTCATATTGATTTGATGAATTCTGTACTCTTAGTGTCCCTGGATTTCCGCATATTATATCTTGCAAAACAACAAGATTTGGATCAAAGTTGTTTTGAAATACATTAAAATAGAATGGTACAGTACAATTATTATCAAAAGTAGCATTGATTCTATATTCTCCTGCTTGAGATACCGTGAAGTTAGTACCCGTGCCTACCTGGACCCAATCGCCCTCACAACCTGAATCAAATGTTGGGCAGTTCTCATCTCTGATCACAGTAGGGCATGCAGCTGGATCTAAACGTTCCCAAAAAATACTGGCAGCTGTAGTAAATCCAGAATCTATATTTAATGTTGTACCTGCTCCACAAAAGAATATCTCTGGCAAAGGTTCTCCTGTTATCGGACATGTTCGTATACCACCGCTAACGTTTGGATTTGATCCCAGACTATTTACAATATCTACAACCGGATTAACAATATTATTAAACGCATCTACAACAAATGTCTCTAAACCATCCAGACAATCTACTGCTCCAGTTTTTGTAACTGTATATGTTCCTGCAACCGTTACATCAATTGATTGATTTGTGCCAATTACAACTCCTGGGTTACTTATGTTTTCCCAAGAGTAATTCGTAAACCCAGCACCGGCAGTTAGGGTTGTTGATCCTGTACAAATAAATGCTGGTTGTGTTTCATTAAAACAAATATCCTCGCGAATCAATATATTTGGACCACCTACTACATCAAATCCACACACATCTTGTTCTAAGATACTTTCTTTACCAGTTATAGAAATCCCCGATACAGCTCCAGTATATGAAAAAGTCACTACGTTATCAATCTCATTAGAACATGCATCTCTTAAGTCTGCACAAGTGGTCACAACAGTAACACCAAAACGAACAGTAAGTACATCACCATTGTTAGCCAAAAGTGCATCATTTATAGTAATATTGACTTCTTGATTAATATCATCATGAATAACAGTTATTCCTGGGTTACTTACAGAAACACTACCTACCCTAAAATCTACATTTTTGGGCAGTATATTCTTGATACTCGTATTTATGATATCTTCATTACCCTTGTTTTGTATCGTTAATTCATAAAATAATTCATCAGCAAAATCCACTGATCCTCCGGTAATATCGACCTGGTTAACATCTAAAACCCGTTCGATTACTGTAAGTTCTGGTTCTATAACTTCAACCTGAAACGAATTAAAAAACACATTGTATGCATCGCCTCGTGATCTTAAAGAAAATTCTGCTGAAGTTTGATTGTTTCCGATAAGGGTATTATTCGGGTTAGGAATATCAAAAATATCTACATCAAACCCTAAAGTATTTTGTGATGCCGGAGTTCTGGAAGTACTATATGCTCCGTCTACAGAAATCGAGCTATCAAAAAAGTTATTTGCGCTGTTAGCCGGAGCTGTAAATAAATTTTGTTTTATCCCACCAACATTGGTAATCAAAAGATTATCTCCATCAAAATTTAAGTCCCCTTCTAAAGAAGCGATAGCATATCTGGCATTAATAGGTAGTGGTGCCGGAGGGGTCATAAAGCCTGAATACGTGAATGATGTATCCAGATCACTAGGTATTATATTTAAATACCCGTTTTCGGTACTAATATACTTTTGTGTTAAGGTATTATCTTCATACACAATCACTAGCATCCAGCCCCCGGATATACCATTAGAATTAGTTGTCGCAAGACCTGTAGAAGCCCGCATATTTGCAATGGTGTATGTTCCGCTGGGGTTTTCTAAGTCTTTTAATATACTTGTTACATCTGTATAACAAACATAGGGTATGTCTATTACTGCTGTATTATCAGGGTTTGTATTCGTATTACGATATCCATCATAAATAACCTGAGTGCTTGATGACAAAATATCTATATAGCTATTAGTTCCTGGGGGTTTAATTTTTAGAGTTCTAAAATCAGGTCTATTATCTGGTATAGGCAAATCGTCATACTGGGCAAAAGTATTGTCTGCAGGGTTTCTGTCTACGTAATATGTTGCTGCCCAATACAAACCAGCGTAGGCAATCTTTCCACAATTACTAGAAATATTAAAGTCTGCGCTACTAGAACTAAATGTGCTTGGATCATTATCTATATCTATATATCCAAATGTTCTTTGATTGTTTCCTATAGTACCATTAAAATCATCATTTGGCGTATAAGTAGTACCATCTATTGTTTCGTTGAGCCCTACAATACTATTCCCTATTACTTTCAACTCTCCTTTTATGTTTAGTGTACTATTAGGTACAGGAGAAAAGGGGACTTGCGAATAGCCATTAACCCCTGCAAATAAGAACAGTGCCCCTACCATCCAAAATTTAAATTGTTTTTTCATGATTGATTGATTTTGATTTCTCTAAACGTGTGAATAATTAAAAATGCAAAATAGCCTGCAAAACTAATGTTTTTTTCAAAACAAAGACCACTTCTTAAAAGAAGCGGTCTTTATCGTTATGTTATTAAATGTTAATACGTACATCCACATTTACTCTGTCGACAACCAAAGTCTAATCCTAAGGTAATCATATGAGATCCAGCTGCTGTAGTTGGTTGTAATACTTCATTTACATTAATCTGGTATCCATAAGCCACATAAAAGTTCGATTTTTTGATTCCTATCATAGGGGATACAGATAACGGTTTAAAGTCCTGATCCACCAATGATCTTAGGCTTATTCCGGCCCAGTAATAATCTCCTCGGTGCATTTTTCGCACTTTTAGGTTAATATCTGTGGTTGAACGTCCATCTCCTGCAAAGTTTTGATACAAAATAGAAGGTTCTACCTCGATATCACTAAATCTGTGATAGAAAGTATACCCAGTGTATAAATAGTAATTTTGTATCTGAGATGGCTCTGTTGGATTAAAATCATCTATTTGCTTCTGTAATAAGTTCACTGCATTAGCACTTAAAAAGAATCTTCCGATACGATACAACATTGCAATATCAAAATTAGAATCATTAACACTTATATCAGCCAACCCTGGATTAAATGGGTTGTCTGGGTCACCATTATTAAATTCTGAAGTATCAATACCAAACTGAGTAAATTTATAACTAATACCGAACGATAAATATTGATTGTTGTATTCGCTCAATGTTAAATGATGAGCAAAAGACAACTGTATCCCTCTTTGGGTAGTAAATCCATTCTGGTCATTAAATAAGACAGCTCCTACTCCAGAACGATCAGATATTCTACCATCGATAGATAAAGATTGAGTGCCTGGTGAATCTTCAATACTTACCCATTGCTCAAAACCAGAAGCTCTAACCTGCCAACAATCTCCTACACCTGCATACGCAGAGGATATTAAATATGGGTTATCTGCAATATACTGGTTTTGTACAGGAGCGAAAAACTCTTGTGCAAAAGTGCAATAGCTTGCAAATAGACTAAATATGATAATATACTTCTTCATCTAACATTTAAAATTACAGATCATTAACTTTCTCTTTCTGTGTCCTTAACCATACAGTTTTATAACTCACTTAGCGCCTATATATTATCTATATAATGTAAAGTGGCCTGTAAACTCTCTATTGTCGACATCATTAAGGATTATTGTATACCAGTAGTCTCCTGAAGGAAGTTGTTTTCCTTGGTAAAGACCGGCCCATCCTTGTTGATCCCCTTTAAACTCTGCTAACATTCTACCGTATCGATCAAATATCATTACTTCCATGTTTTCAAAGAAGAATGGATCATCTGCATTAGGTGTAATCTGTCTTGGATACCAGAATCGCTCATCTGGATTACCATTTGGATTATCTGGGGTAAAGTAGTTAGGGATACGAATGTTGATATACGTAAGCGTTTGAACTACTATAGTTTCACATCCTGCAGCATCTACAACTCGTATCACATAATCTCCTGTCTCACGAATTACAAAAATGTTTCCTGCTAATTCTGTATAGTCTAATGGATCTAAATCATTAATTGTCATACCATCTTCTAATCGTACAAAGTAGTACGCATAGTTTGGTTCTCTATCAAACTGTCTTCCACCTTCTACAATAATTTGATACTCATTAGGATCCTGAGGGTTATTTGTCATCTGTGCAACAGGCGTAGTTAAAGGATCATAATTCAATACTTCAACAGTTCCTATACTTCTTCTACACATTTGGAATTCCATAAACCCTTCATACTCACCAGGGGTAACTTCAAAAGTTTGATCCACGCCTGTATTGTTAGCTGGGTTCGGTGTTCCGTTGATACCGTTAAGAGTATAAATAACACCCGCTTCCTCAGACAACTCACCAACATTAAATGTCACAAAGTATTGCTCTTCACTTGTCATTACAGGATTCATAGGATCGCTATAATCATACTCAGGACAAACTAAGCTTGGTTCTAACTCAGCATCAAGTACTACACCAGGTGTAATATCTATATTAAATGCACCTTGACAGTTTGCACTGTTCTGAGAATCTCTAATAAATAGAGTGGTTGTACCACCTGGAAGATTTTCGATCAATAAATTTGTTGGATCGGGTACTACTTGGTAATTAACTCCATCAATACTCCAGTAATATACTGGACTTGCTGGTGCTGGTGGTTGTAACCCTCCGGTAATTGATACTGTTGCTGTACCATTCATATCTCCTTCACAATCTTCTGGTGTAGTAGTATTGATAGCAACATCAATAAGAGCAGGTTCAATAATTTCTATATTTAACTCTTCTCTTGGGCAACCATTATTGTCCTCTACTTCTACACGATAAATATCTGCTGGTAAATCTGTGAACGTATGTTCTGCCGTTAGACCATCTATATCATCTTCTAAGAACGTAAATACCGCGTCTCCTGCACTATTGTATAATGAATAGAAATATGGTGCAGTTCCTCCAGGAGTACCAGGAGGGGTAATTACTCTTATAGATACACGAATACTACCATCAGTTTCTCCATTACAAGAGATAGGCGTTTCATCAACATCTATTTGGAATTCTATTGGTTGTGTAATTGTAAAAGGTTGTACATCATCTACACAATTACCGCTCATTGTAGTATAGGTATATGATCCTGCTAATAAGTCTCCAAAGAAACTAGTTGTCTGTGGTCCAATATTTACTGCATTTAATAAGTAATCTGTACCAGAAATGCTATACATATAGTTTCCTAATCCACCCGTAGCAGTAGCATCTACAGAACCTGTTGGTTCACTAAAACACACTATAGAATCATTACTTAAATCTAGTGTCACTACTAATGGATCAGGATCTCTAACCTGAATGGTATTTGAAGCAGGAGAATCACAATTATTACTATCCCTAACAAAGAAATCATAATCTCCCTCTGGTAAGTTAAGGAAAGTATCACTTGCCTGAAATACTATTGGTGATACTACACCCGTAGTAATATTGGTAAAAATAAAACCAAATGTGTACCCAGGAGTTCCTCCACCAGGAATCACTTGTATGTTATTAGGGTTGGCCGTAAGACAGCTTATACCTGTTGGAGTTACATCTATAGTAACAGCAGGTGGTGCATTAATAATCACAGGGTTTTGATCTATCTCACACATCAAATTATCAGTAACTGTAACAATATAATTCCCTGCTACTAAATTGTTCCACGTAAACGTATCAGTACCATTATTTACAGCTGCCGATTGTGTTCCATCAGGGAATGTTAAAGCAAAGAAATAAGTGCCTACACCTTGACCACCTGTTGCAACGGCAGTGATCATTCCATCATCGCTATCAGAACAGTCTAATAAACTCGGTGCAATTGGGTTTAAGCCTAACGGAGTTGGTGGTTGAATGTTTATAGGGAATGGAGTTGGTTCACAACCTCTGGTGTCTCTAACTCTTACCACATAATCTATTCCTGCAGGAGCAACTCCTCCATCTAATAAGAAACCTCCAAATCTTGGGTCAGTACCAAAAGCTACTAGTACACCCCCGACAGCATCCTCTAATTGATACTCTAGAGTTCCTGTGCCTCCACTTGCAATAGCTTCTATCAATGCATCATCACCAGGGTTACAGCTTTCGTCTCGTATTTGATTCGCTGTTAAGGTAATCACTGGTGGTAACGTAATGGCTACGGTATTAGAATCATCATCACAGAATGGTGTTTGTGTTGCTATAACGGTAACTACAATATTACCTGCACCTAATCCAGGGATATCTAGTCCTAGAGCTGGATCTGTAGCCGTGTTTCCAGAACCAGTAGCTACTGTAACAGGAGGAACTACGCTTGTATTGGTCGCTTCATAATCATAGGTTCCTGTATATCCTGTAACCATTAATCTTACTAATCCATCTGGTGGAGTTGTATTGAAACAAGAAATATCATTACCTAATGTTATTGTAGCTTCAATGGTATCAAACTCTGCTATATCGTAAGATGGAGTATCTATAAAACAAGTTGTCGTCTGATCTGTAATTCTAAATACATATGATCCTACACTTGGCAAGGTAAATACTGCCGTTGTTTCTATTTCTGGCGTTCCAGGATCGTCTCCTGTTCCCGCTAAAATACCAAGTTGTACTGGTACTGGTGGTGTTCCACTTCCGCTAATTTCTGCAAAATCAAATGGACCCGTTCCTCCGGTAATCGATACAATAACCGTCTCTGGATTAGTACAAGAAATCACTCCGCCATTAATTGCTGAAGTATCCCTAGTTACTGTTGGGTCGGTCATAATCGGTAAACTCACAGTTTCTATAAAAGTCACAGGAGCTGTAACACAACCATTACTATCGGTTACGGCAATTATATAATCTCCATTTTCATCTGCTGTAAAGTTGTACTGTACACCCACTGAAGCTCCGTCAGCATCTACAATGCTTACATCGGTAACTGACACACCAGACGGAGTGGTATATGTAACACTATAAGGTGGAGTACCGTCTTGAATTGTCACAGTAACCGTTGGGAAGTTTTCTGTACTTCCGGTACACGTGTAAGGTGTTTGAGTCGCATTTGCCGTCACACGAGTCGCATTTGGTATCGTAAAGGCTACTAGCCCAGAACATCCTCTGCTAGAAGTTACTTCCACTAAATATTCTCCAGCCGTCGGGTGCGGCGCTGGTAATGCATCAAATGACAATCCCGTAAACGTAAATGGTGAATTGCTAACTTGTGGAGCTCCTATTGCAGCACCCGTTATCGCCAGTGTTCCTCCATTATTTTCATAAAGCTGATACGTAAACGGCCCATCACCATCGGTGCCTGGTTGTAAGCTAATTACAACGCTACCATCGCTAGCTCCAACACAAGAAACACCTTCAGGAGCATCAATAGGAATTGGATCAACAGGTATTGCCAGATCAACTGGATCACTTGTGGCAGAACATCCAGAACCTGTGGCCGGAAGCACATTACTATCGGTCACAGTTACCGTATAAGAACCTGCAGTAACGTTGTTAAAGATATTTCCACCTGCACCAGCTTGAACAACATTCACCGGTAAACCTCCACTATCTGTTCCTGTTAAGGTAAAGATGAAGTTCCCAGGATTTGTTGCAAAGTCTGAACCACCTGTTACTGTAGCAGTAATTATACCATTTACGTCACTTCTACATATTGGATCACCTGTAAAATCAGCACTTATAGTTAACTCTGGTACGATAACCACAGTTTCATCTGCTGATACACATCCATTTTCATCAAATACCCGTACGGTGTATGTTCCCGGAGAAGTTACTGTAAAATTATGCTCTGTGATACTTACATTTCCAGCTACAGCTGGTTCAGTATCAATCTGGAATGTTAATGCTCCTGTTCCCAGAGGCGCAGCTACATTACTAACTCCTACTACGTTAATTATATATTCATCATCAAACACACATGCATCTGTCCATGCAGCTGAGGTGATTGTTGGATCTGGCGTTCTAAATACTGTTTCATTAACTGGGGTTGTACCACATCCGTTGTTGTCAGTAACACTAATAACATAGGTAGTACCCGCAATGGTCGCCGGTAATAAGAATTCTTCAGTAGTATCACTAGTAGTACTGCTAAATAAGAATGGAGCTACACCATCGTCATCTGCTATATATGTAAATGGTCCCGTTCCACCTGTAACAGATATTGTAACTCTTGCGTCTTCGTTACAATTTGCATTAATGTTCGTGTCAATATTAAACGATAACAGATCTGGTTCCGTAATTGTTACTGGCAGTGTTGTTGTGTCACAGAAAGGAGCATCAACTGCTTCTATCTCTACCACATACGTTCCTGCTAGTAATCCATTAGCTGGTAATCCTATAAGTGTTGGATTTGTAAATCCAGCCAATACAGTACCTGTAGCTGCTGGTAAGGCAGTGGTAGTATTTCTAACAATAAAATTAAACTCTCCTGTATAGTTCAATACATTCAAGTTAAGCTCACCTGTCGCGGCACCATTACAAAGAACATTGGTGGCCACAGAAACGTTAGCTTCGATTTCGTCAAATGGATCAATCGTATAAGTAGGGGTGTCTATCGAACATCCCGTTCCTGTATCAGTTATTGTAAACTGATAAGTACCTACGCTTGGCAATACAAATGTCACATTGGTAGCATTTGCTTCAACAGCAACTGTTCCTGGGTTGTCATCTGTTCCTGGACCAATACCAGTTTGTGCAGTTATTGTTCCACTAGTCTCTACAAAATCAAACGGTCCTGTTCCTCCTGTAACAGATACGATTACTGTCTCACCATTATCACAAGAGATTTCTCCATTGTTAACCGCAGACGTATCTCTGGTTACCGTTGGATCTGTCATTACTGGGAATGCAGGGATGATTAATACCGGCTCTACACTTGGACAACCTTTAGAATCAATAATCGTAAATTCATAATTACCAGCTACATTAGCAATGATTTGAATACCTGCAAGACCTATGTCTGTATCCAAAACTGCCGGATCTATAGATGTTACAATTGGTGTCCCATTAATAGTATATGATATAGTATATGGCCCTGTTCCTCCCATAAAATTATCTAAAGTAATTACCGGGAAGAGTACTGAACCACCAAAACAACTATATGCCGTTGCCGCAATGCTTACATCAGGAAGGGTTGGGTCATCTATGGTGTAATCCTGATCATCTATACAAATTACATTCAATGCTCCATTAGGTTTAGTCGCTGTTACTCTTACAGTATAGGTTCCTATAGCAAGACCTGTGAATGTTGGACTTGCTTGTTGCGGTCTTATTGCCGGACCTGCTACAATCTCATATTGATATGTAACCGTAGGGTCAGGGTCAACAGAGGAAGGCGGCGGAACAGTTCTTAATACTGCTGTAATTGAACCATCTGTGTCTCCAACACATGAAACTGTAGTATTTGGTTGTGCTATTAATTCTGGCTCTATAGGTCCATCAATACTTACTGGTGCTGTAGATGTACAACCAGGCGCAATACCTCTACCGTCATCGGTAACTTCTACAATATAATTTCCAGGCGGAACATTTGTATAGGTTCCTGTTGCATCACCAGTATTATTTCCTGTAGGTGTGCCCGTAGAATCTTGCAATTCAAAAGTTAACGTTCCTTGCGCTGTACCTGAACTTATAGAGGTTACAATTGTTCCTGTTGCGGTATTACAAACAGGAGCTACTGTAAATTCAGCACTAATCTGTAACTGTCCATACACCGTTGCTGTATCAGTATTTGTACATCCTGATTCGTCAGTAATTGTAATCGTATATGTACCTGGAGTAGAAACAATAAATTGATGATTATTATTGTCGATACTACCTATAACACCTGTGCCCCCATCAAGTTGATACGTCAATGTTCCAAGGCCGGCACCATCTACATCGATAACATTGGTATTATCATATGCACAATCGTCTACAAATACTGCAGTAACATTTGGAAGCGGGTTAACCACGGTTGTTACTGTAACTGGACCAAAGCTACATCCATTAGCATCGGCTACCCAAATATCTTGTACTTGTCCATTCGTGTTTCCTAAATCAATTACATTACTAGTTAATGGGTAAACACCTGGATCTACCGATGGTGATGCAACAAGTGCATAATTATAGCCATCAGCAGTTGGTGGTATTGCAAACTGCGTACCACCTGATGTGCTCATGATTACCTGAGCATTGGTTCCACAACTATTTGCCGGTGTTTGATTAGTATCGGTTGAGGTAACTGGATCTGGTTCTGTAATTGTAAACTCTGCAGATAATCCAGGGCACATTGTTCCCGAATCTTCTGTTACTCTTACAATATATGTTCCGGGAGCTAGGGTCCCTACTGGACCAATAGTTTGAGGATCGGTAGTTGCAGGAACAGATGCCACAGATGACTCAATTATGTTGGTCGTATCAAATGCATCTAAGATATCCCATGTAAATGACTGTAAACCTCCATTAGGGTCATAAGCGCTTACTTCAAAGGTCACTTGTCCATCATTAGCACCATTACATGTAGATGGCGTTGTCGCTGTAACTACAACTGTAGGATTACTTGGAGGTGTTGGTGTAAAAGTATCCTGATATGTACATCCTGTTGCAAGATCGGTTGCTAATATTACATATGATCTTCCGTATGCCAAACCAGTGTAAATATGTTGTGTAATTGGTTGCGGTATAGCGGCTCCGTCGTCTCCTAATAATACTATTGATGTTCCATCACCAACAATTTCAACTTGGAAACCAGGAACTGCTCTTGGTGGTCCTGGATCCACACCAGAACCTTGAATAATATCAATTTGTAAATCAAATCCTCCTGGACATGTTCCTAAAACCGAAGTTGGAACAAAAGAGAATCCACTAAGTACGTTTTCTACTTCGTAAGGTCCAAAAAGTGCCGTACAATTATTAAAATCTGTTACTTCAATGGTATAAAATCCAAAATCTAATCCATCAAATAATACCTCATCAACAGCTGGGAAAGATGGTGCTATTGGCGGAGCTATTACCGTTCCATTAAGTCTTAATACATATGTATAGCCTGCAGCATTTGCATCTGGTGTACCTCCGTCTAAAGTAAGAGTAATAGAACCAAGAGTATCACCTCCTCCAATTATTCCACTACATGTAATAGGTACAACGGTTTCTGCAGCAGATATTTGCTCTGGTTGATTTACATCAACGCTTCCTGGATACAAACATCCTCTGCTACTTCTAACTGTATAATTATATGTTGTCGTGTTTGTAGTAGGGTCTAAATCACCACCGTCTCCAGATAAGTTAGGAAATGATATCTGAGTTCCTGTAATAGCAACAAATCCTGCACCGTTAAAATCTATTTCATAAGGTGTTTCTGTTCCTGTAACATCTATCACAACAGTCCCAGTATCTCCCGCACAAAGAAGATCAACATCAGGATCCGTAATTGCTGGTGCAACTGGATTTGTAACGTCAAATGGATTTGTAGTAAATGTACATCCTCTGGCATCAGTAACTCTAAATGTATAGGTTCCTGCTCCAGAAACTGCAGTATAATTTGCAAATGGTGCTGTAGCGGCTGTTAAGTGGTTTGCAAATGCACCTCCGTTGAAAGAAACATCTATATCATATGGAGTATATCCAGGGTTTGCTGCTGGGATTGCAAATGAGAATTGTGCATCTACAGGATTACCTAATGCATCACAAGTGATATCCGATACCGGTGTCACTTCTAGTTGTACAGGTTCTTCAACGGTTGGAACTACTATCGAAGTTGGACATCCATTGCTATCAAAAACGTTGATCACATAATCACCTGGTGCTGATAAGTTAGGAGAAGTTGTGAATGTTGTTAATGCTCCTACGTTGGTGTCTGGTATAACCACTACCCCGCCAAGTACAACATTATAGGTGTAAGGAGGAGTACCAGCATTTGCGGCAACAATGTTAACCGTAAAATTTATTGCTCCGTCATCCAAACAGAAGTCGGAACTGGCTGCATCCAGGGTTGCCCCTAGTTGCGGTAATTGATTGATATCTAATGTTTGTGTTGCCGAAATACAACCATTGCTGTCTGTAACAACGAGCTCATATCCTATGCCATTAGGAACGTTCAGATATGGATCACTAGCTGGTCTGCTAGGTCCAACAAGTACTCCTCCTGAATCAGTTAACGTATAGGTGTATCCGGTTCCGCTACCTCCTCTAGGATTGCTTATCGTAACCGTATTTGTATTGGTAGTACAATCCTGAACCACTGGATCAATATCGAAATTAACTACATCTGGTTGACCAATAATAACAAATGTCACAGCGGAACAAAGGGTAGCTTCGTCTGTCACAGTTATCGCGTAGTTTCCTTCAGGCAATATATCTCCTGTAGTGATAGTTGTTGCGGTTTGTCCTGTAGCAGTAATAGGAGCAATAGGTGGTGTTCCACCTGTGATTTCGTATTCGTATGTCGCTGTAGCAGGAATATCTATACCCGATACTGTAAATGACAATTCACCATCGCTATCTCCATTACAAGTAGGTTCATTTACTGCTATAGCATTAACCGCAATTTGATCAATATCGGCTATTACATAATTTTCGGTATACTCACAACCATCATCGGTTCTTGCCAGAAATGTATATGTTCCTGGAACTAAACCTGTAAACACATTTGATACTTGTGGACCTACCGGTGCTGGAGCTGTGATTTCATAATCAACAACGCTACCTACACCACTTAATGTTGGTGTTAGTGTTACATCAGATGTAAGTGCAGGACATTGCACCGCTGTTTGAACAAAATCCAAGTCAGTTACTTCTGCAACAGCTTCAATAGTAAAGGTTCTAGTCTCTGGACAAGTTTCAGGCGTTCCCTGGTTAGCCACATATACAGTATATGTTCCAGCAGTAGTAATAGGGATATCTACTGGGAAAGCTACAATGTTGGTATATCCTGTCGAAGGATCTAAAGTAAATGCCCAACTTCCTGATCCTCCGGTAATTCCAGTGATACGAATTATAGCATCGGTTGGTGCAACACAACTTAAGTCTCTGAATGGAACTATTGTTGGATTAATAACAAGTGGATCGGTTAATGTAGTGTTGAAGTCAAATGTACATGCTGGTGTGCCTCCTGATCCATCAGTGATAGTTACGGTATGAGCACCATCATCTACATTATTAAAAGTTACCGTAGTATTACCTGTGGGCCCGATTTGTGTAGCTGCATTTCCATCAAGTACGTAGATAAACGGTCCTTGACCTGCGGTTACTGTTACTTCGATTGAGCCATCGGTGTCTCCGATACAAGTAGGATCTGTAGGATTAAGCGTTGCCGTAACGGCTACAAAATCGGTAATTGTTACTGTATTAGAGAAGGCAGTACATCCTGCATCATCCAAAACTCCAACTAAATAATCTCCCGGAACTAATATTGGATTTGTAAAAGGAGATGTAATATTTCCTCCTCCTGGCACCAATACTGGTGGAGAACCTGGAGTATATAAATCAAATTGATCATAAGTGCCGCTTCCATCTGCTGCTGTAAATTCTATAGTAGCTCCAGAGTTACAATCTATATCTTTTGTTAGTGTAGCCGTAATCGTTAATTCTGGGTTAATGTCAAAAGGTTCAACCGCAGACACACAATTTGTAGTTGTGTTTCTTACTGTTACTGTATATGAACCTGGTATTAAGTTTGGTATTTCAAATGTATTAATTGGATTTGGCGGAGAAGCCAAGAAAGTAACCGGAACATTATTTAATGTTATAGGCCCACTTAAGTTATATTCAAATGGCCCAACTGTAGGTGTTGTTCCATCTGGTGTAATTGTAATCCATTGGGTTGCCGGATCTGTATCCACACAAACATCCCCACCAGGTATTGCTGTGATCGTTGGTAATGCAAATTGACCAACAGCAATAGGATCTGACACCTCACAAGCTGATGTTGAGTTACCATCTCTTACAAATACAGTATAATTTCCAGATGCCAATCCTGTAAACACATTAGTGGTGTTTGGATATGCATATCCGGTAACTGGTAAACCAGTTCCGTCATCTATAAGTTGATATTGATATCCTCCTCTACCACCAGAAGCTGTTGCGGTTACAGTACCCGTATCGGCACTACAATTTGAGCTTACAGCCGAGACACTAAGAGAAAGAGGTGTAGCTGGCTCTGTAACATCTACATCAGTTGTCGCTGTACAGTTACCTGATGGGAGACTAGTATCTGTTACTGTGATTACGTAGTTACCCACTGCCACAGAAGGAATAGTTATCGTTATAGGCGCTACTCCTGCTCCTGCTCCCGGAGGTACCGCAGTAGGTCCACCTGTAATTGTATAGGTGAAAGAAGTACTGTTAGCAACTGTAAACGCGAATTCACCATCGCTAAACCCAACACAGGTTACTGGACTAGTTTCGACTGCACTAGTGATTTGTATTTCAGGAACGGCTGTTCCTGTAAAATTACCTGTATTTATACATTCACTATCGCTTCTTCTGGCTGTTACCGTATACGATACTCCATTTGCAAACGTATACGCTGTAGTAGCACTAAATGCAGTTGGGCCACCTGTACCTGCAGCTCCACTAGCTGGGTCTGGTGTAATACTAAACTCATAAATTTCAGTAGCAGGTAGCGCTGGTAAAGCAGAAAGCACTACATCAACTGTTTGGTTAGTACAATTTTGATCTCCCGGTGTAATAGTAACACTATCTACTTCTAAACGTGCATCAATAGTAACAGGAAAACTTTCAACACATGTACCTGCCTGATCTCTAATATATATTGTAAATGAGCCTGCACTTGCAAAATCTACAGAAAAAGAAGTTCCTACTACTGCTGTAAATGGGCCTGCAGGATTAATACTCCACTCATAATTACCTGAACCTCCTGCAATACCACTAACCGTTACCTCAGCATCTGGTGTAGTAGCGTTACAAGTTAATGGTCTAGTATTATTTATCGTAGCTACAATTTGACCCGGAACGGTAAAGACTACATCTGGTGTAACTGTAAAGTCACAACCAAACTGGTCTTCAACAGTAACGGTATGGGATACCGAAGGATCAACATTGTTAAACGTTTCTGTTGTATTGTTACTTGGTCCAATGGTTACTTCTGTAGCTGTTCCTTGATCCAAAATATAGGTGAATGGTCCCTCGGCAAGGCCTGCTGTAATAGTAACCTGAATAGATCCTGTATCACTATTACATACTGGATTAATTGGAGTAGCCGTAGCCTCAATAGGTTCGTAAGGGCTTACAACTATACTACCCGCAGGAATGATACAATTGTTATCTAGATCACTAACAAATATAGAAAAGGTTCCATCTGTTGTCGCTCTAAACTCATATGTAGTACCGGTAAGAGGTGCTAAAGTAGTTCCCAGAAAATCTGCCTGAGTATTAAAAGCAAAATTACCTGAACCGCCGGTTACTGTAACCTGATAAATCGCTATAAATTGATCACCATCAAATGGTGGTGCCGTTGGATCATAAGTTGGTGATGATGGATCATTAAGTAATGGATCCGGTTGATAATCTGGATTACATCTTAAGTCTGATAAAAGTACCGCCGTAGCTGAAAATGGTGCTGCAGCATTTACAACTTCTGTGAATACAGCAGAACAGGTTCCATCTGCTGATAGTACTTGCACTTCATAGGTGTCTGGATTAAGTCCTGTAAAAACATGACTTGGTGTTGTTGTTGGGCCTTCGGTAATGGTAAAAGCCGTAGTCGTACTGTTAATAATGTACGTATAATTAATTTGAGAATCTGTTACTGTAATTTCTATTTGCCCTCTATCATCTGGACATGTAGGCGAAGTTGTAGTAACAGTTTCATTTGCATCTAGTTCATCTAAAAATACTGTATCCTGAAAAACACAAGCCGTTGGTAAACCTCCTGCTTGTCGAACATTTACTGTGTATGTTCCTACTTCAGTTAAACCCGTAAACTCAGGGGATAGTTGATATCCTATTACTGTGCTAGTTAATGGTGTAATTAATTCATATTCATATTGGTCTGATGAATTCAGAACACGTAACGTGCCTGGCGCACCACATATAATTTGTTCAATAACTTGAAGATTAGGATCAAAGTTATTCTGAAATACATTAAAATGGAATGGAATGGTACAGTTGTTATCAAAAGTAGCGCTAATTCTATATTCTCCAGATTGAGAAACTGTAAAATTAATCCCAGTGCCTACAGTAACCCAGTCGCCATCACAACCAGAATCTGTTGTGGGGCAGTTCTCATCTCTAACAACCGTAGGACAAGCCGCAGGATCCAATCGCTCCCAGGCAATGCTGGTAGCCGTAGTAAATTGTGAATCTATATTTAATGTCGTACCTGCTCCACATAAGAAAATCTCAGGTAATGGTTCTGCCGTTACCGGACATATTCTTACGTTACCATTAACATTTGGATTTGATCCTAGATTATTTGCAATATCTACAACCGGATTAACAACATCATTAAATGATTCTACTTCAAAAGTCTCTATAGCATCTTGACAACCCGCTGCTCCTGTTTTTGTAACTACATATGTTCCTCCAACGGTTACATCAAGTGTTTGATTTGTACCAATTACAGTACCAGGGTTACTCGAGTTTACCCAAGAATAATTAGTAAATCCTGCACCGGCAGTAAGCGTTAATGATCCTGTACAAATAAATGCTGGTTGAGATTCTGTAAAGCAAATCCCATCATTAACCAAAACATTTGATGATCCTATAACATCAAATTGACAAGCATCCTGTTCTAAGATACTTTCTTCTCCTGTTCGGGTAGTACCCGAATCTACACCAGTATATGTAGAAATTGCAACATTATTGATCTCGTTAGAACATGCGTCTCGTAAATCTGCACAGGTAGCCACTACACTTACCCCAAAACGAACAGTATGAATTCCGCCATTTCGCACAATAAGGTTATCATTAATAGTGATATCAATTTGTCGATTATCGGGTGTTGGCGTAGCTGTTATTCCTGGGTTACTCGTTGTAATACTACCCAGTGTAAAATCTACATTGGCAGGAAGTACATCACGAATAGTTGCTGCAGTAATCGCTTCATTACCTTGATTTTCTATCGTAAGCTCATAAAATAATTGATCTGCAAAGTTCACAGGGTTTCCTGTAATATCAATACCATTAATATCTAGCACACGTTTTTTAACGGTGAGCTCGGGTTCTATAATTTCTATCTGAAAAGAATTAAAGAATATACTATACGCATCACCTTCAGAAGTAGTAAAAAATGTAGCTGTGGTTTGATCATTACCAATCGTTGCATTAGCTGCATTGGGGATATTAAAAATATCCGCATCAAATCCCAATGTATTTTCTGACGCAGGATTTCTTGTGGTTACATATTGACCATCTACAGAAATCGAACTGTCAAAAAAGTTATCCTCTTCATTCGCAGGAGTTGTAAAGATATCCTGTCTTACACCATCTGGCCTTTGGATTTGGAATAAATCTCCATCAAAAGGTTGATCTCCCTCTAACGTTGCGGTAGCAAATCGAGCACGTACCGGTAATGGTGCCGGTAAGGTTTGAAAGCCATTATACGTGAAATTCTTCAAACATCCGGGATCAACACCAACCTCACAAGGCTGATTATTCAAATACCCCTGGCGTGTAGATATAAATTTTGCTGACAACGTAGGGTCTTCATAAGCCACGACCAATAACCACCCCCCGGATATACCATTAGCATTATTACCTGAATATCCAGTAGATGCTCTCATATCGGCAACAGTATAAGTCCCATTAGCATCTGCAAGTCCTTGTACAAGACTCGTTACATCAGCATAACATACATAAGGTATATCAATATCTGCTACATCCCCAAATACAGTTGGATATCCATCATAAATTACCGTTGTTTGCGCAGGTGTAATTGTTGTATACCCCCCTTGACTTTGGTGTCTAATTTTTATCGTTCTATAATCAGGTCTTGGATCCGGTACTGGTAGATTCGTATAATCTACATTATTACCACTAGATGTCCTATCTACAAAATACGATGCGGCCCAATACAGTCCTGCATATGCAATCCTTTCACACCCTGAGGTAAGATCAAGATCAGCAGAACTAGAGCTAAATGTAGACCCGTCACCATCGATATCAATATATCCAAAGTTTTTTTGGTTATTAGAGGCACCTCCATTATAACTATTGTTGGGGTTAAAGCCACTTCCGCTTCTTCCAACAATAGCATTACCAATTATTTTAAGCTCTCCATTAATTCTTAATGTACTATTAGGAACTTCTTGAAAAGGTACTTGTGCATATAAATTGCTTATGTTACTGGCGATTAAAACCAACATCGCCAATACAATTTTGATGTGTATTTTGGTTTTCATAAGCTGAGTATTTAGTGTTTTATTTTGGGTCATTCTAGTTACTGTATCTTCAATATATATAGATCTCCACCATAAGAATTGTTCACATTTGAGAACAAACTCTGTTTAGCATCATCAAGGCTGTCAAACCTCTTCAGGTATACATATATATAGTTATCTTTTGGATTTCTAAAATATTGAGGCTGTAATCCTTGAGACTTAAGCTTCTCCATTCCTCTTTCGAAATAATTTTCTCTTTTGAAAATATTTGTAATCAAGTAATATCCATTTTCAATATTATGTCCACCGATATAAGACAGGCTTTCTGTTAATACCGTATCATCTTTAACTGTATCCGTTATCAACTTCGTTTCCTGTAATAGCTTTTTATAAGATTCTACTCTACTCTTAGCAATATGTAGTATCCACATATCTCCGTAATACCTATTATCAATACTACTTAGGTATTTCTGAACCGCTTCTTCTTTGTTTGTATAGCTTTCTACAGAAACATATTGGAACTGATTCTCAGGGTTAAGAATAATCTTAGAGTCATTAAACCCTAAATCTTTAAGTGTGGTAGTAAATTTGTTAGCATACTCTCCACCTTTAAACACATTACCAATGAGGTAATATCCTTCTGGATAACCTGGTATAAACTTAGTTGCTATTTGAGCCTCTGGTCTTGTTGCATCAGCAAACTTTACAAACCTATTGCTTGCACTAAGTTTTTTAGAACTTGTAGGGTCAGAACTTTTGGCTTCTTCGGCATCATCATTCATATTAACAAGAGATTCTAGTAACTTACTAAATTCACGCTTATCTACATTTAGACTAGTGGTTAATAAGGAATCTCTACGAGCGAATATTTTATTAGATACTCGACTGTTGTTATCCAGCTCTTTTTTGATTTCATCCAGCCCTTCTTCTTTTACCTGACTAGCGGCAGCTGCAGCTTCTTGTCTCTTTCTTTCTTCTTCAGCTAATCGTGCGGCCTCTACAGCTTCTGCAGCCAATCTTTGCTCCTCAGCTAATCGTGCAGCCTCTGCAGCTTCAGCAGCCAATCTCTGCTCTTCAGCTAATCGTGCAGCCTCTGCAGCTTCAGTAGCTAATCTTTGCTCTTCAGCCAATCGTGCGGCCTCTGCAGCTTCAGCAGCCAATCTTTGCTCTTCAGCTAATCGTGCAGCCTCTGCAGCTTCAGCAGCCAATCTCTGCTCTTCAGCTAATCGTGCGGCCTCTGC
>CANNFM010000009.1 GCA_947503835.1 uncultured Aquimarina sp.
ATTAATCCAAATTTCTCTGGGCTATTCCCCAGTAAAAGGTAGGTTCTATACGCGTTACGCACCCGTGCGCCGGTCGTCATCTGTTGCAAGCAACAATGTTACCCCTCGACTTGCATGTGTTAAGCCTGCCGCTAGCGTTCATCCTGAGCCAGGATCAAACTCTTCATCGTTTGTTCTTAAATACTATTCAAAACAATACAACGGAATTATAATCGTATCTCTATGATGTCTCTAGTCTTTATTCTTTGTAATAAACTATCGCTAGTTTAATACGCGCTGTCAATCAATATATCAATGAACTTTTACCAGTAAATCAAACCACTATTAATAGTCCTCTCTACTCTTGTTATTACCTAAGGAATCGAACCTTAATAAGTATCCTAAAATACCCAAACCATTATAATCAGTACCTCTGTGAACTTCGCTTATCGCTCTAAGCGGGTGCAAATATACAACCCCTTTTTAAACCACCAAAACTTTTTTAAATTATTTTTTGAAAAAGTTTTTCCGAGTAAGCCAAGCCCTAAATCCTCAATGAACACCGCAAAAAGAACCCCCTTTTTGCGGGTGCAAACATACAACCCTTTTTTAATCCAACAATACTTTTTTATCATCTTTTTTTAGCCTTTTTCGAAACAACAACGCAAAACCCTTAAAACATACACTTTACAACTCCAAAAAAAATGAAAATAAAAGGGATAGTGATTGAAGCGGCATCCTTTTTTTTAATCGTATGCTGAGCTTGCCGAAGTATACGGTTTAAAAAAAGATATAGCGAAAAGCACGGTCGGGATATTTTTTCATCCCGAATCCCCACCGTTTAAAGCCTTTACCTTTTCATATGTAATTAATCAATTAAATATATACTATATTATTGTATGGATTTTAATATCGTATTATCTTTGCTGCTTTAATTACAACAAAGATGATCAAGATTACATTACCGGATGGTTCGGTTAGAGAATACAATAGTACTATTAGTGCTATGGATGTTGCAAAAGATATTAGTGAAGGTTTTGCCAGAAATGTGATTTCTGCAAAATTTAATGGAACTACTATTGAAACCTCTACGGAATTAACCACCGACGGCAATCTTGTTTTATTTACCTGGAGAGATGAAGAAGGTAAAACTGCTTTTAGACATTCTACTTCTCATGTTTTGGCCCAAGCTCTAGAAGAACTGTACCCTGGGGTTAAACTATCTATTGGCCCTGCTATTGATAATGGGTTTTATTATGACGTAGATCTTGGAGACAAAACGATTTCTGAAAAAGATTTTAAATCGATTGAAGATAAAATGCTAGAGATTGCGAGAGGAAAGCATGACTTTAGAATGAGGTCGATTTCTAAAGCTGATGCTTTAGCTAAATATAAAGGAGAAGGAAACGAATATAAAGTTGAGCTGATCGAAAATCTGGAAGATGGTACAATAACATTCTGTGACCATGATACGTTTACCGATTTATGTCGTGGTGGCCATATTCCTAATACTGGGATTATTAAAGCCGTAAAAATCATGAGCGTTGCGGGAGCATATTGGCGAGGAAACGAAAACAACCCTCAACTTACTCGTGTGTACGGAACTTCATTCCCGAAGCAAAAAGAACTGAAAGAATATTTAGAATTACTAGAAGAAGCAAAGAAACGTGACCATAGAAAGCTTGGGAAAGAACTTGAACTTTTTACATTTTCTCAAAAAGTAGGTCAAGGATTGCCTCTTTGGCTCCCAAAAGGAGCAGCTTTGAGAGACCGATTAGAGCAATTCTTAAAGAAAGCACAGAAAAAGGCTGGCTATGAAATGGTAATGACGCCTCATATAGGGCAAAAAGAATTATATGTAACTTCTGGTCATTATGCGAAATATGGAGAAGATAGTTTTCAACCTATCAATACTCCAGCTGAAGGTGAAGAGTTCCTTTTAAAACCAATGAACTGCCCTCATCATTGTGAAATATACAATAGCGGACCATGGTCCTATAGAGATTTACCAAAGCGTTATGCAGAATTTGGTACCGTTTACAGATACGAACAGAGTGGTGAATTGCATGGACTAACTCGTGTTCGAGGTTTTACACAAGATGATGCCCATATTTTTTGTACGCCTGACCAATTGGATTTAGAATTTAAAAAAGTAATAGACTTAGTCCTTTATGTTTTTGGTTCTTTAGGTTTTGAAAATTTTACAGCCCAGGTATCTGTAAGAGATTTGGACAATCCCGACAAATATATAGGAGATGTAGCTAATTGGGAAAAAGCAGAAAATGCCATTATTAGTGCAGCTAAAGATAAAAATCTAGACTATGTAATTGAAAGTGGCGAGGCTGCCTTTTATGGCCCCAAGCTTGATTTTATGGTAAAAGATGCACTTGGAAGAAGCTGGCAATTAGGAACCATACAGGTGGACTACAACTTACCTGAGCGTTTTGATCTGACTTATAAAGGTAGCGATAACGAATTGCACAGACCCGTAATGATTCATCGTGCTCCTTTTGGAAGTATGGAAAGATTTATTGCTATATTACTGGAGCATACAGGAGGTAATTTCCCTCTTTGGTTAATGCCTGAGCAAGCTATTATACTCTCTATCAGTGAGAAATATGAAAAATACTCCGAAAAAGTTTTAAATTTGTTAGAAAATGACGAAATTCGCGCCCTCTCGGATCATAGAAATGAAACCATTGGTAAAAAGATCAGAGAAGCAGAAATGAATAAATTTCCTTATATTATAATAGTAGGGGAACAAGAAGCAACAGACAATACAATATCTGTTCGTAAACATGGCGGTGAAGACTTAGGTGCAATATCAATTGAAAAGTTTTCTGAAATCGTTAAAGAAGAGATTAATAGAACACTAAAACCGTTTAACGGATAGTACAACAATAAAAAAAATAAGTTTAATTTAAATTTTCAGGTCATAGCAATAAGAAGAAGAAGGTCTCAAAAACCACTAAGAGTAATCAAAGAGGATGCTCACAGAATCAACCACAAAATTCGTGTTGAAGAAGTACGTCTTGTAGGTGATAATATTGAAGTTGGTGTATACCCAACCAAAAAAGCGCTGCAACTTGCTGAGGAGCAAGAATTGGATCTTGTAGAGATTTCACCTAAAGCTGTACCTCCTGTTTGTAAGATAATGGATTATAAAAAATTCCTTTATGAGCAGAAGAAAAGAGACAAAGCCTTAAAATCCAAGGCCACTAAAGTTGTTATTAAAGAAATCAGATTCGGACCCAACACCGATGAACATGATTATGAATTTAAGAAAAAACATGCTATCAAGTTCTTGAGTGAAGGTGCCAAACTAAAGGCGTATGTTTTCTTTAAAGGGCGCTCTATTATTTATAAGGATCAAGGTCAAATCTTACTACTTAGACTTGCTCAAGAATTAGAAGAGTATGGCAAAGTAGAACAAATGCCTAAATTGGAAGGTAAACGTATGATTATGTTTATTGCTCCAAAAAAATAAAACATATGTAATTGCTGTTATCAGTAATTATTAAGATAATAAGTGAGATTATTAAAACAAGGATCAAATGCCTAAAATGAAAACAAAATCCAGTGCAAAAAAGCGTTTTAAGCTTACCGGTACTGGTAAAATCAAAAGAAAGCACGCTTTTAAGAGTCATATTTTGACAAAGAAATCTAAAAAGCGTAAGCTAGCTTTAACGCACGCAACATTAGTGCACAAGAGCGATGAAAATAGTATTAAAGAGCAATTACGTTTAAAGTAATCACTTTTTAATCAGGTTAGAATTATTATAAACCCAGGAGTTAGGCCATTATGATTATTGATTTACGAATGTAGATTTATAAATTATAAAAATATCAAGAACCGATTATCGGTCGCCTACTACTAAAAAATTTAAAATTATGCCAAGATCAGTAAATTCTGTTGCAAAAAGAGCTAGAAGAAAAAAGGTTCTTAAGCAAGCTAAAGGTTACTTTGGACGTCGTAAAAACGTTTGGACAGTAGCAAAAAATGCGGTTGACAAAGCAATGTCATATGCATATAGAGACCGTAGAAACAAGAAGAGAACTTTCCGTGCTTTATGGATCACACGTATTAATGCAGGTGCCCGTTTACATGGTATGTCTTACTCTCAATTTATGGGAAAAGTAAAAGCTAATAATATTGAGCTAAACCGTAAGGTTCTTGCCGATTTAGCAATGAACAACCCAGAAGCTTTCAAAGCTATTGTAGAAAAAGTAAAGTAATCTTTAAATAAACAATACAATCTCACTTATATAAAAATCCCGCTTTTAGAGCGGGATTTTTTTGTTTTCGTTTTTTGACAGAATAACTTTTAATCGATAAAAACTGTATTTAATCTGTTAAAAATACAGTTTTTCAGTATTTTATAGCTATTTTTAAGAAATTTGAAAAGATATGAAAAGAAACTACCTCTTACTTACATTAGGATTATTTTTAATGGGCAGCACATTATTTGCTCAAGAACATAATGTACATTCTGAAGCTCGATTAGGAGTCGAACAAATTTTCGGTTTATTAGAGATGCCTTTTCTTGCCATTGCTCTTATCTTTAGTTTTCTTACCGCTACAAGGTTAAAGGGTGGTAAATTTGGATCAGGTATGACCATGCTTGCATGGGGCTTTGTAGTTATGGCCCTTGGACATCTTCATATGCAAATAGCACATATTTTTGATTATAATATTTTTAAGAATATGTTTGGAGATACAACCGGTAATTATATTTGGTTTATTGCCCTAATAGTAACATGGGGCTTATCTGCATTAGGCTTTTATAAAATATACAAGGCCAGCAAAATATAATACATAATGATCAATTGGCTTAAAAGAATACTCCACCCAAAGAAAGCCGATTTTCCAAAAGATCAAGAAGAACAAGACATTTTTAATCTTATTGATTTTTTATGGAACAAAATTGACACGCCCTCTAATGCCACTAATTTAAAAACAAAAATAAAAGTATTTAAAGGACTTACTTTTTCTAAGAAAATAGAATCGTTACCCGAATTATATCTACTTCTAGAAGAATTTATTACAGAAAAAAATATAGTAAACCGCCTTAATAAGCAAGAAGTACAAGACCTAGTATTTCTTAAGTATAGTTCTTTGTTTATGTATACTAGTTTTAGATTAATATTCGAACCCTTAAAAAAACAAGAACTAACGCTTTGTAGAGTTTTTCTTTTACAGGTTTTAGAGAAGTCATCAGAACTTGTGGGTAGCTATAGTGATCCCCAAATTATAAAGATTAAAAAATACTTAGATACCTCACATGATTTTCAAACCATTGATTTAATAAAAGAACGAACAAATTTGTTAGATTTTTCTAATCAGATTTTCTTTAAAATAAAAAATAGCTTGGGGATAAATGCAATCACCAATATTTATTTACTAATTTATAAGAAACACTTCCAATCATACCACCTGCTCGATTCTTTTACAGCAACACTAAATGTAATCCCCGAAGAAATTCTTGCAAAAGATCTCATTAATTTCCCCAGTAAGCAGCAAATGCTTAAAATGTTACAAAAGCAGCTGTATAGCCTTGAAGAAATAAACGAAAGACTGACCGAAGAAATTATTGAGAGAAAAAAAGTAGAAGACGAATTAAAACATAGTGAGCATCTAAAAACTACTATTTTAGAAACAGCAATGGATGGGGTTATCTTAGTAAATAGTGAAGGAATTGTTCTTAACTGGAATAAACAGGCAGAGCATATACTAGAATTACAAAGAGAAGAAACTATTGGTAAAAGCCTCTACCCTCTTGTACCGTATAAGCTTAGACAGGAACTAAAAAGAAGTTTTAATAATTATATACAAACAGGAGATGATGAATTGATCAACAAACGAGTTGAAACTTCTGTAAACAGAAAAAATGGCACATCGGTCTATGTAGAATTAACCATTATCGCCATAGAAACCAAAGGTGATTATCTATTTAACGCATTTTTTAGAGACATCACAAACAAAAAAATTATTGATAATGAAATTAGAGAAGCTAAAGTATTTGCCGAAAAATCTGCTAAAGCCAAATCTGTATTTCTATCCAATATGAGTCATGAGATCAGAACTCCATTAAATGTAATCTTAGGGCTAACCGGAATCTTACAAAAAAGTGATTTTAACAACCCGCAGGTTGATAAAAAAAACCTAGATGGTATTCAATTTTCTGCAGAAAATCTTTTGGTTTTAATTAATGACATTCTCGACTTTTCTAAAATTGAAGCTGGGAAACTAACCCTTCATAATACAGACTTTAATATTAGAGAACTCATCTCTAATATATCGAGAGGTTTTAAAATAAAAGCAGACGAAAAAGGCATAGAATACAAAATGCATATTGACCCATCTGTACCCAAATTTATTATTGGAGATCAGTTACGACTAAATCAAATCTTAATTAACTTACTGGGAAATGCTATAAAGTTCACTCAAAAAGGAAAAATAATAACACAAGTAAAAACTGAAAAGTCGGATAACGAGTCTATTACTATCCATTTTTCGGTAAAAGATACTGGAGTAGGAATTCCTGAGGATAAATTAGCAACTATTTTTGAAAGCTTTTATCAAGTACATAAACCCGGAAAACATAAAATAGAAGGTACCGGTCTGGGGCTTTCAATTTCTAAACAACTTATTGAATTGCAAGGAGGAACTCTAAATGCCGAAAGTCAACCAGGGATTGGATCAACTTTTGGCTTTTCTATACAATATTCAAGAAGCAATTTGAAATCCTCTGAAATAAGTGAAATTTCATCAACAATTGAAAATTCCAAAATTTTATCAGGAATGAAAATTCTTGTCGTAGAAGATAACAAAATGAATCAATTTTTTATAGCGCAATTACTTTCTAATTGGAATATTGATACACATATTGCCGAAAACGGAAAAATTGCATTAGAAAAACTTGAAAACAATACATACGACCTAATTCTTATGGATATGCATATGCCTGTATTAGATGGTCCAGAGACCGCAGAACAAATCAGACAGTCAGATGACTCCAGAATTAATCAAATTCCTATAGTCGCTTGCTCTGCAGATGTGTTTCCAGAATCCAAAAAGAAAGCAATAGAATCAGGGATGAATTTTTACCTAACCAAACCACTAAGCGAAGAGGCATTAGAAGAAATCCTATATAGTCTTAGACTAAAAATTATTCAGAGCACTGCATCATCAGATAGCATAGAGAATACTATAAATCTTCCTTCCCAAAAAAAATGCGACCTCTCATTTTTAAGAACAACTTTTGATAATGATAATGAAATCATCAAAAGTGTACTTCAAATATTTATAGAAGAAACCCCAGAAGATTATGATAGGTTAAAAAATGCCACCGAAAATCAAAATGGGGTATTGATTAAAGAAGCTTCTCACAAACTTAAATCCAGTTTTAAAACACTAGGTCTGCAAGAAGAGTCAACTATTTTAGAAAAAATTGAGCACTTATCAAAAGAAAGTAAATTCTGTGAAATTTCGGAACTGTTTTTAAAATTAGATCATTCTTACCCCAAAATAATAGAAGAAATCAAACAATCTATAAAGGAACTCACCTCTTTAAATACTTAAAAAAGAAGATATTTTCTATTCCTCTATCACTATCTTTGCGCCTATGCAAAATCAAATTAAAAGCGTACAGAATACCAAAATAAAATTTCTTACTCAGCTTAAAGAAAAATCTAGAATTCGAAAAAAAGAGGACCGTTTTATTATTGAAGGTAAACGCGAAATTACTTTAGCTCTAGAAGGAAAATACACTATTACGCAACTATACTATTGTCCTTCTATCATTTCATATGAAGAAATTTCATTCATAATCAAGAGTTCTACTAATCAAATTGAACTGTATGAAATTACGACAGAAATCTACCAAAAACTTGCCTACCGAGCCACTACAGAAGGTATCTTAGCCATAGCCCAATCTAAAAATCTAGATATCGAACATCTCATATTACCTTCTAAAAATCCTCTTATTCTTATTGCCGAAGCACCAGAAAAACCTGGTAACATTGGAGCTTTACTTCGCACAGCAGATGCAGCTCAATTAGATGCTGTCTTAATTGCTAACCCAAAAACAGACATGTACAACCCCAATATCATACGATCAAGTGTAGGTTGTTTATTTACAAATACTATAGCCACAGGCACGTCTATTGATATCATAAATTTTCTAAAAAAACAACAGATTAATATATACGGTGCTGCTTTGCAAGCCTCTGTAAATTATTATACTCAAGATTACACCAAACCTTCTGCTATTGTTGTTGGCACAGAAGCTACTGGTTTAAGTGAAGATTTTTTGCGAAATACTACTCAAAACATCAAAATACCAATGAGTGGTGTGATTGATTCAATGAACGTTTCGGTCGCAGCCGGAATTCTAATTTTTGAAGCAAAACGTCAGCGGGATTTCACAAATCAAAAGATTAAAAAATAATGTCAAAATAAATTAAAATCATTATATTACCACCTCCTTCGTACCCCAAAGGATTGAACTAATTGCTTAAAACTGATGACCCCAAATTCCCTATTTTACCTATTAATTGCTATAATTATTATTGTGTTCCTAATAGACTCTCTATTAGATATTCTTAATGCAAGACATTATAACGATGAGATTCCAGAAGAACTTTCTGATGTTTATCCAAAAGAAGAATATCAAAAATCTATTGCATATAAACGAGCCAACTACGAATTTAAATTAGTTTCTTCGAGTATTTCTCTATGCATCATGCTTCTTTTTTTCTTTTTAGATGGTTTTGCATGGGTAGATAATGTAGCTAGATCCATATCTGATAATCCTGTAATTATTGGACTTATCTTTTTTGGAATAATAATGATTGGAAGCGATATCCTTTCTACACCCGCTACATATTATAAAATTTTCACGATCGAAGAGAAATTTGGTTTCAATAAAACTACTATCAAAACTTTTTTTATTGATAAGATAAAGAGTATCATTATGATGATGATCGTTGGTGGTGGGCTTTTGGCATTAATCATTTGGTTTTATGAAATTACAGGAAAATCTTTTTGGATATATGCCTGGGGATTAGTGACCGTCTTTACGGTTGCTATGAACATGTTTTATGCTAAACTCATTGTTCCCATATTTAACAAACAAACCCCTTTAGAGCCGGGTGAACTTAGAGATACTATTAATGAATATTCGAAAAAGGTAGGTTTCCGTCTAAAAGATATATTTGTGATTGATGGTTCAAAAAGAAGTACTAAAGCAAATGCCTATTTTTCAGGGTTTGGTAGCGAAAAAAGAATCACACTATATGACACCTTAATTAAAGACCTTAATAAAGAAGAAATTGTAGCTGTACTAGCTCATGAGGTGGGGCATTACAAAAAAAGACATGTTATTGTTAATTTACTATTATCAGTCGCTCTTACCGGTTTAACTTTATGGTTCTTATCCCTTTTCATATCTAATCCGCTTCTTTCTGAAGCGCTCGGAATACAAATACCTTCTTTTCACATAGGATTAATAGCTTTTGGAATACTATACAGTCCGATTTCTGAAATTACAGGGTTAATAATGAATATTGTATCCCGAAAATTTGAATATCAAGCAGATGAATACGCAAAAAATACCTACGACAATGAAGCCTTAATAAATAGTCTAAAAAAGCTTTCAAAAAATAACTTAAGCAACCTCACCCCTCACCCTGCAATGGTTTTCATACATTACTCCCACCCCACACTATTACAAAGAATCAAAAAACTTAGAAAATAAATCCATTATATAAGTACTTGGTGGTTACAATTCTTAATTGTACTTTTAATTATTATTGACAGATTAGGATAATTTGTCACAGATATCGACTTAAGGCATAATTTTTGACCTCTAGTTAATATCATTAGGGGGAACGCACACGATATAAAATAGGGCTTTCTTATAAACTTTGTGATATGACCGAAGCTGCTATAGAGGAAGAAAATAAACAGATAGCCAAGCAATACAAAGAATTGCTGCGCATTAGTTATAGAAATCTTACTAAAGAAGATAAAAAACTTATACGCCAAGCGTTTGATATTGCTGTTGATGCACATAAAGATCAACGACGTAAAAGTGGTGAAGCATACATTTTTCATCCAATTGCAGTTGCAAAAATTGTAGCAAGTGAGATTGGACTTGATGCAACATCTATTGCAGCCGCCTTACTTCATGATGTTGTTGAAGATACAGAATACACCCTAGTAGATATTGAGCAAATGTTTGGCGAAACAGTAGCTCGTATCGTAGATGGGCTTACCAAAATATCTTCCTTAAAAAAAGACCGGGATATTTCTTTACAAGCAGAAAACTTCAGAAAAATGCTGCTTACTCTTAATGATGATGTACGAGTTATTATCATTAAGATCGCTGATCGTTTACATAATATGCAAACGATGGATGCCATGAGGCCGGATAAACAAGTGAAAATAGCATCTGAAACCTTATATATTTATGCCCCCTTAGCCCATAGAATTGGTCTATACAATATCAAAACAGAATTAGAAGATCTTGGATTAAAATATACTGAACCAGAAGTATATAAAGATATCTTTGAAAAAATTAAAGAAAGTAAAGAAGAGCAGGATGAATATATTAAGAAATTCTCGGATCAGATCAGAGTTGGATTAGACAGAGAAGGCCTAAATTATGAAATAAAAGGAAGACCCAAATCCATTTTTTCTATTCGAAGAAAAATGGTGAAACAAAATATTTCTTTTGATGAAGTGTATGATAAATTTGCAATACGTATCATCTATAAATCTGATCTTGAAAATGAAAAATTTATTGCCTGGAAAATATACACTGTAGTAACCGATTATTACCGTCCAAACCCAATTCGATTAAGAGATTGGATCTCTCAACCTAAATCTACAGGATATGAAGCTTTACATATCACTGTTATTGGCCCCGATAGCCAATGGGTCGAAGTGCAAATACGAAGTGAGCGTATGCACGAAATAGCCGAAAAAGGATATGCTGCGCATTATAAATATAAAAATAGCGAAGAAACACAAGACCAAGGGTTAGACGGTTGGTTAAATAGACTACAAGAAGCACTGGAGAATTCTGAATCCAATGCCGTAGACTTTGTTGAAGAATTCAAACTTAACTTGTATGCCAAAGAAATTTTTGTTTTTACTCCAGAGGGAGATTTAAAATCTCTCCCAAAAGGAGCTACAGCTCTAGATTTTGGTTTTAGTGTACATACCGAAGTGGGTCTAAAAACCAGAGGGTCGCGAGTAAACGGAAAATTAGTACCGCTAAGTCATGAACTCAAAAGTGGGGATCAGGTAGAGATCATTACTTCAACCAAATCAAAACCGTCATCCAGCTGGTTAGATTATGCAACAACAGCCAGAGCAAGAGCCAAAATCAAATCTGCACTACGAGACGAAAAGAAACAAATTGCAGAAGACGGAAAAGTAATATTAAAACGTAAGCTACGCTCTCAGAAAATAACGATGAGCGAAAAGGTAGTTAATGAACTTGTATTATATTTTAAGTTAAAAACCAGCTTAGACCTTTTTTATAGAGTTGGTATAGGAACTATTGATAATCAAAAAATCAAAGAGTTTGCCAATACCCGAAGTAATGTTTTCATGAATTTTATCAAAAATAGAATTCGTAGAGGAAATATTAAAGATGTTAATAAAGAAGAAATCACTTCTAAGTTTGATTTACTTGTATTTGGTAAAGATTCAGAAAAATTAGAGTATAAGTTATCTAATTGTTGTAATCCAATCCCCGGTGATGATGTATTTGGATTCATCACGGTAAATGAAGGTATAAAAGTGCATAAAAAGAATTGCCCAAATGCACTGCAGTTGCAAAGTAATTATGCCTATAGAATTATGCCTGCCAAATGGATAGACTCTAGCCAGGAAGAATTTAAAGCAGTCATACGACTTAATGGTATTGATAATATTGGAGTTGTAAATGAAGTAACTCAAATAATCTCAAACAATATGCACCTTGCTATTTACAGCATGAACTTTGATACTAATGACGGGGTATTTATAGGAAAAATCACAGTTGGGGTTAAAAATAAAAACACCCTGAAAACGGTCATGAAAAATCTTTCAAAAATAAGTGGTATTGATAAAGTGGTTAGAGAATAAAAAATAATGTAACTTTGCTTTTTTAAACGTATGAGTACTAAAGCAACTACACAAAACGACCAAAATATCGTTAAAAACGTGTTTACCAGTTTCTTAGAAGAAAATGGCCATAGAAAAACACCTGAACGATATGCCATACTTCAGGAAATATATGAAAGTGAGGAGCATTTTGATATAGAATCATTATATATCAAAATGAAAAACAAAAACTACAGAGTTAGTCGTGCAACTTTGTACAATACAATTGAGCTTTTGTTAGAATGCAAGCTAGTTAGAAAGCACCAATTCGGACAAACCCAAGCTCAATACGAAAAATCGTATTTCGATAGGCAACATGACCACCTTATTTTAACAGATACAGGGGAAGTACTAGAATTCTGTGATCCTAGAATTCAATCCATAAAAAAAACAATAGAAGAAATTTTTAATGTAGACATTACAAATCACTCTTTGTATTTCTACGGAACTAAAAAAAAACCAACTAATCAAGACAACTAATGGCGGTAAACTTATTACTTGGTCTTCAATGGGGAGACGAAGGTAAAGGAAAAATTGTAGACGTTCTTACAAAGGATTATGATATAATAGCAAGATTTCAAGGTGGTCCTAATGCCGGTCACACTTTAGAATTTGACGGAATTAAACATGTATTACACACTATTCCCAGTGGTATTTTTCATGACAAAGCCATCAATTTAGTGGGTAACGGCGTAGTTATCGATCCTGTGATTTTCAAAAAAGAATTAGACAATCTGAATAAATTTGATTTAGATTACAAATCTAAATTATTAATCTCTAGAAAAGCACATTTAATTCTTCCAACACATCGAATTTTAGATGCTGCCTCTGAAGCTTCAAAAGGAAAAGCAAAAATTGGCTCTACTCTTAAAGGTATTGGTCCAACATATATGGACAAAACCGGTAGAAATGGTATTCGTGTAGGAGATTTAGAATTAAGTAACTGGAAAGAGCGCTATCGAAACCTAGCTAATAAGCATGAAGCCATGATCGATTTCTATGATGCTAAAATCGAATATGATTTAGAAGAATTAGAACGTGAGTTTTTTGAGGCTGTAAAAGTATTAAAATCACTTACTTTTATCGATAGTGAAGAATATTTATATCAAGCCCAGAAAGAAGGAAAAACAATTCTGGCAGAAGGTGCCCAAGGATCATTATTAGATATCGATTTTGGAACTTATCCTTTTGTGACTTCATCAAATACTACGGCAGCAGGCGCTTGTACTGGTTTAGGTATTGCTCCAAATAAAATTAAAGATGTTTTTGGTATTTTTAAAGCGTATACTACTCGAGTAGGTAGTGGACCATTTCCAACAGAATTATTTGATGAAGATGGAGAAACTATGGCACGTGTAGGACACGAATTTGGTGCTACAACCGGCAGACCTCGTAGATGTGGCTGGTTAGACCTTGTAGCTTTAAAATATGCTGTACATGTTAATGGAGTTACCAAATTAATGATGATGAAAGGTGATGTTCTTAGTGGTTTTAAGACCTTAAAAATATGTACTGCATATAAATATCAAGGAAAAACAATCACTCACCTACCCTACAATATAGAACCAGAAAATGTAACGCCCATCTATACAGAGATTAAGGGCTGGTCTGAAGATCTAACAGGAATGACAGAGGCTACTCAATTACCTAAAGAGTTAAACGAGTATGTTGCATTTTTAGAAAAAGAACTAGAAACACCAATTACAATTGTTTCTGTTGGACCAGATAGAACGCAGACAATACATAGATAGAATTATAAAAATACTACGTAAACCAAAAAAAGCTACCATGATGGTAGCTTTTTTTGGTTTTCTATTTTCTAAAAGTAAACTAAAATGAAGTTACTCCATCTTCGTTCGGTTTTATATCTATAATTCGATCTATCCTTTTGATGGTTTTTAGTTTACGCTTATGGTACTCAGGAAATGAGACTAGTTGTCTAAAACCATAAATATCATCGTCTCCTTTTCCTCCTTTACGATTGCTCGCAAAAAAACCTATTTTATGCTCTTCGTTGATAATAAATGTAAAATCGTCCTCAGAACTGTTAATGGGCTCTCCTAGATTATAAACCTCAGTTTCATTATCATTAAATAAAGTCATAAAGATATCCAAACCTCCTAGGCCTTGATGACCATCACTCGCGAAAAACAATTTTCCTTTATCACTTATGAATGGAAATGTTTCTCGCCCCGAAGTATTGATACGATCCCCAAGGTTTTCAGGAATTCCAAAACTACCATCTTCATTTATTTCTACAACATAGATATCCGATTTACCAAAACTTCCAGGCATATCACTAGCAAAATATAAAAACCTTCCATCTGGAGATAATGTTGGGTGAGCTATAGAATAGTCATCACTACTAAAAGGTAGTTCTTCTATGTCCTTCCACTTTCCTTCAACATACCTCGCTCTATAGATTTTTAATAAAACACTTCCTTCTATATTTGTTTTGGATTTTCTTTTTGAATAATTGTTCCTTGTAAAATATACTGTTTTCTTATCCTTACTAAAGACTGCCGAAGATTCATGAAATTTTGTATTGATGCTTCCTTTCAATTTTCTTATCCTTTCTTTATCAGATTTTTTTACAGTGGTATACAAATCCAGAAAAGGCTGATTACTGACTTCGTCAAATGATTTAGAAACACTATTCACATTCCTAGATGAAGCAAACACTAATTCCCCTTCATAAAAACTAGGGGCATAATCTGAATATTCTGAGTTTATATTCAAAAAATTTACACTAAATTTTTCTGACTTTTCTTCAGTTACGGTAAGAGTGTCTAACAAAGAATTATATTCATCTTCTCTATTTAGAACTTCATTATAACTTAAATATGAATCAGGCATTTCGCCAAAATGCATTTTATGAGTATCAACAAAAGCATACTCAATAAAAATCTCATTTGTTCTTTCTAACTGTTCCCATTGGGAAAATACTGTACCCCAAAAAAAGAAAAAAAACAGCCCCCATAGGTTTTTTTTCAATACCATTAATTAGTTATTTTATGATTTGTGTTTCTCCTTAAAAATCCCACTTACTTATATAACAAAAGTATACACTCTTAGGCCTCTATTACAGGCCTTAATACATACATTGAAATAAAAATAAAGTGTTAATCATATGCTATCCCCATAGCACTGATTATAGTTTTTGTTTTCGAAGCACAATTTACTGATGCATAAGCACATAAAGTGTTAAAAAACTCGAAAATTATTTTATTAATTTCTTTTGCCCTATCATTTACAATTGTATTCTAATTATTTTTTAGGCTATACAACAAGGTTTTGCAACATAAATCAAATCTCGTAGTACTTATAGTGTACAGGATTTAATTTATCATATCCTACAATCATTAGGTACAATTTTCGTTATTTTGCATACAAATTTAATACACTTGAAAAACAAAGCGTTTTATATACTATTCATTTTCTTGTTTTCTGCAATAACCTTTGCACAAGAAGAAAAAGAAGAAAAAGAAGGAAAAGAAATCAAAGTTCAATCCGATCGTACCATTAAAGATGAAAACAGGTTCCCTGGCGCAACGATTCTTGCCAAAGTAGACAAACAAGTGTATATGCAACACGAAGGTGTAGAGATATGGTGTGATCAAGCGGTACACTATAGTGAAGATAGATTTGTTAAAGCATTAGGCAATGTAATCATAAAACAAGGAGATTCACTTACCTTAAAAAGCAAGTACGCAGAATACAATGGTAATACACAGTTTGCATATGCTCGTGATCAGGTATTTATGGAAACAGGTTCAAACACATTAAGCACCGACACTTTATTCTTTGATCGATTAAAGCAACAAGCATATTATCGTAGTGGAGGAACTGTAAAAGATTCTGCAAACAACACATTAACCAGTAAAATTGGTCGTTTTTTTATGGATCGTAATCAATTTTCATTTAACACTAACGTAAAAGTTGTTAATCCCGAAAACAAAATTGATTCTGACCGATTGGATTATTTTCCTGATGTAGACCACGTCTATCTCTATGGACCGTCTACCGTTAAAGGAAAAGAAAGTACCCTATACTGTGAACGTGGATTTTATGACACCAAAGTTAAAACCGGATATGCTATTAAAAATGCACGAATTGACTATGATAAGCGTACAGTGTTTGGCGATAGTATTTTTTACAACAGCGCAATTCAGTTTGCCTCGGCAACAAACAATATTAAAGTATTAGACACTGCCAATAACTCTGTTATTACTGGTCATTATGCCGAAGTTTTTAAAGACAAAGATTCTGTTTTTATTACAAAAAGAGCTTTAGCAGCTACTTTGCAAGAAAAAGATTCTATATACATACATAGTGATACTCTTATGGTTACGGGCAAACCAGAAAGTAGAATAATGAAAGGATTTTATGATGTAAGAATCTATAAAAGTAATATGAGTGGTAAGAGTGATTCTATTAATGTAGATCAAACCACAGGCTATACCAAACTAATTGGAAAGCCTATTATTTGGGCGCAAAGAAATCAAATGACTGGGGATACCATAAAAATCATTTCAAATACAGAAACAGAAAAGTTAGATTCGCTTATTGTATACCAAAATGCATTTCTCGTACAAGAAGATACTCTAAAAGCCGGATTTAATCAGATAAAAGGTCAAATACTCTATGGTTTATTTAAAGACAATGAAATCTACCAGGTAGACATTGATAAAAATACTGAAACCATTTTCTATCAACGAGAAAGCGAGGGTGAACTGAAGTTGATCGGTATCAATAAAGTCCTTTCCAGTTCGATCAAATTACTTCTTAATGACCGTGAGATAGAAGATGTATATTACTATCAAAATATTGATGGTACCTTATATCGAGAAATTGATTTACCAAAAAATGCACGAGAACTCTCAGGCCTTAACTGGCGAGGAGATGAGCGCATCAATAGTAAAGCAGATCTTTTTAGAGGAGAATCACCACCTCAATTAACTAAGATAAAGGGAATCCCATTACCAAAAGATGAAGCAGATTTCTTTGATGAAGAAACTATAAAACGTATCGAAGATAATAAATCGGAAGGTTCTCGCTTATTAGAGCAAGAACTTAAGGACGCAGAACTCAAAGAATCTAATGAACAATTGGATTCTATTATCCCTAAAAAAGACATAAAAGAAAATATAAATTCTGAAAAGAAAAAAAAGAAAAAAAAGACATCCTTTATAGACACCGATCTTAGTCGTACGGCAAAACAAAGGGACAGCATAACAGTAACTACATTGCAATATCCAAATGAAAAATTAAAGGATAGTATCAATAATAAAGATAGAGAAGAATAAAAGTAGATACTTCTTCTTTTTAATCAATATCTATTTTTAAAACTAATCGGGAAACACTCTTGAAGAAAGATTTTTTCAAATATCAAGCTCAAACTACTCCACACCCCTTGGCAATAGAAGTTTCTCATGCAGAAGGAAGCTATATCTATTCGACTAACGGAAAAAAATACCTGGATTTTATAGCGGGAGTGTCTGCTTGTAGTCTTGGGCATAGGCACCCAAAAGTTGTACATGCTGTAAAAGAACAATTAGACAAGTACTTGCATGTCATGGTATATGGAGAATATATTCAAGAACCCGCTGTACAACTTGCCAAATTATTAGCTTCGCACCTCCCCGATCCCTTAGAAAAAACATACCTAACCAATTCGGGTACCGAAGCAATCGAAGGATCTTTGAAATTAGCACGTAGAGTTACAGGAAGAAGCCAAATTATTTCGGCAAAGCATGCCTATCATGGTAATACCATGGGATCAATGAGTGTAATGGGATATGAAGAACGCAAACAAGCCTTTAGACCATTAATCCCAGATATAGGTTTTATTTCTTTTAATGCAGAAGAAGATATAATTAAAATCACAGAAAAAACTGCTGCAGTAATCCTTGAAACTATACAAGGAGGTGCAGGATTTATAGAACCAAAGAATGGTTATCTAAAAAAAATTCGTGAGCGCTGTAACGAAGTTGGGGCACTCTTGATACTGGATGAGATACAACCTGGATTTGGAAGAACAGGCAAGTTGTTTGGATTTCAAAACTATGATATTATCCCCGATATCGTTGTCATGGGAAAAGGTATGGGCGGTGGTTTACCTATTGGTGCTTTTACAGCTTCATCAAAGATGATGGATCAACTTCAGGATAACCCCAAATTAGGTCATATCACAACGTTTGGAGGAAACCCGGTAATTGCAGCTGCCGCTTTGGCAACTTTACAAGAAATTACAGACAGTGACGTAATGGCAGCTTCACTAAAAAAGGAAAAACTATTTAGATCCTTATTAGTACATCCTCTAATTATAGAAATAAGAGGATTGGGATTAATGTTAGCACTTATGACCTCTTCTTCAGAAATTACAAACGAAATTATACTAAGATGCCAGGATAAAGGGTTACTACTATTTTGGTTGCTTTTTGAACCTAAAGCAATACGTATTACGCCACCTCTCACAATATCTGAAGAAGAAATCAAAGAAGGATGTAACATTATTCTGAATGTCTTGGATGAAGTAAAAGGACTTCAAAAATAAAATAATCATAACTGAATTCTGATTAAAAATCCTTATCTTTAATATATCATCTTCGCATTACCAAATCCTAAACTTAATAGCGGCTTATTAAATAACGAAACCATATACTATTAATAATTAATGGTATACATTTTGTTAATTAGTTTGTTAAAAACAATTGATTCCTGAAGTTTAATGATTCATTTTCATTTGTAATTTTAATACTGAGGAAATCAATAATGCGAAAATAAATTGAGTACTGGTATATTTCACAATTCTAAGTTATTGGGAAAAATAAAAAAAGAAATCAGCCATACTTACATAATTTATTCCGCATATATAATCAACGTGTATGAAGTTTAACCACGAAGAAGAAAATAATTTCTCAATTACTCGTTACGAGTCTATGTTGAGATCTAATGACGTTAAATTTTTTGATTCTGATGAGTTCGAATCTATTATTCATCACTACCTGGAAAACGGAAAAATAGCCAAGGCAAAAAAAGCGATCTCTTTGGGCCTTTCTCAACATCCATCTTCTGTAAACCTAAAACTTTTACAAGTTGAAGTTTTAGTTTTTGAAGATCGTTTAGAAAAGGCAGATACACTTTTGGCGCAATTACATGCCTTAGAGCCAGAAAATGAAGAAATTTATATTCAAAAGGCCAATATCTTATCCAAACAGAATGATCATATTAAGGCTATAGAGTTATTAATGAAAGCCCTTGGTTATACCAATGATGTTGCAGATGTGTATTCACTCATAGGAATGGAATATCTTTTTATGGATGATTTTGAAAATGCAAAAATTAATTTCATGAGATGTCTTGAAACAGATGACCAGGACTACTCTGCATTATACAATATCATTTATTGTTTTGATTTCCTAGAACAACATCAAGAAGCTATTGAATATCTAAATATGTTTCTTGATAAGAACCCATATTGCGAGGTTGCATGGCACCAGGTAGGTAAACAATATTTTGACTTAAAAGATTATAAAAAAGCATTAGCTGCCTTTGATTTTGCCATCATAAGTGATGAATATTTCATTGGTGCCTATCTAGAGAAAGGTAAAGTGCTAGAAAAATTGAAACAATATAATGAAGCCATAGAAAATTATCGTATTACTTTAGAGTTAGATGACCCTACTTCATTTGCATTATTAAGAATAGGAAAATGCTTTGAAAAATTAGGTGATGATGACTTGGCTATTCAGCATTATTCTAAAACGGTACATGAAGACCCATTACTTGATAAAGGATGGATCGCAATTACTGATTTTTATTTGCGCAAACGCAACTACCAGAAAGCACTTTATTATACAAACAAAGCTATTAATATCGATGGAGAAAATGTATTATACTGGAAACGATATGCTAAAATAAATAATAGATTAGCTTTTTTTGAAGAAGCTGAAAGAGGCTATCGAAAAGCTTTAGAATTAGGTAATTATGAATTAGAAACCTGGTTAAATCGTTCTGATCTTCTTAGGTTTCTAGGTGAATCTGATGCTGCTGCACAGAACCTGTATCAAGCTATAGAGTTTTATCCCGAAAATGCAGAAATCCAATACAGATTAGCGGGTATATATTACGAGAAACAAGATTTTGAAAAGGGAGAATACCATATCAGAAAAGCCCTAAAGGAAGATTATGAATATCATATAGTCTTAGAAGAACTTTTTGAAAAAGTTTTTAATCTTACGTTGGTTCGAAATATTATTTCAGAGTATGAATAATTTCAAAAAAAGACTGCTTTTTTTCTATTAAGTTTTGCATACATTTGTTTAGAATACAAATTGTTAAAAAACATCACGAATGCGAAGAAGTCTTAAGGACTACCTGGTAATTTCTGTAAAGGGTCTTGCAATGGGAGCTGCCGATGTAGTTCCTGGAGTTTCAGGAGGTACAATAGCTTTTATCTCTGGGATTTATGAAGAGTTAATAGAAACCATTAACAAACTGGAGCTTGCTTTTTTTTCTGTTTGGAAAAAAGAAGGTTTTTTAGCTTCCTGGAAAGCCTATAATCTTTCTTTTTTATCTGTCCTCTTTTTAGGAATAGCAATAAGCATTCTATCGCTTTCTAAAGTTATAAAATGGCTTCTTCATAATGAACCGCTACTATTATGGGCCTTTTTCTTTGGGTTGGTGATTGCGAGTATTATTTATATAGGAAAGCAAATTACCCAGTGGAAACCTAAAGTATATATTAGTATTCTCGTAGCGGCAATTATCTCCTATTTCATTACTATTGTAGAACCTATAGCTTCTCCCGATAGTAATTTATATCTTATGTTCTGTGGCTTTATAGCTATTATTGCTATGATATTACCAGGAGTATCCGGTGCTTTTATACTACTCATTTTAGGAGCTTACCAAACATTTATCGGTATTCTTAACCAGCTTCGAGAGGGATTATTCTCGATGGATTTTGATCTTTTAGGACAAGCAATGATAAAGTTATTATTTATTGGTATTGGAGCAATTACTGGTCTAAAATTATTCTCGAAAATATTAAATTGGATGTTCAAGAATCATAAAAACATGACCCTGGCAATATTAACAGGTTTTATGATTGGATCATTGAATAAAATATGGCCTTGGAAAAAAACACTAACCTGGAGAACAAATTCTGAAGGTTTAGAAGTTCCATTTATAGAAAAAAGCATTTCTCCTGCACAATTCGAAGGAGATCCAAATATCATTTGGGTCCTACTACTTGCGGCTTCAGGTTTTCTATTAATTTTTATTTTAGAACGACTTGCCGTAAAGAAAGCAAACTAATCTATGCAACAAAGTACCAGAACTTTTACCGATAGAATGTTCCTTGTTATTAAAGGCCTGGCAATGGGTGCAGCAAATAAGGTTCCGGGGGTTTCTGGTGGTGTTGTAGCTTTTGTAGCTGGCTTTTATGAAGAATTTATTTATTCACTTCAAAAAATAAACCTCAAGGCGTTCAAGCTTTTTATTAATTTCAGGTTTAAAAGCTTCTGGAGGTATATTAATGGTAGATTTCTTGGTTTATTAATCCTAGGGATGTTGATTAGCTATTTCAGTGTTTCCAAAATTCTGGATTATCTGATCGATCATTACGAATTATATGTTTGGGCATCTTTTTTTGGGATGATCATAGGATCAATTTATTATATCATTAAAGACTTTAGTGATTGGAGCAGGCGAAATATTTTTTTAATTACCATTGGTACTATAGCCGGTATTAGTATAAGTTTATTAGATCCTGCCAAAGAAAACGACAACCTTTGGTTTGTGTTTATTTGCGGAATCATCGGGGTGTCTGGCATGACACTTCCCGGACTATCTGGTTCATTTATTTTGATTTTATTAGGAAATTATGTGCTGCTGCTTGTAGATTCAGTAAACGCATTATATGATACTATTGGCGATTTGATACGCTGGGATCTGTCTTTTTTAGAGAATGCTAAAAGAATCAGGTTATTAAAAGTACTTGTCGTATTTAGTATAGGATCCATAACCGGTCTAGTTACATTATCACATTTTTTAGGTTATGTATTAAAGCGTTATAAAACAGCAACTTTTGCTTCAATAATTGGCTTTATTACAGGTTCACTAGGTGTTGTTTGGCCGTGGAAAAATAAAATATACAGAGTAGACACTCTAGGAAACAAGTTAATTGATGCAGAAGGAAACCCAATACTAGATAATTATGATCGCTATTTTCCGGATTTTTCGGCTATAGAAACTTACCTCGGAATCTTTTTTATAATCATAGGAATCATTATTGTTTTATGGTTAGAATGGTATGGAAAAAGAACTCTAAAAAGCTCGAAATGACAAAAATATACGGTTTACTTGGTCGAAATATAGGCTATTCATTCTCAAGAAATTATTTCTCAGAGAAGTTTGAAAAAGAAAACTTAGATTGCCAATATAACAACTTTGATCTCAAGCAAATTGAAGAGTTAAAACAAGTCACAAAAAATACCAACATCCAAGGTCTTAATGTAACTATTCCATATAAAGAAGAGGTTATTTCATTTCTCGACAATCTAGATCCTGTTGCCAAAGAAATTGGGGCCGTAAACGTAATTAAGTTTGAAAAAAATCAACAATTAACAGGATACAATAGTGATTATTTCGGTTTTATCGAATCGTTAAAACCATTACTAAACAAAACCATAAAAAAAGCGTTAATCTTAGGCACTGGAGGCGCATCAAAAGCCATTGCTTATGCATTAAATCAATTAAATATAAGCTATACATTTGTATCTCGAAACCCCGATTTTAATGAACTTAGTTATACTAATCTTGACGAAGATATCATACGAGAATATAAATTAATAATCAATTGTACACCTATAGGCACATACCCCAAAACAGAAAACTACCCAAACATACCCTACGAGTATATTACAGAAAATCATGTTTTGTACGATTTGATCTACAACCCGGATCAAACTACCTTTATGAAAAAAGGCTTGCAAAGGGGAGCAAAAGTTTCTAATGGCCTACAAATGTTAATTTTACAAGCAGAAAAAGCTTGGGAAATCTGGAATAGCTAATATATACTTCCTTTTTCACGAAAACTTCTACTTATATTAGGTTCAAGAAGTTCCTAAAAGCCCTTAATAACTTTGAGGTTTTCTAATATGTTAGTATCTTAGTCATTGATTATACATGCAATTTTCTAAATTCACATGTATTATAGCTCAGACAAACAAAAACGTTCACACAATGTCAACACGTGATAACCTGCCTAAGGCAGATGGAAATAACGAAAATAAAATAGAAACTTTAGAAACCAAAACTGAAAATTCTATTATAGATGATCAAGAATCTAACGAACCAGAATCAAAACCTAAAGATACTGAAGTTAGTGATTCTAAAACAGATACTTCAGAACCTGAAGTAGAAAAGACTATACCCGGTACTAGTGTTTCTACTGAAGAAATTGAAGAAGAAGTTATTTCGGAAGAAGAAGATAATGATGAAGATGTTCAGAATAAAATGAACGAAACTATTGCTGAGGATAGTGAAGTAAGCGACTCTAAAACAGATGTTTCAGAACCTGAAGTAGAAAAGACTATACCCAGTACTAATGTTTCTACTGAAGAAATTGAAGAAGAAGTTATTTCGGAAGAAGAAGATAATGATGAAGATGTTCAGAATAAAATGAACGAAACTATTGCTGAGGATAGTGAAGTAAGCGACTCTAAAACGGATGTTTCAGAACCTGAAGTAGAAAAGACTATACCCAGTACTAATGTTTCTACTGAAGAAATTGAAAAAGAAGTTACTTCAACAGAAGAAGATCATGTTCAAAATCAAATGAACGAGGCTGTTGCTGAGCATAGTGAAGATGAAACTACAATAGAGCGCCATGATATTGAAAAGAAAGATTATCATGCCATGAGTAAGGAGGAACTCGTTAAAGAACTTCGACATCTCGTCAAAACTGAAAAAATACAAGCGATTAAAGAGCATGTTGAAGAGATTAAAAATGAGTTCAATGAAAAATTCAACGAAGAAGTAGAACAAAAGAAAGAAGAGTTTTTAGCAGATGGAGGCGATATTATTGATTTCTACTATTCTACACCACTAAAAAAAGAGTTTAATTCAGTTTACTTTGATTACAAAGAAAACCGTAATTCATACTATCAAAATCTAAAAAAGGATCTTCAGGAAAACCTCAAAAAAAGATTAGAATTAATTGAAGAATTAAAAAGTCTACTCAATGTAGATGAAAATATCAATACAACCTATAATCATTTTAAAAGTATTCAGGAAAGATGGCGAAATGCTGGACCAATCCCCAGGGATAAATACAATACAGTTTGGAATACATATCACCATCATACAGAGAATTTTTATGATTTCTTACACCTAAACAGAGAGTTTCGAGATCTTGATTTTAAACACAATCTGGAGCAAAAACTTATGATTATTGAGCGTGCTACAGAATTAGCACAGGAAAATGATGTAAACAGAGCCTTTAGAGAGTTGCAATTACTTCACAAAATGTGGAAAGAGGATCTGGGGCCTGTCGAAAAAGAGTATAGAGAACCCATTTGGGAGAAATTTAGTGCCCTTACCAAACAGATTCACGAAAACCGACAAAAGTACTTTAAGGAGTTAGATAAGGTCTATGAGGAAAACTTCGAAGTCAAAAAAGAAATCATTGGAAAAATATTAGAGATAAGTGCGGATCATCCTAAAAACCATAGTGGTTGGCAACATAAAATAAAGGAAATTGAAGAACTAAGAGAAAGCTTTTTTAAAGCCGGAAAAGTTCCCTCTAATGTAAACGAGGAAACCTGGAGTCTATTTAAAACAGCAGTTAGAGATTTCAACCGAAATAAAAATGCATTCTACAAAGGCCTTAAAAAAGAACAGTTTGAGAATCTTAACAAAAAGATGGAACTGATCAAAATTGCCGAAGATAATAAGGATAGTGATGATCTGGCTGCCACTACTCCTTTAATGAAAAAAATTCAATCAGATTGGAAAAAGATTGGTCATGTGCCGCGTAAGGATAGTGATAGAATCTGGAAGAGATTTAAAGAGGCCTGTAATTCGTACTTTGACCGTTTACACGCTGAAAGGAATGAAGCAAATAAAGAAGAAATTGTATCACTAGAGAAAAAACAAGCACATCTAGAAGCTCTTCATGAGTTGAAGCTTTCTGGTGATTCTGAGGCGGATCTCAATACTATAAAAGAAAATATTTCAATCTGGAAAAGCTTAGGTAGGGTTCCTTACAAAAAGAAAAACATAGAATCTGAATACAACAAAGTTCTGGATGGTCTCTTTAATCAACTTAATTTAAGTCGTAAAGAAACTGAACTTATCAAATACGATAATAAACTAAGTACTTTATCCAATCAGAGTGATAATAGGGCATTACAAAATGAGCAAAGTTTTATTCGTAAAAAGATTGGCGATGTTAAAGGAGAAATTCGGCAGTTAGAAAACAATCTTCAATTCTTTAAAAACGCTAAAGATGATAATCCTTTAGTGCAAGAAGTGCAAAAGAATATTGAAAAACATAAAGAAAATCTTGAAGTTTGGAAAGCAAAACTGGTAAAGATTAAACAACTGTAATACTTATGCAATGTTCGCTTTGTGGCTCAGAAACTATAGGATATTCTGAAGCACACAATAGAAAATATAACAAATGCCCACAATGCAAAGGTATTTTATTAGACTCAGTCTATTTTCTTTCTGAGGAAGCCGAAAAGGAACGATATCAACTTCATGAAAACGATGTGAATGATTTGGGGTATCAAAAATTCGTATCTCCTATAGTAAATGCTATATGCAAAAAACATGATTCGAACCATAAAGGTCTTGATTTTGGCTCTGGTAAGGATTCTGTAATTGCATACCAATTACAAAAAAAAGGATATAACGTATTGACTTACGATCCTATTTTTTGTCCAGACGATACTATCCTTAAATCAAAATATGATTATATAACCTGTTGCGAAGTGATGGAGCATTTCTATAATCCAGTAAAAGAATTTGAACTACTTCATTCACTATTAAATAAAAAAGGTGTTATATTTTGCAAAACCAATCTATATCATGAATCTATTAACTTTGATTCTTGGTGGTATAAAAATGATGCCACTCATGTATTTTTCTATTCTTCAGACACACTGCATTGGATACAACAAAAATTTAAGTTTAAAGCTTTAGAAATCGCTAATGACCTTATAATTTTTACTAAGTAATTAATCAGTCTACCATAAAGCGCACATGGATTTACAGTAAAGAATAAATTTTATTTACTAGTATAATTCAGTATTATGTTAATGATTTATTAACACGCAAACGTTTTCGGAAATCTTCCAGTAAAGAGCTTGTAAGAATTTACCTAAATTGCAATATCAACAAAAAAAGTATTAAAAAAATGAATTATAGATAAGCATTTATTCATTTTTTTCACACAATCACAATTTAACTAGTACGTGTTTTTAGTCATCTAAATCCACATTAACACAGGCTCACACAAATGAAAAAATTATTACTTACCGTATTAGGGATAATAAGTACAGGTATTCTATCTCTTTTTCCGCTATCTGCTAATAGTCAAACCGATTTTAGAGAAGAAACTATTTATTTTTTAATGACTACTCGTTTCTTTGATGGGGATTCTTCTAACAATGCTCCTACAGAATGGTCTTCTTACAACCCGGATCCAACAATAAACCCAACCATTACAGACCCTAATGATGTTACCTGGAGAGGTGATTTCAAAGGGTTAATTCAAAAATTAGATTATATACAAGATTTAGGTTTCACAGCCATCTGGATTACCCCAATTGTACACAATAGAAGTCCTTTAGATTATCATGGATATCATGCCTGGGATTTCACCAAGGTCGATCCAAGATTAGAATCTCCTGGGGCTACTTTTCAAGATCTTATCAATGAAATTCATGCTCGTGATATGAAAATCGTTCTCGACATCGTTACCAATCACGCTGGTCGATTTGGTATAAAAGATGTAGCTGAAATAAAATATAATACTGATCCTACTGCCCTCTGGCATGCTCCTGACAATCCAAATTGGGAATATGATGGATTAACCCCTAATCCAGAAGATAACCTAATTTGGAGCAGGGCTAATCTTGCAAAAATGCCGGCTCCTTATAATCAAAACTTAGAAGCATATAATTTCCCAGGGAAAGAGAACTATGTCGATACTTCTGATCCAGATTGGTATCACCATTCTGGTAATGGTTTTGCTCAAGGATTTGATGATGTTGAAAACCTACAAAATAGAGCTTTAGCTGGTGACACACCTGATCTAAATACAGGAAGTCAAGTCGTTAGAGATTACCTAGTAAACGCCTACACCACCTTTATCAATATGGGAGTAGATGCTTTTCGATGGGATACCGTAAAACACATGAGTAGAGAAGATATATTGTATTTTTATGATGCTTTTAAAGCCGTAAATCCAGACTTATTTATTTTTGGTGAGGTTGCGCAAAAACGCCATGAATTACACCCGGTTGAAGAAACCAACCCGCATTATTATACCTGGAGAGGAGCTGTAAACAATTCGGCTCCAGTAGACCTAGCTGTTATAGATTTTTTTGCAGAAGCTACATTTCACGGTACTTTTGAAGAAGGACAATCTTTTCCTACAGTAAAAGCTGCATCTAGATATGATCATTTATATAGCGACACTTCTACTCTTGTTACCTGGCTTGATAATCATGATTTTGGTCCCAATAATGACTGGAACAGACGTTATGGTGGCTCAGATGAGAATCTTGCCGCTTGTATGAATTTTATGTTTACCTGGAGAGGGATTCCAACAGTATACTACGGAACCGAAATGCGTTTTAAAGCAGGTGAATTTAATGATATTCACGACGCTTCAGGTATTCAAAAATCCATTAATGAAACGGGGAGAGCATATTACGGCGATGTTATAGATCAGGCATCGAGTCACAAAATATATCAGCATATCAAAAAACTAAATGCGATTCGTAAAGCCGTTCCCGCATTACAAAAAGGTGCTTGGAATTGGAAAGATGCTCCTGGAAATGCAGTTGCATATCGAAGAACACACCAAAACAGTGAAGTAGCAGTAGGACTTGCTAAAGACGGTGGCGCTTCTTTTTCTATATCTGGTATGACAAATGGAATCTATCGCGATGCAGTTACCGGTAGAGAAACCATTGTTAGCAATGGTAACCTAAATTTTAATGTTACTTCTGGTTCTGCAGGAATTTATGTGCTTAATGGCCCTGGGCTAATTGGAGGCTGTGGCGGTGGCTTTTTTGAAAATTGCGTGAATGGACCTACAAATCCTGTTGCTATAATCAACCCAAACAACAATCAGTCTGAAAACCCTATTCGAATCTTTATGGAAGGTGCAGGAGGAGCTGGATCACCCTATGAGCTATATTATACAACAAATGGTAACAATCCAAATACGACAAGTACAAAATACACTACTTCTTTTACAATTACCGAATCCACCACGATAAAAGCTATTGCTTATGACAAAGATGGTATTGCTTCTGAAATTTCTACAAAAAATTATACAATAGGTCAGATTGAAGGTTTACGTATTTATTTTAAGAAACCATCAAACTGGTCTCAGGTAAATGTTCATTACTGGAATGAATCTCCTGATGTACTACCTCCAAGTAATTGGCCTGGTCCCCAAATGACTAAAATTGATAATACAGATTGGTACGAGTATATTTTTGAAGGAGTAGAAAGTACTAATTTACTATTTAGTGATAACGGTGGAAATAAAACTCCCGATCTTTCCAGAAATAGAAATGGATGGTATGAAGATGGAATTTGGTATGATACTCAACCAGGAAACAATACCAATACTCCTCCTACCCTTGCAATGTCTCCCGACGGAGGTACTTTTTCTGAAGGGGAGACCATATCAGTAACTCTGAATGCTAGTGATAATAACCCTGCAGGAGTTACTATTCGGTATACGCTTAATGGTGATCAGCCTAATACTTCATCAAGCCTATATACTTCTCCAATAGCATTAACTCAAAACACAACAGTTAAAGCAATTGCCTATGATGCTGAAGGATTGAGCTCTGGTGTGATCAGTAATACATTTAACTTTTCTTCCTCGACTACTTCAATGACCATATATTATAAAGGTTCATTAGCTAACCCTAACCTTTATTTTTGGAACACCAGTCCTGTTTCCATCACCACTAACTGGCCTGGTATATCCATGGCAGACGCTGGTAATGGTTGGTTTAAATATACTTTGAATACCATAAATTGCACAAATCTTATCTTTAGTAACAATGGGGCTAATAAAACTCCGGATTTAAATAGATGCGGGGATGGGTGGTATTACAATGGTACCTGGTATGACAGCAATCCAGAGCAATCACAAGAATTAACTGTTTACTTTAAATCTGACTCTTATACTTCACCAGAAATATACTTTTGGAATGTAACTCCGTCTAATTTAACAACAACATGGCCAGGAGAATCTATGATTGAAGACAACGATGGATGGTATCGCTATACGTTTGCTAACACAGCCTGTTCTAATATGATCTTTAGTAATAATGGATCTTCAAAAACATCAGACCTAAATCGATGTACAGATGGTTGGTATTACAATGGTATCTGGTATGATGACAAACCGATTGCTGCCCGATCTAGCAGCATTACAGAAGATAGTATTACAAATCCAAAAATATCGATTTACCCAAACCCAATTTCAGAAAATTCGACATTACTATGGTATACCCAAAAGGACAATAGTAAAGTGCAAATTGATATTGTAAATCTTTATGGAGCCACCAATACCATTTACGAAGATATTGTTGGTAAGGGAAAACATACTTTCAACCTAAATAATGACAATATATTAAAGACCCCGGGTATTTACTTCTGCAGAATAACAATAGATGGTAATACTCAAATTAAAAAATTAGTCAAAAATTAAAGAATCGCCCCTTCATTAAATATCCAATTACCCATCTTTTACTTTTGTATAGATGGGTAATTTTTGTTTACCACTTATGATTAAATAGATTTTCTTCTTTTAATGCTTCTTGATATAGTATTATGACAAGAACAAACTAACGATAAGAAAAATTTACCAGCTAAAGCTTTTTAGCTTCTTCCCAAAAGACATCCATTTCGGCCAATGTCATATCATTTATACTTTTACTATTTTCTTTAGCCTTTTCTTCTAGGTATTGGAATCGTTTTATAAATTTTTTATTGGTGCGCTCAAGAGCATCTTCGGGGTTAACGTTAAGAAATCTCGCGTAATTGATCATAGAAAAAAGTACATCTCCAAATTCTGATTCTATTTTATCTTGATCTTGTACTTTTATTTCATGCTGTAGTTCTTCAAGTTCTTCTTTGAGTTTCTCAAAGACTTGGTGAGGTTCTTCCCAATCAAAACCTACTCCCGCTACTTTATCTTGGATCCTACTTGCCTTTACCAGTGCCGGTAATGATTTTGGAACCCCTTCTAAGACACTTTTCTTTCCTTCTTTTAATTTAAGGTTTTCCCAATTACGCTTAACATCATCTTCATTGGCAACCTCTACATCTCCATAAATATGTGGATGTCTATTAATTAGTTTCTCACAAATTTCGTTTGCAACATCTGCTATATCAAAATCTTTAGTTTCACTACCAATTTTAGCATAAAAAACAATATGTAAAAGCAGATCTCCAAGTTCTTTTTTTACTTCATTCAAGTCATTATCCAGAATAGCATCTCCTAACTCGTACGTTTCTTCTATCGTTAGATGTCTTAAGGATTGTAGTGTTTGTTTTTTATCCCAAGGACATTGTTCCCGAAGTTCATCCATGATGGTTAATAATCTATCAAAAGCCTTAAGCTGTTCTTTTCTAGAATTCATATCTGGTGTTTATATCGAAATTTGTTCCATTCTATTTTTAGTAACCCCAAATTCATTAATCATATCTTCTATGATAATTGCAGCCGGTTTAATATCATGAATTAACCCAGATACCTGTCCAATTTCGAGCTCTCCCTCATCGAGATTACCTTCAAACATTCCTCTTTTTGCTCTCGCCCTACCCAGTAAATCCTTTAATTCTTCAACCGTAGGTCCCTTAGAATATAGTTTAGCCAGATCATAATAAAACTTATTCTTCAGCATACGAACAGGCGCTAACTCTTTTAAAGTAAGATGCGTATCTCCTTCTTTGGCATCTACCACCATTTGTTTAAAATCGATATGCGATGATGCTTCATTACTTGCTACAAAGCGACTCCCTACCTGAACTCCGTCTGCACCCAGCGCCATTGCTGCATACATTGCAGCTCCTGTTGCGATACCCCCTGCGGCAATTAACGGAACACTGATCTTTTCCTTAACCATTGGGATTAAAGTAAGTGTAGTAGTTTCATCTCTACCATTATGCCCTCCCGCTTCGAAACCTTCTGCTACCAAAGCATCAACACCTGCATCTTGAGCTTTTAAAGCGAATTTAAGACTACTTACTACATGTACAACGGTAATACCTTGTTCTTTTAGATAGGCTGTATACGTTTTTGGGTTTCCTGCGGAAGTAAACACAATCTTAACCCCTTCTTCTATAATAATTTGAATAATTTCTTCTAGATTAGGGTATAACATTGGAATATTTACCCCAAACGGCTTATCAGTTGCTTTTTTACATTTCTGGATATGCTCTCTAAGCACATCAGGGTACATAGAGCCAGATCCAATGAGTCCTAACCCTCCGGCATTACTAACTGCACTTGCAAGTTTCCAGCCGCTTGCCCATATCATTCCACCTTGAATGATTGGGTGTTGTATATTAAATAGGTCTTTAATTTTATTCATTAATTTATTATTTGAAAACCCCACTGGTTTTAAAAACCGGTGGGGTCTTTTAAAATTAAAATTTATTATCAATCACAAGTTACGAAATCACTCCTGATCCTATCAATTCATCATCATGATACCAAGCTACAAATTGCCCTTCAGTTATTGCACTTTGCGTGTTTTCAAAAACAACATACATCCCAGAATCGACTTGATATAATGTTGCCTTTTCTAAAGATTGTCTGTACCTGATCCTTGCCATTACTTCGAGTTCTTGATCTATCCCTAGCCTAAGGTCTTCTCTTACCCAATGTAATTCTTCATTAGTAATAAATAATGCTTTTCGATACAATCCAGGATGTTTTTTTCCTTGCCCGGTATAAATTGTATTAGTTTCGACATCTGTTTCTATTACAAAAAGTGGTTCTGGTGTACCGCCAACCGCTAAACCTTTGCGCTGTCCCTTAGTATAGTAATGCGCTCCTTGATGTTTCCCAACGATCTTTCCGTCATTAACATCATATTGGTATTTTGTAGAAAGAAACTCTAACTCTTCTCTTTTCGATATAAATTCTGGAACTTCGCGCAGGTATTTATCTTCAGAAGAAGGTATTTCTATAATGTTTCCTTGTTTTGGTTGCAACTTTTGTTGTAGAAATTCTGGCAGACGAACTTTTCCTATAAAACATAACCCTTGAGAATCTTTTTTATCTGCGGTCACCAATTCTTGTGTTGCCGCAATTTCCCGAACTTCTGGTTTTAACAATTCTCCTACCGGAAAAAGCGTTTTTGCCAATTGATCCTGAGATAATTGACATAAAAAATACGATTGATCTTTATTTGGGTCTTTTCCTGCTAATAAACGATGTATTTCTTTTCCATCCTTTACTATGGTATCTTTTCTACAATAATGACCCGTAGCCACATAATCTGCTCCAAGAGACAAAGCAATTTTTAAAAACACATCAAACTTAATCTCTCGATTACATAAAACATCGGGGTTAGGTGTACGTCCTTTTTCATATTCATTAAACATGTAATCAACAATACGCTCTTTATATTGCTCACTTAGATCTACTGTTTGAAACGGTATACCCAATTTTTCTGCTACTAATAGTGCATCATTGCTATCATCAAGCCAAGGACACTCATCGGAAATAGTAACTGTGTCATCATGCCAATTTTTCATAAATAATCCAATCACCTCATATCCTTGCTCTTTTAGCAGATATGCGGCAACACTAGAGTCAACTCCTCCTGATAATCCCACGATTACTCTCTTCATCAAAAAATACTTTAATCTTAAATTCTTATGCAAAAATAAGAAATAAAAAAAGCAACGCTTATGCATTGCTTCATGGTTTTATCTATATCTGTATATTATAAATCAATTATTATTTCCTCCTTGTTGAAGAGGGAATAATTTTTGTTCTGATAATTTTCCATTTTCATAATAGTTCCAGATACCATCTTTGCGATCTCGCTTATAATTGCCTTCGATAATTAGCTCTCCTTTGGTATCAAAATATTTAGTAATCCCATGCAATTGATCATTTTCATAGGTAAACTCTTTGATCTTTATTCCATCTTCAGAATACATAATTCTTTTACCTTCTCTTTTACCTTCTATGTAGGAATTCTTTTCTGTAAGTTGACCATTATCAAAATAAGTAAGTTGTTCTCCGTGTAATTTTCCAGATTGATAATGCTCGGTCATCATAATCTTCTTGGAGTCATTATGATAATATTTCCATAATCCCACTCGATCTTTATCGATCATTCTCCCTTCACTTATTATTTTTCCTTTTTTGGTAAAGTACTTTACTAATATAGTATCATTATCCTTAGAAAATGTTTTAATTGCGGTTGGCGATCCATCACTGCTAGGTTTATAAAACTTAAATTCTCCTATTTCTTTTCCATGATCAAAAGTTCCTTCATATCGAATATGATCAGTGTTTTCATATTTCTTTTTCCATTTTCCATGTCGTTTCCCTTCAGCGTCATACTGGTTATATTTCTGACTAAAACCCGAAAAAAAAGCAAAAATTAAAACACAAAATAAAAATGTACTTCGCATAGTTATATAATTTGGGACATTATTTCAACGAATGTGATTTCCAAAAAGTATACCATTTTTTATTTATAAAAATATAAAAGTAACTCAAAATACAAAAAAGCCCCTCAAAAAGGAGCTTTTTCTGTGTACATATCTACTAAATTATTTCTTTTTTATTTTTTTTTGCTCCTCTGCCTGCTCCATCAATTCTTTCATTTTCTTTTGGAATTTACCTTGCTTTTTAGGTTTCTTCTTATTTTCCTGAATCTTTGCATGAATCTTGTCTTCATCAATAATAACGTTTTTGATGACTAACATAATCCCTATTGTAATCAGGTTAGAAATGAAATAATATAATGATAATCCACTGGCATAATTATTAAAGAAGAATAACATCATTAATGGAGACAGATACATTATAAATTTCATATTAGGCATTCCCGGTTGTTGGGTCTGCATCGTTTGCCCGGTAGTCATCATCATATAAATAAATATAGCTACCGATGCCAATATTGGAAATAAACTAATATGGTCTCCATAAAAAGGAATAGTAAATGGCAACTCTGCTATAGTATCATAACTCGATAAATCATCTGCCCATAAAAAGCTTTTTTGTCGTAATTGAAATGCACTTGGAAAGAAATTGAATAAAGCATAAAATACCGGAATTTGCATTACAGCAGGCAAACAACCACTCATTGGATTAACTCCTGCTTTTCCGTAAAGAGCCATCGTTTCTTGCTGTCTCTTCATTGCATTATCTTTATGCTTCTCATTAATCTCTGTGATCTCTGGGCGTAAAACTTTCATTTTTGCCTGAGATAAATATGATTTATAGGTAACCGGAGATAAAATAATACGTACAATAATAGTCATGACTACAATTGCAACTCCGTAAGGTAAAAAGCCACTTAAAAACCCAAAGAATGGTATAAATAAATATCTATTTATGATTCCAAAAATCCCCCAACCGAGTGGTACAATTTCATCTAGATTACGTTTATATGCATCTAAAATTTTATAATCTGTAGGACCATAATACCAATTCATATTATAATTAAGTTCTCCTCCTGCTAATTCTAAAGGCATTGTTGCGGAAAACTCTTTGGTTACTTTGATATCTTTATCATCAAGTTCACTTTGGCTTGCGATATTTTTTGAAGTAAAGGATGCTTTTTTAAATGGTGTATCGGTTAATAAAATTGAAGTAAAGAAATGTTGTTTAAACCCTATCCAGCTCACTTGCTCTTCTTCATCGTCATCAAATTCGCCTTGTCCTGTGAAGCTATCTTTATCACCTTCAAATTCATAATGTATGTCTGTATAACGATTTTCGTAAGAAGCACTTTTTGCATGCCTCATCGCCTGAAGTTTCCAATCCAGGTTTACTGTTTGACTACTATTAATTACCTGTTGTAACCCCTGAGATCTAATCGTAAAATCGACCATATACTCATTAGGTTTTAGCTCATATCTGTACTCTAAAAATTTGGAATCAGAAACCTTTAGTTTCATCGACAGGACAGTATTCTCTCCATTTTTGGTCACTGTAGGTTCAAAAAACAGGTCTTTTGTATTTAGAATTCTATTATCTGTAGTACCAAAATTAATATTGAAAGATGCGTTCTTTCCGTCTTTAATTAAATATACAGGAACTGAATCATACGTTTTAAAATTCTTCAACAACGCTTCAGATATATATCCTCCTCTATTATTTACTTTAAGGCTCAAAACTTCATTTTCGACTTTAGTAAACTCTTCTTTAGCAGAAGGTAAACTAGCCGAATATGCAAATGCTCCTAATTGAGATTTCGCATTAGTTAACGCTACAGAATCCTGGGGATTAACTACAATAGCCTCGCTTTCTTTTACAAAATCTGTGGTGCTTTCCTTCTCTGTTTTCTCCTCTGTTTCTACTTGTTCTTTTTTGGCCTTTTCTGCCTCAATCTCTTCTGGAGTTGGCTGATTTATATAGAACATCCAAACGATGATTCCAAAAATAAGTGCAAATCCAATTATCGAGTTAAGGTCAAACTTCTTTTCTTCCATGTACTATACGTATAAAAAGCCTTTATCTGTTAGTACAGAAAGGCTTTCAAAATTATTTATGTTTTCTTTAATGTCAATTATCTCGCCAATTACTATCCCTGTGACACTTTGGCACTTTTACTATTTTTCGAATATTCTACAGCCGCCTTAATAAATGCTATAAATAGTGGGTGCGGATTAGCAACAGTACTCTTATATTCTGGATGATATTGCACACCAACAAACCATGGATGATTAGGAATTTCTATAATTTCTACCAGTCCGGTTTTTGGGTTTACTCCTGTAGTTCTTAAACCTGCACCTTCTAGTTGTTCTTTATACTTATTATTATATTCATAACGATGGCGGTGACGTTCTGCAATTTGTTTTTCTCCATAAGCATCAAATACTTTACTATTTTCGGCCAACTCACAATCCCAGGAACCTAATCGCATAGTCCCTCCCATATCAGTAATATTCTTTTGTTCTTCCATTAAATCAATAACAGGGTGAGGAGTGTTTTCATCTACCTCTACAGAACAAGCATCTTTTAAGCCTAAAACATTTCTAGAATATTCTATTACAGCCATTTGCATTCCTAAACAAATACCGAAAAAAGGTAATTTATTCTCCCTAGCAAACTGCACAGCTTTTATTTTTCCTTCTATCCCGCGTTCTCCGAATCCCGGAGCTACCAAAATCCCATCAAGATGAGCGATTTTCTTTTCTATAGTTTTGTCATCAATATATTCAGAATGTATGCTAACTACATTAACTTTTACTTCATTTTCTGCACCTGCATGAATAAATGATTCAAGAATAGATTTATAAGAATCCTGTAGTTCGACATACTTACCAATAAGTCCAATAGTCACTTCGCACTTTGGGTTTTTATGTCGCTGTAAAAATTTATTCCAATTTTCTAAATCAGGAATATTATCATCTCTTAGCACCAATTGTTTCAACACAACAGCATCGAGTCCCTCTTCTAACATCAAGTTAGGAACATCATAAATAGTAGATGCATCTATCGATTCAATTACAGCTTCTTGTCTAACATTGCAAAAAAGTGCAAGTTTTCTTCGTAAATCATCTGATAATTCGTGTTCGGTTCTACAGACAAGGATATCTGCCTTAATCCCGCTTTCCATTAAGGTTTTCACACTATGCTGAGTAGGTTTGGTCTTTAATTCTCCTGCAGCAGAAAGGTAGGGTATTAGTGTTAAATGAATTACTAAAGCATTTGAATCCCCAAGTTCCCATTTTAATTGCCTCACAGCTTCTATGTAAGGTAATGATTCTATATCACCAACGGTACCGCCAATTTCTGTAATTACGATATCATAGTTACCGCTTTTTCCTAAAATCTGGATTCTCTCCTTGATCTCATTAGTGATATGAGGAACTACCTGAACTGTTTTTCCTAAAAACTCTCCACGCCGTTCTTTTTCTATTACACTTTGATAAATTCTACCAGTGGTAACGTTATTAGCTTGTGAAGTTGGTGTATTTAGGAAACGCTCATAATGCCCGAGGTCCAAATCTGTTTCTGCTCCGTCATCTGTTACATAGCATTCACCGTGCTCATAAGGGTTCAAAGTTCCTGGATCCACATTAATATATGGGTCTAATTTTTGGATAGTTACCCTGTATCCCCTTGCTTGTAGTAGCTTTGCAAGAGAGGCTGCTATAATTCCTTTTCCCAAAGAAGAAGAAACGCCTCCTGTTACAAAAACATATTTGGTATTAGCCATGTACACTAAATATTTGTAAGGTTGTATTTAAATTTTGCGCAAAAATACAAAGAAGTCATGAATTGGTACCTTGAAAATTAAGCAATATTTATGCAATTTACCCACATTCCCTTAACAACCAAAAAACTTATCATGAATTGATCATAATAAAAAAACAAAATCCTGGTGTATGCCAGGATTTTGTTTTTTTATTACGTTTTTATTATTCCTCTTCTTCTGAGGAGCTATCCTCTTGTTCAGAAAAGTCCATTATACCCTTAGATTGTAAGATATTGTACCATTGTATTACCTTTTTCATATCACTGGCATATACTCTATCTTCATCATAATCTGGCAGTATCTCACTGAAATAGCCTTCCAATTTGTTCTTAGATTCTTTATGGCTTATAGCCTGCTCTCCATTTTCTTTTTCTTGAATCTTTCTAAAAATTTCTCTTAAAGGGACTTCTTCTGTAAAAGTATAAATTGCAATTTCACTAAGTACACTAACATTATGTCTTATACTTACCGATAATCTCTTTCCGTCTAATAAAGATTCTGCCACAAATCCACTTCGGGTTTGTGTTTTTAATTCATATAAACCAGGTTTCCCTGAAATTGCTAGTATTTTATCTAAGCTCATATTATTTTATTCAAAGTTGGCAAATATCAATAGTTCGTTTCAGAAAATCAAACATTGATCAATATAAAAATTTAATTATCTACCTTTTTTTACCAAAGGAAAACGCATTCGATATTCTGAACTAATCTTCCCTTTAGAAATATTCGTAAGTTTTCCTTTTATTAAACGTTTTTTCAAGCTGGATAATTTATCCGTAAACAAAATCCCTTCTATGTGGTCATATTCATGCTGAATTACTCTGGCAGCCAAGCCATCATAGGTTTCTGTATGCTCAACAAAATTCTCGTCAAAATAATTAATCTTGATGGTTTCATTACGAAATACATCTTCTCTTATTTCGGGAATGCTTAAACATCCTTCGGCAAAAGCCCACTCTTCTCCAGTTTCTTCAAGAATAGTTGCATTAATAAATATCTTTTTAAAACCTTTCAATTCATTAACCTCTTCGTCTGACAATTCATCATCTTCAGAAAAAGGTTCTGCATCTACAATAAATAAACGTATAGGAAGGCCAATTTGGGGTGCTGCTAATCCAACACCATTAGCATTATACATGGTTTCAAACATATTCTCAATAAGCTCAGAGAGTTTAGGATAATCTTTCTCGATCTCTTTTGCTTTTTTCTTTAGTACCGGGTCACCGTATGCTACAATGGGAAAAATCATATAAATGAATAATTTCTATTTAATAATGTATAATTTAAATGTTTTTTGAAGCAGTAATTCTACTTGAAATAAAAATTGTCGTTAATTCTTTAGCCTCTTGTAAAACTTCTCTTGTTTCTTTATTATCTTTTAAATTTTCGTCTTTCAAAAACTGAATCCAAAAAATACTTTCATCTGCTTCCTCAATTACTATACTTAATTTAGAAACAAATCCTTTTTTAGTTTGTGCCAAACAAGCCGCTCTATAATTTGCTGCAACAGATGTTGAACAACGTATTAATTGTCTTTCTATGTGATTACCCAACTTAGTATCGGGTAAACTAACTGCTAATTTAACACTTTGATGAGCAAATTTTTTAGTTCTTATCTTTAAATCCATTCAGAAAATTATCGTTTATACAATATTCATTATAAATTATAAAGATAATCTTGCAATATTATTGTTGCACTAATTTGATCAACTAATGCTTTGTCTCTTCTTTTCTTTTTTGAAATACCACTGGCAATCATAGTATCAAACGCAATTTTAGATGTAAAACGTTCATCAATTCGTTTCACAGGTATATCAGGAAGTTCTTTGACTAATTTCTCTAAAAATGGTTGTATCAATTTTTCACTTTCTGAAGGCGCTCCATGTAATCTTTTTGGTTCTCCAACCACAAAAAGCTCTACAACTTCCTTAGACACATACTCTTTTAACCAAGATAATAAATCCTTAGTATTAACCGTAGTTAATCCAGAAGCAATTATTTTGGACTCATCGGTAACTGCAATACCACAACGCTTACCTCCATAATCTATTGCTAAAATTCTTGCCATCTACATATTTTCTGCAAAAATATGATATTATGTCAAATAAACATCTTATTTATTAATGGTTTCCTAAAATATTGTAAATAGATATGTTTTTTGAGTTAAGCTAGTATCTTTACCAAAATTTTTAATCAATGAACCAACTAAAAGAAACCATAGAAAAAGCCTGGAATAATCGCGAGCTTTTAAAAGAACCAGCCACCCAAAGTGCCATTAGAGAGGTGGTTAATTTATTAGATGCCGGAAAATTAAGAGTAGCAGAGCCCACAGAGAATGGATGGCAAGTAAATGAGTGGATAAAAAAAGGAGTTGTATTATACTTTCCTATTCAAAAAATGGAAACCCTCGAAGCTGGTATTTTTGAGTATCATGATAAAATTCCGTTAAAAAAAGGATATAAAGATAAAGGGATTAGAGTAGTACCAAATGCTGTTGCCCGTCATGGCGCTTATATTTCTCCAGGCACTATTTTGATGCCAAGTTATGTAAACATTGGTGCGTATGTAGATGAAGGAACAATGGTAGATACATGGGCTACAGTAGGTAGTTGTGCCCAGATTGGTAAAAATGTACACTTAAGTGGAGGTGTTGGTATTGGAGGCGTATTAGAGCCTTTACAGGCCGCACCCGTTATTATCGAAGATAGTGCATTTATAGGTTCTCGTTGTATTGTAGTCGAAGGTGTGCGAGTAGAAAAAGAAGCTGTATTAGGTGCAAATGTTGTATTAACAGGATCTACAAAAATCATAGATGTAACTGGTGACACTCCGATAGAAAGAAAAGGAGTAGTACCTGCCAGATCTGTTGTAATACCGGGAAGTTATACTAAGAAATTTGCCGCTGGCGAATATAATGTACCTTGTGCTTTAATAATTGGTAAGCGTAAAGAAAGTACAGATAAAAAAACCTCTCTTAATGATGCGCTTCGTGAATACGATGTAGCGGTTTAATAAAGGATATTTAAATTTGAGTTTGTCTTGAAACAAACCGAGACAAACTCAATTCTTTTGATCAATAGTTTATGAAAATATTAGTCATACAACAAAAAATGATTGGTGATGTTCTCACAAGCACTATCATATGCGAAACTCTACAAAAAGAGTATCCTAATGCTACTATTGATTATTTAATTAACTCTAATACTATACCTGTAGTCAAGAATAACTCATTTTTTGATAACATTATAGAATTTAAACAAGAATATCGAGATAGCAAAAAAGCTTTTTTCTTGTTTTTGAGACAAATTAGGAGAACCAAGTATGACCTTGTTATAGATGCTTTCGGAAAATTAGAAAGCAATCTGATTACCTTATTTTCTGGAGCTCCAAAAAGAATATCTTTTTATAAGTGGTACACGCAGTTGTTATACACTAAAGTCATTCACAGAAAAACCAAGCCAATAACAAATGCTAGTACATCTATAGAAAATAGGTTGCGATTAGTTCTTCCCGAAGATCGCATCTCAACAGAAATTTTAAGACCAAAAATATTTCTTACAGAAGAAGAAAAAGAAAGAGCCAAGGAATTTTTAGAATCTAATGGAATAAAAACCAAAAAACCCATTGTAATGATTAGTGTACTAGGTAGTGAGGCAATAAAAACTCTACCTTTTAAAGATATGGCAAAAATAATTGATGAAATTGTTTCTGTAACAAAGGCCAACGTCCTATTTAACTATATGCCTAATCAAGAAAAAGATGCCAAAGCTATTTATGATCTCACATACCCGGCAACGCAAAACAATATACACTTTAATGTATATGCAAAGAGTTTAAGGGGATTTATTGCAATTCTGTCACACTGCAACATGCTCATTGGAAATGAAGGCGGAGCAGTAAATATAGCTAAAGCAATCGATGTTCCTTCTTTTACCATTTTTTCTCCTTGGATTATTAAAAAAGATTGGAATATGTTTGAAGATGGAATTGAACACGATTCTATACATTTAATAGATGTAAAACCAGAATTATATGGTAACACGTCACCCAAAAACATGAAGGATAAAGCATTAGATTTATATAAGGAATTTTCTTCAGAATTAATTATTCCAAAACTCAGGAATTATTTAATCCAAACAATAGAATAGATCTTATAAAAACATCTATGCTTCGAAAAATATCTATTTTTATGCGTATAATTCACAAAATCACCTCAACTCATGGTTAAACTCTCTGGAGTTATTATTACATATAATGAAGAAAGAAAAATCGAAGAATGCTTAGCATCTCTGCAAGGAGTAGTAGATGAGATTGTTGTTGTTGATTCTTTTTCAACAGATAGAACCGAAGAAATATGTAAAAAATATAATGTTAAGTTCGTTAAACAAAAATTTCTTGGATATAAAGAACAAAAGAATTTTGTAATAGAGCAAACTTCTTACGATCATATCATATCTCTTGATGGAGATGAAGCCTTATCACCAGAGCTTCAAAAAGCTATAATAAAGCTAAAATCCAATTGGGTTCATGATGGGTATTACATGAATCGCTATAATAATTTTTGTGGGCAATGGATAAATCATTCGGACTGGTATCCTGACAAAAAACTAAGGGCTTTCAAAAAAGGGAAAGGAGAATGGAAAGGCATTAATCCCCATGATTCCTATAAATTATACAACCCTAAAAATTGCGGAAGACTAAAAGGAGATATTCTACATTGGAACTACCCCACTTATAGCGCTTATAATACTCAAATTGAAAAATTCTCAACAATATCAGCACATTCTTATCACGAGCTAGGAAAAAAAGCAACGATCTGGAAAATCTTCTTTAACCCAACCTGGGCTTTCTTCAAGGCCTATTTCTTACGATTAGGGTTTCTTGATGGTGTAAATGGATTTGTTATATGCATTCAGACCGCCAATTTAACTTTTCTGAAATATATCAAATTAAGAGCATTGATTAAATCGGAGAGTCAGAAGGAATAGTTCTATACTTTTTTTTCCAGAAGAATATTCTTTTTTTAATTCTAATTTTTCGATAAAACCGATGCTGAAACTCTTTGGTATACCTCCACATAAGATCAAATATCTTCTTTTCATCTTCGCCAGTGCATTTAGCATACTCATTACTCATTGTCTTTACCATAGACTCATGAATAGTAAGCTTTACAAAATTTTTAATTCTGGTATTAAAATCCATTTCTCCAAATTGCATACGATTAAGATCAACTAAATAAAATTCGTAGCCATCCCCTTCACGTTTTATTAATGTATTGCCCGGAGAATGATCTAAAAAATTAATTCCTTTTTCATGTAATTTATAGGTAAATCGAGTAAAAGCTCTAAGGATTTTATCATAATCAGGAATAGAAAAATCAGTAGTCAATTCTCTATACGTTAGATCACAATCCACAAGCTCACTAACATAATAACTCCTTTTAAACAAGAAGGATGACGTATATAAGTCATACGCTATAGGAAATGGCGTATTGATTCCCAACTTAAGTAATTTATTAGCATAAGTAAAAGATCGTTCGGCTTTTGACTTTCTTAAAAACCGATATGCAATCTGATTAATGATATTAGGCACTTTAAATGATTTAATGGTATACTTCTTATCATTAATGGTGACAATTTTTATCACATTACGCTCAGCTTCTCCAAGCACATCTTCATACGATTCAAAATTGTTAATCGCATTCTTTATCTCTGATTTGAGAGGAGCTTGAGAAGAATGTAGTACAAATCGGTTTTGCATCTTTTTTAATTGTTAAGGTATTTATCTATTCCATTTTCACACCAAATCAAGTCCTTTTCTTGCGAAAGTCTTTGGATTTTGTCATTCTCTTTAACTTTATCTCTAGATTTTTCATGATGCCAAATATGATAAACTATCCCTCTGTATCGTAATCTTCTACCCACACACCCGCTATTTAGCATCCTCACAATCAATTCACTATCCTCTCTTCCCCACCCTTCAATAGACTCATTATAGCCATTTACTTTGATAATATCTTTTCGCCAAAACGATATATTACACCCTCTTACTTTCTTAGACAACTTTGATCTAGAGGTAAAAAGGTATCCCAAAATCGGAATTCGTATTGCTCTAGTTCTTTTTTTAATACCCTTAGATAAAATATTAAAAGATATTCTTTGTTCCTTGAACAATACTGGCAAATATTCTTTTTGAATATTTACTCTAGAGCCATAAAGAAAAACACCTTTTTTTATAAAACCAAGATGATCTTTAATAAAATCTTTTTGCAAGATACAGTCTCCATCAACTTCGATAATATAGTCTGCATCTGTAGATGCAATGGCTTTGTTTAAAATTTTCCCCTTCCTAAATCCAGAATCTTCATGCCACACATGTGTAACAGGCACATCTATTCGCTTTTTGAATCTTTCAATAACATCACGGGTTTGCTCATCTGATCCATCATCTGCTATCAAGACCTCGTCTGTTAATAAAGTCTGCTCAACAACACTCTGAAGCACTATCGATAGAGCCTCTGGCCAATTATATGTTGATATAATAAGTGCAGATTTAACGATCATGCAACGACTTCTTTATATACATTATATGTAGTTACCCCTAAGTGTTTTGCTGTATAAGAATTCATGAACTTTTTAAAAGAGATGTCAGTAAAAGAATTTCTTAATGTATCATCTTGAAGTAATCTTATAACCTTCTCTCCGAGCATTTCATAATTTCCAACTGGTGCTATAAATCCATTTACAGCATCCTCTATCGCTTCGTTTACGATCCCTACTTTGGTTGAAACCACTGGTACTTTTTTATAAAATGCTTCTAAAACTGTTGTCGGCCCACCTTCGCGTTCTGATGTCATCAGATATATATCAAATTGAGGTAAAATTAATGATGCTTCATTTTTAAAACCAATAAATGATATGTAATCTTTTAACCCATACTCTATAACCATATCTTTAAGTTCTTGGGTACGCTTTGAAAACTCACCAATCTGAACAAAATGTATGTCTCTTCTATTTTCTTTATTCACTATAATATCCAAAGTCTTTACTAAGGTTTTAAGATCTTTTGCTTTTGTATGATTTGCAATATTACCAATGATTTTACAATCTTCAGCAATATTCAATTCTTTTCTGATATTATGAAACGGGATTGCCTCTTCACTTAGATCTTTCACCTTCACCCCATCATAAACTACACAAAGTTTAGCGTGATTTTTAGCATATAAAACCCCTTTAAAATAATCAGAAACAATTTTAGATACACATAAGACCTTATGAATATTCTTATAATTATATTTAAGCTTACTCAAAAAACTAACGCTACTTCCTATACCTTTTTTTGAAAAAACTGCTTTCACGTTGAGTGTATACAAAAGGTCAGTAATCATATATCCAGTAACGGCATCACTAGTATGTAAATGAAGAAGATCAAACTGATTTTCTGTTACAACATTCTTCAGTAGTCGTCTATAGGCCTTTTTACGGGCTTTTATATAAGGGATTGCGTTGATAGTAATATTTTTCTCCTTAATTTTTTCGGTTAAAGGAGTGTTTTCATAACAAAATAATGACTGTTCAACCCCAAATGAGTTTAATTCCTCTACCAAATATAATAATTGTTGCTCATTTCCTCCCCAACTTCTAGCTCCAGAGACATGTAAAACTTTCATAAATTATCTTATAGATATATCGACAAATATATAGTAATTTAGATTTTTTTATAGGGATAACAAAAATAACATTTAATATAAATTTTAAACTAAAAATGAAAATACTTATCGAAGATAGAACTGCTACTCTTCCAGCAAAAAAATATGGAGGTACTGAGCGCGTTATTTGGGGTTTAGGAAAGGAGTTAGTTAAGTTGGGACACGAAGTATATTTTTTAACAAAAAAAGGTTCATCTTCTGATTTTGCAACTGTTATTCCTTATGACGAAGAAAAAGATTTTCAGAGTCAGATACCTGACGATATAGATGTTGTTCATCTTTTTTATTCATTGCATGAAACAGTTGGCAAACCCTATATTTTTACAATGGAAGGTAACCCAGCTCCAGAGAGGGTATTAGATAAAAACATGGTTTTTGTATCAAAAAATCATGCAAAAAGATATGGTTCATCTGCATATGTATATAACGGTATTGATTGGGATGATTATCCAGACCCTGATTTGAGTAGTGAAAGAACGTATCTTCATTTTCTTGCCAAAGCATCTTGGAAAGTAAAAAATCTATTCGGAACCGCAAAAATTGCTCTTAAATCCGGAAATAAACTTCACGTTATGGGAGGAGAACGATGGGATTCTCGTAATATCAAAAGAGGATTAAAATATATTCTAAATCCAAATATTATTTTTCATGGAATGGTTGAAAATGATGTGAAAATGAAAGTTGCTCAGAATTCTAAAGCTTTAGTTTTTCCCGTAGTCTGGCATGAACCATTTGGGATCGCAATTACCGAAAGCATGTACGCCGGTTGTGCCGTATTCGGAACAAAAAATGGCTCGTTAGCAGAGTTAATTACTCCAGAAGTAGGGTTTACAGGAACCAGTTCTGATGAAATCGCTAAAGCTATACAAGAATATGACTATAACCCCAAACGATGTCATGATCACGCCGTAAAATATTTTAACTCTAAAGTCATGACAGAAAAATATCTAAAGCTGTATCAAAAAGTTATTTCGGGAGAAACTATAAATGCAGAAGTACCAAAATATATTGATGTAGAAAATACAATTCCAAAATTTAAGTAATGACAGATCACAGAGAAGAAATAGAAAAAGTAATCACTGTACTTAAAAGAGGCGGACTTATTCTCTACCCTACAGATACTGTATGGGGAATTGGCTGTGATGCCACAAATCCAGGTGCAATAGAAAAAGTATATAAACTTAAGCAACGAGCAGAGAGTAAATCCATGATCTGTCTGGTGAGTGATTTTAAAATGCTACAGCAATATGTTGAAGAAGTTCCAGAAGTTGCTTATGACATATTAAAATATGCAACAAAAGCTACTACAATAATCTATGATCGCCCCCTACGAGTTTCAGAAAATATTATTGCTGAAGATAATACATTAGGGATTCGTGTGGTAAGAGATCCCTTTTGCGGAAAGTTAATACGAAAGTTTAAAAGACCTATAACATCTACTTCGGCAAACATTAGTGGTAAACCATCTCCTAAAAACTTTGAAGAAATATCTACTGCTATTTTGGAAGGCGTAGACTATGTTGTAAATTTGCCGCTACAAAATAAAGGTGCAAAGCCCTCTTCGATTATTAAGATCGGGGGTGATAGTACCGTAAAAATTATACGGAAGTAAATTGATACATGTCGGAAGCTAAAAATTACAAAGAGGCCTTACATCACCCTATTTTTAACACTATTGCAAAAGCAGCAGCAATTCTACAATTAGACAGTTACGTGATTGGTGGATTTGTAAGAGATCACATATTACAAAGAGGAACTGCCAAAGATATCGATATTGTTGCTATTGGGAGCGGAATACAATTGGCCAAAGAAGTCTCAAACCTTTTACCGGGTAAGCCCAAAGTGCAGGTTTTTAAAACGTACGGTACTGCAATGCTCAAAACTGATGACATTGAAGTAGAATTTGTAGGCGCCCGTAAAGAATCCTATTCCAACGATAGTCGCAATCCTGTAGTAGAAAACGGAAGCTTACAAGACGATCAAAACAGGAGGGATTTTACCATAAATGCGCTTGCTCTAAACTTGGCATCAGAAAATTTTGGGGATATATTAGACCCTTTTAAAGGATTAGATGATTTAAAATCAAAGATAATTCGTACCCCGTTAGATCCAGATATCACCTATTCTGACGATCCGTTACGAATGATGCGAGCAATTCGATTTGCAACACAGCTAGGATTTAAAATTGAAGAAAAATCCCTGCAAGCAATTACCAAAAACAAAGATCGAATTACCATTATAACCAAAGAAAGAATTGTAGATGAGTTGCATAAAATTATGCTAAGTGAGCAACCATCTATTGGGTTTAAATTACTTGAAAAAACAGGGCTTTTAGCATATATTCTTCCAGAGTTAATTGCTTTAAAAGGCATCGATGAAATTGAAGGACAACGCCACAAAGATAACTTTTATCATACCTTAGAAGTAGTTGATAATATCTCAGAAAACACCGATGACTTATGGTTACGATGGGCTGCGTTATTGCATGATATTGGTAAGGCTCCTACTAAAAAATTTAGTAAAAAAATAGGCTGGACATTTCATGGTCATGAATTTGTAGGCTCAAAAATGGTATTTAAGCTCTTTAAGCGCTTAAAAATGCCACTGAATGAAAAGATGAAGTTTGTTCAGAAAATGGTATTAATGAGTTCTCGACCCATTGTAATTGCTTCAGATGTTACAGATTCTGCTGTAAGAAGATTAATATTCGATGCAGGTGATTTTATAGAAGAATTAATGACCCTTTGCGAGGCCGATATAACTACTAAAAACCCTAAAAAATTTAAGAAATATCATAATAATTTTAAAATTGTAAGGCAAAAAATGGTAGAAGTTGAAGAACGTGATCATGTTCGAAATTTTCAACCACCCGTTACTGGAGAAGAGATTATGGCAACCTTTAACATAAAGCCCTCACGAGAGATCGGAATTATTAAAGAAGCAATAAAAGAAGCAATTCTAGAGGGAGAAATACCTAATGAGCATGATGAGGCTTATCAATTTATGCTTCGCAAAGGGAAAGAATTAGGGTTAACTGCTGAAAATAACAAAGATACAAAGTAGCAAAGTTTCAAAGCAGCAAAGCAAAATATAGATTTAGTAACTATAAAATTAAAGATTCAAATAAGTAATTTCAGATATTAAAAAGTAAAACATTGATTCTCTGAAACTTTGTCACTTTGAAACTCAGAATTAATATGAAAAAAGACAATAAAAAAGTAATATACTGGCTGCTCTTAGGGTGTTTATTAATTTTTATTATGGTTGTTGTAGGGGGTATTACTCGTCTTACACACTCTGGTCTATCTATTTCTAATTATAAGTTAATTTCAGGTACTATCCCCCCTATGAATGAAGTAGAATGGAATGATGCATTTGAGCTATACAAGCAATACCCAGAGTATCAAAAGATAAATAATCAATTTACTTTAGAGGATTTTAAAGACATTTATTTTTGGGAATGGCTACATCGTGTTATAGGTCGGTTTATAGGCGTAGTATTCATAATCCCATTTTTATATTTCTTAATAAGAAAACAACTTACAAAACCCACTATAAAAAAATCCATCATATTAATGCTGTTAGGAGGTTTTCAAGGTTTTCTTGGGTGGTTTATGGTAAAGAGTGGATTGATTGATAGACCCGATGTAAGTCATTACAGACTTGCAATGCACCTAACTGCTGCATTTATTACGTTTGCCTATACATTTTGGGTAGCATTAGATCTCATATACCCAACAAAAAAAATAATAGATATAAAGTTCAGAAATTTAATTCGATGGGGCTTGGTGGTTCTCGTTATCCAAATCATCTACGGGGCCTTTGTTGCGGGCCTTGATGCCGGTTTATTACATAACCATTGGCCACTAATGAATGATGGAGCATTAATCCATGAGTCTGTTTATATAGAGCAATCTCCGGTGATAAAGAATTTTGTTGAAGGAAAAAGTGGCGTTCAGTTTATACATCGCTACCTAGCCTATATAGTTGTCGGACTCATACTATTAATATGGTACCGAGGCAAAAGAATCGAGAAAAATAACCTACAAACAAAATCTTTACACCTCCTATTAATTATAGTTGGTATTCAGTTTTTTCTTGGTGTTTTCACATTAATTTATAGAGTTCCTATAGTACTAGGCGTATTACATCAAATTACTGCTTTTTTCTTACTTGGTGCAATGACTTTTTCATTACATCGTTTTAGTAAATAACAATGCATTTATAGTATCTTTGCATTTCCAAAATAGTTAAGAATGATTTACCGTTTCAGAATTATCCTAGATACAGAAGAAGATGTGTTTAGAGATATTGAAATAGAACAAGATGCTACATTAGAGCAATTTCATAATGTGATTACTCAATCCTTCGGTTTTGATGGCACAGAGATGGCATCTTTTTACATAAGTGATGATCAATGGAGTCAAGGTGAAGAGATTTCATTATTTGACATGAGTGATGGAAACCAGCCAGTTAAATTAATGAATGAAACTACCATAATTGATGTTGTTCATGAAGCCTCTCCGAGACTGATTTATATTTATGATTTCTTAAGCATGTGGACATTTCTGGTTGAATTAGCAGAAATTGCAGAGTATGAAAGCGGTATGGAATACCCTAACACAATGTTTGTTCACGGGCAATTACCAGATCAAGCACCTGATAAAGAATTTAAGGCTGATGATGCCAATGATTTTGATGAAGGTGAAGAAGAAGGTTTTATGGATCTCGATGAATATGATGACCTTGGGTTTGATGAACATTGGAATTAAACTAAGTAGTAGTAAAGCTACTAAGTTTCAAAGAAGTAAAGTAGATTAAGCCATCAATTACATAATAAATTATGAGTACTTTTAGAGATTTAAAAATTTGGCAAAAATCCATGAAACTTGTTTCTAATATTTATACAGAAACTCAAAATTTTCCAAAAGAAGAAATTTATGGTTTAACATCTCAAATACGAAGAGCTTCTATCTCTATTCCAAGTAACATAGCAGAAGGTTATGGCAGGGAAGGAAAAAATGATTATTTGAAATTTCTAAATATAGCAATAAGCTCACTTTTTGAATTACAAACTCAATTAGAAATAGGAAAGAATTTAGATTTTCTAAAAGAAGAAAACTTTAATTTGTTGTTTGAAGACACTAGAGAAATAGAACGTATGTTATCTAGTTTTATTAAAACAATTAAGGCCTCAAATTAATATCACTTTATAACTTTGCTACTTTGTAGCTTTTAAACTTAAAAACTATGATTAACCTATATAGCACCCAAATCGAATCACTTTCTGTTCACAAGGTTGGAAACAAGAATAAAGGTGAAAATATATTTCTATCAGAATCACCATACCAGGTTAATGATGAGCTTACCGCTATTCTGAAAGAATATTTCTTTAAACCGTTTAGAGAGAAAGAAGAAAACTATTTTCAATTTGCTAATGAAGTAGATATAGAATTTAATCCGTTATATAAGATTGTAACCGAAATCTTTGAAAACCCATCTTCGGTTCATGAAAAATCAAAGCGAATTGCATCTTTACTTTATGAGCAATCAAATCATCCACATATTAAAAGTGGTGAAGTATATGTCACCTACCTAGAAAATGTAACAATAGATAATGAGAAGGTTGCTGCCATCGGGATTTTCAAATCCGAATTGAAGCATGATTTTCTTCAGTTTGAAGAAAAAGAGTCTGATATCGAATTGTTAATTCAACAAGGTGTTAATCTTAATAAACTTGACAAAGGATGCCTAGTTTTTAATCACAAAAAAGAAGAAGGATATAAAGTTCTTTCTGTTGATTCTAATCGATACGACACCAAGTATTGGTTAGAAAATTTTCTTGGCGTTGAAGCTTTTGCTGATGAAAATTTTTACACTAAAAAGTATATGAAATTCTGCCAGGATTTTGCAAAAGATGTGGTGTTACCAGCAGAGGATAAAAAAGAAGAAGTGATGTTTATGAATCGTGCAGTAAATCACTTCGCAAAAAATGATGAGTTTGAAGAAACAGCTTTCCTGAACGATGTGATTGATAATCCGGATTTAATACCCGAATTTAAACATTACAAAGTAGAAAAAGCACCAAAATATCAGATCGAGGATCTTACCTCCTTCCCTATTGCCAATAATGCGGTTACTGCTGCCCGTAAAAAAATGAAAAACGTAATCAACCTGGATACTAATGTTCAGATCAAAATGGATTTCATAAACCCTGAGTCTGCAGAAAAGTTTGTAGAAAAAGGTTGGGACGAAGAAAAACAAATGTATTATTACCTAGTATACTTTAATAAGGAACAAAAAACCTAATACATAGTGGATTATATTCTAGTTGGTATTATTGCCTTATTAGGATCGGGATTAACATTTTTTTCTGGTTTCGGATTAGGCACATTACTTATGCCTGTGTTTGCTTTATTTTTTCCTATAGATATTGCAATCGCACTTACCGCAATTGTTCATTTGCTTAATAATCTGTTTAAGTTAACCTTGATCGGTAAAAAAGCAAATCTAAAAACAGTAATACGATTTGGTCTACCTGCTATTTTATTTGCTTTTTTGGGTGCCTATTTACTGGGAACATTAACAGATATCAATCCCATATTCACATATACAATTGCCAATACGCCATACCAAATTACCGTAGTCAAAATATGCATTGCCGCATTATTGATTTTCTTTTCTCTTTTTGATCTTATCCCAAAATTAAAAAGAGTAGAGATTGATACTAAATTTTTACCCTTGGGTGGTGCATTAAGTGGTTTTTTTGGAGGGTTGTCTGGCCATCAAGGTGCATTGCGGACCGCTTTTTTAATACGGGCAAGATTAAGCAAGGAAGCTTTTATTGCCACGGGAGTTACTATAGCTTGTTTTATAGATATTTCAAGAATTTCTATATATGCCAATGATCTTTGGCAACTACGCGATGATTTAAATTATCCAATGCTTACTACCGCCACTTTGATGGCATTTATTGGAGCTTATATTGGTAATAAATTCTTAAAAAAAATCACCATAAATACAATCCAGATAGTGGTCGGTATTTTGTTAATTGTTTTTTCTGTTCTACTTGGAATCGGTATTTTGTAGCATCTTTTCTAATTACTTTGTGTTCAAATAGATTCCTGTCTATCTAACAACAAGTAATATTTTGTCACAAATTCATATACCCCATTCAACACTATTATCGATCCAACAAATTTTTCATATTTACATTTTCATAATTACGCCGTACGAAATCCATTGCAGTTTTTAAGACTTCTCCCATTGATTGGCTTCGACGAAATTTTAAATCCAATGTGAAATTATATAAATGTTCCCGAAGTTCTTTTAAATTCTCTTCAGTAGAAATACGATCAGCACACATACACTCTACTAAAGTTTCATATCGTGATCTCGAAGTAATGATGCGTTTAGCCAAAATAGAACGCTCTTCTTTTTTGTATTGTTCTATTGAGTTGGGCTGAAGCTTACTCATCACCACATCAACCATCGTAAAATTTTCTTTAAAAAATTGTGGCTGATAAACCTTCAACTTTCCTTCGAAACATTGTTGATCAAAATCAATAGCTCTAATCTTATACTCTACGTGATCAAAATCATGTATAGGAATAATCACATAATTATAAGACCGCATATCACCTAACAAGCGCATTTGACAACGTTCGTTAAATTTCACAAACTCTTTAGCTATTTGTGATTTTGCCTGATCACTTAGATCTGGCAAAAAATCCTTGATAAATACATCTCCAGGTATTCCTGCAATGTGTTCTTCGATCAATGTGTTTTTATACACTAAAAAGTTAATTCGGTTCGGAGAAAACATATGCTCTAATTCTAAACCATAAATACGCGAAGCATCAGCTTTCTTAACATAAATGTATGTGTAATTGTCGTTTAGAATATTTCTAACTCTTATTCTAAAAGGTTTTGAATTACCAAAGGTGCAATAGTCAATGGCATCAATATTTAAAAATTCTATCGCATCTTCGTTTCCATCAGAATGCAAGATGGTATATACTTTTTTTAGACTAGATTCTATCTCAGGCCTTTCATGTTCTTCATAATATACCCGTACCCATAGTGTATCTTCATCATTACTGTCATACACCACTATCGAACCCGAAAACCTAAGCAAATCATCATAAAATACAGGAATTTTAATTTTTCTATTACATTCCTTTAAGTAGGTATCTAGCTGATCATTTATAGGATAGGTTGGCTTCTTTTTCGACATTAACTTTTCTTCCATAACAAACTTCTATAAGACAGGCAATTTACAAATAACAATCTTGAAACACTAAAAACATCAATAATCGACCAATAACCATTAACCCTATTTGTAACAAAAAGCCGTACTTTTCGTCTTGTTTAATATAACCTCCAAAACAATAGCCATTGGAAACTATTCTTACGTTAAAAAATCTTACCAAAAATTTTGGTCCAATTACAGCGGTAAAGGATCTATCTTTTACTATAAAAAAAGGGAATGTATATGGTATTCTTGGTCCTAACGGAAGTGGAAAATCAACTACTCTAGGTATCGTACTCAATGTGGTCAATAGAACTTCTGGGGATTTCACCTGGTTTGATGGACATACTTCAACTCATGATGCACTTAAAAAGGTAGGAGCCATTATTGAGCGTCCAAATTTTTATCCATACATGACTGCGGTTCAAAACTTGAAACTGGTTTGCAAGATTAAAGAAGTATCTTCAGAAAAAATTGAAGAAAAGCTTGAAATTGTAGGATTGTTAGAACGTAAGGATAGTAAGTTTAGAACATTTTCTTTAGGAATGAAACAACGACTTGCCATTGCTTCTGCCCTATTAAATGATCCCGAAATCCTTATTCTGGACGAACCTACGAATGGGTTAGATCCTCAAGGAATACATCAGATTAGAGAAATTATAAAGAAAATTGCTTCAAAAGGGACTACCATTCTTCTTGCCTCTCACCTACTCGATGAAGTCGAGAAAGTTTGTACTCATGTAGTCATCATACGAAAAGGAGTCAAATTATACTCTGGCCCAGTAGATGAGATGAATGCAAGTTATGGTTTCTTCGAATTAAAGAGTAACCAAAACTCTATCCTCAAAAAATGGTTATCTACCCATAAGGATTTTAAAAATTTCAAAGAAGAAGGTGATAAAATTACTGCTTTTTTAGCCCATGAATTAGATGAAGAAAGTCTTAACAGACAATTATTTAAAGAAGGTATTGTTCTTACACATCTTGTAAAAAGAAAAGAAAGCCTCGAAGAACAATTTTTACAACTAACCAATAATTTAAATTAAAGCCATGTTACGATTACTTCATATAGAATTTATAAAACTTTGGAATAACAAATCAAGTAAGTTCCTAATCGTGTGTTATTTTGGACTCCTGTTATCCATTGCATTATTTGCTTCAATTAAATTTGACATAGGTCCTATTAAATTTCATCTAGCCGATATGGGAATATTTAGCTTCCCGTATATATGGCATTTTAATACTTTCGTAGCAGCCTTATTTAAGCTCTTTTTGGCCATAGTTATAGTATCAATGGTTGCAAATGAGTATAGTAACAAAACATTAAAACAGAATTTAATAGATGGACTAAGCAAAAAAGAATTCATCTTATCCAAATTCTTAACAGTACTGGCTTTTTCAATTATCTCAACACTATTTGTTTTTTTAGTATCATTAGGATTAGGATTACTCTTTTCTGATTTTAATGAGGTTGGTATTATTTTTTCAGATCTAGAATACTTAGTGGCTTATCTTATAAAACTAATTGGTTTTTTCTCTTTTTGTTTGTTTGTTGGCATCCTTATTAAAAGATCGGCTTTTGCTTTAGGGTTTTTGTTTATTTGGTTTTTAGTAGCAGAGATCTTTCCATACCTCTATATCATGTCTAAATATTCTAAGGAATTTGCTGATAAAGTGTTCGCTTTTTTTCCTTTTGGATCTATGTGGAATTTGATTGATGAACCTGGTTCTAGATTAAATGCAGTAAAATCTATCGCAAATCAAGTTGGTGAAGATATTAGCTATGATTATGCAGTACATTGGTATGAAATTTTAATCGTATTAGTTTGGACCGCTATTTTTATCATTCTTTCTTATCTATTACTCAAAAAGAGAGATTTATGATATCTTTGGGCTTCATGGCTTATTAGATGAGATATTTATTTGCACTTTTTTTTACCTGCTTGTTTCATAATATACCTATTCTAGGTCAAGGAGAAGCAAACAATTGGTACTTTGGACAAAATGCCGGGATTAGTTTTAATACTACACCTCCTACAGCACTTACCAACGGGCAAGTAAACACCTTAGAAGGATGTACTACTATATCTGATGCTACAGGTAATTTGCTTTTTTATACAGATGGAATTACAGTATGGAACAGACTACATACTATTATGCCCAATGGCACTGGATTAAAAGGAGACCCGTCTAGTACCTCATCTGCCTTGATTGTTCCCCAACCCAACAATCCTAATCTGTATATTATTTTTACTGTAGATGAGCCTCACCACTTTAACGCAGATAATAATGCAGGTACAATTGATGGGGATGGAGTTAATGATGGATTCATGTATTCTATCGTTGATGTATCTTTAGATGGAGGAAATGGCGATGTGATCAGCACACAAAAGAACGTTCCTTTAACCACCTATAACACATCTAATAGCTTAGAAAGTTTATATAAATGTTCAGAAAAAATCACTGCAGTAAAAAGTGATGATTGTGATTCGTTTTGGGTCATTACTCATTTTGTAGATACATTTTATGCATTTAGAGTTAATTCTACTGGTGTAGATCCTACACCAATTACTTCCAGGATTGGTGTTACGGTTCCGGTTTCAGGATATCGTCGTAATGCTTTAGGGTATATTAAAGCTTCTCCAGAGGGAAATAAATTAGCGGTAGCTCATTTTGGTTTTGCAACAGTGGCTGGTGGTAATGCTGTCGGTAAAGTTCTTCTTTATAATTTTGACAATATCACTGGACAAGTAAGCAATGAAATCGAATTAAGTAATACCGATTCTCCGTATGGAATAGAATTCTCTCAAACCGGGCAACGTTTATATGCTACATATGATATAGGTGCAGCAGGAAACGGACAAAGTTTTTTAACACAATATGACCTATCCTTACCTGATAACCAAATTGCCTCGAGCGGAACAAGGATTCTCAATCAAATTAATCAAGAAATTTCTTCTTTTGCAGCAGGAGCCATACAATTAGGGCCTGATGGTAAAATCTACAGATCCTTATTGGATTTCAATGCTCAGGTGGGTAATTATTTAGGAGCCATAGAAAACCCTGAAGATCCCGCATCAAGCATAATTTATAATGAAAGAAGTATATTGGTAAATGTAGACGGTTCCAGAAATGCTCAGCTGGGACTTCCTCCTTTTATTCAATCTATTTTTGCTCAAACTATTGATATCATAAACATGGGGAATCCAAACGATGTAAATCTATCTCTATGTCAAGGTGATACCTATCAATTAACGTATCAGAATATTCCTGGTGCTACCTACATCTGGTTTATAGATGATGTTCAAATAGCAAATACAACTAATTTTTTAGACATCACCACTACGGCTAATTATAGATTAGAAGTCGACCTAAACGATGGCAGCTGCCCTCTTATTGGCGTGGCTAATGCAACCTTTTACGAAGTGCCGGCCATTTTACCATCATCATTAATACAATGCGATGCGTATCAAATTATTGGAGACAATATTACTTTATTTGACTTAAACTTCGCAAACGATCAGCTTACTGGTGGTAATACCGATTTTTCTACTCAATTTTTTCTTGATATGCCTTCAGCGCAAGCTGGATCTCCTGTAATTTCAAATATAGATACTTTTCAAAATAACCAAAACAATCAACAATTATATGTTAGAGTAATAAACAACAATAACACCAATTGTTTTAGCATCTCAACACTCACTTTGCAGGTAAGCACCACCAGTGTAAATGATGTAGAATTAAGAGCGTGTGACGATGATGGAACTGAAGATGGCTTTACAACCTTTAATCTTTCGGAAGCTACCGCACAAGTATTATTTGGTATAACAACGCCTGGGCTTAATATTGCTTATTATCAAAACACAGAAGATGCATTACTCAACAGAAACCCTATAACAACCTATACGAATACTACACAAAATTCTCAAGGAGACGATATTGTTTATGCTAAGGTTGAAAATGGCGCAGATTGCTTTGGGATTAGTAGCATACAATTATTTGTAGTTCCATTACCCGATATTGAAGAAGAAGAACAATCTTTTATATGTCAAAATCAAAGTGCCATAGAAATTGATGCAGACATACAACCTAATAACATCCCAGATGATTTTACCTTTTTATGGTCAACAGGTGAAACAACAGATATTATTTCTGTTGCTCAAGCCGGAACATATACTGTCGAGGTTACCAGCATTCTAACGGGTTGTTCTAAAACCAGGACTGTAGAAGTAATTGCTTCGAGTATCGCTACAATAACTTCTATAGATATTATTGATGGTCTCGAAAACAATATAGTCACGATTAATGCAGAAGGGTTAGGTAATTACGAATATGCAATTGAGATAGAAGAAGTTTTAAGTTCGTATCAAGACAGTCCAACTTTTACTAATGTCCCCCCTGGATTTCATACCGTCTATGTTAGAGATAAAAATGGTTGTGTTCCTCTGGTAACCCAAGATATTTTGGTGGTTGGTTTTCCTGGATATTTTACCCCTAATGGTGATGGTTTTCATGAAACCTGGAATGTAGAGGGCGTATCCACCGAGATCATGAATGGTTCTTTAATTCTTATTTTTGATCGTTTCGGAAAACTTATAAAACAGCTTAGAGCCGGTGGAGTTGGGTGGGATGGCACCTTTAATGGCCGATTAATGCCTGCTAGTCAATATTGGTATCGCGTTGAACTGGATGATGGCAGAATTCTTACTGGAAGTTTCTCTCTGATTCGATAAATCTATTCGCTGTATTCTGTATCTTTATTCTTAAAAAGAAAGAGAATACATGAAGTTCGAATTGAAATCAGAATTCAAACCAACAGGTGATCAACCCGAAGCCATAAAACAACTAGTAGAAGGGATAGAATCTGATGAGAAATACCAAACATTATTAGGGGTTACCGGATCAGGAAAAACATTCACTGCTGCCAATGTAATTGAAAAAGTACAACGTCCTACCCTGGTATTAGCACATAATAAAACCTTGGCCGCTCAATTGTACTCTGAGTTTAAACAGTTTTTTCCCGAAAATGCAATAGAATACTTTGTTTCTTACTATGATTATTATCAACCCGAAGCCTATATCCCTACTTCTGGTGTGTATATCGAAAAAGACCTCTCTATTAACGAGGAGATAGAAAAAATGCGATTAAGCGCTACTTCTTCTCTACTTTCTGGACGAAGAGATGTTTTGGTGGTTGCTTCGGTATCATGTTTATATGGTATTGGTAATCCTGTAGAATTTCAAAAAAATGTAATCTCAATACAATCCGGCCAATTTGTATCAAGAACCGCCTTATTACATAAATTGGTACAAAGTTTATATTCGAGAACCGAGGCCGAATTCAAGCATGGTAATTTCAGAATAAAAGGGGATACAGTAGATATTTTTCCTAGTTATGCGGATGATGCATTTAGAGTACACTTCTTTGGTGATGAAATTGAAGAAATAGAAGCATTCGATGTTCAAACGAATGCGATTATTGAAAAATATGATCGATTGAATATCTATCCGGCAAATATGTTTGTGACTTCACCTGAAATATTACATAATGCAATTGATCAAATTGCTCTCGACTTGGGAAAACAAGTAGAATACTTTAAAGAGATAGGAAAACATCTTGAAGCAAAACGACTAGAAGAACGTACTAATTTTGATCTCGAAATGATTAAAGAATTAGGGTACTGTTCGGGAATCGAGAATTATTCTCGTTATTTAGATGGTAGAGCTCCTGGTACAAGACCGTTTTGCTTGCTAGACTATTTCCCCGATGATTATCTTATGATCATAGATGAAAGTCATGTAACCATACCGCAAACACACGCTATGTATGGTGGAGACCGTTCTCGAAAAGAAAACTTGGTAGAATATGGATTTAGACTTCCTGCTGCAATGGATAATAGACCATTAAAGTTTGAAGAACTGGAAGTTATACAAAATCAAGTAATTTATATTAGTGCTACACCGGCAGATTATGAGCTACAAAAGAGCGAAGGAACATTTGTAGAGCAAATTATTCGCCCTACGGGCTTACTAGATCCCGTAATAGAGGTTCGACCTAGTCTTAATCAAATCGATGACCTTATCGAAGAAATGCAAAAACGAATTGATGTAGACGAACGTATTCTGGTCACTACACTAACAAAAAGAATGGCAGAAGAATTAGCTAAATATCTTACCAGAATTGATATTCGCTGTCGATATATTCATAGTGATGTGGATACACTAGAACGTGTAGAGATCATGCAGGATCTTCGAAAAGGTATTTTTGATGTACTGATCGGAGTTAATTTACTTCGTGAAGGGCTGGATTTACCCGAGGTATCATTGGTAGCCATTCTTGATGCGGATAAAGAAGGTTTCTTAAGAAATAAGAGATCTTTGGTGCAAACCGTAGGTAGAGCTGCAAGAAATGTAAATGGCAAAGCGATCATGTATGCTGATAAAATCACCGCTAGTATGCAAAAAACTATTGATGAAACCGAATATCGCCGTGAAAAACAAATTGCATACAACACCAAACATGGACTAACTCCTACAGCAATTAAAAAATCTTTAGACAGTGCATTGGCAGGTAAGAAAGTAGAACCATACCAATTTGAGGTTGCTCCTTCGTTACAAGCAGCAGAAGAAGAAACTGCATATTACACCAAAGAACAACTCGAAACTAGAATTAGAAATGTTCGTAAGGAAATGGAAAAAGCCTCTAAAGAACTTGATTTTATAACCGCTGCACGCTTACGTGATGAGATCAAAATGCTACAAGAAAAAATACAGAATCAAAAAGTGTAGTTTTTAATAACATGACTGAATTTTAAATTATTATGAATACAACTTCAATCAAAAAATTTATCGAAGGCATCCCTAAGGCAGAACTTCATTTACATATCGAAGGTACTTTTGAGCCCGAATTGATGTTCGAAATTGCGAAAAGAAATAATAAGAAAATTAAATATTCGTCTGTAGAAGAATTAAAGAAGGCGTATAGTTTTAATAACCTTCAGGAGTTTCTTGATATCTACTATGCCGGGGCCAATGTGCTTATTGAAGAGCAAGATTTTTATGACCTAACTTGGGCATATTTAACTAAAGTACACGAACAAAATGTGGTACATGTGGAACTATTTTTTGATCCACAAACACATACTGATCGCGGAGTTTCTTTTGACACCGTAATTAAAGGAATTCATCGCGCACTTGAGGATGGAAAAGAACAGCTTGGCATCAGTTTTAAGCTAATTATGTCTTTTTTAAGGCATCTTGATGAAGCTTCAGCTTTTAAAACTCTTGAACAAGCTCTGCCCTATAAAAAATGGATTAGTGCCGTAGGTTTGGATTCTTCAGAATTAGGAAACCCTCCTTCTAAATTCGAACGTGTTTTTGCTAAATCCAGAGAAGAAGGATTTATTACGGTAGCACATGCAGGAGAAGAAGGCCCTTCAGAATATATTTGGGATGCATTAGACCTACTTAAAGTAACCCGAATTGATCATGGTAATCGCTGTTTAGACGATGATACCCTAGTTGAACGACTCGTTGCATTACAAATGCCACTTACTGTATGCCCTTTATCTAACTTAGAACTAAAAGTCGTCACCGACCTAAAAGATCATCCGATAGCCAAGATGTTGGATCTAGGCCTTTTGGTAACTGTTAATTCTGATGATCCTGCCTATTTTGGTGGATATATGAATGAAAACTATCAAGGTATCGCTGAGGCTCTCAATCTTTCGAAACAACAAATCACAGAACTCACAAAAAACAGTTTTAAAGCAAGTTGGTTATCTGATCATGAGAAAGACCATATGATTGCAAAAATTGACACTTATTTTCATAATAATTAATCAAATCAATATACATTAAGAGGGTATATTGGTTTTTGAAAAATGAATAAAATTCGTTTTATATCTTGAGATGTAAGTAGGCAGTTACAGTATGCAGTTAATGACTGCCGACTGTAAACTAATAACTGAACACTATAAAACTATTTTTAGAATTTGAAAGTTAAATACATAAAAGGTGTATAGTAATACACAATAACTGAAACTAATAAAAAAACATGCCACATTTCGTATTAGATTGCTCAGAACATATCATTGAGTTAAAATCACCTCAAGAAATTATAAAAGCCGTCTACGCGGCGGCTGAATCTACTAATCTTTTTGCAGAGGGCGATATCAAAGTAAGGATCAATCCCTTTAAATATTATTCTATCGGAGGCACTCAAGATAATTTTATTCATGTATTTGGTAATATTATGGAAGGTAGGAACGACGAACAAAAAGCTAATCTTTCTAGAAAAATTGTGAGTACTCTTAAGTTGATGTTTCCAGATGTCCCAATACTATCTATAAATATTAGGGAATTTGAAAAATCTTCTTATGTCAAAAAATCTATGGTTTAGCATAGTTCTTTGTCCAATTTTATAATTAAAAAGTCCTCCTGTACAGTGCAGGAACCAATTCTAAACAAAGCACTACTATGCTATAATTTGTACAATCTGTCCAGAAAATGCCGCATTACCTGTTAAGTTGTCTATTCGATTATGATCTGAAATATCATTAAAACTTACTCCGGCAGCATGAGTTTCGGCTACTTTTAATTGAGACCCTTTTCTGGTATGTCCAAACCCATGAGGGATACTCACAACTCCAGGCATCATATTTTTGGTCACCTCTATCGGAATTTTAATCTCACCTACTCTTGATTTTACCATGACCTCATCTTCTGTTTTGAGTCCTAATCGCTCTGCATCTTGAGTATTCATCATCACGGTACATCTGTTTTTTCCACTGACTAGCTTATCTACATTATGCATCCAGGAATTATTACTTCGCAAATGTCTTCTTCCGATAAGACGAAATTCATTACCCTGTAATGTATCTTTTCCGTTAGAAAACTCAGCATGTAACGTCTCTAATTGCTCCAAAAATAAAGACGGCGCCAGATGAATTTTTTGGTCCTTGGTTCTTAACAACTTCGGAAACATAGGAACTAGCGGTCCAAGGTCTATACCGTGTACTGATCTCTTAATCTTACCAAGGGTGAGGCCTGTAAATAATCGTTTTATACTACTAAATCTACCATAAGGACCATTTAGCAAGGCTAATTTGAGTAACAATTTTGGTGTACTAATTCTATACAACCACGGTAATTTCTTTTTGGATAATCGTTTAGTTAACCCCTTAAAGATCTGCCAGTCGTGTAATTGACCATCTTTTGGAGGAAACAGCGCTTCAGAAAATTTTGCGTTATTAGAAACGGCAAAAGCATTAAAGATAAGATCATAATGATCAACCTCTAATCCTGTCGTTGGCGGTAAAATGATATCGGCATGCTTGGTGGTTTCATTAAGATATATATCTATAGAAACCATAAACTCTAAATCATGTAAAGCTTTGTCTAAACGACCTCCATTAGGAGATGAGAGTACCGGATTACCTGCATGAGTAACCATAGCTTTGATCTGGCCTTTACCTTCGGTAATGATTTCATCCACCATGGTCGACACTGGCAATTCTCCCTGAAATTCTGGCAAGTCCTGCACCCTACTTTTCCATCGGTTGTATGGGGTATGTCCTACTTTATTTTTTACCATTGGTACTGCCGGGTTTGTAAACATTGCCCCACCTTCGCTATCCAAGTTTCCTGTTACAATATTAATCAGATTAATCAGCCAATTGCACAGTCCACCATATTCTTGAGTACTCACTCCCATTCTACCATATAGGACTGCTTTTTGGGTATTTAAATATTCGTTAGTAATGCGCCTAATATCTTCTACTGAGATTCCTGTGATTGATGAAACACTTTCGGGGGTATAAGGTGTAGCTATGGATATTACTTTATCAAGATCTACGACATGAGATGCTAACTTTTTTAGGTTGTATTTTTTTTCTGTGGTGATAATATGCAACATTGCCAGCAAGAAATACACATCGGTACCCGGTCGAATAAACAAATGCTCATCTGCCGATTTAGCAGTTTCGGTTTTTCGGGGATCGATTACAATATATTTACCACCACGTTGCTGGATATCTTTTAATCTTTTTTGCACCCCAGCTGCTGTCATGATACTACCATTGGATGCTGACGGATTGGCTCCCATAACAATCATATATTCGGTTCTATTAATATCTGGGATCGGCATGATCATACCGTTACCAAACATAAAATGAGAAGCAAAATGATGTGGCAGTTGATCCATCGAGGTCGCACTATAGTTATTTTTAGAACGTATTGTTTTTTTTAAGTCAGCTACATACATCATAGCACCATAGTTATGTACGGTAGGGTTTCCAAAATAAAGCCCAATTGCATCGTTACCATGTTCATTTCTAATGGTATTAAGTCGTTTACCTACAATATCTAAAGCTTCTTCCCAGTCAATTTCCACAAACCCCGAACTTGTCTTTTTCAAGGGTTTTCGCAACCGATCAGGATCGTTATACATTTCTCCAATCACAGCTCCTTTGGGACAAATACTACCTTTACTAAATGGATCTTTTTCATCCCCCTTTACACCAAGCACCTGCTTTCCATCGTGTTCTATCTCGAGTCCACACATAGCTTCACAGAAGTTACAGACTCTATAATGAGTATACTTTTTTGTTGGGGAAGTCGCTGAAGATGTATTCATGTGATTTTGGTTTTAGAGTATGTATTGTCTTACTAAATGTAAGAAAAAGTCTTTAGTATATCCCTATCGCATATAAAATGGATAATAACTATATTTACAAATAGCTATAAACAAATACAAACAATATAGTGTGTACCCTTGTATATCATGCTATTGCTGTATGTAATTCTAAACTAAAAAATCTAAATGAACGTATTAGATTTTGACATAAAAAAAGGGATCTATAAATTCGAAATAGACGATTTGAATTCTGATAATCATTCACACCCTGTTGTAGAAATCATTATGGCATCAAACGGATTTTTTTCATTAGAAAGTGGTAATCAAAAAGAAGAAAATGTAATTTTTGCAATCATTGATTCTAACACAAAACATAAAGTAATTTCTAAAAATTGCACAGCCACTTTATTAATGATAGAAAGTTATAACGAATTATTAAGTACATTTTTAAATCAACTTGGGATTGAACTAAGTAATGGTGTATTCATTAATAAAGATAATAGTCAAAATTCTAAATTATTAAAGGAAATAGAACTATTTACCACCCACAAAGATTTAAAACAAATTAAAGATGTAAGAATTCAAAAATGCCTAGAAATTCTTGAAAATGATGAATTAGAATATGATACTATAATTTCTACATTAAGATCTAAAGTTTTCTTATCTGAAAGTAGGTTATCTCATTTATTCAAAGAGAATATAGGAATTTCTATAAAGAAATACCTAGTATGGAATAAGTTAAAAAAAGCCATTCATTTAGTGTTAAACGAAAAGGTAACACTAACCGAAGCGTCTCTTCAAAGCGGTTTCTTTGATCAAGCTCACCTAAGTAATGCATTTAAAAACATATTAGGAATCACTCCATCAAAAGCTTACAATAGCAGAACCTTACAATTATAAAAGATTTTATCATAATACCTTTGTCTCTAAAATATAAGCAATGAAACAAAGAATTAGAAAAATCAAAAAAGAAGACATCCCAGCACTGAAATCAGTCTTAGACTCAAGTGAATTATTTCCATCAGAATTATTGGATGATATGATATCTGATTACCTAACCAACCCTTCCTCACAAGATATTTGGTTTACAACAACAAACAAAGGAACACCAATATCTATAGGCTACTGCGCTCCCGAAAGACTTACTGAAAGAACTTATAATCTGTATGCAATTGCTGTTGAAAAGAATGCACAGGGTAAAGGAATAGGCAAAGAAATGATGAGTTACATTGAAAACTTACTGAGAAAAAATGGGAATAGAATTCTAATTGTAGAAACATCAGGAACTAACGAATATAAATTGACCAGAGAATTCTATAAAAAATGTAACTATACACAAGAAGCCGTAATCAGAGAATTTTATGCAGAGAGAGATGATAAAGTAGTATTTTGGAAGAAGTTAAACTGAAAAAAATAGCGTACAATAACCATTATACACAAAAACTGTAACAAAAAGTCATATCGCTTATCTTTTAGTTATAAATTGAATTCTAAAATGAATAGTAAACAGGTACGAATTTCTACGGGATATGTTTTTATGGCAGTATTTGCTATATTTATTGGGCTCTACCCCCTTAGGTTTATTGGTTTAGATTATAACGACGGTTTATTGGGTAGTAAATCATCTGCTCTATTAGATAGTTGGTTTTATTTAATTGCATTCTATACCCATATTTTTCTTGGTGGACTTGCTCTTATAAGTGGATTTTCTCAATTCTTTAAAAAATTGAGAATGAAGCGGCTTGGTCTTCACAGAGCTTTGGGTAAAGTATATATTATTTCGGTGATATGTAGTGGAATTGCTGGATTATGTATTGCTTTTTTTGCTGAAGGAGGTTTTATCACTTCTCTTGGTTTTGGAATTTTGGCAATACTTTGGCTATTTACAACCATAAAAGCGTACACATCTATTAAAAACAAAGATATAGAAAATCATCAACACTGGATGATACGTAGTTATGCTTTATGTTTTGCCGCTGTAACTTTACGAATTTATATGCCTATCTTTTTAGGAGGATTAGCCATGGATTTCATTCCGGCATACAAAATCATTGCTTGGCTATGTTGGATACCTAATCTGTTGGTCGCAGAATTTATGATTAGAATACCGAAATAATTTATTCTTTCAAAATATCTTTAACAATCTTTAGATGGTGTCGGGTATGAATTTCGATAAAACGTTTAGCTTGCTTTTTATTTAATTGATCAAAAAACGGATGCTTAAAATTCGATTTATCATCCATGGCCTCTAAGTTATCTAATTTATCCCTGGCTATTGCCAATTGAGAAACAATATCATCAGTTTTTATTGTCTCTGGCGGTAATACCGACTTGGGCGATTGTGCCCTACCTCTGGGTATAAACCCAAAAGTAAAAGAAAATGTACGAGCTATATTAAATTTTCTTTTATAGGCTTCCGGGTTTGATATTTGTAAGGAATCACAAATCCCATTAATAACTTTTAGGCTATGATCAAGGTGCCATCCTACAGCCACTTTAGAAACTTCTTTATTAAGGCTATCTCTATGGATAAGGTAATGTTCTATTTTATTTAATTCGCTGGTCATAAAATTATTTTTTGAAGGTTGGCTAAATACGCTAACAGCACCTATGATAATAAGGCTTAAGATAAGGGTTGTTGTTATTATTATTTTCATGATGTTGATTTTAAATATTTATAGCGTTAAAACTGAAATCTATACCCGAAATCAGGAAAGAATCCGATCTGGTCCACTTGGTCTACTTGATTTGTTAACCTGTTGTATCGTCGCGTAAATACATTTTCGTTACTTGTAATATTTTGCAAATCCACATAAAATTGATGCGAGCGTTTTTTTGACCTGCTATTTATTTTATATCCAAATTTCACATCCCATCTAAAATAATCATCAATCTGTTCACTAAACGCAATGTCTTCCTGTAAGATTTCGAATCCTGCCTGTTGAGAAGCTTCAAGGTCAACGGGAGTAAAATATCTTCCGCCAGAAAATGTAACTCGTGTATCAAAAAACAGTACATCTTTTTGAGATTTCCCCATTTTAAATTCTTTACCCGCTAAAAAATTAACCACCTGACCATTATTAAAAGGGGTATTACGTTCTATCCCATCACTGCCTTCGTATTTACTTTCAAAGAAAGAAGCGGTTAATAAACCATAGTATCCTTTGCTAAAAAACTTTTCTAGAGTTAATTCGACCCCTTGATTAAAACCAGTTCCTTCACTAATTAAGGACACCCGGTCATTTTCAAACCCAAAGTCAGCTCCTTCGGTTAACGAAGAATAACTAGACGAGAACGATTCTATGGCTGCATTGTTTATGGCCTGATAATACACTTCTATTTTACCTCTCCAACCTTTGCTAATATGTACATCATACCCTAAAACATAATGACTACTTCTTACAAAATCAAGATCTCTATTGGTTTGTACCAGTTCACCATTGATTTCTTCGTTTAAAAATAGTAGTGGTAAAGAAACCGGTTGATGATGCATCCCATACCCTAAACTAAGACTATGATTTTGGCCTGCTTTATACGATAACCCAGCTCTTGGTTCGAAAACAAATTGTTCACTTAATGTACTATACTGACTGTGTACACCGGCATTAAGTGTAAGGTTTTTTGTAAGCCTAAATTGTCCTTGTATATAGGGTTGTATAATACTTAAATCTTCGTCAATATCTCTAAATGTAAATAAATCCGGATCACCGTCACCATCAATATCTGCTTGTTCTTCGCGATCACGTTCGAGTAATTCTACACCAAAATTTTCTATCAAAATTCCAGTTCGTAGGGTACTCTTATTATTTAGTTTAGAATTAAAAAGTGTAGATAATGAATAACGTGTTTCTCTATTATCAGCTTCAGTATATCGTATAATTCTTTCTTGCGGAGTATCCTTATCTATAAAGCGATCGGCTTTAAAATCATTGGAACTCAATGAACCCGATGCGATTGTTCTTAAAAAAGAGTTTTTACCAATATTGATTTGATGTTTTACCCCAACAATTCCAAAACCCGATTCTACAAAAGTATTTTCATCTTCGGCTGCAAAAAGATCATCTTCATCAATATCATCTCCTAAGAACTCTATATCTGAATTTCCTAAAATTCCGAACACAGAAAAATTACCTAGTTTTCCTTTTCCAAGATCAATATTAAAGGATATATCATTATAATTTGGTGTTGCCGAAGTTCCTCCTGCTCCACCTCCAATTAAGCTAATCAAAGAGTATCTTCCGGCAACTAAAAAAGAACCTTTATTGCTACCCAAAGGACCTTCTGCCATAGCTTCAACTCCGGTAAAAACTCCTACTTGTCCTGTAAACTCATAGTCGTCTTGGTTTCCTTTTCTAAAACCAAGATCAAACACTCCGCCGATAGCATTACCATATTCTGCAGGAAATGCAGAAGTAATAAAATCTGAATTCTTCAAAAGATTTGGATTTAATGCAGATACAGGCCCTCCCGTGGTACCTGCTGTCGAAAAATGGTTGGGACTAGGAATAGGCACCCCTTCTAATCGCCACAGCAACCCTACTGGCGAATTGCCTCGTACAACGATATCATTACGACTATCATCCGGTGCAGATACTCCCGCAAAATTTGCCGCTAATCGGCCAACATCACTTCTACCTCCAGAAAAACGTGTTACCTCTTCTACTCCGAACTGGCGAGCAGAAACCGATGCTAATTTATTAATAGCTTTTGCTTTTGCATTACTATTCGTGATAATCACTTCATCTAACTGATCAAAAGCCTCGATAAGCGGTACATTCACCACAGCATCTTTACCCGAAGTGACTACAATATTAGGCAAGGTCACAGATTCAAAGCCAATATAGCTCACCCGTATTGTTTGACGTCCTAGCGGAACAGCCTCTAAGGTAAAATAACCATTACTATCGGTAACCACCCCATTAGGCTGTTCTACATTTAATAATTCTATAGTAGCGCCAATCAAAGGAATTTCTGACTGCTTATCGATAATAGTACCTTTAATTACGCCAGTTTGGGCATTTGTAATGTATGTTATTGAAATACATAAGATAAAAACAATCTTTTTCATAATAGTATTGGATTTTGAAGATTTCATCCAAAACTGCATACTTATCAAAAAGATTGAAAATAGAATATCTTGAATCGTCAGTTTTTAATTTGAAATGATAAATATCTGTTTTAATACTATTCATCGATTCTGAAAGTCTATTTTTCAAGTCAGGTCAAATTAGTTACGATTCAACCCTTAATATGACAATTGAATATTGCTGTAAACGATTTTTGTATATCAGTTATGTATCTTTATCATACTAATTGCTAGTACTGTATATGATTTCAAAAACATACATAAAAAAATTTGCAATCCGCTTTCTTATCATTAATGTGATTTACTTTTTAGTAAAATTGACTATAAATGATGAAGATGATACGCTTATGTTTGATCCTACTGGTATCTTCTACTATTTTAGTGCTTTTTTTCTTCTTATGCTTGCCTGGGAAACCAATGATTGGTTGATACGTCGTGAACTAGATTTAGACATTGATCGAAGTTTAGATATCTCAAATGGTTTTAAAATTTTGGGAATTAACTTGCTTATTGTTCTTCCCGTTGCGGCATTACTTTATTATGTTGCCATTTTTGAATTAGAACACATATGTCAGATAGATGCCGATGACCCCTGGCTACGATTTAGGATCGACTTTTTTAGAGCTACTATTTTGGGGTTTGCCGCTATTCTTTTAAATATGTTTTACTATGCGCTTAAACAGAAAAAAGAGTTAGAAAATACGATGAACAAGTTTAAAAAGGAAGCTATGACTTCAAAATATAAGTCATTAAAAAATCAAATTAGCCCACATTTTTTGTTTAACAGCCTTAATACATTAACATCTCTAATGTATGAAGACAGAGATTTAGCCTCAGATTTTGTATCTCGATTAGCTTCGTGTTATCGATATATTCTTGACAATAGAGAAGAAGATTTGGTTAGTCTCGAGAAAGAACTTAGCTTTTTAGATTCTTTCATTTTTATGATGAATGTGAGACATGAAGGAGCGCTAAGTATTACTACACATATTTCTATTGATCCCAAAGAATATGTAATCCCTACATTAACTTTACAAATGTTGGTTGAAAATGCACTAAAACATAATTATTACTCAAAAGAAAAGCCACTGGAAATTAGTATTTTTTCTATGGATAAAAATAGCATTGTAATACAGAACAATCTACATGTAAGGCAACAAAAGGAGGAGTCTACAAAATTAGGGTTAAAAAATATACAAAAGAGATATGCATTTTATACAAATCAAAAAGTAAAGATAGAAACCGAGCATGGCTTTTTTAAAGTTACTATTCCTCTTTTGTCAAAAGATATAAAAGATGTTTCTATTATAAAAGTTTCCTGAGATGACTGCAGTAATTATTGAAGATGAAAATATTGCGTCCCGACGCCTGGCTAATCTTATTGCAGAGCTGGCACCAGAAATAGAGATAGCCGGTCAGATCACTTCTGTCGAAAATGGACGTCTTTGGTTTGATAACAACCCATTACCAGATCTTATTTTTCTTGATATTCAGCTTAATGATGGATATGGTTTTGATATTCTGGATTTTTTAGAGGATCATCCTCCGGTTATATTTACTACCGCCTATAATGAATATGCAATAAGAGGCTTTAAATACAATGGTCTGGATTATCTATTAAAACCCATTGATAAAAAGGATTTAAAGAATGCATTAGCAAAATATCGTAAAAATCATACCGATAATACTCCACCAATAGATCAAGATCAGTTGGAGCGGATAAAAAAGTTATTCAATAAAGAATACAAAAAGCGTTTTATGATAAAAGTAGGTAATCACTTTAATACATTTAATGTAGAAGATATCGCCTATTTCAAATCTCATGATGGTATCATTTTCTTGTATTCCTATACTGGACAACAATATCCTATAGAGTATTCTATTGATCAATTAGAGGAAATCTTAGACCCTGTTCATTTTTTTAGAATTAATAGAAAATATATGGTATCTGTGAAAGCAGTTATCGAAATCCATAGTTATTTTAATAGTCGATTATTACTGAAGCTAAAACCTCGGGACGAAGAGCAAATCATAGTATCCAGAGAGCGTACTTCTAATTTTAAAAAATGGTTAGATTTATAGCACGGCAAAAACGCCCCTATACAGGGGCGTTTTTCAAACATTAATTAACTAAATAAAATCTCAAATCAACTTATGAAATCTCAATCAACCGTTTAGGTTGTACTTTTGCCTCTTCTTTTTTAGGTAACGCAACCAATAATAGTCCGTTATCATAAGAAGCTTCAATTCTTGTTCCATCTACAGTATCAGGTAAGTTAAACGATCTCTTAAATGTACTGTAGTTAAATTCTTTTCTAGTGTACTTGCCTTTTTCTTCATTTTCTTTTTCCGATTTTGCTTCGGAAGAAATAGTAAGTATATCGTTATCTAACTGGATATTAAAATCTTCTTTAGCAAACCCTGGAGCTGCAAGCTCTAGCACAAAACTATCATCTGTTTCTTGCACATTAACTGCAGGAGTGTTAAAGCCAATTTTGTTCGCATTTGTGGTTCCACCTAACCAATCGGTAGTGAAAAAATCATCAAAAAGGAAAGGTAATCTGTCTGTTCTTTTTACTAAACTCATTGTATATTTTTTTAAAAGTTAATCTTAATTTCGGATTCACTTTCTATATAGCAATTTGAGTTCCGTTTCTAAAAACACGACAAAATGACATTAAACTACATTATATTGATGTCAAAAAGACAGTTTTGTATTGTTTCAATGACAAAATTTGATGAAAAACAAAAGGATCGTTTAATTATAAAAACGTGTGAAAATCGAAACTAACTCCTGAGGAGGGATTACTTTATTTGGATAATCATGCATTGTTTCTAAAACAGTATCAATCGCCTCTGGGCGAAGTCCCATCTGTAATCCCATTTCTTTAATTTTACGAATCTCTGAGAGCGAAGCTTCTTGATCTACATTCATGAGCAATACTAACCTATGAAATTGAAGAATTCGTTGTGATTCGGGTTGTAGACTTTTTTTATCAACTTCTTTTGTAACCAAAAGATCTATCTCTTCTTTTGTAACTCCCAATTGTGATGCTACGGCAAGTATAAAATTATATTCTTCTTCTTTTAACTTCTTATCTGCTTTTGCAAATTGCACCATTTCAGAAAGCAAACTCAATTTTTCTTCTTTACTATACATTAATCCAATTACTTTTTTGTCGAAAATAGTAAATTTCAGATTATAATTAACAGCATTCTCCTTACAAAGTATACCTTTGCAACATGGGTTTAACAAACAATGACATTTTTAAAAAGCTAAGAGTCGCTCATAAATTGCGAGATGATGATATTATAAAAATATGTTCACTAGTAGATTTTAAAGTATCTAAAAGTGAACTTGGCGCTTTTTTCAGGAATGAAAATCATCCAAAATATATGGAATGTGGTGATCAGATTCTCCGTAATTTTTTAAACGGACTCATTATACATCTTAGAGGTCCAATGCCTGAAAAAAAACAAAAAACAGAACCCGAGAAGAACACAAAATAAGAGCCTTAACTTCAGAAATAAATGCTTAATTTGGTTGAAACGAATCAAACGTTCAACATCTCAATTAAGGATTTATGCTTACACCTGACGAAAAACAAGTATATCGCGAAGAGCTTTTTCGCCATCTGGACGGAATTGCCGTGGCCCCAGTTGCTTACTCCCTTTTCAAAAATGGCACTACCGATTATTTACTACAAAACAATGAGATATCAATTTCTCAAATTGCAATTGATTGTAAAGCTAACGAAGGATATCTAAATGTTGCATTACGAATAGTAAGCTCTCAAGGTTGGTTAAACTATACTGTTAACCAAACAGAAGTCATTATTAGCACTAACCCATATTCTAAAGTGGCTTTCTCCTATTTTTATCTATATAAAGATGTAATTGATCTATTAGAGTATTCTGGAAAATTTCATCCTCGAAAATTCGAATTAGAACCATTTCATAAGCTCGAAAGATTATTTAAAAAATATCAAAATCGTTTTGATTTGAAACCAGACTCTAACCCCGAAACTGATCAGGTTATAAATCAAATTCTAAAACATATAGAAGGTATTCTTGTAGGCCCAACCACAGTTCATCTTGGCATGGGAGGTATGTTTCATAAATACTTCATGGAAGCTTCTTTCAGTGCAGATGAATATCATCACCATCCCGAGAGTTTTGATAAAATTCTTGCTTTTCTTAGCTATTTAGGATGGTTTAGTGAATCTAACAATAATTACACCTTTACAGAGAAAGGGTTATTCTTTGCCAAAAGAGCTTCAGCTTATGGTGTTACCGTTTCGTACATCCCTATGTTTAGAAAAATGGACGCATTACTATTTGGCGACCCCAATGTATTATGGAATAAAAAAGGAAATGACGAAACCCATGTTGACCGTGAGATGAATGTTTGGGGAAGTGGAGGCGCACATTCTACTTATTTCAAAAAAATTGATGAAATCATAATCAGCTTATTCAACAAACCCATAGAAGAACAACCCAAAGGCATTTTGGATATGGGTTGCGGTAACGGGGCATTTTTGGTACATCTTTTTGACGTTATTGAATCTAAAACATTACGAGGAAAACATCTGGATGATTACCCATTATTTCTTGTGGGTGCTGACTACAATAAAGCAGCTTTAAAAGTGACCAGAGCCAACCTTATACAAGCAGATATATGGGCGAAAGTTATTTGGGGAGATATTAGCGATCCTGACTTACTTCAAAAAGATCTCGAAGAAAATTATAACATTGAACTGAAGGATTTATTATCTGTAAGAACATTTCTTGACCATAATAGAATATGGGATGATCCTGTATTAGCATTAGACAAGCCAAGCCAATCAACTGGGGCCTTTGCGTATCGAGGCAAACGATTAAACAATGATAATGTTGAGCGTAATTTAAAAGATCATTTTAAAAAATGGAAAACTCATATAGAAAAATTTGGATTAATCGTGATTGAGTTGCATACCATTGCTCCTGAATTAACTGCTAAACATCTCGGAATGACCGCCGCTAGCGCATACGATGCAACTCATGGATTTTCTGACCAATATATACTTGAAATTGATTCTTTTTTAAAAGTAATCCACGAAGTAGGTTTGCAAAGTGATCAGAAATATTTTTCTAAATTTCCAAATTCAGATTTAGCTACAGTGAGTATTAATTATCTAATTGGGAAATAAAAAAACTAACTCCTGGTAAATTGTGTGATTATCGTATTATGTTCCGGAAATTCTTTACTTAAAACTGCTCTTTCTGCTAGTTCGAAATCATCAAAATCAAAACCAGGAGATACGGTACACCCAACTAATGAATAACTATCTGTATCCTTTACGCTAGATGCAAACCAACACCCTGCTGGCACCACTAATTGTGGCAATTCTCCGCGATCCAGATTCATCCCTACCGTAAACTTATTGTATTTTCCATCTGGACTAATTACGTGAACATACAAAGAAGATCCGCTGTAATAATGCCAAATCTCATCTTGCTTTATTCTATGAAAAGCTGAAAAATTTTCTGAGGTAAGTAAAAAATAAATAGCAGTACAATAATTACGATCTCCTGTAAACTCTTTACCTAAAGCATTTTGAGGAACAACTCCATTACTTCTATATGTTTCTTTATAAAAACCACCTTCGGGGTGAGGTTCCATTTTTAATTTACAAACTATCTCATCTATTTTTTTATCCATAATACTAATTCAAATTACTAGTTAATTCTAAATGATCAAATTTAAAACCTCTTCTACATCTGGAAGAGGATTGAGAGACCCCTCACCCTAATTCCAACGCTTCTTCTCGCCCATCACTATCGCTCTGTCGTCCAAGGAGAAGGAACTCTTAAAGTTTCTTTCAAAACTAAATCAGTCATTTGAGGTACAAAAAAAAGAAGCGACCTTAACAAGATCGCTTCTACTATATACTAAAAAAACTATTCGTTTATTACGCTAATACTGCTTGTACTTTATCTGCAGCTTCCTGAAACTGAACAGCACTTTGTACATCTAATCCACTATTATCAATTAGTTCTTTTGCGATATCTGCATTAGTCCCTTGCAATCTAACAATAATAGGCACTTTTATAGCATCTCCCATATTTTTATAAGCATCAACTACTCCTTGAGCTACACGATCACAACGAACAATCCCTCCAAAAATGTTAATCAAAATTGCTTTTACATTATCATCTTTTAAGATAATTCTAAATGCTTCTTCTACACGTTTAGCATCTGCGGTACCTCCTACATCAAGGAAATTAGCCGGCTCTCCTCCTGCTTGTTTAATGAGATCCATCGTAGCCATAGCAAGACCAGCTCCATTAACCATACAACCAACATTACCATCAAGATCTACATAATTAAGACCTACTTCATTTGCTTCAACCTCGATAGGATTTTCTTCACGAATATCCCTCATATCAACATAGTTCTTATGACGGTATAATGCATTATCATCTATAGTTACCTTAGCATCTACGGCCATAATTTTATCATCACTGGTCTTAAGTACAGGATTAATCTCAAATAATGAAGCATCAGACTTATCATAGGCTGTATACAATGCCATTACGAATTTGGTCATTTCTTTAAATGCACCACCACTTAATCCTAAGTTAAATGCCACACGACGTGCCTGAAAAGGTAACAATCCAACAGATGGATCAATCTCCTCTGTAAAAATCAAATGAGGTGTTTCTTCTGCAACAGTTTCAATATCCATCCCTCCTTCTGTAGAGTACATAATCATGTTACGACCAGAAGTACGATTTAACAACACAGACATATAAAACTCATCTGGTTCACTATCTCCAGGATAATACACATCTTCTGCTACTAATACCTGATGAACTTTCTTACCCTCTGCTGAAGTTTGAGGAGTAATTAAATTCATTCCAATAATTTGACCTGCAATTTCTTCTACTTCCTTAAGGTTTTTAGCCAGCTTAACACCGCCTCCTTTTCCTCGTCCACCTGCGTGTACTTGTGCCTTTATAACATGCCAACCTGTTCCGGTTTCTGCCGTAAGCTGTTTTGCTGCTGCTACAGCCTCATTAGCATTTTGCGCCACAATACCGCGCTGAATACGCACGCCAAAGTTGCTTAATATCTCTTTACCCTGATATTCGTGTAAATTCATACTATTATATTTTTTGCCTTTTTTATAGGAGTCCCAAAAATAGGAAAAGTGAAGTTACTGTGCCAATCTTTTGCATTAAAAAACATCGAAGATATTCAATCCATAAAATAGACCAAAGCATTTCAAAATTTGATCAAAAAGACAAATGTCGTATTATTATATTTTAAAGTCTTCGAAATCCAAAGGGTCAAAGTTTTTAAAGTGACCATTCATATTAATTACTTCTTTTGCTTTATTCATTTCTCGTACTACCGGAATTGTAATTTTAAGATGCCCTATAAGATAATTAAGGCGCTCTAACTCACTACGAAGTTTTAATAAATGGTATTCTTGATGTAACGTTAAACCTACCTTATGTGCCACTTGATAACTAACAAACGGGATATTAAATACAGGAGGATCATCAATGGTTAATTCTACATATAAAATTGCAATATTTTTTAATAATTCTTCCTGAAGTTCTTCTGCACCGCTATCACTATCGGTAAGAAACTCGACTTCGCCACCAGCATAGAGCTTACCTGGAAGTTGTGAATGAAAACTCTTAATTTTAAAAATTCTTGTCCCTTTGCATATCACATCACTTTCTCCATCTGGGTATTTTTTGGCTATTTTATGTAACTTAACTTCAGTACCGTACTCTAGTTGTTTATCAATATATGTAGGTATTCCAAAAGAAATACCTTCTTGATCACAATCATCTATCAATTGCTGATATCTTTTTTCAAAAATATACAATGGAAGACGTTCTCCTGGATAAACTACAGCTTGTAAAGGAAATAGCGGTAACATGTTTTTTTATTAAAATTACTAAATAACCCTGTTTTTTCCATTAAACACAAGTTAAAAATCTAAAAATCTATCGTTGTAGTAGATTTTTTCTTTCTAAGACATTAATATCTCTAATTTTATTGATAATTTCGTAGGCTTAAATTCGTGACACGATGGAAAATGAAAATTTATTAGCAGTAGCAAGAGAGTTCGGGAGTCCAGTTTATGTATACGACTCCGCAAAAATCACTTCACAGTACAATCGCCTTTTTGACGCCTTTAAGAAAGTCAAACGGGTAAAACTTAATTATGCTGTAAAAGCACTTTCAAATCTTGCTATCTTAAAGTTAATAAATTCTTTAGGAGGGGGGTTAGATACGGTTTCGATTCAAGAAGTAAAACTAGGGATACAGGCAGGTGTAAAACCGAGTGATATAATTTTCACTCCTAATGGTGTTTCTTTAGAAGAAATTGAAAAGGTTTCTGCAATGGGGGTCCAGATCAACATAGATAATCTTTCGATATTGGAGCAATTTGGAACAAAGCATCCGAGAGTACCTGTTTGTATACGAGTTAATCCACATGTAATGGCTGGTGGAAATAGCAATATTTCTGTTGGGCATATCGATAGCAAGTTTGGCATCTCTATTCATCAAATTCCTCATATACTCAGAATTGTTGAAAACACAGGGATGAATATTAATGGAATCCATATGCATACGGGTAGTGATATCCTGGATGTCGAAGTTTTCTTATATGCCAGTGAAATTTTATTTGAAACTGCTAAAAGCTTCAAAGATTTGGATTTCATAGATTTTGGTAGTGGATTTAAAGTACCCTATAAGCCTGGAGATATAGAAACTAATATTGAAGAATTTGGCGAAAAACTCACTAAACGCTTTAATGCTTTCTGTAAAGAATACGGTAAAGAACTTACCTTAGGTTTTGAACCTGGTAAATTTTTGGTCAGCGAGGCTGGGTATTTCTTAGCCAATGTAAATGTGGTAAAGCAAACTACCTCAACAGTTTTTGCAGGAATCGACAGTGGTTTTAATCACCTTATACGGCCGATGCTATATAATTCGCACCACGAAATTATAAATATTTCCAATCCAGAAGGCAGAGAACGTTTTTACTCTGTTGTTGGATATATTTGTGAAACAGACACCTTTGCAACTAACAGAAGGATTTCTGAAATTACTGAGGGCGACATTATTGCTTTCAAAAATGCAGGTGCTTATTGTTTCTCTATGGCAAGCAATTATAATTCTCGTTTCCGCCCTGCGGAAGTATTATGGCATAATGGAGAAGCACATCTTATTCGCAAGAGAGAAACCTTTGAGGACCTCACAAAAAATCAAGTAGATGTAGATATATTCTCAAAAGTAACTGAAGATATATCATAAAATCTTAATGTATAGTACGAAATGCGTCAAAATCTCTTTTGACGCATTTTTTATTCTTTGAAACCAGGCTGCACTATAGAAAAATTCTCTTTTTTCTTAGCGACATCTACTGTACTTTTTACATCCTTAAGCAGGGCTTTAGCATCATAAATCACTCCATCTTTAATGGTATATTTCACCCCACCAACTCGCACTACTTTATTATCATCGGTTAGTCGAATAGCTCCAGTACCATAAAGCACTTTTAAGTTTTTGAGCGGATTTTGATCGATCAATACAAAATCTGCCAATTTCCCTACTTCAATAGACCCTATCCTATCTGATGCGCCTAAGGCTTCTGCTCCATTCAAAGTTGCTGCCCTAATCACCTCTAATGGATGAAAACCTGCTTCTCTAAGCAATTCTAACTCTCTTACGTAAGCAAATCCATATAATTGAAAAATAAAACCAGAATCAGAGCCTACAGTGACCCTACCTCCTCTATTTTTATATTCATTAATAAAGGTCATCCATAATTGATAGTTTTCTTTCCAGACCACTTCTTGCTCTGTACCCCAATCATGCCAGTATGAACCGTGCGATATTTTACTGGGTTGATAAAACCGCCATAACGACGGAAGCGTATAGGTTTCATGCCATTCTGCTCTTCGAGCTCGTTGTAAATCCCTACTCGCTTCGTAAATATTAAATGTTGGATCTAAGGTAAAATCCAATTCCAAAAGTTCATTCATTACTTTATTCCAATGATCAGAATAAGGTTTTGCAGCTTGTTTCCATAGTTTTCCAGCTTCTTCAAATCGATGTTGTTCGTTCTGGTAATTATAATCTAACGGATACTGCTGGATAGTCTTATCTTCAAACAAAGCCTCTGGCAACCCATACCAATGCTCCATTGTTGTAAGTCCAGCTCTGGCAGAATTTAAAACATTCCAACGAGCAACATCTGTTTGTGCATGATGGCATGCAGAACGTAATCCTAGTTTTTTATTCTCATCTAAGGCCGCCGCCATAATCTCTGGTGCCGCTCCAAAAAACTTGATCCCATCTGCCCCTTTCTTAGCATTTTCCTGAACCCATTTTCTTGCCATTTCTGGTGTACTTATTGGCTCAGAGCTTCCTTGACCAAATCCTGTGTATGCAAAGATGCGAGGCGCTATGATTTCATTTTTTGTACTGGACTGTTTCAGTTTCATCGTCCAATCAATTCCTCTTCCACTTGGTTCTCTAACCGTTGTAACCCCATGTGCCATCCACAATTTAAAGACATAATCCGAATCTGCTCCTTGCGCAACTCCACCAATATGACCGTGCATATCTACAAATCCCGGTAGTATATACATCCCTTCGGCATTAAGCTCTTTACCTCCGGATTTTAAAACGGGTCGTTTATCGGGTTTAATTGCTACTCCGGGGTATCCCACAACAACGATATCTTTAATTATATTTTTCTCAACCACTATATCTACCGGACCTCTTGGGGGTGCTCCATTACCATTGATCAACGTGACTCCTCTAATTATAAGTTGATTAAAAGGTCCTTCTGTATGATCTTGCGAGTATATCTGTAGATGAATTACTATAGACAAAACCAGTAATTTAACAGCTAGTTTACTAATATTCATAGTCTTGTTAGTTTATCACCAAAATACAAATTCCTGAAAGATCTATACCGCCTCTAACAAAACTTTAAACAAACACTAAGTCTTGATTTAATTCATCATCATATTTCTATGAAAATAGAATTGATATTCAATAGTTTAACTAATTTTAAGATACATTTTTCTTATTTTTAGTTTTACATCTAATCAAAGTATCCTCAATCATGGAAAAGCTAGAATGGAATTCGTTTACGAAAAAGATATACATCAACACTTCAGTCGAAAAACTGTATAACCTGTGGGCTACACAAAAAGGAATCACTTCGTGGTTTTTAAAACATGCAGAATACAAAAGTCCATCGGGGCAACATAGAAAACCTCTAGAGCATATTCAAAAGGGAGACACGTATACTTGGGAGTGGCATAATTGGGACGGAAAAGAAGAAGGAAAAGTACTTGAAGCTAATGGAAAAGACTATGTTGAAATTACCTTTGAAACTTCTAAGGTATCCGTATTACTAGAAAAGAAAAATAATGTTTCTATTGTAACCTTAACTCAATTTGACATCCCTACAGATGATGAGAGTAAATTAAGAGTACACTTTGGGTGCAGTAACGGATGGACGTTTTGGCTTGCCAACTTAAAGGCTTATATCGAACATGGAATCCTATTAAATGAAACAGAAATTAACTTAAAAGAAAATGAATTGGCAGGATACCAATTTGTAAATATGTAGGTTATAATTTTTGAATATTTCTTATCAGATGTTCTAATCCATTTAGTTTAAGTTCATAGACCGTTTGTAATTGTTGTCCAAGTACTCCTTTAGGGAATCCTTTATTATGGTACCAAACTATATAATATTCTGGAATGTCGATTAGGTATCTATCCTTATATTTACCAAAAGGCATTTTGGTATGCGCTAACTTTATAAGAAAATCTTTTTGAAGTTGAATATCCACTGTAAGAAGAAATGATTATTTTGGATAATCTCTATAATACCACATTAACGTTTGTATTTTTTTCTCCCATTTCTTTTGGTTCACTTGATTCTTGGAGTGACTTGTTTCTTCATCATATCTTTCCTGCATATTGATTCTCATTCTCTCTACTAACTTATACATTTTATTGAGATCTCTTCTTATATTTCCTCCTGGCTTGTATTCTTTCAACCTTTTTCTCATAATCCTCGCATGCAATTCTGAAATATCAAAGTGTAGTTGTTCGTGAGAGAGAAGATGTTCGGACATTTGCCCTCTTTTAACCCATGATAAAGAAGGATAACAAAAGCTATCTACCTGGTAATTTAACTCAATATCTCCTTTATCTTTTCCGTAAGACCATTGGTATGTAATCCCTGTATTTACACTAGCATCGTAAGTACTACTAGTTTCTGGTCTTCCCCTGAAATCTGACCATGCTAATTCACTTCTTTCTGTATATGAGAACTTTCCAACATAACCATTATTATTGGCAAAAAAAAGAAATAAAATAATAGTAAAGTATTTAATCATAATTGTAACAATTATGCCCAACCAAAAGTCAATTTTTTCACTGTTTTTAAGGCTTCAGGGTAACAATATGGGGCAAATACTGTTAACATTTCTTAAAAAAGTGTTACCATTTTGATCCTAAATATACACGTATTTTTAAATTACACATAATTTCCAGGATATAAATATGGATTATTTTTCATTGTATTCCACACAACTTAACATAATCAATTATGATGCCAAGGAAAAATTACTCTCTAATAAATTATTAGAATAATAAGCTAACCTTAAGAATATCAAAGATATAGAAAATTATTTTTTTTCCTATAAATAATCCTATTTATTTGGTGTTAAATTTAAATTTCCCCAAGTAACACCTAATATCTATTTTATATTTTTTTGTTTTCAACTATTTGTCAAAAGTTCGCTCGCTATAAAAAAACTAATCTACTACGGTTAATTTTAGATCATCTTCAAATTTGATAAGGTAAGCAGCTTGGTTAGAATATCCTCCTAAAAGCTTTTTAGTATAGTTAAATTTATTCTCAACATATTCTGTTGTCCCTTCAAAAGAAACTGCATGATAGAGGTCATCTGCTGTTCCCAATCTCATTAAAACATCATACGCAATATCAAAACCACGTACTGCCCAATTACTTGGATTTACACCGTATTCTTTCTTATACCTTATCGCAAACGGCGATATTTTCTTTTCATCTTTATCCTCATTAGTATCATTAAACTCTTTATCTACAGATGGGTAATGCAAATGCAGTTTTGACAAATGTTCATTCTTAATATTATCATCATCAAACGCATTATTTTTATCTGTAGTAAATAAAGTAATTTTATGACTTTCAGATTTGGCATTAAGTAAAGGAATAACGTTACTAATCATAGCAACATCATTTGATTCCAGAAAAACCCAATTAGGTTTTTTATTATCTAAAACTTTATTAAGATGAAGCTCATATAGGTAATTTCCTTCCTCAATTTGAGCAACTTTAGCTTCAGGAAATTTAGCAATTAGCTTGTCTTTAATTTCTTCATGTTTTTTTCCTTGCTGCACTATAATTATGATGTTTTTATCAGTCGAATCTTGTTTTACGTACGACAGAATCCTATCCTGAAGCATCATATTTGAAGGATTGGTTTGAAAGAAATTATCATACGTCTTCGATTCTTTTCTTGAAGCTGGAGAAAATACAGGTGTATTATATTTTTTAAGCTCTGATGCTACTGTTTCTAAATTAGATTGATATAAAGGACCAATAACGGCATCTGTTGCTTCAAAATTATTTTGATCTATTAACTCTTTTATATGATTCTTATTTTTATTCTTTTGTGTATCATAAACATTAAGCTCTGTTGTGATTCCTTTGACTCTGGCAGAGTCTATTGCTATTAAAATTCCGCTATAAAGATCAAGTGAAATTCGTAGGCTTTGTTTATTTTTAAGATACTCTTCTGTTTTTTGTCTTGCATTTAGATCTAAAGTATCTAGACTAAAAGGTAACATTACGGCTATCTTTTTAGGTTTGAAATTATAAAGCATAGATTGCAAGTCGACTACTCCTTCTTTTGTAATTTTTGGCGTTGCTATAGTATCAACAACCGTTCTATCTACTTTAGGGACTTTTATTACCATACCTTCTTTCAAACCTTCTTGAATCAGATAAGGGTTCATTTTAAATAGTGAATCCGAAGAAATTCCAGTGGTACGTAATATATTATAGATAGTCTCTTTTGGCGGTACTTGATAAAGTTCTAATCCTTCTTCTACAGCCTGCTTATCTAAGGGTACAAAAACAGAAGTAGGCACAGTAATTTGCATCCCCACCGGGAAATCAGGATTCATATTTGGGTTAAGTCTCTCTAATTCATCAATAGTAATACCATGTCTTCTGGCAATGGCATATCTTGTATCTTTTGGTTTAATACTATACTTTGTGGTAGTCGTTAATCTAACACCTACAGTATCCTTACTACCCTCATTTAGAACCGGTGATTTTGCATACACAGGTATTCTAATCTTATCTTTCTTCTTAATCTGCTCAGAATACAATCTTTTATTATGCTTTTTTATGTCTTCTACTTTAATTTTATACTTCTGAGCTATACCATACAGGGTTTCCTTTTTCTTAACTTTATGCGTTATAAAACGAATTACATTGCGTTCCTCTGAAGCTGCTTTTAAACTATCCAAAACCGAGTCTTTTCCTTCTTCAGACACTCCACCATCAATAGCAGTAGGGTCTTTCTTGTCTACTTTACCTACATTAAGAATTTGGCCAATATTAATACCATTTACAGCCTCTGGATTAAGGATATATATAGCTTCTGTGGTGATCCCATATTCTTTAGAAAGACTAAAAACAGTATCGCCTTTTTCAACAATATGTGTTTTATACTCCTGATCACTTGTAACCGGGATAGCCAGGATTTCTCCTTCATTAATCCCATCCTTGGCGGTTGGATTAATTCGATATATGGCCTCTGGCGTTGTATTATAGCGTTTAGCAATTCTATACACATTTTCACCTTTGGCAACTTTATGACTCTTATATTGTTGTGCAAAAGCAGTATTACCTATGATCAACAATAGAAAGATTAACAAAAACTTTTTCATTCGATTTCTTTTTTTATTCCCTGACTCCAAAAATCAGAATTTAATATGGTTCTATTCCCACTCTATAGTTGCTGGTGGTTTAGAACTAATATCATATACTACTCTATTAACGCCTTTTACCCGGTTTATTATTGCGTTCGAGGTTTTTTGTAAAAATTCATATGGTAGATTCACCCAATCTGCAGTCATTCCATCTGTACTTTCTACCGCTCTTAGGGCTACACAATTTTCGTATGTTCTCTCATCTCCCATTACTCCAACACTTTGGACCGGTAACAAAATCGCTCCTGCCTGCCATACTTTATCATATAAGCCATTTTCTTTTAATCCATTAATAAAAATAGCATCGACATCTTGCAAAATACGAACTTTATCACTGGTAATATCTCCCAATATTCGAATAGCTAATCCTGGCCCTGGAAATGGGTGCCTACCCAGCAATTCCTTATCCATGCCCATAGATGCTCCCACACGACGTACCTCATCTTTAAATAACATCTTCAAGGGTTCAACTATCTTTAGTTTCATATAATCGGGTAATCCACCAACATTATGATGGCTCTTGATCGTAGCACTTGGACCACCGGTTACAGAGACACTTTCTATGACATCTGGATATATAGTACCTTGCGCTAACCACTTAACATCTTCGATAGCATGTGCTTCATCATCAAAAACCTCAATAAAAACTCGCCCAATGGCTTTACGCTTTTTTTCCGGATCACTTTCTCCTGCTAGAGCATCCAAAAAACGTGCCGAAGCATCTACTCCTTTAACATTCAACCCCATTCCTTCATAGCGATCTAATACTGTAGAAAATTCATTCTTTCGAAGTAATCCATTGTTAACAAAAATACAATGAAGGTTTTTTCCTATGGCCTTATGCAACAACATAGCAGCTACCGAAGAATCTACACCTCCAGAAAGTCCTAACACCACTTTATCATTACCCAACTGTTCTTTTAAACCAGCCACGGTTTCTTCTACAAAAGAATCCGGAGTCCAATCTTGAGCAACACCGGCAATATTAACTAAGAAATTCTCTAAGAGTTGCGCACCATCTTTGGAATGATACACTTCTGGATGAAATTGAATCGCATAGGTTTCTTCTCCATCAATCTTAAAAGCAGCATTTTCTACATCATGGGTACTTGCTAAAAGCTTAGCATTGGTTGGTAATTCTTTTATGGTATCACTGTGGCTCATCCAAACTTGCGAACCTTCTGAAATATTTTGAAACAATTCATTACTGTTAACATAAGACAAGTTTGCACGCCCATACTCTCGTGTATTAGATTCTGCCACTTGTCCACCTCCAAAATGTGCGAGGTATTGCGCACCGTAACAAATACCCAATAGTGGTTTTTTACCACGTATCTCGGTAAGATCTGGATGCGCTACATTATCGCCTCTAACGGATAATGGGCTTCCCGACAATATTACAGCATTATAATTATCAATATCCTTTGGAGGTTTATTATATGGATGTATTTCTGAATAGATATTGAGCTCTCTAACGCGACGCCCAATAAGTTGTGTTACCTGTGACCCGAAGTCTAAAATAAGTACCTTGTTGTTTTGCATAGGCAAAAATAAAATTAAATTTCTACCCCCGAAATCCTGAAAGGAATAATTTTACAATATTATATACAAACCCATTTCTAAAAGAAAGAAAATCAAAGTTCAGTATGAGATCAGGTTATTTTTTTTGACACGCATTATTAAAATGATTAACTTTATAAGACCAACCTTAATCATTACACCAATGACTGAAATTATCTTCTCTACAATCGTAAATGACCTCAAAAATGCAATTAAAACCCCCGAGCATCCTTTTCGATATTTCACTTTTGCAACATCGGGGATCAATGGCAGGCCACGATTACGAACTGTGGTTCTAAGAGATATAGATGACCAATTAAATTTAACGATATATACCGACAAAAGGTCAAAAAAAATCACTCATATTCATGAACACAATGTTGTGAGTCTTCTTTTTTTGGATAACGAACGATTAATTCAGTTATCGATAAGAGCCAAAGCCGAAATTATCAAAGACGAAAGGACTTTAAAAAATATTTGGGAACAGGTTCCGCAGAAGTCGAAAAAGGAGTATACCACAAAATTAGCTCCTGGAGAAGAGATCAAAAACCCTGAAAAAATAGATTTTCTAGAGGAAAAACATTTCTTTACTGCCATTAAATTGATTCCAGATAAAATAGAATATCTACGTTTAAACAGACCTAATCATATTCGTGTTTTGTTTAGAAAAGAAGATAATAATTGGCAAGGTACGTATCTAGTGCCATAATGATGAATTTTTAACTAAGCAAGTCTAAATTTCACCTTTCACCTCCCCTATTAACTGCCTATTAAAATAGTTGTATATTCGTTCGCTATTTTACATTCATTACTAATAATTTCTATTGAAATTCTAATTAATAATGAATACGCAATTACAAAAACGAATGAAAAAGAAAATTTTAAACACAGAAAAAATCATTGGGTTTTCTGCCATGTTTATCAGTTTACTAACTCTTATTATTTTTTTATACCAAACCAGAATAATTAGTAAACAAGCCAGATTATCGGTAACCCCTAGAATATCTTTTATTTCAGGAGTGGCCAATTCGGATTCTACAGTTGTATTTAGTATAGGAATTAAAAATAACGGACTGGGACCAGCAATTATTGATTCTACTGCTATTTTTGCTAACAACACATATTATCCTCTTAATTTTAATAGTTTTACAGAAAAAAACTACCCCCAGGTCGACAGCCTTATTAATTATAAAAGTTCATATTTTTTAACTAAAGGAGCTACCTTATTGCCTAATAATGAACTCACATTAACTGAGGCAGCAGTACCGAAACAAAATTTATTATCCTTTTATCAGGTTTACGGCTTGAATGTAGGCGATACTAATTTTCCTTTTGATGTGATTATATATTACTCCTCTATATATGAAGAAAAATGGAAAGTATCTCTCAATACTTTAGACCATCCTATTGAATTATAGCTTTAATGTTTGTTGTTGATCAGGAAGTTATAATTAAAAACTCCCCTTTTAAAGGATCTAGATGTTCGATCAGTGTCGGAATCAGATGCTCACCGTACTCTAGATACATTTCTGAGAAATTAGTGGTACGTTCCTGAAGGCTTTGATTAGGAAACAATTCATTTTGTATTGCCGTTAATCGTTGCACATGATCACTCAGTTTTATTCTTTGCGCTTTTAACAACCTTTTTTCTAGCATATCGAGTCCTTTCAGTTGCTTTACCTCTTGAGCCTTGACCGCATTTTTAAAAGTAACATCGGTCTGCTCTGCCAGGGTGTACATTTCCTGAAACTGTTGCTTGAGATGAGCACGTTGTGGGTCAAAATTGATATCGATATTCGATATCCGTCTTACCTTATGATTGATCAATTCGTGTTGTTTTAGAAACAATTCTGTATCAGATACATTTAGTTTTTTGATTTTTTCTGCCTGTTTCTTGGTCTGAATTAACACCGAATTACGCAGCAGCAGCATTGGGAACGGAACCTGTACCGTTTCAAAATAATCTTTTAGCTCTAACCAATAGGCTAGCTCTCCTCCTCCACCGATATAACAAAGGTTGGGCAAAATTACTTCTTGATACAGTGGTCGCATCATCACATTGGGGCTAAATCGCTCGGGCACCTCATAGAGGTGTTTTAGTAGCTCACTCTTGCTCCAAGAGATATCGGTTTCGTTTACAAAATAGCTTCCTTCTTTTTCGATAATACGTTCACGTAGCCCTTCTGCCAGATAGAATAAATTAATCTCTCTGGGATTTACCTGTACTTTATATCCTGCTTCATCTAGTTTTTCTGCTTTTGGCAATACAGCGTTATATGCCGCTTGCTCTACAAGTTCCTTTTCCATAAATGGAATAAAAAGGCGCTTCAATTCCTGGTCATCACCATCTATAATGACTAAACCATAGTCTGCAAAAAGTTCATTAGCAAGGTATCGGGTAGCTTCAGCTAAATTGTTATGCTCTAAATATGCTTCTTTAAAAAGTGATTTTAATCGTTCTGCGTTTAATCCCGAACCAATTTCCGAAGAAAAGATTTCAAATACCTTATCTAATCCATCGGTATCAAAAACTCCTACTGCTCCTCCATCGTTGCGATTCCATTGTATTTTTTTTCCGAATAGATTAAAATAATTAATCTCATCAAAATCATGATCTTCGGTCGCCATCCAATACACAGGAACAAAATCATAATCAGGATGTTTTTCTTTTAAATCCCTGGTAAGGTTTATGGTAGAAACAATTTTATACAAAAAGTATAGCGGACCCGTAAAAAGATTTAATTGATGTCCCGTAACCACTGTAAATGTAGTATCCTTAGCTAAGGATAAAATATTTTCTTGTGTAGCCTCAGAAGTATTAACATGGGTATATTGCGTTTCTAAAACGTGCTGTAACACCTTGCGATGAGCTGCAGGAAATGATGCTTGTTTCTCTTTGATCTGGCTTTTAAAATTCTCTACCTTCGGGAAACGATGATAAAATGGATCTAATTCAGCTTTTTGATCTAAATAATCGCAAATAAGGGATGAAAAGTAATTCGTATCTCTAAACGGAATACAGTCACTAGGCATATACTACTCTTTTTTTTTGAGGTTAAATATACATTAGATTGTGATTGTAAATCCTAAATTTTAGTTAATACAGATTATAACCTAACTTTAACTCGGTATTTTCCATTTTTAAAATTTCACTTAGTCAATGAAAAAATTATTCTTCTCGCTTTATGTCATAACTACATGTTTGACATATTCGCAAAATAAATTACAATCACCAGCAGAATTTTTAGGGTACGAAATTGGAGATCAATTTACCCGTCATGCAGATGTAGTACATTATTTTAGGCATGTAGCCCAAAATTCTAGCATGGTGAATTATACGAGCTACGGTAAGACAAATGAACACCGACCCTTAACGTACGCTATAATTTCTTCTGAAGAAAATCTAAAAAATATTGAATCCATACGATTAGAGCATCTTAAAACTACTGGTATTATTGAAGGAACTTCTAATTCTCAAACTGCCATTGTATGGTTAAGTTATAATGTGCATGGTAATGAAGCCTCTAGCACTGAAGCTGCAATGCAAACGGTATATGAATTAATTACTAAAAAATCGGATTGGTTGCAAAACACAATAGTGATTATGGATCCTTGTATCAATCCAGATGGTCGAGATCGCTATGCCAACTGGTACAACCAGGTAAAAGCTACTCCTTATAATACAGATCAAAACGCAACCGAGCATAATGAACCTTGGCCAGGCGGAAGACCTAATCATTATCTTTTTGATCTTAATAGAGATTGGGCTTGGGCTACACAGGTAGAATCATCACAACGATTAAAAATCTATAACAAATGGATGCCACATATTCATGTAGATTTTCATGAACAAGGGATCAACGAGCCATATTATTTTGCACCCGCCGCAGAACCTTTTCACGAAATTATCACTTCGTGGCAGCGAGATTTTCAAACGCAAATTGGTAAAAATCATGCAAAATATTTTGATGCCGAAGGATGGCTATTCTTTACCCGAGAACGTTTTGATCTATTGTACCCAAGTTACGGTGATACCTACCCCACTTTTATGGGGGCTATCGGTATGACTTATGAACAAGCTGGTCATGGTCGTGCAGGACTAGGAATTCAAACCGATGAAGGCTATGTTTTAACCCTTAAAGATAGAGCATTACATCATACCACAACAGGCTTATCTACCGTTGAGATTTCTTCTAAAAATGCAGCAAAACTCACTACAGAATTCAAAAAATTCTTTAACAATAGTGATTTAAAGTATAAAAGCTATGTGCTAAACGGTGAGGCCGATAAAATTAATGCACTAACCCAACTACTAGACAAACATGACATCAAATATGGTTTTACAAATACCTCAAAAGTTTCGGGGTTCAATTTTAGGGAGAATAAACAAGGAAGCATGAATGCTAATGGTGCATTGGTGGTAAATACCAATCAGCCCAAAGGTAAGATGATTAAAGTACTTTTTGAACCCAATACCAAATTAAGCAACCCTCTTACCTATGATATTACAGCCTGGAGCGTACCCCATGCATACGGGTTAGAAGCGATTGCATCTACGTCCTTGATTCCAGCAAATGGAACTAAAAAACAGAATACCATTACTAATACCGCTAATACATCTGGAGCAGGATATATTAGCAAATGGAACAGCCTTGATGATGCAGCTTTTATGGCAGATCTATTACAACACAATATCAGAGTTCGGTTTAGCGAAAAAGATTTTTCGAACAATGGGGATAGTTTCAAGAAAGGCAGTCTAATCATTACCAAAAGTGACAATCGTAAAAATAAAAATTATGATAAGACAGTAACCGACCTTGCTAACAAGCATCATCGAAAACTATATGCTGCGCCAAGTAGTTTTGCTACGAGCGGAGTGGATTTTGGGTCTCCTGATGTAAAACTGATTAATAATCAACGCATAGCAGTTCTAAAAGGAAGTTATACTTCTTCTCTAAGCTATGGCGAAATATGGCATTTCTTCGAACAACAGCTACAATTTCCTATCACCTCTATAGATAGTGATTATTTTGAAAAAGTCGATCTTAGTAAATATGATGTATTGATCATGCCCAATGGTTATTATAATGGCCAAATTAAAGAAAGTACATTAAAGACCCTAAAAGAATGGGTTCAGAAAGGAGGTAAAATCATTGCTCTTGCCAATGCCTTAGATGTTTTTGCTAATAAAGACGGTTTCGAACTAAAGAAAAACGAACCCGACGAAAAGAAAAAAGATTCTATCGGTAATCGCACACCCTACGATCAACGAGAACGTGAAAGTGTAAAAGATTTTATTACCGGTAGTATTTTTAAAACCAAGGTAGATGATTCTCACCCCATGGCTTTTGGATATAACAACACTTATTTTAGTTTGAAATTAGGAAGTAACTCATATACATTACTACAAAAAGGATATAATGTAGCGTATATGGAGAGTCCACAACCTGTGTCTGGATTTTCTGGGGCAGATGCTTTAGAAGGATTGAATAACTCATTGGTATTTGGCGAAGCAAGAATCGGTAACGGAAGCATTATATACATGGTAGATAATCCATTGTTTAGGTCTTTCTGGGAAAACGGAAAACTTTTCTTTGTAAATGCCATATTTTTTGCAAACAATAATAAGTTTAGACTGTAATATATAATTTAACCCGAGTTCGGTATTAAATTTATTAATAATCGGATTCTCATATTCTGAAATGGTTCTTTCTCCCTTTAATAGAGGAGACTCAAAATATTAATTATTTATACTCATCAATTAAGTAAAACTAATACTCATGAATACCAAACACATTTCGAGAACCCTTAAAACATTGATGCTAAGTGCTGTCATTGTTTTAAGTAGTTGTAACAAAAAGAAAGAAACTGTGGAAACAACAACACCAGAAGAAACAGCAAATATCTTATTAGCAGAATTTACAGGTCCTTATGGCGGTGTTCCTGCTTTCGACAAAATGACCCTCGAAGATCTAAAACCTGCCCTTGAAAAAGGAATGGAAATTAATCTTAAAGAAATTGATAAAATTGCTAATAATACCGAGGCTCCTACTTTTGAAAATACCATTGTAGAAATGGAAAGATCAGGGGCAGCACTCAACAGAGTTTTTACCTATTATGGTATTTTAAGAAGCAATATGTCTTCACCCGAATTAAGAGAGATCCAAAAAGAGATGGCTCCAAAAATATCTGAATTTCGATCAAAAATTTCTCAAAACAAAACGTTATTTCAGCGAATAAAAACCGTTTACGACAACGCATTAAAAACTCCATTAGAAGAAGATCAACAAAGAGTTGTGCACTTGATCTACGAAGATTATGCTATGAAAGGAGCAGAATTGAATGAAGAAAAAAAACAACGTTATGCCGAGATCAATAAAGAACTATCAGGATTGTATACCAATTTCTCTAATAATATACTTGAAGATGAAGAAGGATATACAACCTATCTTACCAAAGATCAATTAGGTGGTTTATCAGATCCATTAATCAAAGCCTATGCTAAAGCGGCTACAGATCGTGGCCAAGAGGGCAAATATGCGGTGACAAACACGCGTTCTTCTATGGATCCTTTTCTTACCTACTCTACAGAAAGAGCACTACGCGAAAAGGTTTGGAACAATTACTATTCTAGAGGAGATAATGGTGATGAAAAAGATAACAACGAGAATATTGCTAAAATCTTGAAACTAAGAAAAGAGCGTGCAGGTTTATTGGGCTTTGATAATTTTGCAGATTGGAGACTACAAAATAGAATGGCTAAGAACCCAGAAAATGCCATGAAATTAATGAATGCCGTTTGGCCTGCTGCTATTGCTCGTGTAAAAGAAGAAGTTGCAGATATGCAAGCCTTAGCAAATGCCAATAAAGATAATATCACTATAGAGCCGTGGGATTATCGCTACTATGCAGAAAAAGTACGAAAAAAGAAATACGACCTGGATTCTGATGAAGTAAAACAATACCTGCAATTAGATAAACTAAGAGAAGCTATGTTCTTTGTAGCGGGAGAGTTATTCAATTTTAAATTCACTCCGGTTGAAGAAGGCAAAGTACCCGTATTTCATGAAGATGTAAAAGTATGGGAAGTAAATGATAAAACCTCTGGAGAACATATTGGACTTTGGTACCTGGATCCTTTTGCCCGAACCGGAAAACGCTCTGGTGCATGGGCAAATACGTATAGAAGTCATACTACTTTTGATGGTAAAAAGACGGTACTGGGATCAAACAACTCTAATTTTGTAAAACCAGCACCAGGAGAACCTGTTTTAGTATCCTGGGATGATGCAACGACTTTTTTCCATGAATTTGGACATGCACTACATTTTTTTGCTTCAGAAGTGAGATATCCAACATTAAACAATGGTGTGCGCGATTATACAGAGTTTCAGTCACAATTACTAGAACGTTGGTTATCTACCGATAAAGTGATTGATAATTACCTGGTACATTATAAGACCGGTGAGCCAATGCCAAAAACATTAATAGATAAAGTAAAAAAAGCAGCTACCTTTAATCAAGGATTTGGTACAACAGAATACCTTGCTTCTGCCCTGATGGATATGAAATTTCATATAGCAGATCCTACCCATATAGATGTAGACAAGTTCGAAAAAGAAACCCTGACAGCACTAAAAATGCCTAAAGAATTGGTAATGCGTCATCGTACACCACATTTTGGGCATGTATTTTCTGGTGAAGGATATGCTACAGCATATTATGGCTATATGTGGGCCGATGTACTCACGGCAGATGCAGCAGAGGCCTTTGCTGAAGCTCCGGGTGGGTTTTATGACAAAGAAGTAGCAGCAAAACTGGTAAAATACCTATTTGCACCACGTAACGCCATGGATCCTGCAGAAGCGTACAGAAAGTTTAGAGGACGTGATGCCAAGATTGAAGCATTAATGAAAGATAGAGGGTTTCCGGTACCGAAATCTTAATCCGATAGTAACATCAAATCAAATACACATATATCCTGCTTATTTGGGTATATGTGTATTTTTATATATACTTTGTTGTAAAGTATTCCCTACATCAAAACTTGAATGCAACCCAGCATATCAAAATAGATGTAGCTTAAAAAATTTTATAAATCGTAGTTACAATAACGCCTTTAGAATCATTTAAAATAATAGACAATACTTGTTTTTCTTCTATTACCTTAAAATTAAATGGAGGAGCCAATACGTTTAAACCGCTTTGTTTTTTTAGTCTAATTCCCTGTCCCGAAATGATCTCTTTATTGGGTACAAAATCTCCTTCGGGTAGATGCTCTGTAACAATAACATATTTAAAATCGGTTAACTTACTCAATATCCTTTGTACTTCAGCATTCGATAAATGTTGTAGTACTTGTCTTAATATAGCACAATCTCCAGCAGGCAAATCATCTACTGCAATATCCAAACAATGGAATTCTAAATTTTCTTCTTTGAATGTTGATTTATTATGTTCTATAAGTTCTGTTACTATGTCTACCGCAACATACTTCTTAGCATACTGCACCAATTTTTTTCCTACATTAAAATCTCCACAACCTAAATCACAAACCACAAGAGGGTTTTTAAAAGAGGTTAGAAATGATGTTAAAACATCTATATAGGGATGTACTATCTCGGGATGATGCGATCCTACACCCGAATAAAAATCAGATTTGTTGTCCCCCCAAAGTTTCATTTCATACACCTGTTCCATAGCATCTTTAGTTGGCCAGGGCTTCTTTATTCTCTTAGCACCATTTTCTTTCTTCTTCATAAACACTCTATTGGTCTATACAAAATAGTAAACTATCTCGGGGCAACCCCGCGAGGCATTGGTTGGAAAATAATTTTGATTTCGAGGCAAGCCTCGGAGCATTTAAATCTCGATTATCGAGTAAAACAAATCTACAAATTATATACAATACCATATAGTATAAAACTGACGCTCATTGCATAAAAAACACCTAACATCAACCTACATGGGGTATTCAGGTTCTGGGTGTTCGATTTGATTTATTGTTTTTGAGGCTGGGGTTTCAATTTTATTAGTACTTTAGATGATATAAAAACACATAATCTAAATTGAATTTTTTATTTAAAGCCCTAGATTTTTTAAATCTTTTTAAAGTTAGATCCTTAGGAAATGTTAATTACCAAAATATTTTAATAGTAGGTCTTTTAGCAGGTTGGATTGTATATGGAAGATTAGAAAGGAATTGGATTCCGGTTGAATTACTTCTGGCAATTACTATAATTACAAGTATTGTCATCACAATTATCTTTAAAAAATTCTACAAGGTCAAATTAGGACTTAAATGGTCTCTTTTTCACAATTTGGGAATTGGACTTATTGTAACGTTTTTCTTTATGGGTAGTAATGATTTTTTATCATCAGAACCTACAATTACCAAAGAATATCATGTCTCTGACTTCTCCTTAGTACATGGGACAAAACAAAATGGAAGAAGAAGATCAGGCGTATTAAATCCAAAAATTTCGATTGATTTTGATGGGGTTAAAAGAAGTTTCACTTTGCATACCTCACGTTCAAAGAAAGCAATACACACTAGAACGGCTATTGTTGGAATTAAAAAAGGGTTCTGGAGTTACGATGTAGTTAAAACAATAAAGTTAGCAAATGAAGAATAAAAAAACCTTTGGGTAACAATGCCTATGACCCCAATCATGTGGATTGGGTAATCTGCGCCGGTTTTTTTGCACTTCACTCAGATTAAAAAATTCGAACCATCAGAATAGCTACTACACCATAGCCAAAACGTTTGAAAACAACATCCTCGATCTTAAGTGGCTATTTTTTTATAGCTACTACCGAACTTCCTTCGGGGAACTAATCACTTTTGTATCGCATAGAGCTCCTCCCACCGGGAGCTGATCACTTTGATACCACATAGAGCTCCTCCCACCGGGAGCTAATCACTTTGGTACCACATAGAGCTCCTCCCACCGGGAGCTAATCACTTTGGTACCGCATAGAGCTCCTCCCACCGGGAGCTGATCACTTTGGTCCCATATAGAGCTCCTCCCACCGGGAGCTAATCACTTTGGTATCACATAGAGCTCCTCCCACCGGGAGCTGATCACTTTGGTACCACATAGAGCTCCTCCTACCTGGAGCTGATCACTTTGGTCCCACATAGAGCTCCTCCCACCGGGAGCTGATCACTTTGGTACCACATAGAGCTCCTCCCACCGGGAGCTGATCACTTTGGTACCATATAGAGCTCCTCCCACCGGGAGCTGATCACTTTGGTACCGCATAGAGCTCCTCCCACCGGGAGCTAATCAATATGCTTTATTTTTTTGATGTAGTATATGGTTTTCCGTAAAAAACCAATAGAACTTCTTTTTATTTTAGCTTCTGATTTCTAAAAATCAAAAATCACTAACTATTAAAATCTCAAGATATGTTAACATCATATACTTTGGGTAAGCTGTTTAAAGAAGAATTCATTGAGTTTTTACGCAGTATCAAAGACATCTGTATTAAAAATCACCCAGAACAACTCAATATCCAATTACAAGTCGACACCATAGTCACTATAGTTGATAAGTTAGATGACACCTTGGTATATGAACGAGAAAGTAATTTTACCAAAATACTGGAGCAACTGGATCTAGAACGTGATGATGTAATCACAGGAATCAAACATGGGTTTTTAATGAATCTATATCATGACGACCCTGCACACAAAGATGCTGCCCGGTTGTTGTTAGACCATCTCGAGGGATATGGTAAGCGTATCATAAAACTTAATTATGAAGCCGAGAGTACTGTACTTATTAATATTATGCAGGACTATAAAACCAACGACCATCTAAAAATGGCGCTTAAAACGGTAGACCTTTGGGATTGGGCCCAAAGGATCGATAGGACTAACACGGCTTTTAGAGTTCAATATCGAAAACGTATTACCGCAGAAAGTGCTACAGAGAACATCTCGTTTTCTACCCTAAAACCAACTGCTATCAAAGTATATGACAAATTAGTACATCGACTTAATGCCTATATCGAAATTGATGACATAGGCAAATACAACACTATTAAAAGCGAACTTGATATGCTTAGCGATCGCTATCAACAAATCGTTAAAAAACGTACAGGCACTACCACTGATCAAACCGCCATCGAGAATACGAACTCAACTAACGTTGAAGACACTTACCCGAAATAATCAATACATATATGCATTATTAATCAAGGTATATGTGTATTTTTATATACATTACTATGTACTGGTACACATATTCAATTGTTCTATGCAATAGTCCAGTTCGTTAGGGATATAAATGTTACCGAAATTTAACTACTGTCCCTTATTTTTTATTTTTGGAATAATAAATTAAATAAAGGTTGATTTGCAAATGAAACATGGAAAAAAAAAATCTAAAACAATTTTGGGTATCATTTTTACAATCATATCTGTTTTATTTTTGGTTATAAAAATAGGAGAACTAATTGATAATTCTACAAATTCAGAACAAAAGCGTCAAGAAATCTTATTAAAACGAGAGAATAGTAAAAACCTAAAAAAACTTAAAAACAGTATTACAAATGACCTAAGCAAAAAAAAACTATCTGATACTGTAATATCAATTCAAAAAAATATAACGATTAAGTTACCCAAAGGTTTTTACATATTTCCAAAATATCAAGATGAAAAAACCCCTTTAATCCTGTACATGGGTGGCTATCTTCTTACCGTTGAAAAATTGAAAAGCAAACAAAATTTTTCTGCCGCGCAACAATGGATACAGGCTCAAGGCGCGAATAGGAGTTTATTTCCTATTTTTCCTTATAAATCGGCTAAACTTGTGAAAAACAAAAATCAAAAAAAAGAAAATAATGTATATAATTCAAATTTTGATTATAGTCATGTATATGGCACTCGATATGGTTATATAGAAATGATTGAAATTGATAATTATAGATACTTTATTACTTTTTCAGGGTTTAAGAGAGATTATGATGCGCATAAGAAATACTTAAATTATTATTTAAGCTACGAATAATTTTAGAGAAATTAAATTAAAAACCATACTCCATAGTTGAAAATTATACTGAAAGTAATACCTAAAATAATCTTGTTTGTTTTTCTGACCATAGTTACTCAAATTGGTGGGATTGTTTATTTGTTAAGTCTTGTAATTACCAAAAAATGGAAATGGGACTCGAAACTCAAACCTCTGATAGTTTTTATTGGACTTTATATGATTTCAACATTCCTGATTGTTCCATTAATTGCTCCCATTTTTGGACGAGAAAAAGTAAAACATACCGATTTAATAAAACCGACAAATTATATGACCGTGTTTCTGAATAGAAATTACGTTCGACCAAAACTGAACGAATTACTGTTACAAACGGAAAAAGAATTAAACGAATCTGGCATTGAAATTCATTACCTGGACGCAAATTTTCCATTTATAAATAAATTTCCTCTACTTCCGCATCTGAGCCATAATGATGGAAAGAAAATTGACATTAGTTTAATTTATGAAACACAAAAAGGAGCAATAACACATAAACAAAAATCAATAAGTGGATATGGAGTATTTGAAGACCCTAAATCAAATGAATATAATCAAATCGATAAGTGCTTGAAAGATGGTTACTTTCAATATGATTACCCTAAATATGTAACTTTTGGAGAGATCAATAAAGTATTAGTTTTCTCAGAAAAAGGAACCAAAACACTCATAAAAAGCATCTTAAAAAACAGAAAATTAGGAAAGCTTTTTATCGAGCCACATTTAAAGACAAGAATGAATTTAGTTGATGATAAAATCCGATATCATGGTTGTAGAGCAGTTAGACATGATGATCATATTCATATACAATTAAAATAAAAGAACGTATAATGTATTACATATGCACTCTTCGGGAAGTAAACGTACCATACAAGCGACGTTGGCCATAATTTTTACTGTAACAAATCTACAAACCTATTGTCTCTAAAGTATAAACTTTAGCAAGATGAAAATCACTACTATTCAAAGACAATTGAAACTAATTATTTTTCTCATCATTTCATTATTTTATTTAGAGGAGAGTAATGCACAATCAAATGTAAACAAGAGTAGATTAAATCAATGGTTTTTATCTACTGGTAACTGGGAAAAAGATCCACAGATTTATGTTAGAGAAATCGGTAATGGAACTGAACCGGTTATAATGCTTCATGGAGGTTGGGGAGCGGAACACAGCGGACTGACAAATGCAATAAAAGGACTTGAAAATGAATACAGGTTTATCTTCTATGAACAACGAGGTTCATTACGCTCACCATTTCCTGATTCCTTAATTACTTTCGAGCAACACATCAATGATCTCGAATTATTAAGACAAGAGTTAAAGCTCAATAAAATGACCATTTTGGGGCATTCAATGGGTGCCGTTTTAGCTTCGGCATATGCTTCAAAATACCCGCAACATATTAAAAAAATTGTGTTACTAAGTCCCGCTCACCTCAAAGAACCATTTCCCGAAGAAGATAAAGATATTCAGCATCGGCAATATTTAGCCAATAAGAAATTTCAAAACAGAATTGAAATAACTCAAGAACTTCAGAAATATAATCTTGCTAAAAAACGTTCCTTTTTTAATTCAAAAGAAGAAACTATAAAATCCCGAATTAATTTTGGCAAGTTAATGCTTTATGATATTTCGAAATGGACAGAATTGAGCAATGGAAAGGCATTATATAAAGGAAAGGTTTACGATTTAACAGCAAAAACTTACCCTAAAGACGGCTGGAACTATTATGCCGAATTTAAAAAACAAAAGTATCCTATTAGCATAATAATAGGAGATCATGATTGGTTGGACTTTGGTAATAATTTATATAAAAAATGGAATAAAGAAGTGCCAAGAATTAAAATGACAAGTATTAAAAATGCCGGACATATGCCATGGATTGACCAATCCAAAGAGTTGACTAAACAACTTAGAATACATTTAAAATAACTATTGCGAACACCGGCTCCTATGAAAAGTCTTAGTCCAGTTTTCTAAAATTAATTAATTATTATCTTTATCAATAGCAGAAAGTATATGTGTTTTTTCTTGCAACTAAACTAATGACACACAAAACGTTGGCAAAAAATAATAACTGAAACATGAAAAATTTAAAAGTAGAAAAGGTCTTTGTTTTTATAATTGTTTTATTTCTTTCTAATAGTAGTATAGCTCAAGAAAGAGGAATTAAAGAACTAGATTTTTTAATCGGGACATGGGAAACTCGTGAGGATAATATAAAAGAAGAATGGTGGGAAACTTCTACTCGAGAAATAAAATATACATTGAAAGACAACTTTATTGAATTGAAAGCAAATTCTATAGATTCGAATGGCAGAAAAAGAGAATACAGTTGGTATATCAATTATAATAAAAAAACGAAGCAGTTCGAAATGGTATCTATGTTCAGCAATTGGCATAAAACACAATTTGATATTCTTGTTTGGGATAGTAAACAAAGAAAATTAACTATTCGAAATAAACCCGATAGTGAAAATGAATTTCATGAAAGGTTTGGCGAAATAATTTTCGATGAAGACTTTGATGAATATACCTGGACAGGTGAAAATAAATACGGAGACCCGAACAAACCGAGTATTTGGAAATATGTCGAAAAAGGAATTCGTATCAAATAATGTTGATTATCAATCATAGGGTTATAATGTACAATACTTGTATTAATTATCTTTAGCAACAGCAGAAAATACATGTGTACTTTCTCGCAACTAATGATACAAAAACGGTTGTATCCAGAACTAAACTTTCTCGAAATAGAGTACAAGATTAATGTTAATACAAAAGATATGAACAACGTAAATAACCACGATGAGCGTATTGCAAAAATGATATTCGCCTCAGTATATCCGCATTATCTCGTAAAAGTAGAAAAGAAAGGTAGAACGAAAGAAGAATTGCATCAAGTAATTGAGTGGCTAACGGGTTATAATGGCACAAAGCTTCAAAACCTTATTGAAGAAAAAGTGACATTTGAAATATTCTTTCAAAACGCCTCATTACACCCTAATGCTCAACTCATTAAAGGCGTAATCTGTGGCTATCGTGTAGAAGAAATTGAAAATCCTTTAACACAACAGGTTAGGTATTTAGACAAGTTAGTGGATGAATTAGCGAAAGGACGTAAGATGGAAAAGATTTTGCGAGTTGCATAAATAGAATATCCGAGGATTGAAAAATTCCTTTAATTATGAAGGTGAATGAGAACCACATAAAAAATACAACGATTGAAGTACACATATACCCTACTTATTTGGGTATATGTGTATTTTTACATATATACAATTGTTGGCATTCATTTAGACGAACGAAATTCAAAAAATAATGGACAAGAAAAACAGTGTATTTATTGCGACAAGTTTAGATGGCTATATCGCAGATAAAAATGGCGGAATTGATTGGCTTCATTCAATACCAAATCCCAATAATGATGATATGGGATATGTAGAATTTACCGACGATATTGATGCTCTTGTTATGGGAAGAACAACGTTTGAAACCGTATGTGGATTTGATGTTGACTGGCCATATAATAAGCCAGTATTTGTATTGAGCACTACTTTAAATGAAATACCTGAAAGTCATAAAGGGAAAGCATTTTTGATTAAAGGAACATTGACAGAAATTTTAGAACAGATTTATGAAAAAGGATGTTATCGACTTTACATTGATGGAGGTACTACGATACGAAATTTTCTAAAAGCTGACTTAATTGACGAAATGCTAATTACAACAATTCCGATATTATTGGGTGGTGGTTCTCCTTTATTTTCAGAACTTCCAAAAGAACTGAAATTCGAATTAATTAAGACTAAAACATTTTTGAATCAAGTTGCACAGAATCATTACAAACGAAAGAGATAAAATACGAAATACCAACAATATTATAGTTAATATGGGTTTTGTGCTTAATCAAAAAGATCATCACCTTTTAATCCCACACTAACCATAGCCAAGACGTTATCAAACATTAGAAAAATATATAAAGAGTTTTAAATAAGTAATATCAATATAAATTAAATTTCAATGTTTAAAAATATAATAATTTCAATCGCCCTGTCTATCTCCTTTTTAGGAACCGCTCAAATAGACACTGTTTCTGTGAAATCAATAGAAGGCATTACCAATAAAATGATAGAATTAATATCGGGCGCAAAAGATGAACCCAGAAATTGGGATGACTATAGAAACTTGTTTTTACCAAGGGCACAAAAAATCTTTATCAACCGTAAAGCTCCTCCAAAAAAACAAATACGGGTAATGAATTTGGAAGAATTCGTAAGAAACGTGGGGCCTTTATACAAAAGAGATGGCTTTGAAGAAATAGCTTTAGGCTTAACGGTTAACGAATACAACGGGATTGCCAATGTGTTTCAGAGTTATCATTGCAAAAATCTCATCGGCACCTATGAAAAGAGAGGTATTAATAGCTATCAATTGATATATGCAAACGATAGATGGTGGATAGCAAGTACAACATTTACTAATGAAACCGACGAGAACAAAATACCTAATATCTATCTTAGCCAAGAAAATCAGTCTAAAAATTAGAGACTCTCTTTAAGATATCATACATAATGGCATATAATATTGTTCTTGTAGAACCCGAAATACACACCAATACAGGTAACATTGGTCGATTAAGTTTAGCATCGGGATCAAATTTACATTTGGTAAAACCTTTCGGTTTTGAGTTAAGCGATAAAAGACTAAAGCGTGCCGGACTTGATTACTGGAAGCATATCTCACTAAAGGTTTATGATAGTATAGAAGAGTTTTTTGCTATACATGAGGGCAAGAATATGGTGTTTTTTTCTAGTCATGGTCAAAAAACGCATTGGTCTATCGATTACGTGGATGATATGTTTCTTATATTCGGAAAAGAGTCTTCTGGTTTACCTCTGGATATTATCGAAGCCCATCGAGATAAAACCTACAAAATCCCTTTATATAGTGAGCATATACGTAGCTTAAATCTGGCAAATGCGGTAAGTATTGCAGTGTATGAAGGTTTGAAATCTTTGTCTATATAGGAACCGGGAATCCCAAATAGCATAGCTATTTAAATACACATGGATTTCGTATTTTTAGATGAATAAAGAATCTAATAAACAATGAAACGCATACATGCATTCGAGTTTGAGGATCTACAATGGTTTCCTAAGGTTTTAAGAGACTTTATGACCGATTTCTTACAGTTTGGTGCCAATACATTTGATATTTACAAAAGTGTCGTTCCGATATTAGAAAAAGGAATCAGAAGCTCAGAAAACAATACAATTATAGATATCGCTTCTGGCGGAGGTGGCGGATGGTTAAAACTTGCCCCGCATTTGAAAAAGGATAATCAAAACTTAAAAATTATCGTATCCGATTATTATCCAAATCTGAACGCTTTTAGAAGAATGAAATCAAAATTACCAGATACAATTGATTTTATAGATTATCCTGTAAATGCCACAGAAGTTCCGCTCAATCTAAAAGGTTTTAGAACTTTGTTTTTATCATTGCATCATTTTAGACCAGGCGATGCAAAAGTTATTTTTCAAAATGCTATAGAAACCCATCAACCTATTGGGATTTTTGAAGCACAACAGAGAAACTTCAAGAGTATTATCCCAATGTTATTGTCTCCAATTTCGGTAGTCGTAATGACTCCGTTTATCAGACCTTTTAAAATGAGTAGATTATTATTTACGTATCTCATTCCAATACTACCCATACTCATACTGTGGGACGGCATTATTTCGGTACTACGCACATATACCAGAAATGAGCTACATGAAATGATTTCTACATTAGACAATACCGACAGTTTTAGTTGGGAGATTGATATCGTCAAAGGTAAACCAAATGAAATTCTATATGTATTAGGTATACCGAAAACAAAATAGTTCAAAAACGTTGTTGATCTAAGCGAATTTATACCAAAAATTAACTTCATAAATGGTAAAAAAGCTTCAAAAACAGGGCAAAATTAAGTTCAAAATTACCATATCAATTTAGTGCACCCTTAATCTTTAATAAGACCTATCCTATTTTCTTTTTAAGGTGATGATTTGATACAAAAAATTGCTTTTTATTGAAAAATCAATAAAAATGATATAAAAATAGGCTCTAATGTTACTTAATTGTTAAGAATTAGGGTTATTTTAACAAATTTAGAATTATCAATTATTCAATAAAAACTCCTGAAAATTGATGAAATCTAACCTAATTTCTTCAAGCCATTATTGAATTAAAAAAAATCACCTTACATCCTTTAAAGGATATTCAATTTACCTTTTCTTAAACCTTCATTTTATAGCCAATTCCTTAAAGAAATTTTGTGATTTCGTGATCCTTTTTTACATACATTTGCCGCCGATTAAAACGAATAAAAACAAACTTAAATTTATAGCCATGATTAAAAATTTATCATTCCTACTTATCCTTAGTGTTGCTCTTTTTTCTTGTGAATCTGAATCTTTTGATGAGTCAACCGTAACTATAGAAAATGACACAACTATAGATCCTAATACTGATGATGAAAAAATTACAGATGAGTATAACGACCCAAATAGAGGATTATAATATAACGCAGAAGAACAACTGCTACATTATCAACCCCAAATCGTAATAGTTCTCTTTACATTTGAGTTAGCCCTAAAATAAAAAGACCCTATTATAGATTAAAAAGGAAGCCTATCTTGAGCTTCCTTTTTTTGTTGACATCAAACTCATACATAATCCAAATTGATTGCGGAAAACCGTATAAATAATTTGTTAATATTTACTATCTTCGATAAGTAATTACTCATGTAACCATCGTCAAAAGTAGTTTTTAGTCAGTTTTTTTAAATTAACAGTCAAAACTAATTTTTAATGAGTACAACGCCCCCCCAATATAAGCACACCGAGCTTACTTTTCAGGTTATGGTAGATGCCTCGCCTAATGCCTTAATTCTGGTTAATGAGAAGGGTAAAATAGCGTATACCAATGCCTTTGTTGAAAAATTATTTCAATATGAACGTTCAGAAATTATTGGACAGGAAATAGAAATATTAATCCCTGCAAGGTTTAAATCACACCATCCGGGGCATTTTAATTCCTTTTTTAAAAACCCAAAGGCAAGGATGATGGGGGTTGGTCGTGAACTTTATGCTATAAAAAAAGACAAAACTGAGTTTCCGGTAGAAATTGGATTGAATCCTATTGTAACTGTAGATGGTAATTTAGTATTAGCCTCTATTATTGATATTTCTGAGCGAAAAAAAGCTGAAGAACGCTTCAGGTTAGTAGTAGAATCTGCCTCAAGTGCTATGATTTTAGTGGATAAAAAAGGGGTAATACGACTTGTGAATACCCAAACCGAAAAATTATTCAGATATCGCCGTGAAGAACTTCTTGGTCAAAAAATAGAAATTTTGATTCCGAATGAAATAAGAGGAAATCATCCAAAGTATCGAAAAGAATTTTCAAAAAATCCAGAAGTTCGGTCGATGGGATCGGGAAGAGATCTATATGCTATAGATAGAGATGCTAATAAATTTCCTGTTGAAATTGGTCTAAATCCTATAGAAACATCCGATGGTCATATGGTACTTGCGTCGATTATTGATATAACTGAAAGAAAAAAAGCTGAAGAAAATTCAAGAAACTATACCAAGAAATTAGAAAATAAAAATAAAGAGCTTGAACAGTTTACGTATATAGCATCACACGATCTACAGGAACCACTGAAATCTATTACGGGTCTAAGTGAAATATTAATTGAAGAATATGGAGATTTACTAGATCAAGAGGGAAGAGATTCGCTCTCTTTTTTAAATGAATCAACAGAGCGCATGAAAGAATTAATAACAGCTTTACTGAATTATACTCGCTTAGGACAAAAATCAAAACTTGAACAAATAGATTGCAATGAACTTATCAAAGCTGTAAAAGAAGATCTTGCTTCTTCAATTTCTCATGCCAATACAAGTTTCGAAATTGATACACTACCCACTCTTTATGGTTATCCAACTGAGCTGAGATTATTGTTTCAGAACCTGATTAATAATGCAATTAAGTTTAGAAAAAAAGAGAGACCCTCTATTGTCAAAATTTCTGCGCAAAAACAATCTAAAGCATGGCAATTTAAGGTTGAAGACAATGGGATTGGTATGGATATGAAATTTTCAGGTAAAATATTTACCATTTTTCAACAATTAAATTCTAAAGAAGAATATTCTGGTTCGGGAATAGGTTTAGCTCATTGTAAAAAAATCGCCGAATTACATGACGGAGATATATGTGTAGAATCTACCCCTGGAGAAGGAAGTTCTTTTTTCTTCACCATTAGTACCAAAATAAAATAATAGCCTATGAAAAAGATAACTGGTTTAGATTGTATTATCCTGGTGGATGATGATAAGATCACTAATTTTATAAATAAAAAAGTAATAAAGCGTGCAGACCTAGATGTTGCCATTAAAGTGAATAGCTCTGTTACTGAAGCGTTGAACTATCTTAAAGGGATGAGCCAGCATCCTATTGAAGAATACCCCAGACCTGGGATCATATTTCTTGATATCAATATGCCTGGTATGAATGGTTGGGACTTTATTGATGAGTACAAGAAATTACCTGAAAAACAAAAGAAAAGAATAATAATTGCTATGCTTACGACAAGTATAAATCCTGACGATGAAAATGCTGCCAATCAAATTCCTGAAATCAACATGTACTTAAAAAAACCGTTAACTGTTGAAAAATTAGAGAGTACGATTAAAGATTACTTTCCTATTTTAAATTGACATAGTAGATAGTTATACCGGTTCTCCATATAGATCAAAATCCTCGGCTTCATTTATTTTAACAGTAGTAAACTCTCCTGTTTTTAGATAAAATTTTGAGGCATCGATAAGTACTTCATTATCTACATCTGGAGAATCAAACTCTGTTCTTCCGACAAAATATTGTCCTTCTTTACGATCAATAATGACTTTGAACTCCTGTCCTATTTTTTGTTGATTCAGTTCCCAAGAAATCTGTGATTGAATTTCCATGATTTCATTTGCTCGTTGCATTTTTACTTCTTCAGGAACATCATCTTCTAGAGTAAAGGCATGCGTATTTTCTTCATGAGAATATGTAAAACATCCTAATCGTTCAAAACGCATCTCCTTTACCCAATCTCTTAAGGTTTCGAAGTCTTCTTGAGTTTCTCCAGGATAACCAACAATAAGCGTAGTACGAATAGTCATCTCTGGTACAGCTTCTCTAAACTCTTCTAAAAGCTTGGTCGTTTTTGCTTTAGTAGTTCCCCTTCTCATCGACTTTAATATTGGATCTGCTATATGTTGAAGCGGAATATCGATATAGTTACAAACTTTTGGTTCTTGTTTCATTACCTCTAATACATCCATTGGAAACCCTGTTGGAAACGCATAATGTAAACGAATCCATTCGATCCCTTCAATTTTAGCCAATTCTTTAAGTAAATCGGCTAATTTTCTTTCCTTATAAAGATCTAAGCCATAATATGTAAGGTCTTGCGCAATCAGAATTATTTCTTTTACGCCATCTGCAGCTAACTTTTTGGTCTCTACGACTAATTCTTCAATTGGTGTAGACTTATGCTTTCCTCTCATTAATGGGATTGCGCAAAATGAACAAGGGCGATCACATCCTTCTGCAATCTTTAGATATGCATAATTCTTGGGCGTAGTAGTTAACCGTTCTCCTATTAATTCATGCTTATAATCAGCACCCAATGCTTTTAATAATCCTGGTAGCTCTGTGGTTCCAAAATATTGATCTACATCTGGGATTTCCTTTTCTAAATCAGGCTTATAGCGCTCAGACAAACATCCTGTAACAAAAACTTTGTCAACATCTCCTTCCTCTTTTTTCTGCACATATTCTAAAATAGTATTTACAGATTCCTCTTTGGCATTTGCAATAAAACCACAAGTATTGATCACGACTATATTTCCTTCCTCTTCATGAACAACTTCCTTATTATTGGCACGCAACTGCCCCATTAACACTTCGCTATCGTAAACATTTTTACTACAACCTAGTGTTACCACATTGATCTTGTTCTTTTTTAAAGTCTTTGTTCTCATATTTTTTGAATAAAGGTGTGCAAAGATACAATGATTAAGTAAAGTATCGACTATAAATCTAATATCTCTAAATATTAAAGATATAGCCTTTATTAAACCTTTTGTATATTGTATAGTCTTAACCTACAACGCCCTTGTATATGAATAAGATTTTTATACTAATACTCTTCATGATTTTTTTTAGTATCTCGTGTTCTGATAGCACTTCTGAAACAATTAATCCGAATACAGAAAGTCCCAATCCTTTAGACGTTTCAGTACTCTATTTTCCTCCAACAGACACCAACTCATGGCAAACCATCTCTGTATCAGATTTGGGATGGAATTCAAATAATGAACAACAACTGTATGATTTTTTACAAGAAAAGTCCACTAAAGCTTTTATCATTCTTAAAGATGGTAAAATAGTTATAGAAAAGTATTTTAATGGCGCTACTGCGGAAGATAATAACCCATGGTATTCTGCAGGAAAAACCTTAACTGCATTTACTATTGGAGTCGCGCAACAAGAAAACCTATTAAGCATTAATGAAGCTTCACATAACTATTTAGGGTCTGGATGGGCTACACTCACAGGAGAACAAGAAAATCTGATCACAATTAAAAATCATTTAACGATGACTACCGGGTTGGATTATAATGTTTCTAACCAAAATTGTACGGATATCGATTGCCTAACCTATCTAAACAAACCTAACACTTTTTGGTATTATCACAATGCAGCTTATACGATCCTTACCGATGTAGTGTCTGGAGCAACAAACCAAAATTTTGAGAGTTATTTTGATACTAAAATAAAAAATAGAATTGGTATGAATGGCTCTTGGTTGAGTTTTGGTTTTACTACTATTTATTACAGCACAGCCAGAAGCATGGCTCGTTTTGGCTTATTAAATTTGAATAATGGCACTTGGGATGCACAAGAAATTTTATCTGATCAAGATTTTTTTAAGGAGATGACTACTACGTCGCAAAATTTAAATCAAGCCTATGGGTATTTATGGTGGCTGAATGGAAAAAATAGTTTTAGAACACCCGCTACTGAAATAGAGTTTCCCGGAAAACTAATACCAAATGCTCCAGACGATCTTATTGCAGGCCTAGGTAAGGATGATCAAAAACTATATATCGTACCAAGTCAGAATCTTGTTATTGTAAGAATGGGGGACAATACGGGAGAATCGTTATTAGGTCCATCAAGTTTTGATAATAGTTTATGGGAAAAAATTAATTTGCTTATTAACTAAGTATTCCTAACCCCTAAAATGACACTCTAAATGTGGCATTAGGAGTAATACTTAAAGATGATTCGACTACTTCTTGAGGTAAATTTTGCTGATTAATTTGGTAGTAGTTATTTATCACATTTTCTTTATCTGTAATATTCCAAATAGATAATCCTGTATGTGCCTGGATTTTGTTACTGATTTTAAAATCATAAGTTGCCGAGATATCCAATCTAAGGTATTCATCCAACCTACTACTATTCGAGTCCTGATAATTAATTCGATTCTCAGAAACAGGATCTTCTGGTAATGGTCTTGTGGTAGGTAAACCTGAATTCCAATTAAGGCCAGCAGAAATTTTAAAATCTCGAAAAGAATACGAAGATCCTAAGGTTACAGAATGCTTAATTTCTACATTATTAGGAAATACTCGTTCATCAAATGCTTCAAAAATATAGGTGTTATAAGCATACGAATAGCTCATCCATGTGCTTAGATTTTTATATCTTTTGTTTACTAAGAAATCCATACCTTTTACTGTATAATCCCCTATCGCTCTTACAAACTCATATTGATTCTGAAACCCTTGGCTTCTTGCCGTTATACCCATTACTTTTTTGTAGTATCCTTCTGCATTTAATAACCAACCCAATCTACTGTATTGCAAACCCAGGGAGACTTGTCTGCTTTTAACCACAGGGATATCATTATCATTAGATAAAATCCACCTTCTCTTTTCTATTCCCAAAAAATCATTTTGAAAATTTATGATCTGAGAAGTGTTCTGATGCTTAAACTCCCCTAATAATTCAATATTAAAATACGTAAACACCTTTTGGTTATAACTTAGTCTAGGCTCAATAATATGAGTATTAAATTTATCATTATAATTATAGCGCACTCCAAGGTTTAAAGAGGTGTTTTTTTGAGGAGTATAGTGCACTTGAGAAAATAAGCTATGCGTACGTATTACCCTGTCTCTTTTTTCTCTAAAAACAGGAGTATCTATATCATTGAGGTTAGAAATCCCGGTTTCTATAAACTGATACCCATTAAGCAAAGTCATCTTTTCGGTGATATCGTAGTATCCTTTCAATTTTATTCCAGTTTCTGAAACTTTGTTCTCTTGTAAAAAACGCTGTTCCTGTTGAAGATTTGCATTAATAGACTTAAGATCGTAGTCAGTTTCATATACCTGTACAACTGATCTTAGTTTATCATTCCATTGCTTTTGATACCATATTCCACCAGCTAGACTATTTTGTATTAAACTACTTTGCCTTGATCGTTCTATATTATTTATAGTAGCATTTTCTGTAAAAACAAGTTCGTTATTGATGGTTAAAAAATTAACTCTTAGTTTGTCTGTATTTGTGATATTATAATTCCATCGCAAGTTGATGTCATAAAAATCAAAACCAATATCTGAAGCTAACAGCTCTTGTTCATCAACTTCACTGTCTTGAGATATTCTATTCGAGTATTGCGAGTAGGTTGGTGTTTCTACAATATCTCTAATTGATTTACGTCCGGTGATTTGTAGTGACGATTGCTTTCCTATAGGAATATCTGCAAAAGCATCAGCATTAATCAAATTTAAACCTAAACTTGCACCAAAACGATCATTAATCGCTGTATCTGTATTCATAATAATAGTTCCTGAAACTCCATCTGTATATTCTGGACTAGTCCCATTTTTAAGCAATGCCGCCTTCCGTGTTATCAACGGGTTAATTGCAGATATCAATCCAAAAAAATGTCCTGATTGATACATTTTTATTCCATCCCAGAGTATTAAATTCTGATCATGAGTCCCTCCTCGAATATTAATATTTGAGACGGTTTCATCTGTACTTTGGATACCCGATAATGCTTGTACGGTCTGCAAAACATCTGTTTCTATAAGGCCAGGAAGAATCCCAAAATTCTTATAATCTATTTGAAAACTTCCGTCATTAGCTTTATCAATACCTTTGGTGATATAATTATGAAGTATCACTTCAGATAATGCTTCGGTTTTAGGTTCTAGAGAAATCTCTGAGCAATCATCGATTATAAAAGTATCAGCAAGTCGATATACCGTTTGGTATCCTAAATGTCCTACAATAATAGTTTCGGTGAGTGTAAATACTTCGAGTTCAAAATTTCCATCTTTGTCGCTTACAGCAGAAGATTTTTTTCCTTGAATGGTTGCACCTTCTAGTGCAGATTTAGTATAATTATCTTTAAGACTACCACAAATAATAAAAGAAGTACTTTTTTTATTAATAGACACAAAATTGTTAGCCAATATACTATATGTTAGACCTGTCTGTTGCTCCAGAAATTCTAAGATTTGTTCAAAAGAAAGTTCATTTTGAATTGATTCTACAAGGATGCCTTCAATAGTATCATCGGCAAACGTAAATTTATATTGAAACCGATCCTCTATAATAGAAATAGCATCCACCAGAGGCATTGTTTTATCATTTACATCTTGTGCACGAGAAGTAGAAACATAAAATATGAGAAACAGCCATATAAGAGCGACATTTTGCCGACTATAGTTTACTCTTATACAGTGTAATATGTTTTTTTGAATCAATTTTATATTCCAGATCTAGAGGTAAAGTTATGGATTTTAACCCATCTTCTAAATTTGTATGAACAAACCCTCCTGTAAATATACGCGAAGTATTTATATTTTCTAACGAAAATACAACATCATACTGTCTTTCAAATTCATGAATCACTTCATGAAATGGAACACTTTTGAAGTTACTTATATTATTGATCCATTGTGGTTCGGTACTAGAAGTAATGTCTGTAGTCACAACTCCTTCGACAACCTTGAAAGTAGATCCTGCTGGTAAATCTTTTGAGTATCCCTGATATTGCACATTTACCAACCCTTCAAAACACTGTACTTCAAAATATCCCTTACGATTTTTGACATTAAACTGTGTTCCCAAAACACTTACCTTAGCGGCATCAGTGATTACATCAAAGGTTGATCCTTTGGTTACTTTAAAAAAGGCTTCGCCATCAAGAACTACTTCTCGTTTGTCATTCCAATTTTGTTTATTATATACTATTTCTGATTTTGCATTCAATACCACTGCTGATTCATCGGGCAATGCCAGAGAAATTTTTTCATTTGCCAAAGAATGAATACTTGATTCATTATTTAAAAAGAAAAGTGATCCAACTCCAAGTAATACTACCAAAATAGCAGCCACTCTTAAAAAAGGAGTATACCATGCTCCTTTTTGAGCTATTACTACATTATTATCATCTACTTTCTTATAAAATGCATCTAAACTTGCAATTTCAGAAACCTCTGATGCTTTAAAATATTGAGCTCCCTCAAGTACTTTTAGATGTGTTTTATAATCATCTAATGCCTCGAAAGCTTTAGCTTCAGATGCTGTTAATTCATCTGCCAACCATTTTTTTATAAGATATTCTTTATCCATTATAAAAGTTCTTCTATATATAAAACAACTAAGTTTTTGTTTTTCCTTTAAATAATTTTAAATTTATTCGAACCCTTCTATTTCATCTTTAAGTTTTCTATATGCAGTATAGATTCTATTCTCTACAGCTTTTTTTGTGACCCCTAACATTTCAGCTATTTCAGCATGTTTTTTGCCTTCAACTTTATTTAACAAAAAAGCTACCCTTTGATCTTCTGTTAATTTAGCCAGTGTATTTTGGTATTTCTGTAAAAATTGCTTTTGTTCAATTATAAACTCTGGAGATTCGTTGGTATATTCTTTTGGTTTTATCGCTCTGTGTTTTAAAACCACTTTTTGATGCTTAATCTCATTAAGCATCATATTTTTCGCAACACTAAATAAAAACCCTTTTGCTTTAGATGGAGTTACTTTTTTACAATTATCTAATAATTTAATGAAGGCATCTTGCATTTTGTCATTAGGACCTAATGATTCTCCATATTTATAATAAAGGTAATTATATAAATCTTTTGAATATTTAGTATAGATTTCCGAAAACATCTTTTCCTCACAGACATTTTCTTGCAAGTCTTTTGGCATTATGACGATTTTGTTAAGGCTAAATGTAAAAAAAAGAAAAAGAAAAAAGGATTTTTTATATGTAAGTTGTTATAATTATACCATCATTGTGAAAGAATCATATATAATGAATATTAAAACTAATTTAACTTTATTATTTTTTGCATTATTTATAGCCGTATTTGTCATCTCTTGTAGAAGTGACTCAGACGAATTAATACAAGCTGCAGATAACCAATCCTTAAAGGCTAACTCTAAGGTAGCAAACTTAATGTTACGAACCACTTCTAATGATGGATCTATAGACGACGACATAGATAATTCAAGTTGTTTTAGTATTATACAACCCTATACAATCACTGTAAACGGACAAGAAATCATTATTAACTCTGAAGAAATTTTAGCATCATTAGAAGATGTTTTTGATGATTCTGATGAGATTATTTTCAGTTTCCCAATCACTATTCTATTTACTGATTTTTCGGAAACTTTAGTGAATGATCGGGATCAATTTGATCAATTTGTAAATGATTGTGATGATAGTAAAGATAGTGATGATGATGAACATATCGAATGCATTGACTATCAATATCCATTTTCTGCCTCGGCTTTTGATGCTCAACGTGAATTAATTTCTACAGTAACTTTTGAAAATGACAAAGACCTATATCAGTTCATCAAAAATATAGATGAAGAAGATGTGGTAAATATTAGCTTTCCAATAACGATTGTTCTTTCTGATGGATCTGAAATTAATATCGATGATCTTGATGATTTAGAAGATGCTATTGAAACTGCTTTAGACAATGATTGTAATGATGACGACAATGACGATGATGATGATGACAACGATGATGATGACAACGATGATGATGACAACGATGACGATGACGATGACGACGATGATGACGATGATGATAATAATTTCTCAGAAACCCTAACAAATAAAACATGGGAGGTACTAAAATATAAGGACAACGAAAGCAATGAATCAAAAAATTATAAAGATTTCATATTCAACTTTTCTAATGACAACTCTGTGGTTATAGAAAATGAAGTAACTCTAGAGACTACTAATGGTACCTGGTCTGTGTCGACTACTTCTGATGGAAAAATGGAAGTAAATTTTGATTTTGGTACGGAGGCTCCTTTAGATAAACTCAATACTATCTGGAGTATAAAAAAAGTAAAAGAAAACCAAATACAACTAGAAAGAGAAGATACCGGCGTGAGTAGAGATCAATTATTTTTTAAATCAAAATAATATACTAATATCATCATAATAGAATACCCCAAATATCCTTAAAATTATGAGAAACACATTAAAAACCATATTTAGCCTATTATTTGTTGTTTCGATGTTATTCTTTATAACCTTACTAATTACCTCTAAGAAAAAATCAATTACAACTGATAATACAATTGTTAAGACTGAAACGCAAAGTCATATCAAAACTAAATAAAACCATGTCAAAATACAGAATATTAATCACCGGAGCATTTTTAGTAGTCTATTGTATTTTTATGACGTTTTTAATATTCATAAAAACAAGCTAACCAATCCCTTTACATATACACAATCTTTGTGAAACGGGAATTATTTATAACAAAGGTTGTGTAGCATTGGGAACAAACCTTCAATTATTTTGAAGGTTTTTTTGTTCAGAGTACTCTAAACAGTTTCAAAACAATTAATTACTATTTTGTAGGTAACATCTCTGCAGATCATAACTTTTGTTACCCAATACTTTATCTACAATTATTTAAAAAAGGAATCCACAAATTCATACTTATTAAACACCTGAAGATCTTCTATACCTTCTCCTACTCCGATATACTTTACAGGAATCTGAAACTGATCACTAATACCAATAACGACTCCTCCTTTAGCGGTGCCATCAAGTTTTGTTACTGCCAACGAAGTTACCTCTGTAGCCGCAGTAAACTGTTTTGCTTGTTCAAAAGCATTTTGACCTGTAGATCCATCTAAAACCAGTAATACATCATGTGGAGCATCCCCAATGACTTTCTGCATCACTCGTTTTACTTTCGTTAATTCGTTCATCAAATTAACTTTGTTATGCAATCGTCCTGCTGTATCAATAATGATAACATCTGCATCTTGATTAACTCCAGACTGCAACGTATCAAATGCCACAGAAGCAGGGTCGCTTCCCATAGCTTGTTTAATAATTGGAACATCGACTCTATCTGCCCATACCTGTAATTGATCTATAGCAGCGGCTCTAAACGTATCTGCCGCTCCCAATACAACATTTAATCCCTTGTTTTTAAATTGATGTGCCAGTTTTCCAATAGTAGTAGTTTTACCCACTCCATTAACTCCAACAACCATTAAAACATAAGGTTTTTTATCTCGAGGGATTTCAAAATCTACCGCTTCGCCGACATTAGTTTCTGAGAGTAAATTTGCTATTTCTTCGTGTAATATTTGATTTAACTCTTCTGTTCCCAAATATTTATCTTTTGCCACACGACTCTCTATTCTTTCAATGATTTTGATTGTAGTTTTTACACCCACATCGCTAGAAACCAATACTTCTTCAAGCTCATCCAAAACCTCGTCATCAACTTTGGATTTACCTGCTACTGCTTTACCTAATTTAGAAAAAAAACTTGCTTTAGATTTTTCTAATCCTTTATCTAGTGTTTCCTTTTTTTCTGAAGAAAATATATTCTTAAAAATTCCCATTTCTATTATTCAATATACTGTAAATTCAAAAACTGAATTTGCTTAATTAGACCACCTAAATATAAAAAGAAAGAGCCATTCCAATACAATTGAAACGGCTTCTTTTTAAAAGATTTTAAAAGGGAAACTACTTTTGCTTTAAAAAGTCATTTACAGCCTCTGGTGCCATGATTGACTCAACAAAAGTATAAGCTCCTGTTTTAGGAGATTTTACCATTTTAATGGCCTTGGTTAATCTTTTTGATCCTGTCTGTAACGACGCTACTGATTTCTTTGCCATGTCTTATATTATTTAATTTCTTTATGAACAGTCATTTTCTTTAGAATAGGATTAAATTTCTTTATTTCCATTCTATCAGGAGTGTTCTTTTTGTTTTTCGTTGTAATATATCTTGATGTACCTGGTTTACCTGAAGCTTTATGCTCTGTACATTCTAAGATTACTTGTACTCTATTACCTTTCTTTGCCATTTGTAGTATCTTTTAAAAAGGGGAGATTATTTTGTTAAAAAACCTTTTGCTCTTGCTTCTTTCAAAACAGCAGAGATCCCATTCTTATTTATATTTTTTAATGCCGAAGTAGACACTTTTAATATTATCCATCGATCTTCTTCTGGAATATAAAAACGCTTTTTGATCAAATTCGCATTGAATTTACGTTTTGTTTTATTCATTGCGTGAGAAACATTGTTTCCCACCATTGCTTTTTTACCTGTAAGCTCGCAAACTCTTGACATCTCTTCTTAATTTTGGTATTATTTCAAAACAGGGTGCAAATTAACGAATTATTTAGTGAACCACCAATAATAGTTTAGTAATTTTTTCTCTTTTTTTATTTTTCCTGTTTCCCGTCTCTCAAAACAAAAACAAGAGGTTTTATTCACCTAAAAAAACATTTACCTCAACTAGTATAAGGCCAAACCGCAAATTTTCATATTTATTACATATTTTAGCGATACAAATCGATCAAAATGGTTGAAAATTTTAACGGATCACTTATCCAAAAGCATGAAATTGATATAGGAGTATTTTATTTCTATGAAAATTTTGTTGTTGGCGAGGTTAATGAAGGATCAGACCTTAACTTTGAAAGTGGAAAGAAACTATATCAACTAATCGAAGTATATTACAAAGGCACAACTCCTTATGTATACATTTCTAATAGGGTTAATTCATATTCATTTAAACCCACCAGGCTTCATGGGTCGGCAAAAAAATTTCCGAATCTTAGAGGCTACGCCATAGTCGCATATGATCCTGTGAATCATAAAATAGCATCTCTCGAAAAGACATTTGCGGATATCCCAACAGATGTTTTCGACACCCTGGAAGATGCCATCACCTGGTCTAAAAAAATGACTGATGTAAATTAAAGGAGCTTACAGAAAAACCAATAAATATTGATTTTTAACATCTATTAGCTTATCTTAGGTATACCAACTTATATATTATGACCCGAGAGATTAACAAAAAGCTCATCAAGAAGCATGTTCTTGATATTGGTTCTGTTTATTTTTATGAAAATTTTGTAGTAACTGAAGTAAAAGAAGGCATTGTTTTTAATTTTGAAAAAGCAGCAGAGTTATTTCGGCTTGGTAAGCATTACTACGGAAACAAAACTCCCTTTGTTTATATTTCTAATAGAATAAACTCATATTCTTTTGAGCCCACTGCTCATATTAAATCCAAAGAATTATTCCCTAATCTAAAAGGAGTTGCTGTAGTTATTCACAACCCCGTAAGTAATAAAATTGCCGAATTAGAAAAAGCCTTTTTAAGTAAACCAACCGAAATCTTCTACAACTTAGAGAGCGCAATTGACTGGGTCGAAAAATTAATTGTATTAGATTAATTGTAAAAAAAACAATTATTTTATGATGTTATTTCCTCCCCGCTTTACTTAATTGACCCAAGGCTAATATCTGAAATAGTTGATTTTTAGAATACTATATTGTATATTAGTTAGCTAACATCTTTTTAAAATGATCCAGAGTAGTAACAAAAATCTTATTAAAAAGCACAATCTAAAGGTTGGATCTGTTTATTTCTATAAGAATTTTGTGATTTCTGAAATGAATGAAGGCATCGTTTTTGATTACGATAATGCCACAAAATTACTTGAACTGTGTAATGAATATTATGGAAAAAAAATTCCTTTTATTTATATTTCAAATAGGATAAACTCATATTCTATTAGCCCTACAGGGCACTTTAAGTCCTCAAAAATGTTCCCTAACTTAAAAGGATATGGCGTTGTTAGTTACAATTCTCTTAATACCGGAGTCGCAACATTAGAACAATCATTCCTAGACATACCCACCAATATTTTTGATAATCTCGAGGATGCTATTCGTTGGACTGAAGACATAATAACCCCTGATTAAACTAAAAAAGTTAATTGCTTTGTACTATTTTGTACAACATCCTTCATTAGACTTACTTACACCTAACTTAAAGTATAAAAATCAAGAATGATATAATACAGTATAAAAAATTACTTATTAGAAAAGTGTATTTCAGATAACAGGTGTGTACTCTTTTTATGGTCAATATGGTATCGCAGAGACGGCGCTATCCGATGAAAAAATGTACACTAAAAACACTATATTAACTCATTAAGCAACATCTCAGAAGCCTTAACTACGGCTTTACCAATTGTTTTCTCCCGCAGATTGCTAAATACATATTTTTTTGAAAAAACGGTATCAGGAGTAGCAATAGCGATAAAAACGGTCCCTACCTCAACATCTCCATCTCCTTTTTTAGGTCCTGCATTGCCGGTAGTTGCAATTGCATAATCTGATTTAAACTTTTCTCTAACGCTTAATGCCATAGCTTCTGCCACTTCTGCACTGGTTACGGTATATTTCTCAATAATGCTTGCATCTATTCCCAGAACGTCAATTTTGGATTGTGTGGCATAGGTAACCGCTCCTCCCCTAAAATAAGTAGATGCCCCAGCATTTTTTGTGAAAGATTGCGCAATTTTACCCCCAGTACAGCTTTCTGCAACAGAGAGGGTTCTTCCCTGTTTTACTAGTAATTGACCTATTCTCACCTCTATAGTTTCATCTTCCTCGTATCCTACGATAATTTCTCCTATAATTTTATGAAGTTTTTCCACCTTAGCCTCGATAGTGTCCTCAAGAAGCTTTTTATCTTTTCCTCTAGCAGAAAGACGCAATCGCACTCTACCCAAATTAGGTAAATATGCCAACTTAATAAATGATGGTAAATTATCTTCCCAATCTTCAATTTTTGCAGCTATCGCACTCTCCCCCATACCATAGGTAAGTACGGTTTTATGAATAATAAAGGGTCTATCAAATCTTTTTTGTAACCTGGGTAGCACTTCATTCTTCATTAAACCTTTCATTTCATAAGGAACACCAGGCATAGAGATAAATACTTTCTCATCTTGCTCCATCCACATTCCGGGTGCAGTGCCATAAAGGTTCATTAAAACGGTAGATTTACCAGGCACTAAAGCTTGTTGACGATTAATATCTGAAATCGGTGTAGAAATATATTTCGCAAATAATTTTTCTATATGATTTAGCACTACATCATTTTGAACTAAATTATCATTAAAATATTGACAAAAAGTATGCTTTGTAATATCATCTTTTGTAGGTCCAAGACCACCTGTGAGTAGTATGATATCGACTCGTTTTTGAGCTTCTTCTATAGCATTTAAAATATCTTGTTTATCATCCCGTATTGAAGTAATCTGAAGAACATCAACACCTATCTTATTAAGCTCTTTACCTATAAAGGCAGAGTTTGAATCGATAATTTGCCCAATCAGGATTTCATCTCCTATGGTAATTATTTCTGCCAGCATATTGTTTATTGAAAATCGTCTTTCAAATCCTCAATAGCACCTTTTACAGTAACAACAATATGATCAAGAACCGGCTTTATTTCCTCTTTAGCTTTTTTTGTCTTAGACCATGCCTCTATTTGCTTAATTTGCGACAGAAGATCAATGTCAAATAATTGAAGGTTAGGCTTCATTTTATGAGCATACTGATATGCCATTTGTGGATTATCTGATTCTACAGCTTGCACCATACTATCAAGATCCGGTGGTATTTCTTCTAAAAAAGTTTGTACTAACACAGCTATAAACTCATTATCTCCACCAGATAATTCATCTACATGTTTTAAACTATACCCTTTGTTCATTTACTTTACTTTTATTGAGAAAAATTGTTTGTTGCTAATATATCCTGTCAAAATATCTTCTGGTTTTACAGAGCCGACACCAGCAGGTGTTCCTGTAAATATAACATCTCCTATCTTTAAAGTAAAATATTTTGAAACATATTCTATTAATTCATCTATCTTCCATAACATATATTTGGTGTTTCCTTGTTGAACGATTTCACCATTTTTTTCTAAATGAAAATCAATATCGTTGACATCACCAAACTCGTCTTTCGACACCCAATTACCAATAACAGCAGCACCATCAAAGGCCTTGGCTTTCTCCCATGGCAATCCTTTTTCTTTTAAATTGCTTTGTAGATCACGAGCAGTAAAATCTATCCCTAAACCTATTTGATCATAATATTTATGAGCAAATTTTTTATCAATGTATTTTCCTACTTTTTTGATTTTTATCAATATTTCTAACTCATGATGTACATCATTAGAAAAATCGGGAATAAAAAAAGGTTGTTTTTTTAACAAGATCGAAGTGTCTGGCTTCATAAAAACTACAGGATCTGTAGGTCTCTCATTTTCCAATTCTTCAATATGATCTGTATAATTACGACCTATACAAATAAGTTTCATTAGGCAAAGGTTCAATTAGAGGTTATAAATTTAGGCTATTATTTAATTTACGAAGCCTAATTGCAGTAAGAACTTTTTTAGTATATAAAGGAAAATCTGCATTTTGTATCCACCCAAAATACCCCGGTTCATCATCCATCACTTGCTCTACAAGCTTACCTTTATGCTTACCAAAAGAAAAAACCTCTTTCCCATCATCATCATAAGCAATAAAACCGGCAAAATCTGCATACTGTTTTCGAGAACTATAGTCTGCCAAAAACTTAATATCATTTTCTAATTCAGAATATCGATCCAACTGAGCTTTTAAGACCTCATAAGTAGCATTAGTATCTGCCTCGGCCGAATGTGCATCTTCTAAATCTTTATTGCAATAAAATTGATAAGCAGCTGATAATGTTCTTTTTTCCATTTTATGATAAATAGTTTGCACATCAACTGCAACTGTATTTTTCATATCAAAATCAAGACCAACCCTAAGTAGTTCTTCTGCTAATAAAGGGATATCAAACCTATTAGAATTAAATCCTCCCAGATCGCATCCTTTGATCATTTCACTAACTTTAGGTGCCAGTTCTTTAAATGTAGGCTCATTAGCAATCTTATCGTTATCAATACCGTGCACGGCAGTAGTCTCTGGCGGAATAGGCATTTCAGGATTTACTAACCACGTTTTGCTTTCCTGAGTACCATTAGGAAATATTTTTAGGATAGAAATTTCAACAATTCGATCTTTAGAAATATTTACACCGGTAGTTTCAAGATCGAAAAAACATATCGGTTTTTTTAATTTAAGCTCCATAAATTGATTGTGTAACACTCAAAGATAACAGCTATTCTTTAACATTGTTATAGCCTAACTTTATTTTAACATTTATAAAATCACAGGATTTTCTTAACAAATACATTATCAGCAAATTTGCGTGTTACAGTTTCTATGACATTATTAAACTCGATCCGAATAGAGTTATCAAACTCTCTTATTTCAATAATTTTTATCTCACTACTCAATACCAAACCTATTTCTGAAACATATTTCAAAAAATTAACAGATCCATCATTTACAGCTTCTAATTGACAAACATCACCTTCTAATAATGATGACAGCATCACCTTAGGTAAAATCGAGTAATCACCATCTGCGCTAGGAATTAATTCTCCATGAGGGTCTTTCTTAGGAAAATCCATGAACCGATCCAATTCATCGATCAATTTACGAGATTTCACATGTTCTAATTGCTCTGCCACCTCATGCACCTCATCCCAGGTAAAGTTTAAATAGTTACAAAGAAATGTTTCCCACAATCTATGTTTACGAATCAGTCTAACCGCAATAGACTTACCTTCATCTGTCAAATCAAGTTTTCCATACTTTTCACTTACCACATATTCTTTAGCCTTCAACTTCTTAATCATATTATTAGTTGATGCCGGAGATACCTTAAGATACTCGGCCAACAGGTTATTACCAACCTTAGGAGAATCCCCTTCTACAAGCAGCTGAAAAAGAGCTTTTAAATAATCTTCTTCGCTTTTTGTTAAATTATTCGAATTTAATTTGTTAGTCATGGCTAACTTTTTTAGTTTTGTGACAATAATAAACAAAATTACTAAACCTAATGCAATTAAGAAGAATCATTTTACTTACTTTTTTAAGTGGCCTGACTTTTAACAGTGCTTATTCGCAAGAAAAATCACACCCCGGTACTCTTGTGACTGATAGACCAGATCAAACAGAATCTCCAACAGTAGTCCCAAAAGGATATTTACAAATTGAAACCGGAGCATTTTATGAAGATACAGGAGAAGACATTTTAAAAGAAAAAGCAACCACATTTAACACTACCCTTTTACGATATGGTCTATTAGACAACTTAGAATTAAGAGTGGGTTGGGATTTTACCGAAATCAAGACTGAAAGAAACGGAATAGAAGATAATAATGTCGCCAGTGGATTATCACCATTATTGTTAGGAGCAAAAATTGGCATTACCGAGGAAAAAGGAATGCTACCAGAAATTGGATTTCTAGGCCACTTATATTTACCACTTAGTGCTGGTAACGATTTTAGGCCAGAAACTACAGGGGTTGATTTCAGGTTTTCATTTGCACATACTTTAAGCGAAAAATCAAGTTTATCATACAATCTGGGTGCTGCATGGGGTGATGATTCTCCGGAAGCTGCCTATGTATATACATTTGTTTATGGATACAGTATAACAGACAATTTTGGCATCTATGCCGAACTATATGGGGATCTCCCAGAAGATAGTAAGGCTAATCATCTTTGGGATGCAGGATTCACCTATTTAGTAAGTGATTCAATTCAGTTAGATGCAACTGTAGGATCTGGTATAACTGAAGGCCAGAACTTATTATTAAGTGCCGGAATTAGTGTACGATTACCTAATTAGCGGTTCATTATAAAACTATAAATGAAAAAAGATATTAAATCAATAAGAAACAAAATGAAAAACATAATAGCAATATTTACAATCTCTTTAGTCCTATTTTCTTGTAAAAAAGAGGTTAAAGATGATAATCAAAAACTCAATATAGTAACTACTACCTCAATGATCACAGACCTGATTAAAAATATCGGTGGTGATGCAATCGAAGTTAAGGGGTTAATGGGTAGTGGTGTAGATCCACACTTATACAAGGCCAGTGAAGGTGATGTTTCTAAACTAGTTAATGCCGATGTAATTTTCTATAACGGTTTACACCTGGAAGGAAAGTTAGTTGAAGTATTCGAAAAAATGGAGCATCAGGATATTAAAACTATAGCCATTGGCGAAAGCTTAGATAAAAACACCCTAATAGGATCAGACTATTTTGCTTCAAACTACGACCCTCATATTTGGTTTAGTGTCGAAAACTGGAAATTAATAACAATTTTTGTAACGAATCAATTGGTCACTATTGACCCAAAAAATACTAAAATTTTCATGGCTAATAGTGAAACGTATTTAGCTAAACTTAGCAAGTTAGAAGATAGACTCAAGAAAACGATTGCTACACTTCCGAAAGAAAAGCGAATTTTGGTTACCGCACACGATGCCTTTAGCTACTTCGGAAAAGCATATGAATTTAATGTAGTAGGTCTTCAAGGGTTATCAACAGCTACTGAAGCTGGAGTACAAGACGTTCAGAAATTGGCGAATTTTATTATTGAAAATGAAGTAAAATCCATTTTTGTCGAAACTTCGGTTCCAAAAAGAACTATTGAAGCACTACAAGCTGCGGTAAAATCAAAAGATCATAAAGTAACTATAGGAGGAACTTTATTCTCTGATGCATTAGGTAATGCAGGAACCACAGAAGGCACTTATATCGGCATGTTCGAATACAATGTAAACACGATCATAAACGCATTAAAATAATGGAAAATAAAATCGCTGTTCAGATAGATGATCTCACCGTAGCCTATAACTACAAACCCGTTTTATGGGATATCGACCTTGCTATTCCTGAAGGTGTACTTATGGCAATCGTAGGCCCAAATGGGGCGGGAAAATCCACTCTGATTAAATCGATTTTGGATATCATCAACCCTATTGCCGGTAGTGTTCAAATCTATGGCAAACCCTATAAGAAACAACGGTCATTAGTAGCCTATGTACCTCAAAAAGGTAGTGTTGACTGGGATTTCCCAACCACTGCTCTTGACGTAGTCATGATGGGCACTTATGGGAGTTTAGGCTGGATCAAAAGACCGGGCCAGAAAGAAAAGAAAGCATCTCTAGAGGCTCTAGAAAAAGTTGGGATGCTTGCCTTTAAGAATAGGCAAATCAGTCAGCTTTCGGGAGGACAACAACAACGCATCTTTTTAGCCAGAGCTTTGGTACAAAACGCGGCAATCTATTTTATGGATGAACCCTTTCAGGGAGTAGATGCTACTACCGAAAAAGCAATTATTAATATTCTTAAAGAGCTTAGAAAAGCAGGAAAAACAGTGATTGTAGTGCATCATGACCTACAAACCGTACCAGAATATTTTGATTGGGTTACATTCCTAAATGTGAAAAAGATTGCTACCGGACCGGTTAAAGATATTTTCAATGATGATAACTTGACCAAAACTTATGGAATTAATTATAAAGTAAGCGTACAACAATAGCAGTTATGAACTTACAAGAATATATAGAATTAGTTTTCACCGATTACACACTACGCACAATAACCTTAGGTACGGCTGTGCTCGGTGCGATCTGTGGTATGCTGGGTAGTTTTGCTGTATTACGTAAGCAAAGTCTACTAGGAGACGCCATTTCTCATGCCGCTTTACCAGGTATAGCCATTGCTTTTTTAATCATTGGCACCAAGAACAGCTCTATTTTTTTATTAGGCGCTCTAATAAGCGGATTAATTGGAACCTTTTGGATTAGAGGAATAACCAAAAATACACATCTCAAATCTGATACTGCTCTCGGACTTATCTTATCCCTATTTTTTGGATTCGGGATGCTATTACTTACTTATATTCAGAAAATGCCTAATGCCAATCAAGCCGGTTTAGAAAGTTATCTTTTTGGCCAAGCTGCTACCCTTTTAGAAAGCGATGTCTGGCTTATGGTTATTGTTACCAGTATTAGCTTAGTAATTCTATTATTATTCTGGAAAGAACTTAAAATACTACTATTTGATGCAGATTACACTAAGACCTTAGGGTTTAATACTCGGTTTTTAGACATTCTCATTACGTCTTTTATTGTTATTGCTATTGTTCTTGGGTTACAAACAGTCGGAGTGGTGCTAATGAGTGCTATGCTATTAGCTCCTGCTGCTGCTGCAAGGCAATGGACAAATAGTCTAAGTATTATGGTAATTTTGGCTGCTATATTTGGAGCATTATCAGGCGTAGTGGGTACTGCAATTAGTGCTAGTCATAACAACCTATCAACAGGACCTGTAATTGTTTTGGTTGCAGGTGTATTTGTATTATTTTCTTTTATCTTTTCTCCAGGACGTGGTTTGCTGTTTCGAGAAATACGATTTAGAAAAAACAGAAATGACCTTCAGTTACATAAAACCTTATCGTTTATGTATAATATCGCCAAAACACATGAGGATATTGCGCACCCACATACTATCAAAATTTTAAATAATTTTCAAGGATTCACAAGGAAGTCACTTCAAAAATTAGAAGATAAAGATTATGTAACGATTCAAGGAAATATGTGGTCTATGACTAAATCCGGTTATCACACAGCTGCTAATTTATATGATCAATTAACCAAAGAAAACAATGAGTAACGCACAAATTGAAATACAATTGATCGCAAGTCTGGTAGCTATTGCTTGTGCTATCCCAGGTACTTTTTTAGTATTACGAAAAATGGCATTGATCACTGATGCTATTAGTCACTCTATTTTACCAGGTATTGTGATTGGCTTTTTTATCACTCATGACCTATCATCTCCATTACTTATTATTATGGCAGCAGCAAGTGGAGTGCTCACCGTTGTTTTAGTAGAGTTTATTCAAAAAACCGGATTGGTCAAAGAAGATACAGCTATAGGTTTAGTTTTTCCAGCTCTATTTAGTATTGGTATTATTCTTATTGCAAAAAACGCTAATGATGTACATTTAGATATCGATGCTGTTTTATTAGGAGAACTTGCCTTTGCACCTTTTGATAGATTAATTCTAGGCGGAATGGATATAGGGCCAAAATCTTTATGGATTATAGGCACCATATTACTAATCACATTAGGGTTACTCGTTACATTTTTCAAAGAATTAAAAGTAAGCACTTTTGATGCTGGCCTTGCTTCTGCTCTTGGGTTGTCACCTGTGGTGATGCATTATGGATTAATGACTGTATCCTCAATTACTACCGTTGGTGCTTTTGATGCTGTAGGAGCCATTCTTGTCATCGCATTAATGATCGCTCCGGCTGCAACGGCATATCTATTAACCAATGACTTAAAGAAAATGTTGTTATTAGCTATTTTATTTGGTGTAGGAAGTGCTATTTCAGGATATTGGGTTGCTCATGGATTAGATGCTTCGATTTCGGGATCGATGACTACAGTATTAGGTCTTCTTTTTCTATTGGTATATTTGTTTGCCCCTAATAAAGGATTGTTTTCAGTACTCTATCGCCAAAAGCGGCAGCGTATAGAGGTTTCTTTACTTACTTTTCTATTGCATTTAGGAAATCATAGCGATGATGAGACAGAACGACACGTAAAACACCTCAACGAACATATTAATTGGCAAAAAGTTAAAGCTAGATCTGTTTTAGATTTAGCGTTAAAAAACAACATGATTATTATTGACAATGATATTGTTTTTCTAACCCAAAAAGGTAAAATTTTCACTAGCGAAGCCATTGATTATATCATAACCAACAAAAACTCTGAAATTGAAAATATGAAAGATCGATTTTTTCTATTTAGAGGGTAAACCATTATATTTATAGAAAAAGGTCAATGATTACATCCTTAAAAAAGCACATTTTCATAATATTCATTACTCTGAGCTTTGTCATATCTGCTCAAGAAAAACCAGTTCGCTTAATCGAAGAAAAACAAAAAAAGCGCACCATACTCTTCGTTCAAAATGACACAGATGATGAAAAGAGTGTCTTTTTGAAAGTAAATCCAACTGGATACCGTAGAAGTGCACAACGCCCAATTATTAGGAAAATCCCTGCAAAAAGCAAAGTACAGATGTTGATTCTTATTCCATTAACCGATGTAGAATCTCATTACACCTATAACCTGATTATTAATGATGAATTAGAAACTATCGACGTAAAACGAAGCAAGGAGTTAAAAAGGAAAGATAGTCTTTAAAGTATTCATTCTAACTGCGTATCTATCCACTCGTTGATAGAATTACGCAAAGCACTTAATGGTATTGCTCCATTTTTTAAAACTTCAGAATGAAATTCTTTTACATTAAAAGACGCTCCTAATTTGGTTTCTGCCAATTTTCTAAGTGCTTTTATTTCTTCTCCCCCTACATCATAGGATGTTAATTGAGCTGGCCAGATAATAATTCTATAATAAAGACTTAATGCAGAATCAGCAGTTGAACCAGACTCCATCATAAAATTAATGGTTTGTTCTTTTGTCCATCCTTTTAGATGTAGTCCAGGATCCACTACCATTCCTCTAGAAGGCCATGTTCTTCTCTTTATTAATGCAGAAGGGTTTTGATATAACCCCATCTCTTCGGCAAGTTGCTCACTATATCTCGCCCAGCCTTCAACATAACTACCAAAAGAAGTTAATTTTGAGATAGGATGTAATCCAACAATATCTTTTTCAATTCCAATTTGCAAATGATGTCCGGGATATGCTTCATGATAAGTAAGAATCTCATTACTCCCTTTTTGTTGTTTTTTCGGGTCTTGTAAATTAATCCTAAAATATGCAGGCTTACCTTTTGTTGCCCCTTCATAACTACCCCTACCTGCTTCATGAGGCTCATAAGGTTTTATCGTAACCTCGGTAGATGGTAAAACAGCAAACCATTTCTCACTTTCTTTTTTTGCAGTTTCTAAAAGCTGAATATTAGCTTCAAGAATTTCTTCACTTGTTTTAAAATAATCCGAAGAATCTTTCTCTACTAACTTAACAATTTCCTCAAAGTCTTCTGATTGGTATAATTTTTTACCCAATTCAATGACCTTACTTTTATTTTTTGTAACAATCTTATTACCTAGCTTAAAAATATCATCACCCGTTTTATTTGAAGTAGTATATCCCCTGATATAAGCCTGATAACACTCTCTTCCTTTGGGTATATTAAGAATAGAAACCTCACTTCTTGCTTTATCCAGATACTCTTCCTTAAGAAACTTTTGATATAATACAATTGCGGGAAGTATTTTTTGAGTAACCAATTCTTCCCATTTAGTTTTGAAATCCAGGTTTTCACTTCTTTTAGCCGGAGACATAAATGGGGAATCTTGCATAGTATAATCCTGCAAAATTTGCATTTGATCAATTACCAAATTAACGATCTCTTTAGGCATAGTATATCCTAAGGAAATACCTTTTCTAAGATTATCTATCTCAGCAGTTACATATAAAGGAAATGTATTCCATCTAGTCAAAGCCTGATCTCTAAATTCTGAAGTACCTACCGGTTGAAAATTTGCAACAGAAATCCATTTACGCAGCCATCCTCCTCTGTGGCTTACATCCCATAAATTACGTTTACATACCCGCATCCCCCGACTACTTTCTAGCTCTTCTTTAAGTAACCAATATGTAATTTTGTCTTTCTTTAAAGTTATTTTTAATTCATCAATCTTTTTAATTTCATGATAGAGACTATCTTCAAAATTCTCCCATTCTTTAATAATGGTAAGGTCATTTGATGAAATCCGATCATGTTTTTCTAATTCAACATCTATATAATAGGTATATTCCGGATATCTTCTTATTGTCTTTTCATGATATACATCTGCTAAATCATTAATAGAAACTTCTTCTATACTGTTCTTTGATGTAGTAGTACAACTGTAGATTATAATTAAAAGTAAGATTGCTAAATATCTATTCATAAATATTATATTTTCGGTGACAAATTTAAAACAGCTAAATTAAAGATTTACAAGTAAAGATTTCTTTTTCTGCTAAAAACAAAAAACCACGATAAATAGTATCGTGGTTTATATCTTCTTTGAAGGTAAATTCTTTTTAAAACTCCCTATTCACATCAAAAGCTTCGAGGTAGTCTTTTACTCGTTGTACAAATTGTCCACCAAGCGCTCCATTAACCACTCTATGATCATAAGAATGAGATAAGAACATTTTATATCGTATACCAATAAAATCACCATCTGGCGTTTCGATAACTGCAGGAACTTTTCTGATAGCTCCAAGTGCTAAAATCGCTACTTGTGGTTGATTAATGATTGGTGTACCCATAATACTACCAAAAGTACCTACATTAGTTACTGTATACGTACCGCCTTGAATATCATCTGGCTTTAACGCATTATTACGTGCTCGACCAGCCAAATCATTAACTGCTTTAGTCATACCAACCAAATTTAATTGATCTGCATTTTTAATGACGGGCACTATAAGATTACCATCTGCTAAGGCCGCTGCCATACCAAGGTTTATGTTTTTCTTTTTGATAATTGTATCTCCCGATACAGAAATATTAATCATCGGAAAATCTCGTATTGCTTTTGCAACAGCTTCCATAAAGATTGGAGTAAATGTAAGATTCTCTCCTTCTCTCTTCATAAAATCATCTTTCACCTTTTTTCTCCAATTCCAAATATTAGTTACATCGGCTTCGATAAAAGATTGTACATGAGCAGAGGTCTGTACCGATTCTACCATATGATGTGCAATAAGCTTACCCATTCTGGTCATTTCGATAATCTCATCTTCTCCTGATGCTACTATTGGCGAGGGTTTAGGAGTTTCCTTTTTAACAGAAGCTACAGCTGGTGCTATTTTTACTTCTTCTTTTACGGGTTGAGTTTCAACTTTACCATTCTTACGGTCTTCAACAAATTGAAGAATATCATTCTTGGTAACACGACCGTCTTTTCCTGTTCCTTGAATAGCTTCTAATTCTGTTAATGAAACATGTTCTGCAGCTGCAATATTTTTTACTAGCGGAGAGTAAAACTTACTACTTTCAGAGAAATCGGTTACACCACCCGTTGTTACGGCTTCTGCAGTTTCAGCTATTTGAGTTTCTATCACTACTGCCTCTTTAGGAGTTTCTTCAACTTCTATGGTTGTACCGGCAGAAGCTTCTTCTACCCCTCCTTCTCCTTCTGTTTCTATAATAGCAATGGTCTGGCCTACCTGAACTACATCATCTACCTCAAAAAGCTTTTCTAATAGTACGCCTTCTACTTCGCTAGGCACCTCACTGTCTACCTTGTCTGTTGCAATTTCTACAACCGCATCGTCTAGCTCTATAGTTTCTCCAACTTCTTTTAACCAAGTTGTTATTGTTGCCTCTGCAACACTCTCACCCATCTTTGGAAGTTTAAGCTCAAATTTTGCCATATCCTTAATTAAAAGTGTTTCTGTGTTATTTTTTTGCGAATTTAATTAAAAAATCGCTTGAAAATTATTTTTTCTTTACTAAAATTTATTTAAAATGTCAATACTTCTCCTTTTCCATCATTAAAATCACTCCCAACAATATAATTACAATTTTTAGGTCTTATTTTAAAGGTTACTGTATTTCTTTTTAATAATTGCATTTGATCAATGATCTCTTCAAAAGAGATATAATTATTGTCAAAGATAATCTCGATATTTTGATCTCCCAAATCTTCTTGATTTATAGTACTAAGTATATCGACATTCTTATCGAATATAGAAGAAATATTGTCAAATAAAGTCTTATCCTCTGAAATTAAATAATATTGATTTATTATTCTTTTCGTTTTATCGTAATTACGCAAAGATTGTATAATAGATACCATACGTATTGCTGTAGAAACCATGAAATCCAATACCATATTACTCTTGAAATGCTTTTTATAAAACAAACGCATTGCTCCATAAAAAAGTCTAATATATGTTGCATTACGATCCATACTTTCTCCCTTATAATGAACCGCAACTATGTCTCCCAAATAATAATTTTGAAGTCCGTATTTTTTAATTTTATAAGACAAGTCAATATCTTCTCCGTACATAAAGTAGTCTTCATCAAATCCCCCTACGGATTGATAGATTTCTTTTTTTACCACAAAAAAAGCGCCTACCAGAATGTCTACATCACCTATTCTGGTTTCGGGTATATGATCTGCATAATAGTTCTTGACTTTCCCTAGTTTCACTCCAAAAAGTCTTCGAAAAGACGTTAAAGGCGATGGGATATTACGTTTGCTTTCGGGAAGAAAATTTCCTGTACCGTCGATCAACCTCGGACCAATTAAGCCTGCATTTGGTAAGGTTTCTGCTTTGGTTATAACGCTGATAAAAGTATCTGCTTTTACAACCGTATCAGGATTTAGAATACACAAATATTCGCCTTTAGCAATAGAAACACCTTGATTATTAGCCTTGGCAAAACCAACATTTTCTCTGTTTTTAATAAAAATTACTTCAGAAAATCTATCCTTGAGTACTGCATAACTTTCATCTGTAGAATTATTATCGATCACAATAATCTCTGCATCTATAGTTGCAATAGCCTTACACACACTTAATATACATTGTTCTAAAAAATATCGAACATTATAACTTACTATGATTACAGATAATTTCAGAAGACAAATTATTTACGGTCAGAAATTTAAGAGTTTTTTAATGCATTCTCAAAAGGAATTCGATTTACAATACTTCTTCCCAGTGTAATCTCATCTGCATATTCTAACTCATCGTTAACTCCAATTCCACGGGCGATTGTAGACGTTTTGATTTCTACCCCATCTAATTGTTTATAAATATAAAAGTTAGTAGTATCTCCTTCCATAGTTGCGCTTAGTGCAAATATCAATTCTTTCGCTTCTCCGGATTTAACTTTTTCTATCAATGAATTAATATTTAAATTTTGTGGTCCTATACCGTCCATGGGGCTTATTTTGCCCCCCAAAACATGGTATAAACCTTTATATTGGTCCGTGCTTTCGATTGCCATTACATCACGAATATCTTCAACCACGCAAATTATATCCTGAATTCGATTAGGATTACTACAAATGTCACAAATATCTACATCACTTATACTATGACACTTTTTGCAAAACTTAATTTCTTGTCGTAATGTACCTAAAGCGGCCACCAAATGTTCTGTTTGGGTTTTGGGTTGTCTTAACAGGTGTAATACCAACCGTAACGCTGTTCGCTTTCCTATTCCAGGGAGCTGTGACATTTCGTACACTGCATTTTCTAATAATTTTGATGAGAATTCCATAGCGCAGCAAATTTAATGTTTTTAATAGACTTCACTTTGTAAATACCGAGTTAATCTTATTACGCAATTAAAAGCATTTTTCTACTTTTACTCTAAAAGTAAAAATAATGTTTGATTCTCTTTCTGAAGAAACCCAGCTTATTATAATGATTATAGGAATCGCTGTTTTATTTCTAGCGGTATCATGGAATACAAAACGAAATAAGGACAAGCTATATGGTCGTAAAAAACGAAATTTTAAAAAGAACTATTCAAAAAAGAAAGACAGAAAATAGTCTATAAACATAAAATTTATATGAAATAAGCAGCATACTATAAAAATTTCAATATTAACCAAAATGACTACTATGCAATTCTATCTAACTTCTAAAGCAATACATATAAACAAATGAAAATATATACAAAAACAGGAGACAAAGGCACCACAGCTTTATTTGGTGGCACCAGAGTACCTAAACATCATATTCGTATTGACAGTTATGGCACTGTAGATGAATTAAATTCTCACATTGGGTTGATTAGGGATCAAAAGATTGATGAACTCAGTAAAAATATATTAGTTATCATTCAAGATAAATTATTTACAGCAGGAGCCGTGTTAGCAACAGATCCTGAAAAAGCTATCTTAAAAAGTGGACAGAAAAGATTAAACATCCCTACCATTGCTGATGAAGATATTGAGTTACTCGAAAAAGAAATCGATCGAATGAACGAATCTTTACCTCCTATGACGCATTTTGTATTGCCAGGCGGACATCAAACTGTGTCATTCTGTCACATTGCTCGTTGTGTATGCAGAAGAGCAGAGCGTTTGGCCACAGCTCTATATGAACTAGAGCCTTTCGAAGAAACCACTTTAAAGTACTTAAACCGACTATCTGACTATCTTTTTGTACTGGCACGAAAATTGTCACACGATCTTAAAGCAGATGAAATTAAGTGGATTCCTTCAAAGAATTCTTAAAGATTTTAGAGCTGAAAAATTAGTAAGAGAGTATCAAAAAAAATCACGTTCTTATAATTATTGTTGAAATAATTAATTTTTTACTTGACTTTTTAAACTAAAAAATTATTTTTGCAAAAAATTAAACCAGTAAACATATGTATTGGACTTTAGAATTAGCATCATATTTAAGTGATGCGCCTTGGCCAGCTACAAAAGACGAGTTAATTGATTATGCAATTCGTACTGGAGCACCTCTGGAAGTTGTAGAAAATCTACAATCAATTGAAGATGAAGGAGATTCATATGATTCAATAGATGAAATATGGCCAGATTATCCTACAGATGAAGATTATCTTTGGAATGAGGATGAATATTAAATATTTAATATAGTATTAAAAGTCTCGAAAGAGGCTTTTTTTTTGCGTAAATTACGCCATCAAATATGCTATATATAGTATAGCATACTAAGTATTGTATAACAAGGTCTTTTATGGCCAGAGATAACATAAACCCTGAACAATTAGGGCCGAAGACGCCTACATGCCAATTTAGGTTGAAATAACCAAACTTGATTGTTTCATGCAATTAAATTTGAAAAATCTCGATAAAATATATATCCATAATTATGGGAATTTTAGATTCTGTATTAAAAGTATTTGTTGGGGATAAATCCCAAAAAGACGTAAAAGAAATTCAACCAAAAGTTGAATTAGTCAAACAGGCTGAAAAGACAATCGAAGGACTTTCACATGATGAGTTAAGGGCTAAAACTATTGCGTTCAAAAATAGAATAGATGAAGCTCGCTCTGAGATTAACGCAAAAATTGAAAAACTAAAAGACGAAGCTAATTCTGTTGAAGACATTGACAGAAAAGAAGATATCTATGTAGAAATCGACAAATTAAAAGACGATGCATATGCAGCTACAGAAAAGATATTAGATGAGATTCTTCCAGAAGCTTTTGCCGTTGTTAAAGAAACTGCCAAACGTTTTACTAATAATGATGCTATCGAAGTTACAGCTTCGACTTATGATCGTGAACTTTCTGGCACAAAAGATTATATAACACTAGATGATGATAAAGCCATTTGGGCCACTAGCTGGGATGCAGCTGGTAAAGAGGTAAAGTGGGATATGATACATTACGATGTGCAGCTTATAGGTGGTATTGCAATGCACCAAGGTAAAATAGCAGAAATGCAAACAGGTGAAGGTAAAACACTAGTAGCTACCCTACCTGTCTATCTAAATGCTTTATCGGGTAATGGAGTGCATCTGGTAACCGTAAACGACTATCTCGCTCGTCGTGATAGTGAGTGGATGGCCCCTATTTTTCAATTTCATGGCCTAACTATAGATTGTATTGACAATCATAGACCGAACTCTGCAGAACGAAGAGCGGCATACAATGCCGATATCACCTATGGTACTAATAACGAATTTGGTTTTGATTACCTACGTGATAACATGTCTCACGCTCCAGAAGATCTAGTACAGCGCCCTCATAATTATGCAATTATAGATGAAGTTGATTCTGTATTGATTGATGATGCACGTACACCTCTAATTATTTCAGGGCCTATACCAAAGGGTGATATCCACGAATTTGATGAATTAAAACCAAAAATTGCAGATATCGTTGCGGTACAGCAAAAATACCTTACCACGGTTCTTGCCGAAGCTAAAAAATTAATCAAAGAAGGTGAAACTAAAGAAGGTGGTTTCAAATTACTTCAGGTATTTCGAGGTATTCCTAAAAACAAAGCCTTAATTAAGTTTTTGAGTGAAGAAGGTGTAAAACTACTTCTGCAAAAGACCGAAAACTTCTATATGCAAGACAATAACCGTGAGATGCACAAAATTGATGCAGATCTGTATTATGTTATAGAAGAAAAAAATAACCAAATTGACCTTACCGATAAAGGTGTAGAATATCTATCAGGTAAGGATGATCCGGATTTCTTTGTCTTACCACAGATTGGTATGGAAATCGCTAAAATCGAAAATTTAGAATTATCTAAAGAAGAAGAAGCCGAAAAGAAAGAAGAGCTTTTTAGAGACTATAGTGTAAAGAGTGAACGCATACATACATTACGCCAATTATTAAAGGCTTATTCTTTATTCGAAAAAGATGTAGAGTATGTAGTCATGGAGAATAAAGTGAAAATTGTTGACGAGCAAACTGGTCGTATTATGGATGGTCGTCGATACAGTGACGGATTACACCAGGCAATTGAAGCTAAGGAGAATGTTAAGATTGAAGATGCTACCCAAACCTTTGCTACGGTTACGCTACAGAACTATTTTAGAATGTACCGCAAATTATCGGGTATGACAGGTACAGCGGTTACAGAGGCTGGAGAACTTTGGGAAATCTACAAACTAGATGTGGTAGAAATCCCTACAAATCGTCCGATTGCAAGAAATGACAAAGAAGATTTAGTATATAAAACTAAACGTGAAAAATATAATGCCGTAATTGAAGAAGTTACAGAGCTTTCAAGAGCAGGAAGACCAATACTTATTGGTACCACTTCGGTAGAAATTTCTGAATTATTAAGCCGTATGCTTACCATTCGTAAAGTACCTCATAATGTACTGAATGCTAAACTGCATAAAAAAGAGGCCGATATTGTTGCAGAAGCTGGTAATACCGGAATGGTAACCATAGCCACCAATATGGCAGGTCGTGGTACCGATATTAAATTATCAGACGAGGTAAAAGCTGCCGGTGGTTTAGCTATTGTGGGTACCGAACGTCACGATTCGCGACGTGTAGACAGACAGTTACGTGGTCGTGCTGGTCGACAAGGAGACCCGGGAAGTTCTCAGTTCTATGTTTCTTTAGAAGATAACCTAATGCGTTTATTTGGTTCAGAACGTATCGCTAAGATGATGGATAGAATGGGGTTAAAAGAAGGTGAAGTGATTCAGCATTCGATGATTTCTAAATCTATCGAACGTGCTCAGAAAAAAGTAGAAGAAAACAACTTTGGAGTTCGTAAACGATTACTAGAGTATGATGATGTAATGAATGCACAGAGAGAGGTAGTTTACAAACGTCGATATCATGCATTATTTGGAGAGCGTCTAAGAGTAGATATCGCCAATATGATCTATGATACTTCAGAAGTAATTACTGAAGGCAACAAAATGACTCAGGATTTTAAAAACTTCGAGTTTGAGTTGATTCGCTATTTCTCTATGAGTAGCCCTGTTTCTGAAGCAGATTTTGAAAAAATGGATCAGCAAAAAATTGCAGGTGAAGTATATAAATCAGCATACCAGCACTATCAAGATAAGATGAAGCGAAATGCAGAAGCTGCTTATCCTGTAATCAAGCAAGTCTATGAAGACCCATCAAGCAAGTACGAGAGAATTCTGGTTCCGTTTACAGATGGTGTAAAAAGTCTAAATGTTGCCACCGATTTAGAAAAAGCATACGAGACTCAAGGAAAACAATTAATTACCGATTTTGAAAAAAATATCTCACTTGCCATTATTGATGATGCATGGAAAACCCATCTTCGTAAAATGGATGAATTAAAACAGAGCGTTCAGCTTGCCGTTCATGAACAAAAAGATCCTTTATTAATCTACAAGTTTGAAGCGTTTGAGTTGTTTAAATCTATGATCCATGACGTTAACAAAGATGTGATTTCTTTCTTATTTAAAGGAGAATTACCGACAGGTAATACGCAAGATATTTCTGAGGCTCGTCAAGTACGTAGAAAAGAAAATCTTGAAACCTCTAAAGAAGAAATTCCTAATATGGACGAGCGTGCTGCACAAAGTAGAGCTGCAGGACAAACACAAAGGCATCAACAAGTAACAGAAACTATCGTTAGAGAACAACCAAAAATCGGCCGTAACGATAAAGTAACGATCAAACATGTAATGAGTGGTGAGAACAAAACCATGAAATACAAACAAGCCATCCCTCTAATCCAAAAAGGAGAATGGGTATTGGTAAATGAATAAGACTACATTGAATGTCAAGAATAAAAAACCTGGAGTAATGCTTCAGGTTTTTTTTATTTTCAATATCAAAAAAAAAAACGATAACTAATACTTAAAACCAATCATTTATAAGTACAGATTTATAAATCTCAAGAACATTACTTTGTTGATATGCATGACATTCTTCTATATTTACCTTTTATAACAAAAAACAATAAAGCAACTATTTCAACGTTCATTTTACTCTAAAACAGTATTTAAAAAAGGGAAAGTTAAATACTGTAAACACAATTTACATACCATCTTATTTATAAAAATGTTTAGGGGATAAACACAAAAATTAACTACTATGAAATACATTACAAGATCAATATTTTTTCTATCAATATTATTATCGGTTAGCTGTAGTGATGATGACCCAGTTCTTCAAAATCCGGGTATTGAAGGTTCTGAAAATCCAACTATTCAATTTGAGGACAATGACATTTCATTTAATTTCGTAGATCTAAAATGGCAGGCAGCTACAGGAACAAATAACGAAACCATAGTGTATGATATTTTTTTAGGGGATACCAAAATAAAAGACAGTAATAAAGACACTGATTACACGTTGACCAAATTAGAAGCTAATACAGAGTATTCTGGTCGTATTGTACCTAAAATACAGAAAACTTCTTCAGCGGATACTTCTACTAAAATAAGCGATGGATTATCTCCTATCCTTTTTACGGTTAGAACCAAACAATTTTCAAACCCTGATGCACCAACACCTGAGATCTCAAACATCAATGTAAACAGCATAACAAATACGGGGGCGACACTAAACTGGGACATTGCCACAATAAGTGATAATTCTCAAATCACATATAATATTTATATCGACGGAGATTTAGTCACTAGTAGTCTAGAGAATACTTCTTTTTCTTTTGAAGATCTAGAACCTAATACATTATACGAAGGCGTACTATTAGCTATAAGTACAAATCAAAAATCAGCCGCATTAGACTTTGATTTCACGACCCTGCCAGATCCAAATCAGGTACCGTTAACAAGTTTTACGTTTTATAGAGGATCAGAAACGAGTTTTGAAGGAAGTAGTTGGTTACAACTAATTCCTATATTCTCACCAGCAAATGCCACCGCAGTAGGTTTAAACTGGACCAGTAGTAACGAAAGTGTTGCAAACGTTGATAAATCGGGTTATGTTGACACAAAAACACCAGGGGTAACTATCATTACTGCAACTTCTGTTGACAACCCAAGCATTACTCAATCTATAGAATTAACGGTTACAACGCGTAGACCTATAGATGCTGGATTTATTTCGGTGCAACCAAAAAGATCTTCATTACTTATTGGTGATTCTAAAAAAATACAAATCAATAAATTTAATATTGAATTGGGATCTGCAAATGATAGTTTTACTTTTTCTTCTAGTGACCCTACAGTGGCATCTGTCGATTCAGACGGGAATGTTACAGGCATAAAAGAAGGTACTGTAGCTATTACTGCTACATCAACAGTTGATGCAACGATAACATCTAGTGCAATGCTACGTATAGTCCAGACACCAATTCCTATTAGTAATTTTGTGTTTTTCTATGACAACCCGCTCTCCTTATTTACAGGTCAATCACGAAATATCTATCCAAGAATAGAACCTGAAGATGCTACTAATCAAGACATTATTTTTACGTCTACAAATACGAATATTATAGAAATTAACACAGGTAATTTTGCAAAAGCCGTTGGAGCCGGAAATGCTAGTGTGATTATAACCTCTGTGGCCGATAACTCTATTAGCACTGTAAGAGATTTTGTAGTGGTACAAGATCCTACCTCATATGATCAAGCCACTGGTGTTTATAAAGCTACTGCAAACTCAAAAGTTACATTAAGTATTGATGGTTTTGCAGAGTTAGTACAAGGTATAGATCCGAATTCTGTTTATTTAGAGAATACTTTTTCTGTAAAAGATAAAAATGGCCAAGAATTACTCACCCCTGAACAACAGATTGGCGATACTGTTACATATTGGTTTGATGATCCAGATCTGGATTACATTAACATAAATATCGAAACAAATCATATAGTTTTCACCATGCCAAATGATGGTGAAGTGACTATCGATGTTTCTCTTGTAGTTAATAACAGTAATGGTTTTCTTCTCTATTATGCTAATTTAACTATTGCCAATGATATAGGCTTTGGAGTTACAAAAAATGCCAATTTACGTGAAGACCAAATATTTTTTAACTAGTATAAACAAAAAAGTAAGTTAATAGTAAGCTTCTAAAATCAATATCGTAGATTTTAGAAGCTTATTTTTTTAATCATAACCTAAATTTTCAGTAAAAAATTCGGATCAGGACAATTTTGAAGATAAAAATCTAAATCCCTTTTGCTAGACACCCCAGGATAATCACCAACGTTCCCTTGCATATCTTTAATGATTTGAAAATGCAAATGAGGCGCATAATCACCATTTACTGATGCATCGCCTAAATGTGCAATACTATCTCCAGCACATACATTTTGACCCACCTTCAAATTAGAAAGAGAATCTATTGTGAGATGGCCGTATAATGTATAAAAAGTCACCTCGTTATTCATATGCTCTAAAATGATTGTAGGGCCATAATCTCCATAATTATTGTTATTCTTAAAACTATGTATTTTCCCATCCAGAGGTGAAAGTATTTCTGTTCCCGCATCACACCATATATCAATCCCTAAATGAATATTGCGTTCGGTTTCGGAATCTTGTTGGTTAAAATGCGTACTTCTTTTGTAAATCCCCCTTACTTCATTATAGCCTCCGTAGGCGACTTTGCTATTGTTTTCTTTTAAATACTCCTTAATATAGCCTTCAAACGCTTTAGATGAAGACACATCTATATCATCTAAATACTTATTGTCTTCGGATAAATCAATAAGAATGTATTCTTCTTTAGAAAACGCTGAAGATACTACCGGAATAAAACTTTGAGATACATTTGATATAAAGTCAGGGAAATAGTTATTCTTCATTAAGCACTTTTTGAAATGGTTTTAGACACCTTCGATTTCCAATTTTTAGGTAACTGTTTTAGTAATGCTTTTCTAAAAGCATGATAGTCTACCGTTATTGTATGTCTTGGCGTATTAATCTGTTTATAGTGAGGATTTGTAACTTCTTTTTCACATAATGTTTTTATATCTGAAGGCATTTTCCATTCTCCAGCCAAATAATTAGCCAAAATTTTACTTTGCAATTCTGATCCTGGCCATATGCATCCTAATGGCTGAAATAGTCCTACAAAAAATAAATCATGATACTCTGGATGAAACATTTTTAAATATAAAGGCACGGGACCATCACTATAGTTTATAAATGATTCATCAAAAAATGAATGTTTAAGAATATACCCCGTACAGGCGATAATAACATCTACATCCTCTTTTGATCCATCCATGAAATACACCGTATTCCCTTCTAATTTTTCTATATCTACTTTAGGATGCACTTTACCATGTCGGATTTTATACAACAATTCGTCATTAATTGTGGGATGTGTTTGTCCGAATTTTGTTTTTACTTCTTGTAATCCATATAATTTGTTTTTACCCAGCAATATATTTAGTAATCGATCATTTAGCCAACTTCTAATTTTGATAGGTAACCAGGACGAACGAGCTCCCACAATATCTGATGGTAATCCAAAAAAGAATTTTGGGATAATACGATATCCTCTCCTCCAGCTTATACTGGTTTTTTTACTCACTCTACTGGTTTCAACCGCTACATCACAGGCAGAATTGCCTCCGCCAATCACTAAAACTCTTTGATCTGTATAGGGTAATGCTTTTTTATAGTTGTGAGAATGCATAAATTCTCCTGTAAACTTGCCCGGGTATTGCGGCATTCTTGGTACCGAGTGATGGCCATTACAAACTACCAGGTCTGTAAAAATCTCTTCTCTTTCTTTTCCATGTTGTACTATGGTAATATGCCATTTGTTCGTATCCAACCTTTTACAATCTTTTACAGAGGTTTCGAACGCTATAAACGGATATAACTCAAAATGCTTTGCATACGCCTGAAAATACCTTCTAAGTTCATCATGAGAAGGATAGTCTGCTACAGTTTTATCAAAATCATCAAAGGTATAATCTTCGTATTGAGATAATGTTTTTGAACTTATGATATGTGTAGTTTCAAAAACACTGGAATGGCTTTCGTCTTCAGAATAAATCCAATTACCTCCTACTTCTTTATTACGATCATAGCAGATGACTTCTAAGTTTTTATCTTTTAAGTTTTTGAGTGCTGTAATTCCACTAGGTCCTGCCCCAATAACACATATTCTTTTTTGCATACAAATGTTCCAAAAAATTGATTAAGTATGTAAAATAGAAAATGTGAGGCAGTTTAAAAAATATTTTTTGAAACCTTACATAGAAAAACTTCTATCTATCCTCTTCTTGAGTAGAGTAACTTGCACAAAAAACAGAATCCCTAGAAACAATACACCATAAATAGTTGTTTTAGGCAGTACTAATCCAGAAATTGGATTTTTGATATGTATTGAATTTAAAAAGGAAAAATCAATAGTTTTAGAAACAGATTCGGTTGTATCGGGTAAAAAGGTTAATGTAAAAATTACTGCTACTGTAATTAAACCTATAATACACCAGCCGCTTTTAGAAATAAGAGGGGTGTATACATAAGATGTTTTAGATTCTGAAACCTCAATCTGTTTCATCACATTTTGCATAAAACCAGGAGAAGGATTGTCTAATCCGGCTTCTTTTACCAATCTCTCTATGTCTTTATATTGCTCTTCCATTTTTACTACTTATTTCTGGTAAAATGTGATGTTGTAATATCGAATATAGTTTTTTTCTACTTCGATGTAATTTTATTTTCACATTATCTATGGTTAACCCCACTATTTCAACAATTTCTTTTACACTTTTTTCTTCAAAATAATATAACGTTATGATCGCAGCATCCTCTTCTGGGAGTTTCATTATACTATTCGATATCACTTCTTTTCTTTCTTTTGCCTGCAAATAGCTCAAGGCATCATTAACAAGTTCTATCTCTCCTTCATGTATATCTTCAATAAGTTCTGATGTTATCATTCGCTTATTCGCTTTAATTACATCCAGGCTTTTTCGATAGGCTATGGTATACAACCATGTCGAAAATTTTGCATCTCCTCTATATTTACTTAATGATTCGTATGCCTTAATAAAACTATCCTGCGCAACTTCTTCGGCTTGTTCTTTATTTTTTACCATTCTATATACTACCGTATATACTAATGCCTGGTAACGCTCAACAAGGATCGAAAAAGCATTTATCTGCCCTTCTAGAACTTGATTGATATAATATTGATCTGATTGATGGTTCATTTCTTCATAAGACGACACTATATAATTATAGGTTACACTATTCTTTCTAAAAAGTACAAAATATTTTTTTATCACTTTTTTGTAACCTAATTAAATAAGATATCGTCCTAATAGAAAACGAACAGTAGTAATCATTTAAAAATTAAATTATGCAAGGACCAGAAATTCTAATACCCATAACCTTTTTTGGTAGTATTTTCGGAATAGTATATCTATTTGTATCTGCCAGAAACAAAGAACGGTTAGCTCTAATCGAAAAGGGAGCGGATGCTTCTATCTTTTATAGTAGCAAAGAAAAAAGAGTAACGCCATTGTGGAAAGTATTTATTCTAAATTTCTCACTATTATTAATGGGAATTGGACTTGGTATTTTTATCGCAGGGATTTTAACGGAAGTAATTGGTGTAAAAAACGGTATAGCCGAACCTGGAACTATATTCTTAATGGCTGGAGCAGGATTATTTGTTGGTTTCAATATGACCAAAAACCTGGATAAATAAATTGCCCCTAGAGTACCAAAAAAAAAACACCGATATGCAATCGGTGTTTTTTTATCTATAATTTTAACTAACTACTCTTCGCATATATCATCTTCATCTAGCCTAAGATTATCTGGATTATCAAATAATTCACACACCTCTTTTGGGATATTTGTAACTGGATTTCCCCTCAAATCAAGTGTTCCCAAATTACTAGTTCTTAGATCCCCAAGTGCTCTTGGTATTTCTGATATATTATTATCATTTAACCTTAAAGAAGTTAGGCCCACTAATTGTCTCAACACATCAACCTGTATAGTTTGAATATCATTTTGCCCTAAATCTAATACAACTAATTGATCAATCTCATCTAACTTTATTGGTAACGAAGTCAGTCTATTATCAATAAGGGTTAAAAACATTAAGTTATGTAAGTTATTTATCTCATCAGGAAGTTGGCTTAATTTTGAAGAAATAATGGACAAAGATTGAAGCATAGATAATTTACCTATACTTGGTGGAAGTTCATAAACAGTGACAATAGCAGCAGCAGCAATACTAAATGAAACAACTCTTCCTGAACCGTTTAAAGTAACCCCACTCCAATTATCTATTTCTGTAGCATTGAGATCCCAATTTCTAAGGTATTCGACAGGTAAATTTAGGTTGTCTAACTTATAATTTGCTTTATAGAACTCCACCAATACTGCTCTATCGCTTCTAGGACTATCTTCTATGTAGACATCAAATCTATATTCTTGTGTAGTACCATCATTTCTTGTAATAGTATATACAAGCAACTCATTAAAATCTTGAGCTTCACCACTCGTAGGACTAACGGTGATTCCGTTTGAAGTTTCAATTATAGGAATTAAACTATTAAGTGTGGTTCCTGCTGGTAATTCTAAACTAACATCTTGGCCATTAATCGAAGCGTTATATTCCTTGCCATCAACAGTAAAAGTAACTTTTGAGATTGCATCTTTATAACTTTCAATACTATACTCAGTTTTTGTTACTCCATCTTGAGCAGTAACTGTATATGTTAGTGGATTTGTAAAATTTTGCACCATTTCTGGTCCAGGGTTAATTGTAGCTCCCGAAGAAAGTTCGATAGTAGGAATCAATGCCGAAATATTTACTTCAGCAGGAAACTCTATTGTTATAGCATTACCTTCTATTATTCCAGATACATCACCGCTAAGATTTGCAGATGGATTTTTATCCTTATCAAAACCAAACTTGATTATTTTACTTTCATTATTATCCTCTAATATTGCAGTAACTGTGTATGTTGATTCGCCAAAACTATCTCCTGTAACTTTATACTCTACAGGTGTAGTAAAATTTTCAGGAAAACCTTCGCCAGGAAATATTCTAGCCCCCTCTGACACTTTAATTGTTGGCTCTAAAAATGTTAATGAAGTATTTGCTGGTAGCACAGCCGTAATGGTCTTTTTTGATTCATCAATGACCGCAACCACATCCTCTTGTAAATTATCATTATTGCTTGCTAAAAACTCAAATGAAAGTATTTTGAGTGATTCTTGCTGTTGAGAAAGATTGCTATTACCTAAATCATCATCGCTATTGCAACTTGATGTGACAAATCCTAAAACTAAAGCCCCTAAAATAAATAATTGTTTTTTCATTGTGTGATTGTTTTTTATTCCAATCACTTAAACAAACCTTATGCCAAAGCACTAAAAAGATCTATTGCTTTACGCAAACTCTACGAAAAACATAATAGATATATACTTTCTACATACATTAAGAACATAAAAAAAGCCTATCCAAATTTGGATAGGCTTTTTTTATTACTTCATTTATTTTACATGTCTGCAACTTGGTCATTGTCCAAAAATTTCTCAACAACCACAGATTCTCCTTTATTGTTTTCTAATACATAAACACCAGCAGGAAGTTGACTTAAATCAACATAACCTTCAGTTTTAGATAAAACATGTACTGTGTCTTTTACTTCGAATAATTTAATTTTATCCCCTTCAACAAAATCAACAACAGTTACAATGTCTCCATCTCTAATAATTTCTAATAAACTTGTTTGTGTATGCTCATAGTAATTAACAAACTCTTCCTCTACATCTACATCACTAGATACATATGCTCTTTGACTATCTCTATCTAAAACAAAATCATTATCTATATTATCTAAAACACCATCTATATTTATTTCATCTTCTAATCTCTGAATAACTATAGATCTCCCTTCATTATTCTCAAGTAAATAAGATCCCATGGGTAATTGACTTAAATCAATTTCGTTATGAGTTTTAGATAAGATATGATCTCCGGTCTCAACTTCAAACAATTTAATTTTATCTCCTTCTTCAAAATTAACAACCATAACTAACAAACCATCTTTCTCTACTTCAAGAGTTTGATCATTGTCATTCGCATAGCTAGTAACAAAAAATAAAAAGCTAAATATATATGTAATTAATTTCATCTTCTTTTATACTTTGCAATAATGGTTTTTAGTTCCTTTATTACGGTTTTACCATACAATGATATTATTAAATTATTGTTATACAAACTAAAAACCAGACTTTTAGATCAAGTGTTTTTGATTCTCGACAAATGACACAAAAAATGTTAATTTCCTTTAACAAAAATCATAAATACCTCATAATCAATAATTTAAAACTTGTAATAGTAAAAAAAATAGATAAAAAGCATTTTTTTACTGACGAAACAACTCAACAAACGACTCTTCTTACTTTTTAGTCTTAATTAAATGTGAAGAAAATGGATCATGCATAGTACTAGAAAAGCCTCATTAGTTGATCAACCAATGAAGCTTTTCTATAATTAACACTACAATTACTATGAAAAAACTATCTATTTACTATGTAATACGACCTCGCTATATTTAGCATTAATCGTAATCATTTTATCGGTGCTACGCGTATTTTGAAATCCATTTATAAATACATTTCCAAAATTCTTTCTTGTACTTATTTCAAGGGTTTTGGGCAAAGAAATTATGCTTTGTGCTCCACTATAGGATAAATTAAAAGCTGTTTTGGGTAACTTTAATTTAAAATCACTGTTTTTTACTGCTAAATCTAAGGTAGAGAAAGTCTCTCCCAGATTTTCTATTGTAATCACGCCAAAGCTACCAGAAATTGCTCCATTTTCTTCTAATTGCTGAATATAGATATTGCTTGAATCTGCATTTACTAAAAGATTCTTAGCATTCTGTATCCTACAGTTTTTTACATAATTTACTACAAGTCTACCATTGTTCCATTGGCGAACAAAAACAGGAGAATACGAAGCTTTGATAAAGGTTTGAGCACCATCTATAATATTAGCCGAAAGCTTAGTATGGGATAAAGAGGCCTTGATGTTTCTAGAACGTTCTGCTAATTGCACATCACCATGACGAATATTAAGTTTCAACTTAGCTCCTTTGGGCATGCGTATTTTAATAATTTTATTTCCGCCCGCATTCATACTTTTTTTATTAGCACTATAGCGATATACTGTAACATTAGCAGTTCCATTTGGTTGACCTTCGATATCTTTTGTTAGTTGAGAAGCCCAAACTCCCATTTGTTTTCCATACTGCTGCCCCCATGTTTCTACACGTATTCCCGTCTGACCAGTCACTTCGTTTGGTTTATCCTCAAACTGTTTAGTCCATACCTGTTTTTTTTGATCTATATCATCGCTAAATTTTTCACGTATCTGACTCTCCCATTGTTGAATATACTTCTCATTCTCTTTACTATTTTTACTCGTATTGACACTAACATTTGAAAAATCTTTTGAAAGAGCATTAGGCATTGGGTTATTGGCTATGTTTTCCATAATAGGACCTAGCATATTGGCAATAGCAGGGCCCAACATTCTTAACTCTTCTTTGCTAATTCTTACATTAGCTGAAGTAACACTTCCTGCCCATAAATTTCCGGCAGCAGAATTGATTATTATATCATTACTGTTTCCTGAAACATTAATTTTCCAACTATCAAGAATTCTCCTGCTATTTTCATCGGTAAGATCATCACCTTCGAGAAAAGCCTCTACTTCAACCGTATTTTTATTCCATGTTTCAAAGACAATATTAGTATGGCTCGTGTTTAGGTTTACTGTTACATCAGCATTTACATTAAATTTTTCTTTTAATTTATTCTGCTTGTCTTGCGCAAATAGCCCTGCACAGCATAACACACATGATGCTACAATACTAAGCTTGTATTTCATCGTAATTTTCATTCGCTATTTTTTCTAATTCTTTTAATTTATCGTTAAGTCTATTTAGCAGACTAAGTCTCATTTTTAAATTTTCGATCATTGCCTCTATACTCTGCTGATTTGGGCCAACTTCCATAAGTTCTTTATTAAGTCGTTGGTATTCACCATCCAGATTTTTTAACCGTGCCATAAAACTTTCTACCAATTCTCTATTGGTATCATCTACAGTTATTTGAGACAATTGGAATTTTATACTTGTTAGTATAGTATTTTCAACCTTTTCATACTCTGGAGATATTTCTGCCAAAGGAGAAGATTGTTTATCTAATACAACCATAGAATTTTTTACTTCGGTATTATCTACAATATCTGTAGTATTTGGTGTATCTCCTTGAAACTGATTAAATGTCATCATAGAAACAGAGAGAATAATCACTACACTTGCTGCAATCTTGAGCCAAGAATAATTAATATTCTTTGTTGTTTTTACAGGAAGTTCTATTTCCAACCTATCCATAAACCGCTGTTGATGGCCTTCTGTTATTCGCTCAGAAGGGAGTCGTTTATCTTGCTTTAATAGCTCTCTAATATCTTGTGCCATCTCTCAAATGTTTTAGTTGATCCTGAAGCTGTTTTTTACCTCTATGAACGAGTGTTCTTGATGCTACTGGAGTGATATCCAATATCTCGCTTATTTCTTTATGGTCATACCCTTCTATTAAGAACAGCATAACTGCATATTTATATTTTTCCGGTAATCTTTCGATTGCATTTTTGACCTCATCTACTGTAACTGAATCCGAGACCGACCAATCGTTCTGCTCTTCTACAGTGGTCATCACTTGTTCATTAATCGCCACCATATTCATCTTCTTAGCTTTTAGCATATCTATGCTTTTATTAATTACAATTCGCTTAAGCCAGGCTCCAAAAGTTACATCTCCTGTAAATTGATGTAATCTACTAAATGCTTTAATGAAAGATTCTTGCATAGCTTCCTCTGCCTCAAAGGAATCTTTAAGGAATCGTAATGCTACATAATACATACCATCACAGTACTTATTATAAAGCTTCATCTGAGCCCTACGATCGTTAGCTCTACATAACTCTATTAGCTCGCTTTGTAACAAACTTCTTAACTTTTGGTTAGTGATTCTTATTTAAAACAATCTTAAATCTTTATTCTTCTATAATAGACGAAATTGTATTTCTCTTGTTGCAAAATTATAGATAAAAACTCTTTAAATATAACAATCATTTGAATATCAAATAATTAATATGAAATTAACTATTGTTAAAGTAAGCTTTTTCATCAAAGTGATACTAACTCAACGAAATTTATTAATCTATTAACCAGTAGTAACCATGCAAAAATTAAAGAAAAGTTACGACTATCGTAATCATGAAGAGGTAGAAGATGTTTTTAATCGTTTAGAAAAAAATGTAGATTGTACTAACAAGCTAATAAAACATATAGATCATCTCATTGAAAAAAAATATTTTTCTGAACCTGTACACAAAGTATTAATCACTCTTAGAAATACATGCGCCGTAAATGTGATGAACATCGTTCAATTAAGTGAGTAAATTATTTTCTAAGTGATTAAGAATGTTCTTATATGTTTTTGATATCGAAAAAAACTATCTTTCGGTATCAAAAACATGTATTATGCCAAAGCTATTAAAACGAGCCGTTATTATCATACTGGGATTAGTTATTATCGGATTTGCTGGTATGTATATCATGAAGCAAAATACTAAGAAACATAGCCCAGAAGAAACAATTACACACACAGCTAAAGATGCTACTTTTACTGTATTTTACAATCGCCCATATAAAAAGGGCAGAGAAATTTTTGGAAATTTAGTTCCCTATAACGAAGTCTGGAGAACCGGAGCCAATGAAGCCACTACTTTTACAACCGACAAAGACTTATTGATAGATGGCACACCGCTTAAAGCAGGAACATATACCTTATGGACCATACCCAACCCTAAATCCTGGAAGGTTATCTTTAATAGCAAAGAGTATAACTGGGGAGTATATATGGATGGTACAATAAAAAGAGACCCCGCTTTTGATGCGCTTATTGTAGAAGTTCCTGTACTACCATTACTAAATATAAAAGAACAGTTTTCTATTTATTTTGAGAATGCGAATGATTTCACGATACTATATCTGGCGTGGGATAAAACTGCAATAGCGGTTCCTATAAAAATCTATAAATAACATATTGTATTATTAAACTATGATACGTTTACCAAAAGGAATTTTTAACTTTGTCATAAAGCTATTCTGTGCCTAAAGAGAACGCCAAACATACTAATCTATCATCAAAAGTACCTTCAAGCACTAATAGCCAGGCTATTGGTCGGTTTAAACAACTACAACAAAAAGAAGTCTCGGTAGAAACTATTTTTAAGGCTATCACTTCTAAAGATACTACAGCCTTAAGCAGAGGTATTACTTTAATTGAAAGCACACAACTCAGCCATACCAAAAAAGCACAACAACTCATCGAAAAGTGCTTACCCTATGCCAATAATTCGGTTAGAATAGGAATAACAGGTGTTCCCGGAGTTGGAAAAAGCACCTTTATTGAAGCACTAGGGAGTTTACTTATTCAAAAGGGTAAAAAAGTTGCCGTTTTAGCAGTAGACCCAAGTAGCACAATCTCTCATGGTAGTATTTTAGGAGATAAAACCCGTATGGAATCGTTAGTCAGATCCTCGGATGCATTTATCAGACCTTCTCCTTCGGGAAATTCGTTAGGTGGGGTTGCGCAAAAAACAAGAGAATCAATTATTCTTTGCGAAGCAGCCGGATATGATATCATTATTATTGAAACTGTGGGAGTAGGACAAAGTGAAACCGCTGTACATAGTATGGTAGATTTCTTTTTATTGTTAAAACTTGCCGGAGCTGGCGACGAATTACAAGGGATCAAAAGGGGTATTATCGAAATGGCAGACGCTATCGTGATCAATAAGGCCGATGGTGATAATCTAAAACGCGCCAGAGAAGCAAAAAATAAATTCAGAAAAGCACTGCATCTATACCCTCTTAACAAAAATAGTTGGTCTCCCGAAGTATTGACATGTAGCGCACTGGAAGAAAAAGGTATTGAAGAAATATGGAACTTGATTTTAAAATATCTCGATATTACAGCTAAAAATGGTTTTTTTGAGAATAACCGAATTCAACAAAATAAATTTTGGTTACTACAAACCATTGAAGAACAACTAAAAAGTAATTTCTATAACCACCCTAAAGTACGAACAGCATTAGATTCTCAAATCGAAGCCGTGCAACAGCATAAAATAACACCTTTTGCTGCAGCCAGATATTTATTGGAGTTAAGCAAAAAGGAATTTAAATAACTTAAAAACTTCTCTTCTTTTTTTCCTTTAAATTAAAACGATATACATACCCCAAACTAAGTTCAGAAAAATCCGCTTGTCCTAAGTTGGCATTAATATTTGCTCCAATAAATATATTATTTCTAGTTGCCTTGTATGTATTAATTAGATAGTATTTTACTCCTAATCGACTGGTAACCGTTCGTTTTACTTCATAATACCAATCCAATTCTCCTAAAAAATATTTATTATTATAGAATTCACCCTGACTAAGTTGCCAATCAATTTTATAAAATGGTTTATGAATATTAAGCCCGAGGTCGAATTCAATACCAACGTGACCCACAAAAAGTTCGGTACTTGCAAAAAAACCAAAATTAGTAGCATAACGGTACGGGTTGTCTCTAAAAAAAGGAACTTGTTCTCTTATGAGTTGGCGATCTTCGTTTATATAATCATAATAATGCTCATAGAAACGATAATAAAACCCTCCTCCAAATTTAAACGTCTTGTTTATAATTTTTCCTGCAGAAACCGCTATTGAATACACCTCTTTTTTATCATTAAAAGACTCAGAAAGTACATTCTGTCCAATACCAGTTCTTATGGATAAATACTTTTGTGAGGATCTAATTTTTTCAAACTTCTGATTATTCTCTTTTGTATCAGAAATTACAGGTTCTTTACCTATAGTTGAAGATAAACTTAATAAAAATGAATTAAGCCCTTGGTTTGGTAATTGTGTATGACCATTAGAATAATGAATATATCCTAATCCTAACCGCAAGTCCATCAATCCTGTTCTAAAGAAATCATAATAGAGGAATGATTTAAAAGACCAATTAATTTGTGTAGTAACAGCTTTATTAAATGGATTACTATCAGGATCAAATTGAGTATCAATATAAGAAGATCCAAAGCCCACATTTAAATTCCATCTATCCGTCTTTTTTTTAAATAATCCAAACTCGACAAAAGGTATTAGCGTATATGCATGTCCTAATTTTTCTGTATTTCCTAAATCTGTAAATCCAAAAGAGATACCCGTTTTAGGATACCCCAATCCTACTCCCCAATGTTTGTTGTTCGAACGATTATAGTTCCCTAAACTTAAAAAAAAAGATTTTTGCAATTTGGTCTCCGGGAAACCGGTGTTTGCCTCCATAGTCTTCCCTAATAAAACTTCGGGCATGACAAAAAACAATTCCTTTTCCTTGTTCTTAAGTTCTTGTCCATATAATTGTATTCCCATAAAAAATATGAGCAAGCAGTACTCCTTATACTTCATGTATTTATTTTACCTAACCCTGCAGATCGTTTTTTCCCTTAACTTTCTTAATTGGTTATTGGTTATCTTTCCTAAATCATCCTTCACTTATAAAAAATGATAGTCTGAATATTTATTATTTTGATTTTGTATCAAAAACCAAATGTTAAAAATAGAAGAAATATTTAACATTCCTATAACAAAAAATATAGAGAAAGAGATTTTACCCACTGCAGTGTTTTGAAAAGTGTTTAATTTTTATTCAAAAGAAAGAAGAATTGAGCACAAACAATTGTAACTGATACTGTAGTACTATCAGCTCATTGAGCATAGAATTCCTTATAAGGATCAGAATAAGAAGTTGAGTTATCCTTTTTCGAAATTACAGACTCCGAAAACCTTTTAAATTTACCTTATTTATCTTCTATATCCCCCACCTCTTCTTTACTTACGCCTGTAGGTACATCTATCACTGGATTTTCAAAGCTCTGCATCGAATCTGCTAATCTTTTACTTATTTTTACCAAGTAAACGGTATCGGCTGTTTTTACTTCTACAGCTTCAATGGCTTCATTGTGATGGTTTTTAAACGAAATAATATCTCGATCGGCGTAACCATCAGGAAATTTTTCTACAAGAAGGTTTAAGATATTTTTATTCAATTTTTTGTAGTCAACAATTACTCTTCTCATGGGTTTGCAGGTTTAGTTAGTGATATCTATCAGAAATGCGCAGAAGCAACATTTTATAATACAAACCTTGGGGTATATTTTTCTAACTAGCCCCAAGTAACGTTCAATTCGGGTATAGAGCATATTATATTGTTATGCTACTACAAGTTTATTTAAAAAAAATGACACTTTCGAGAAATCAATCTTAAAAAATAATTTATTTTTTAGAGTTTTTACTTGTTAAAAAACTCAAAACTTTATTGTCTTTAGTAATCTATTCTCAAAACTTTTTTAGACATTTATAATCACAGCAAAAGTGAGACTATAAAAAAACTTCACTTAGTAAGCGTAATAGCTCATGAAATTAAATCTTAAGCAAAATAGTTTACTCTATATTTCATTAGGTATACTGCTCTTTTTTTCATTTTTCTTATATGTTTTTACATTAGAAACCTATAATGGGATTGAATCCTTTTCTGTATATATACGTCAGCGATTTGGTCGATTCTATCTTTGGCTGGGGTTGCTTTGTGTATTACTTTTGATTGTGTTGGCATTTTCTAGTTGGGGGAAACATCGTTTAGGAAAAGACACCGATCGACCACAGTTTTCTCGTTTAGCATGGATATCTATGTTATATAGTGCAGGAATGGGTGCAGGAATCTTACTTCGTGCAGTACAAGAACCGGTTTTTATGATGCGTAACCCCCCTATCAATACTCAAACCGACTCTGGAACAATAGCTCTAGAATACACCTTTTATCAATGGGGTTTTACGGCCTGGGCATTTTATGCCGTATTTGCAATCGCTGTAGGATATTATCTCTTTGTGCAATCCAAAAAAGTATTATCCAGTAGTGCTTTTTCTTCGGTAGAACGGCTGGTGACTTCAAAAAAACCACAACAACTTATTTTTGGTAGTATTGATGTTCTTGCTATTCTTACAACCGTTTTTGGACTTGTAGCTGCCATTGGGTTAGGTACCACTCAAATCGAAGGAGGTCTTACGCACTTGTTGCAAGAAGATTTTGGGCTTAAAGGCACTATTATAGTGCTTCTTATCATTTCGGTTTTGGCATTTATATCTGTTTTTAGAGGCGTAAACAAGGGGATTAAAGTAATCTCTACCTGGAATATTTATATTACCATTGCTCTGTTGTTTTTTGTACTTCTGCAAAGTGATGTTTTATCTGTTTTTAGTCAATTCTCAACCTCGTTGTTTTATTATATTATTGATTTTATTCCACTAAGCCTGGCCTATGGGCAATATGACCCCGGCGAAGCATTTCTTACAGATTGGACCTACTATTATTGGGCATTTTGGTTAGCCTGGGCACCTTTTACCGGTATCTTTATTGCACGTATTTCGAAAGGAAGAACTCTTCGAGAAATTATATTGGGTGTGCTGCTTATACCTTCATTAGGAACTTTTTTCTGGTTTACGACCTTTGGGCAATCGGCTTTTGCTATCATCGAAAATTTGGGTACTTACCAAGGCCAATTTGATAATGTATTTAGTTCGATTTTTATCTTTTTTGAAAACTACCCTTTTCAAGGATTTATAAATACGCTAACTATTTTACTTCTCATAAGCTTTCTGGTCACTTCATTAGACTCTGCCATTTTTGTACTAAGTATGTTTACAGACGACGGAAAACAAGAGCCTTCAAAACGACACCGCCTTTTATGGAGTATTATCCTTACTATTTTTTCTATTGGTATTATTTTGTTAGGAAATGCAAAGGCAGATATTAATGTCCTGATCGCAATGCAAAAACTTCTCATTATTACATCTCTACCCTTTTCAATACTTATGGTAGTAATGATTATTCTTTTTATATATGATTTCAGAAAAAAACAACAAATCGATTCTACTTAATAATATGTCACTTTAGACGTTATGTATGTCGATATTAGAATTATGATAAAGAAACTTATAGAAAAAAGAGGGGTTAAATGGTCGCTACTCATATTGAGCGGGACTATTTTGATCTTCCTATGCTTTTATGCAAGTATATATTTTGGTTTTTTCGGAAAACTACCTACTAAAAAAGAATTAAGCTCTTTAAAACAAGCAGAAGCAACTCAAGTATTAGACAAAGATGGGAACTTAATTGGCAAGTACTACATTTACGACAGACAGCCTATAACCTATGAAGATTTGCCTCAACACCTTATTGATGCACTGGTTGCTACAGAAGATGTACGTTTTTATGAACATGATGGTGTAGACAACAAAAGTCTGCTACGAGTATTTTTTAAAACAATATTACTACAAGATAAATCCTCTGGAGGAGGAAGCACAATAACATTACAACTTGCCAAAAACCTATTCGGAAGAAAAAAGTACAGGATGTTTACTACGGTTATTAATAAGCTAAAAGAATCTTTCGTTGCAAAAAGAATAGAGGATATATATTCAAAAAAAGAAATTCTTACGCTTTACTTTAATACGGTTCCGTTTCCTGATAACACCTATGGAATTGAAAGTGCCACTCAAAAATTCTTTAATAAACCGACTCACAAACTAACACTTTCTGAAGCTGCAACACTTATCGGAACGCTAAAAGCCAATCATAGTTATAATCCAAGGCTTTTTCCCGAAAGAAGCCAGCTGCGAAGAGACGTTGTCCTTCAGCAGATGGTCAAATATGAATATATAAGTACTAATCGAGCAGATCAAACAATGAGTCAAAGTATCGCTTTAGACTATCAATATTTTAATCACGACCTTGGGTTAGCCCCATACTTTAGATCAGCAGTAAAAAAAGAACTTACCGAAATTTTAAAAAAACATAAAAAACCAGATAGTACGATATATGATGTACATAATGATGGATTAATTGTTCACACTACATTAGATTACAAAATGCAAGTTTTGGCCGAAGAAGCTATGAAAGAACACATGCAAGTCTTACAAAGCGATTATGAAAAATCGTATGGTAGTGCAGCTCCATGGAAAAACAATAAAGATCTTGTACAGAAAGCGATGAAAGGTCTTGAGATCTATAAGGAATACAAAAAACAAGGATTCACCGAAAATCAAATTAAGGACTCTCTTTCTGTAAAAAAAGATATAGAATTATTTGAATGGGCGGGAAACACCACAGTAAAAGCATCTTCTCTGGATAGTCTTCAACATTACCTCAAGTTTCTTAATGCAGGAATGATTGCTATAGAACCTTCTACAGGGGCAATCCAAGCTTATCTTGGCGGAATCGACTATCGTTACTTTAAATATGATCATGTGTCGCAAAGCAAAAGACAAGTAGGATCTACCTTTAAACCTTTTGTATACACAACTGCTATTGAAAATGGCATGAAGCCGTGTACTTATTTTTCGACAAAAGAAATCACCTATACCAATTTAGATAATTGGACTCCTAAAAATTCTTCAGAAGAAGAAGAAGATCCTCATCTTAACTTTACTTTAGAAAAGGCATTGAGTACTTCTGTAAATACAATTGCCGTAAAGGTTTTAAATGAAATTGGAATCCCAAAAGTAATAGATCAGGTTAGAAAATTAGGCATTACTGATTCTCTTTCTAAAAAACCTGCTATGGCATTAGGTACAGATGGTATTAAGATTAAAGACCTGGCGGGAGCATATGCCAGTTATGTACATGATGGAAAAGCAGTACAACCCTATTATATATCCAGAATTGAAGATAAAAACGGTAAGCTTATTGCCTCTTTTGAACCCGTGATTGCTGAAACACCCGCCTATAGTGATTATACAAAACAAGTACTACTAGAGATGATGAAATCTACTGTAGAACAAGGTACCGCTACCCGATTAAGAACTACCTACCAGTTAGAGAATGATATTGCCGGTAAAACAGGAACTACTCAGGATAACAAAGATGGTTGGTTTGTGGGTATTACACCTCAACTAGTTACCGTAACTTGGGTAGGAAATGATAATTACAATATTGGTTTCAAAACTACAGCTTTAGGCCAGGGAGCAAATACGGCCTTACCCATTTTTGCAAAACTGTATCAAAAAATGAATCTCGATACCACTTTTGACCCTATTACAAAAAGTAAATTTGAAGAACCTTCGGAAGAAGTATTACAAGATTTAGACTGTAAATCTGAAAAAAGAGACAATATCTTAAAACGGCTTTTTGGTAAAAAGAAGAAAAAGAAAAAGTTTAAAAAAGAGACATAATTTCTTTGGAAGAACCTAAAAGGTTAAAAAAAGAAGCTAAAAGCATCTTCGAAGCACCTAAAAGGTACTTTTTTTATACTAAAAGAATCAAATAGTGCTGTTGCCATACTTCTTTATTAAAAAAGTATGCAGTTTAAACGCTCCAAGGCCTAATAGGATACCAATAGCCATACCCGTGATAATATCGCCCGGATAATGCACTCCAACATAGATTCTACTATAGCTTACCACAATAGACCACACTACCATAAACGGAAAGATATACTTAAGATGTTTCTGCAATGCTAATCCAGTAAAGAAAGCTAATGCCATAGAACTCGCTGCATGTGCAGAAAAATATCCATGGCGTCCACAACGTTCTGCAATAAAGCGAGTAAAATCTGCTACCCCATCTGCTCTACAGGGCCTGGGCCTCATAAAAAGTACATTTTTAAACAAATTTGATAATTGATCTGAAGCAGCAATAAGAGCTGCAACAACCAATAAAGTAATTATCGTACCTCGTATACCAAAATATTTATAAAAAAAGAATAGCAGAACCAAATACAATGGGATTTGATATAACTTTTCGGTCATAAACAACCAAAACCAATCCCATGATGAAGTTCCTAAATTGTTGAGATATAAAAAAAGATCTTTATCTAATTGTATGAGCTCTTCCATTTACTAAATTAAGTCTTTTAGTCATCATAGCGTTCAATCTCGCGGTCATAGAAATCATTTGCCTCCTGAAAAAGATTCTCTGCCTCACTCTGAAGCTCTTTTTCATCGTGTTTATCAAATTCCTCGAGCCACTCTACTTCGTCATTTGCCAAATTAATAATAAACATGGGAAACTCTGTGTGCACGACAAAAATAGCTTCTGGATAATCAGTATTATCTCCTAATAAGAATTTTGGAAAGCCCATAAATGAAAACTTAAAAATTTTAACGGTTCAAAGGTACTATCTTTTTGGGGCAAACCAGAATATTATTATGTTACTGTTACTTAATTTTAATCTCGATTCTATTATTAGAATCAGGATCCAAATCAGAACCAGTAGTAACGACAGGCGATGTATCCCCGGCTGCAATAATTTCGATTAGTGACTCATCTACACCTTTTTCAATCATATATTTCTTCACATTACTAGCTCTCATGGCAGACATGATTTCGTTCTCGAATCTCGAACCTGCATCATCTGCGTGACCAATAATTTTAACTGTGCTTACTTTAAATATGGTTACATATTGGATATAAGAATCCAATGCTTTCTGAATCTCTTTATAGGCTTCACTTTCTCCAACCAAAAATTCAATCGGTGAAAAATCAAGAGCCATATTACACACTTGTCCAGCAACAAGGTTTTTAGGCGTTTTCATTTCCATAAGCAAAACATCATCAACAAAATAATATCCTGTATCGTATTTACCTCCTTTTACAGATTTTCCCTTTGGGTTATCTGAAAAATATCCTAGAGAGATATACTTTTCGGTCCCTTTTGCTTTATATACTCCACATACCTTGGTCCATCCTTTAGTGTTACAAACCATTTTAGAGGATCCTACATGTAAAGGTAGTTTTGATGTGGCAGATATTCTCGGGATTCTAGCACTAAAATAAGCTCCTATAGAAGAGGTACATGAATTAGATATCCCTTCTCCAAGAGAGACATACATATGATAATAATAATATTTACCTGCTCCCAGTGGTCGCTTTAGCTTAGCCGTTACTCCTTCTTTATGCATTCCTCCGGCAATATACATTCCTACTTTTCCATCTCCGGTTTTTGGTTCTTGAGCTCCAAACTGCTTTAAAAAATTTGGTGATTTATGTATAAACCTAACCGATGCTAATCCTGGGTGATATACATCAGGAGTATTAATAGAAGGTTTCCAATCTTTCATAATTCCAAAATTTTGCATTTCCATATCCATACGCTTAATGGTCGTATTGATATTCTCGAAACTAGGATTTGGAATTAAATTTTGGGCGATACTGTGTTCGAAGTTTTGACTGTTACTGCTATGTGCAATTGCTAATGTAAAAACAATAAGCAGTAGACAAAATTTAGAATTTGGGACTCTCATTTTTTGTATTCTGTTTTTTTGGAAAGATAGTTAATTATTAGTTAATACCAAATAAACGCAATAAGTCTATTAAACGTATTTCTTCTTTAATTTTTATTAAAATAATTAACTTCTATTGATTAAACCATTTGTTAATTTATTAAATCTAAAATACAATAATAATGCCGAAGTTGAAAGCCCGGCTAATAGTCCAATCCAAATTCCAGAGCTTTTATATTCGGTATATAATCCTAAGTAATAACTAATGGGGAATCCCACCACCCAATAAGCAAAAAATGTAATTACTGTAGGGATTTTCACATCCTGAAGCCCTCTTAGTGCTCCTAATACTGTTACTTGTATCGCATCTGATATCTGAAATAATGCCGCTATAATTAAAAGTTTGGCCGCAATACTAATTACCTCGGTATTGTCTGATAGATTATTTATATCATTAACATCTAAATAGATCATCGGTAACATTTGATTACACAAAATAAAAACCAAAGCAAAAACAGTTGCAATCAAAAACCCTAACAAAAAGATCGAAATGGCAATTCTTCTTAAATCTCTAAACTTTTGAAGTCCTTTTTGATTACCAACCCTCACCATTGCGGCTACACTTAATCCCATGGCCACCATAAAGGTCATCGATGATAGATTTAATGCAATTTGATTGGCTGCCTGTGGGTTTTTACCTAAAATCCCGGACAACCAAATTGCAGCAGTAAATATGGCTACTTCAAAAAACATTTGCAATGATGAGGGAAAACCTAATTCTAAGATCTTTCTGATCATTTTACTTTCCAGAACGAAAATTTTAATATGTGTAACATATCCTCTAGACTTTTCTTTCTTGTTAAGCAAAACCCATAAAAATATAACCATTACAAATCGAGAAGCCAATGTCCCGACAGCTGCTCCTACGATCCCCATCTCTGGGAAACCAAATTTCCCGAAAATCAAAAGGTAATTTAATACTATGTTAATCACATTGGCAATCAAGGTGGCATACATAGGATATCGAGTCATTGATAAACCGTCAGAAAATTGTTTCAATGCCTGAAAACTAACTAATGGAATCAAAGAAAATGCTACTAAATCTAAATAAGGTAATGCCAATTCTACAACCTCTGGAGGTTGCTTCATTAAATACATCAATGGTTTTGCCAGAAGAATCAATAAAAACAATACTATTCCTAATGTAGTACACAAGAATAATCCATGTTTGAAAGCTGATTTACCATTTTTAAAATTGTTCTCTGCATCTGCTTCTGCCACTAATGGAGTTATTGCCGTAGAAAACCCAATACCCAAAGACATTGCAATAAACATAAAGCTGTTACCTAAAGATACTGCTGCCAATTCTGCGGTTCCGAGTTGGCCCACCATAATATTATCGACCAATCCGACAAAGGTGTGCCCCAACATTCCCATCATTACAGGAGCTGCCAATTTTAGGTTATATCGAAATTCTTTAGTGTATTGATCTAGCATTTTCTGGTTTTGAAGTCGTAAAGGTATTAGAACCAAAATAAACTAAAATATTCTTATCGTATATTTAACGTTCTTTAATTTAAATGTATGTCAGAAACTACTAGCACCGCAACAGAAATCAAAAAAAGAAATAACACCAGGGTTTACCTTATCGTTGCAAGTATCATTTTCGGGATTCTTGTTTTACCCTCTCTTCCAATGATTATGATGTCTGCTATGATGTTTGATAGCCCTGGATCCGAGGATAGCATCCCTACTATTACCTTAGTCATAAGTTTAGTTGCCTACCCTATTATTACGGGTATAGGTATCATCACCGCCTGGATATTATTCATGAGAAAGAAACATCTTTTGGCTATAATATTTGCAAGCTTACCTATCCTGGATATTCTTGTAGGTATTGCAGCAATTATCTATATGGCTGTATTTTGCGGTGGGGATTTTGCTTGTTAACGCTTCTTTTTTGTAAGCTAAATGGCTGCTAAGGCTATAGATTTGTTTTCTACTACACTTTGTATACCTTATAGTATTATAAATATTGATGATAGGTATGGACTGGTTAGATTGCTTATTTTTAATATAGATTATCGTACAGAAAGAATTCCTTCCCTATCTTGTTTAAGATTTGAGGTGGAAAATTTATAAACTATTATTCTGATCTTTATTTGATTCAATCAACCTTTTAAGTTTATCTAAAGATGTTTTTATGCTTTCAGACTTACTCTTCTTTTGCATCGACTCAACTTTTTTTAACATCCCACTATAATTAGCTTCCGGATATAATTCTATTAATTCTGTAAAATATACATCAATCCCTTTACCAAGTAATTCTTTCCCTTCATCAGAAAAAGCTTTTTCATCATTGATTTCATCAAGGTAATAATTAAAATTATCTACCAATGTTTTTTTATTAGAATTGATTACTCTACTGGCCTGACCAGAATTTGGATCATCCGAGCTTTCGATGATCACATCATTCCCTAGTTTGAAATACCTTAATTGTAAACTTAAACCGAAATGCCAAACTTTAATTAATTCTCTATCATAAATGTAATTATCTTTCCTATCTGTACTTCTATAAATAGTATTCATGTCTTTCCAACGCATAAAGAAATCAGATGAAATTTCATTTCTATGTTTCTTTCCCAACTCATTATCATCCAATACAACTTTGAAATTTTGTTGATCTACCAATTTTTCAAATACTACTCTATTTTCGGGATCACTATAACTTGGCAATTTCTCGTCAGGCTCATAACCATATTTCAATTCACGTATAACATTTGCATAATCCATAGTATCCCAATATCGTTTATCTATTGGATACTTTTCATTTTCAGTTTTACAATTTGTTAGAAATAAAGAAACAAATGCTAGAATAAGAATATTAATTTTTGCCATTAATTGTAATTTTTGGTTTTTCATATTTCGAAAGCAAATTTAGTAAACTATCAACTACTTTTTCATATTTTTTTTGCTCACTAAAAACGTAACTATGAAATGTATCGTAGTCATACTTTTTTTGATACTCTCTTTCTTCGAGCCATGTTTGTTTAATAACTTCTTCGATTTTACGTGTATTATAATCATTAAGCTTAGATAACTTTTCCTTCGTTTTTCTTGCGTATAACTCGGTTATCTTGAAATGATACATTTCATGCGATAATAATTCTTTACTATTAGAATGTGAATTATACACGAATGACCGTGAAGGATGAAAATAAGACTGAACAGTAACCTCATTATCTTCTATCTCACTCTCTATCGTTGTCACCACATAAGCAAAATGTTCATTACCATACAAGGATTTTTTAAAGAATTCTACTCCTCTAAAGTTCTCAAAGGTAATTCGATCAACTTCATCATATGTAATGGGTTTTTCATAATTAAAATAATTGGTATGGCTTATAACTCCAAATATAATCACCAGAGGAATAAGCACTAAAAAGCTTATTTTCAAAAACTTACGAAGCCTTTTAAATGGTTTTTTATTCCCCGTTTTATATTCTTTAATAACTATAACTAATTGATAGAATACGGGAGAAAAGTATAGCGTCAATATTAGTATGCCAAGTAAATTTTCATTCATTATTTTATCACTACTTTCAAAACACTTTTTAATATCACTTCACCCCATATTTATCAAAAAGATACACTAGGCTGGCCATGGTTGCAGCACCTAATTCGAGTTCTCGTTTATTAACGGCATCAAATGTATCATTTTTAGCATGGTGATAATCAAAGTAGCGTTGTGAATCTGGTCGTAATCCTGCAAGTACGATCCCATCTTTCTTTAGCGGTCCAATATCTGCACCGCTTCCGCCTTTGGCAAAATAATGTATCAGGTAAGGTTCAAATAGTGGCTTCCAGCTTTGTACTTGTTTAAAGTTTGCTTCATCACAATCAAAAGAGAATCCTCTAGGTGTAAATCCTCCTGAATCACTTTCTAACGCAAATACATGGTTTTCGCCTTTGCTTTTGGCAACTTTTGCGTATTTCTTACCTCCACGTAATCCATTTTCTTCATTCATAAACAATACTACTCGAATGGATCGTTTAGGTGTATATCCAATTTCTTTAAATAATCTTAGTACTTCCATAGATTGTACTACTCCCGCTCCATCATCATGAGAACCGTCTCCCAGATCCCATGAGTCCAAATGGCCACCAACAACCATATATTCATTAGGAAATTCGCTACCTGTAATCTGCCCGATCACATTAAAAGATTCTACATCTTTCCAGGTACGGCAGTTCATATTGATATGAAACTTGATCTTAGGGTCAAGTTTCAGCATAGAGCTTAATAAATCAGCTCCATTTGTGCTAATCGCTGCTGCAGGAATTTTATCCATATCGGGTAAATCCCCGTAACTCATGGCACCGGTATGAGGTAAATCATCTAATCGTAGATTCATAGAACGCACTATGACCCCTATTGCTCCAAACTTGGCTGCCTCTGCAGCTCCAGAATATCGTTGATCTACACAACCTCCATATGCTCTAAAGGTTTCAATTAAATCTGCTTGCATTGGTCGGTTAAAGAACACAATCTTTCCTGTAATTTCTGCGCTTCCTAATTTCCTAAGATCTTCTAACCCTTGTACTTCAACAATCGGGGCTTTAATCCCTCCAATGGGTGTAGGAACAGAGCCTCCTAATGCGCAAATAGGTACATTTGTTGTTTTGCCCGGTTCTGTCTCGATAAAAGCAAATTCGGTTACACCTCGAGTCCATTTAGGCACCATAACAGATTGTAACCAAACCTTATCAATTCCTAATTCTTTTAATTCTTTTTCTCCCCACTCTACAGCTTTTTGTGCATTTATAGAGCCAGATAATCGTCCTCCTATCTGATTTGACAAATGATCCAACCACGCATAGCTCTTACCATTCAATAATGAGGTGTCGTATATTTTTTTAAGTAGTATAGAGTCTTCTTTTATCTCGTTTTGAGCAAAGCAATTCAATGATAAAATTGCAAAAAGAAAGGGGATAATATTTTTTGACATTGTGTACATTATAATTATTAATTACTATAGATCTCAAAGGTCTACTATAGTTTTATTCGTTCTCTAATTGTTGTTTATACAACCCTAAATTTGCTTTCGTTTTTTCATCCAATTCTGGCTCTTGTATATCATCATACTTTTTTAAAGTATCATATAATGTTCTAGCCACAATATATCTTGCCGTGGGTTTATCATCTGCAGGAATCACATACCATGGTGCATGTGTCTCTGATGTTCTGTTTATAGCATCCTGATAACACCTTTGATATTGGTCCCAAAGCTTCCGTTCTTTAAGATCTCCTGCAGAGAATTTCCAGTTTTTTTCTTTTTTCTCTAACCTGCGAAGCAGCCTGTTTTTTTGCTCTTCTTTAGATAAGTGCAAATAGAATTTATAGATCAATGTTCCGTTTTGCGCGATGTGTTTTTCAAAATTTCTTATTTGTTCAAAACGCGCTTCCCAAAACTCATCATTAATATCTTCAACACTATCTATATGTGGTATATTTTCGCCTATTATATATTCTGGATGTACTCGAGTTACCAATACATTTTCGTAATGTGTTCTGTTAAAGACACTAAATTTACCCCGTTGTGGCAATGCGATATAATGGCGCCATAAATAATCATGACCCAGCTCTAATTCTGTAGGGACTTTAAAACTGTGTACGACTATTCCGCGAGTATTAAAATCCTTAAAAACTTCTCTTATCAAACTGTCCTTACCAGAGGTATCCATTCCTTGCAAGCAAACTAAAACTGCATATTTACCATGTGCATATAATGTATCTTGAAGTTTTCCTAGTTTTTCACGTACCTCTTCAAGCTCATTTTCTATTTTTTTTTCACTGTCATTAAGGTCATATGTGGTTGGTATTTTGGATAATTCTATAGATGAAGAGACTATAAAGTCTTTGGGATGTATTCTATTCATGATGCGATTTGTATTATACTTCGAAAGATACTAAAGTTTTCGGTTTACAGGAAAAATAGCACCTTCTTAAATACAGTATATATATTACCCATATGGTAATGCGTGAAAAATTCACTAATAAACAAACCAATTCAATTTATCGAGCATCAAAATCATAACTCAACCCTATCAGAAAGGTGTCATATCGTCTTCCTAAACTTTTGACATTGAGTTCTGCGAAAATATGTACTGGCGTAGAAATTTGGTGTAATGCCCTGATTTTAATTTGCGCTCCGTGATTGAAATTACCAGTTGTAATACCAAGAAAAGCTTCGTCTTCGATATCTTCAAAAATACCAGAATCATTACCTGTATACCCCATTCCTGCAGTAATTGTAGTTGGGTACCAGTTGAACAAAATTAAATTTACCCCTATTGCTAATTCATTATACCCTTCATAGTCATCGTCTGCTCCTATAGCAAATGAACGATTATATTCTCCGATAAAAGTAGTATAACAATTAAAGGCATATTCTACCCTAGCACCTAGTCCTATTTCGTTATCAAGCCCAAAATTTTTAATTCCTACAAAACCATAGTTTATGGCTCCGGGATCATATTGAGCAGAAACATGCACGGTAAAAAGCAGTGCAAAAATTGCAAACAAAAACTTCTTCATCAATGGGGCTTATCTTACTTTTGGTCGCAATATAGGATTTATTCATTACATGCATTCGTTAAAAAAGTAAGCTACCGGGTATTCATCATAAATTACCCAGTACACTTTTAGCATTTATTTTGTTGCAAAAAGCTTTACATCTTCTTCGCTTACCTCTTTTCCTCCAAGAATAATCAAACGTTCAACAACATTACGTAGTTCTCTGATATTACCCGTCCAATCATATTGTTGTAATTGTTTGATTGCTTTTGCTGAAAACGACTTTATAGGAGATCCTTGTTCTCCAGAGATTTTCTTTGCAAAATAATCGATCAGTAGAGGGATATCTTCTCTTCTATCATTAAGTGCTGGTACCTTAACTAGGATCACTGCCAAACGATGGTATAAATCTTCTCTAAATTTATTATCTGCAATCTCTTTTTTAAGATCTTTATTTGTTGCAGCGACTACCCTTACATTTACTTTAATATCTCTATCACTACCAACTCTCTGTATCTTATTTTCTTGCAATGCTCTTAACACCTTGGCTTGTGCCGAAAGACTCATATCTCCAATTTCGTCTAGAAAAATGGTCCCGCCATTAGCCGCTTCAAATTTACCGGCTCTATCTTTATTAGCCGATGTAAATGCTCCTTTTACATGTCCGAAAAGCTCACTTTCGATTAATTCTCCTGGTATCGCGGCACAATTAACCTCTATCATAGGTCCTACAGATCGTTCACTTTTTTGGTGAATCCAATGCGCTACCAATTCTTTACCTGTACCATTGGGTCCTGTAATCAAAACCCTGGCATCTGTGGCCGCGACTTTTTCGATAATATCTTTAATGTCGGAGATAGCTTTAGATTCGCCAATCATGTCATAGTTTTTGGAGACTTTTTTCTTAAGTCTTTTATTTTCTACAACAAGCTCTTTTCGATCTAATGCATTGCGTACCGTATTAAGTAGGCGATTTAAATCTGGAGGTTTAGAGATATAGTCAAAGGCTCCTAATCGCATTGTATTAACAGCTGTATCTAAGTCCCCGTGACCTGAAATCATTACTATTGGGATTTCTGGTTTTATCTTTTTTATGGCTTCAAGCACCTCAACTCCATCCATTTTAGGCATTTTGATATCACATAGTACCAGATCATATTCTTCATTTTTGATCTTCTCTATTCCAGCAAGGCCATCTTCAGCCTCAAAAACTTCATATTTATCGCTTTCCTCAGATAAAATTTTAACCAAAACTCTTCGGATTGCTGCTTCGTCTTCGATTACTAGTATTTTTGCCATTATATTTTTAGTTTAATTCCGCTACGAAAATAGAATGTATTACCATTATTGATAGTTAATACATTTTCTTGATTATCATCTCGCAAACGAATTTCATTACTTAATGTATATCCTGCATATGTGTAGAACAATAAGTGTTCCGTAAAATAATATTGATAACCTAATGCTCCCATAACATTAAGCATAGATGCATTTTCTGCAACTTTAACCTCTCCTCTCTCATCTACAAAAGCTCTGTTATTCTGTAAATTACCATAAAATCGATCTAATCCCACAAAAGCCTGAAGTGTATTTTTTTCATTAAAAAAATATTTGATACTTGTCTTGGGTGTACCCACAGAATATGACCAACTTGGATGAAATCTTTTAAAATAATTGATAATGGGTAACGGAAAATTAATACTTGCAGGTACAGCATACCTTAAACCAATTATTAGTCTAGCGTTTTTTGGGGCTTGATGATTTTTATAGCTCTTTACAAAATATATTGATCCTGTATATCTAAAATCATCACTTTCTAAGCCCGAGCCTTCAAAATTTGATGAGATTTGAGTTCCTAACTTAGCGCCAAACCTCCAGTCATTTTTCATCTTAAAAGTATATCCGAATTCTAGCCCAAAAGTCTGAAAGTTATTTAAATCCCCTCCCTGTTCGAATATGAGCGCATCTTTTATGCTTAGGTTATTATATCGATATTGTGGAGAAATAACCAGATACGACCCTTTATTTTTCATTTTTATAGGGTAGTTAGCAGAAATTATAAAACGACTATATACATTGTCGCTAGCCGTTTGCGGAATATAGGCATATTCTATTCTTGCTAAATCTGTTCCCTGAGATCTTATATTACCAATAGCACACAAGCATATGCATAATAAAATTAGATCCTTGTTTCTCATCTTTGGGAAGTATAGGTTATTTAGTTCTTGATAGCTATTTTAGGTGTTTACTCTTTTTCCTTTAAGATAGTGATTTCTCGCTGAGGGAAAGGAATACTAATATTATGTTCTCTAAACAAACGATCTATCTCGAATCGTATTTCGCTTTTAGGAATTCCCGCCTGAAAGCTATCACTCATTGTAAATATCAATTTAAAATTTAATGAACTATCTGCAAAATCTGTAAATAATACCAAAGGTGGTGGGTTTTTTAAAATACTATCATTAGACAATGCCGCTTTTATCAATAGGTCTTTTACTAATTGAGTATCACTCCCATATGCCACGCCAATGCTGATCGACTCTTTTGTCATGCTTCCGTTCTGAGTCCAGTTATAAAGCGATGATGTCATAAACTTATGATTCGGTATAATAAGTACTTTATTATCTATGGTAACCGCTCTGGTAGTTCTCAATTTTATTTCTTCTACACGTCCAACCTTATCCTCTATTTCTATAATATCCCCAACATGTACTGTTTGATCCATAAAGATAAAAATTCCTGATAAGATATCCTGAATAAAAGTTTGTAGAGCAAGACCAACACCAACCAATAATGCTGCAGATGCTGCAAAAATAGCTGTAATATTGAATCCGATACTGTCTAGTGCACCAAAAATAACAATGATGTAAACAAAATATTTCAAGAATGAGAATATAGATTCAAACTTTAGTTTATCCTCACTCTGAAGTTTTCGGGTGATGATTCTTTTAAAAACCTTTAATGCATAAGAGGTGATTAAAAGAATTATTATTACAAATAATAGTAATTGTACTGTGAGCACAATTGGATGTTCTGTACCCATATGAAAGATTTCGTACCCTAAAAAATCTTTAATTGCTCCCCAAATATCTTTTTGGATTACATCTTTTACCTGCTCTGTGATTTCTTCTTGAAATATCATGATATTAATATTTTAACCACTTAAATAGTTCTTTATAGCTTGGTTTTTTCCCATACATAAGGATACCAACTCTATAGATCTTGCCTGCTAACCATGTAATAAATACAATACTTCCTACTAACAGAGTAATTGAGATTAAAACTTCCCACCAATTAACTCCAAATGGGATACGCATTAGCATTACAATTGGTGAGGTTAAAGGTATCATAGAAAACACGGTCGAAACGGTACCATGGGGGTTTTCGATCACTGAAAAGAATCCTACATAAATTCCCAACATCAACGGTAAAATAATCGGGAACATAAACTGTTGAGAATCCGTTTCGCTATCTACAGCCGCCCCTATGGCCGCATATATCGAACTATATAAGAAATATCCACCAATAAAATATATCAAAAATGATATTACCAAGGTTACTAGTGGGAGTTTCAGGATATCCTGAAGTATCAATTGTATTTCTTCTTGACTTCCATCCTGCATGGCTAAAGATTGTTCCATCCCTACTGGCTGAGGGTCTATCCCAAAGAATGACGTTGCAATAGTTAACAAAACACCTCCTAATAGTGCCCAAATAGCAAATTGAAGGATTCCAGCAAGAGAAGTGCCTAAAATTTTACCCATCATTAAGTGCATAGGTTTTACCGAAGAAATAATAATTTCGATAATACGGTTTGCTTTTTCTTCTATTACAGAACGCATCACCATGTTGCCATAAATAATGATAAACATCATCAAAAAATATCCAGCAGCCCCACCAAAAATCATTTTTACATAACTTGACATTTTAGAGGTTTTCTCTCCAGAAAAGTTTTCGATTTGAATATTAACTTTGGCTTTAGAGCTTTCAATTGCATTTAGATCCAAACCTTTTTCTTCAAAGTTTTGGTTCGTTAGCTTACCTGCAATTACTTCTTCTATATTATTGAGAATGGAAATATTAGGAGCTTCATCTGCATAAAACTGTATAGATTCTGCCAGCTCTCGATTGGATTGCTTTTTAGGAATATATAGCAACCCATATAATTCTTTAAGTACTACCGAGTCTTTAGCATTGTTTAACGTTAGATTGCTATAATTAACATACTTTATTTGATCTGAATTCTTAAAGTCTGAAATAAACAAACCTGTTTCATCAAAAAAAGCGATTTCTCTAACTTCTTCATTATTTAGAGTAGCCAGCCATGTAATTAATGATATCATCCCCACAAAAATCAAGGGACTTAAAAAAGTCATTACAACAAATGTTCTATTGCGTACACGAGCTATGAATTCTCTTTTTATAATTAATTTTAGATTATTCATTGTCTGTGATCGTTTTAATAAATATCTCGTTGACAGTTGGTATTACTTCATTAAAACGCATTACTTGCGCTTTATCTGACAAGTAAGATAACAACTCATTTGATGACATATTTTGGTCTAAAGTTATTTTTACTTTCAATTGCTCATCTATAGTTTTAAAATCTGCGGGAGTAATTTTAAATTTTTCATTAAGGGTTTGATACATATCACTATTATTCTCGGTCAAAAGACCAACCTCAAAAGTGTTTGATTTATATTCTCTTTTAATATCAGAGAGCTTACCATCTAATATTTTTTTAGATTTATGAATCAATGCAATATGATCACATAATTCCTCTACACTTTCCATACGATGGGTAGAAAATATTACGGTTGCACCTTCATCCCGTAACTGCAGAATTTCATCTTTAATCACATTTGCATTAATGGGATCAAAACCACTAAATGGTTCATCAAATATTAAAAGTTTAGGTTTATGAAGTACGGTAACTATAAATTGTACTTTCTGCGCCATTCCTTTAGAAAGCTCTTGTATTTTTTTGTCCCACCAATGGGTAATATCGAATTTATCAAACCAATACTTGAGACGGTCCTTAGCTTCTTTCTTACTAAGCCCTTTTAACTGTGCCAGATACAAAGCTTGCTCACCGACTTTCATAGACTTATAAAGTCCTCTCTCTTCGGGTAAGTATCCAATATCTTTAATATGCTCTGGTTTTAACAGCTCATTATCCAATAATACATCTCCTTCATCGGGCAGTGTAATTTGATTGATAATTCTGATTAATGTTGTTTTACCTGCTCCGTTAGGTCCTAATAATCCAAAAATACTTCCTTTTGGCACCTGTATGGACACATTGCTAAGAGCAGTAAAGGTTCCAAATCGTTTTGTGGCTTGTCTGACCTCTAAAAGATTAGTCATAGATACTAATGATATTGTAATAATTTATATGAAACCCGAATGATACGAAAACTTAAAAACTTATGCTAATTATGTTAAAATAATAATTTAGAAAAACCTGATTAAGAATCTGCATGTAAGAATACATTTTATTTGTCCGGTAGAACTACATTTCAAGTCTTATACATTCAAAGATTTTGTTAAAAAAACAAAACCCACCCTAAATACATGTATTAAGGATGGGAAAAAAATTGCTATGAAAAAGAAAAATTATCACTAATTAGATTAGTGATGTTTCAAATATACGAATTTTTCCTAATCAAAAGTTAATAAAAACAAATGATTCACCATATGATAAATTACCTGAATTCATTAAGAAAACATGTCTTTTACTTTTTCAAAAAACGACTTTTCACCACTATCAGGATTCGGCATGAAGTGGTCATCTTTAGCCATTCTTTCGAAAAAATCTCTTTGTTCTTTATTTAATGTTTTTGGTGTCCAGACATTTACATGTACCAACAGGTCACCTTTACCATAGCCATTAATACTAGGGATGCCTTTTCCTCTTAATCTTAGAATTTTACCACTTTGAACACCTTCTTCGATTTTGATGCGCACTTTACCAGAAACGGTATCAATTTCTCTAGATGCTCCCAATGCGGCTTCAGAAAAACTTATATACAAATCATAGTGCAAGTTGTTTCCTTCTCGTTGTAAAAAAGGGTGATCTTGTTCTTCTACAGCAACAAGAAGATCTCCTGCAATCCCATTACCCGGAGCTTCATTACCTTTTCCAGACACTTTTAACTGCATTCCTTCTTCTACTCCTGCAGGGATTTTTATACTTACCGTTTCTTCTGTTACTCTTAAACCTTGAGCATCTGCATCTGCTGGTTTATGATCAATAGACTGGCCAGCTCCTCCACAAGTAGAACAAGTGGTTGCTGTTTGCATTCTTCCAAGAATTGTATTCGTGATTCTAGTAACTTGCCCTGTACCATTACATGTCCCACAAGTTTTGTAGGTAACACCGGGGGCTTGTATTTTTCGTTTTACTTTGATTTTCTTCTCTACTCCATTTGCAATCTCTTCTAAAGTAAGTTTTACTCTAATACGTAGATTACTTCCTTTAACACGGCGTTGTCTACCGCCACCGCCGAAACCACCGAAACCACCAAAGCCGCCACCACCAAAGATATCTCCAAACTGACTGAATATGTCATCCATATTCATACCGCCTCCGCCACCAAAGCCTCCACCTTCAAATGCTTGATGACCATATTGATCATAACGCGCTTTCTTGTCTGGATCACTTAAAATCTCATAAGCCTCTGCTGCTTTTTTAAACTTTTCTTCGGCATTGGTATCTCCTGGATTTTTATCAGGATGAAACTCAATAGCTTTCTTACGATATGCTTTTTTGATTTCTGCATCAGTAGCACCTTTACTTATCCCTAATATGTCGTAAAAATCTTCTTTCATAATGTATTATTGACCAGTCACTACTTTAGGAAAACGAATAACTTTATCTCCTAGTTTATATCCCTTTTCTATAACATCTACAATCTTACCCTTTAAATCATCACTAGGAGCAGGAATTTGTGTTATTGCTTCATGATCATCAGCATTGAAAGCATCACCAGCTCCAACTTCGACTTCAGACAATCCTTTACTTTTCAAAGTTTCTTTCAACTTATTATGAATAAGCTCTACTCCTTTAATAAGAGCTTCATCTTCTGATTTCTCTATTTCTTTTGATGCACGATCAAAATCATCTAACACAGGTAACATGGATTGAATAACATCCTGGCTTGCTGTTTTAAACAATTCTATACGTTCCCTAGAAGTACGTTTTTTATAATTTTCGAACTCAGCAAAAAGTCTTAAAAATTTATCTTTTTCTTTGCCTAGTTCTTCTTTAAGTTGTGTTTCTACATCCACAGTTTCTTTCTCTGCTTCTTCTACAGGAGTATCAAGTATTTCTTCTACTTGATCTTTTACATCTTCAGTATTTTTATTTTTCTTACTCATGTAACTCGTACCTTTTATAAGTTTTGATTTTGAAGTAGCAAAAGTACTGCCATTTTTGAATTAATGTCATAATGTCACAGGAATATTTTAGTATATATTTAAGAGTGTTTAATTCCCAAAAAAATAATTTTGACTCCTTTAAAAATCCATTAAACTATTATATATGAAAACCAAATTGATCAATACGTTAGCTATAATGACTCTTGTTGTTACCACTTTTTCTTGTAAAAGCGAAAAAAAGAACGAAACCGAAGCTGCTACCCCCGAAGAAGTAAAAGAAGCTCCTGTAACAGCAATTACTTATCAGATAGACCCTGCCAATAGTACTATTGAGTGGGCGGGTATTAAGCCCACTGAAAAACATACCGGGACCCTAAATTTGGCCGACGGTAAAGTAAAAGTTGAAAATGGGAATATTCGAAACGGATTATTTATTATTGATATGTCATCTATTCTAGTAACTGATTTAGAAGGTGATGAAAAAGCAGCACTCGAAGGACATTTGAAGGGTGAAGGCGAGAATAAAGAAGACCATTTCTTTAACGTTGCGAAATATCCAACAGCCTCTTTTGAAGTTACTGGAATCAACGAAAAAGAAGGAAAAACTTATCTAGAAGGTAATCTTACTATTAAGGGTATTGAGAAAAATATTTCATTTCCAATTTCTACATCTGTTGAGGGCGATGTTATGACGTTTACTACTGAAGTGTTTACAATCGATCGTACAGAATGGGGAGTAAATTATGGATCTAAATCTGTATTCGAGAATCTAGGAGATAAATTTATCAATGATGATATAGAGTTAAAAATTAGCATAAAAGCCAACAAAGCTTAATACTCTATACAATAAACTACAAAAAACCGATGCAATTTTATGTGTCGGTTTTTTTGCACCTACTCAGAAATAAGATCATCAATTGCCGAAACGATATGATCATATCGAAACCCAAATCCAGATGCAGAAATTCGATTACTACAAACACGCTGACTAGAGAATAGAAGAATATGCATCTCTCCTAAAAACAATTTTAATGTAAGCCTTGGCACGTTAGGAAGGACTATTTTTTTATCCAACTTTTCTGCTATAGCTCGGGTCAATTTTTTATTAGAAACCGGGTTAGGTGCTACTGCGTTAAAAACTCCGTTCAATTCTTCATGCATTACATACATAAACATTCTAGCAAGATCCTGAATATGTATCCAGCTCTGCCATTGTTTACCGTTACCAAAAAAAGCTCCAAAACCATACTGAATTGGCTTTGCTATTTTCGGAAACGCCCCTCCGTGACCAGATAGCACAAGTCCTATACGTAATAAGCTAACATCAATCCCTATGGTTTTAAATTGAAGAACAGCATCTTCCCATTTGGTAACTACTTCTCCTAAAAAACTCGTATCACGTTCTGGAGAATCTTCCATATAATAATTCTGAAAGGAATCAGGGTAAATCCCTATTGCACTAGCCGAAATGATTTGACGAACCGAATGTTTTTTTGTTTTTAGGGTTTCCAAAAGTAAATTGGCAGTAACTATCCTACTATTTATGATCTCTTTTTTATATGCCGATGTCCATCTTTTTGCTACTGATGCCCCAACAAGATTAATGATCACCTCAACGCCTTCAAAACAATTTACATCAATTTCACCATTTTTAGGATTCCAGAAATAACCGGTATAATTAGAGGTGGTACTTAATTTATTTTTACTGGTCGTAAGATAATGTACATCAATATCTGATTGATGACATAACCTCACGATTTCCTGGCCTATTAATCCTGTGGCTCCAGTAATTAAAACCTTCATTTATTATAATTTAATGCAAAGTACCATCACCTTATAACAAAAACAATTTCTTTATTATAGGTTTAACAATCGTTTATCATCATAAGAAAAAGAAAGTAAAAAAACTCACGTTCTTCATTAGACTTTTGTCGCTCTAAGCATTTCTCGTTTACCCGGAGGACCAGGAAGCCGTTCTACTTCGAAACCTACTTCTTGCATTGCTCGCCGCACACTACCCTTAGCCGAATAGGTAACTAAAACCCCTTTGGATTGAAGTGCGTTATACATTTTCTGAAAGATTTCTATTGTCCAAAGTTCGGGTTGCACCCTGGCCCCAAAAGCATCAAAATATATAAGATTGAAGATATCTTTATCATGTATATCTACAAAAAACTGTTTGCGTTTGGTAAGCATAAAATCTGAAGAAATCTCAGAAGGGATTTCCCAATCAGATTGATGTAAGGATTTAAAAACCGGTTCTTTTTCTTTGTTCGAAAGTTCTTCAGAATAATTCATAAGTATTGCCTCATTATACGCAACGGGGTATGCTTCTACTCCAACATAATTAATTTCCTGACTTATCTTTTCTGCTTCAACAAAGGTGATAAAAGCGTTTAATCCTGTTCCAAAGCCTATTTCGAGAATATTCAATCTTTGTACAACTTGCAGATCTAAAACATGCTCAAATCCATTTTTAATAAATACATGTTTCGCTTCATTAATTGCTCCATGTTTAGAATGATACTGTTCATTCAATTCTGGCAAATGAATCGTTGTAGAACCATCTGCGGTAGTAATAATTTCTCGTTTTAGTTCTGGTTTCATTATTTCTTAATCAAAACACCATTGGCTATAAAAGAATAGGTTTTCTTAGGAGTTGTAATGGCAGCAATTTCATCTTCAGACTTTCCTGCATCACTAGCAAAATGACGTTGTTCATCGACTGATATTTCGCTCACAAATGCCCTGCCTTGAATAATTACGGTATCATTTTCAATATCTTTTGGAACAAAAAAACCATAATTTTTAAATTTAACCATAGCCTCTTTGTCATTATCTAATGCCACTCTCATCCAACATCCCTTAGCCTTACAAACAGAGTTCACAATACCGGTAAAAGCAATATCTAAAGTATCCCCTTCTGTAAGGTTGTCATATTTTTCTACTATTACATTTTTATGATACACCTTTTTCGAAGATATTTCTTCACCATAAGCATCATAATTTTCTGATACAATATCACCCAAGGACATAGAAATTTCATTTTTATTTCGACAGCTAGTCATAATAAATAATAATCCTGTTAAAAAAAGTATGCTTTTATTCATTATTTTATAATTATTGGTCTTTGATGGTAAAATTACGTATTTTAAAAATTCTTATTTTATAAGAAAAGGGTATTTTTGTATCTTATAAGATAGTTGTTAGTATTCGTACTATTTTCTGGCAAAATACAAGAAATATACTATTAAACTATTGTTGTGATCACCTTAAAAAAAGTCAAATGAAAAATACAATTTCGCAGGCCTTAGAAATTAATAAAGTAAGTGAGTCCAAAATTGGACAAGTAGATTTTGATAACCTTAATTTCGGAAATATTTTTACTGATCATATGTTTGTCTGTGATTATATCAATGGAGAATGGCAGAATCCTAAGATTGTTCCTTATGGACCTTTAAGCATGGAACCTTCTGCACGTGTTTTTCATTATGGTCAGGCCGTTTTTGAAGGAATGAAAGCCTACAAAGATGACAACGGAGATACTTTTTTGTTTAGACCCGACGAAAATTATAATCGTATAAATACGTCTGCTGAGCGACTAGCAATGCCAGAATTTCCTGAAGATTACTTTTTTGAAGGGTTAAATACCTTACTTAAATTAGATGACGCATGGATTAAGCCAGGCTTTGGAAATTCTTTATACATTCGACCCTTTGTTATTGCAACTCAGGCCAGTGTTTCTGCATCAGAAGCAGATGAATATAAATTTTTAATTATTTGTTCGCCTGCACAATCCTATTACAGTGGTGAGGTAAGTGTATTGGTCGAAGAAAAGTATAGTCGTTCGGCAAATGGTGGTTTTGGATATGCCAAGGCAGCAGGTAATTATGCCGGCCAATTCTATCCTACTAAATTGGCCAAAGAAAAAGGATACCAACAGATCGTCTGGACAGATGCCGATACTCATGAGTATATGGAAGAAGCCGGTACGATGAATGTTTTTTTTAGAGTGAATGACACTTTGTTAACTGCACCTGTTAGTGATCGAATTCTTGATGGAGTAACACGAAAAAGTCTTATAGCGCTTGCCGAAAAGGAAGGCATCAAAGTAGATGTTAGACCAGTAAAAGTCAGTGAGATCGTTGAAGCTGCAAAGAATGGTAGCCTAAAAGAGATCTTCGGAGCAGGAACTGCGGCAGTAGTAAGCCCTGTAAAAGCTTTTGGATATAAAGGTGAGCACTACGAATTGACTAAACAAGAAAACTCATATGCTTCACATTTCAAAAAAGCGTTGATGGATATCCAATATAATAAGGCCGAGGATTCTTTTGGATGGAGATATAAGGTTTAATTTTTGAATTACGAATTCAGAATTACGAATCTTTCAAATAAAAAATTCCCGAAGAATGTTCTTCGGGAATTTTTTTATCGATCTAAAATTTCTTTGATGTTGGGTTTAAAGTAATTTGGGCCTTTAAGCACTTTACCATCTTCTCGATAAATAGGATTACCATCTTCTCCCAATTTACTCATATTACTACGTTGAATCTCGTTAAACACCTCTTCTATTTTATGCTGCATCCCATGTTCGATGATGGTACCACACAAAATATAGAGCATATCGCCCAGAGCATCAGCAACTTCAACTACATCATTATCTTGCGCTGCTTCTAGATACTCCTCATTTTCTTCTTTCATTAAGTTAAACCGAAGTGTGTTTTTTGCTTCTCCCAGATCGGCTATAGGCTCATTTTTATACCCAATCTCAAACGCAGTATGAAACTCTTGTACTGCACTAATTTTATCCTTCATGATTTTTATGTGTTTAAATCATTAAAATTAATTATACATTTTTTAGCTACCCTCATTCTTATTTCTCCCTTATGGAGAAAAGTCTAAAGGTTTGTGTAATTAATTTTAATTCTACGTGTATGTAAATTATCTTTGCCGTAAAAATAACAAAATATGTTTAGTCAGGGCCAGTTAGTATTTGCCATTTTTTTTGTGATTGCTTTTATCATTTTAATGATATTTAGCTACCGAAAAGATCTTAAGTTACATCGCAAATATTACAAAGGCAGCCTGTTTATTTTAATTGGTTTTATTATCTTTATTATATTGTTGTTTGCGTTAAAAACGTATTTACAACCCGAGTAAACCACAATACACCCCTAGTTTTCAATTACATAATTGTAGTGTAGCTATACCCCTATTTAGACTATAGTCTAATTATTTCATGTAAACACTTATCGTCAACAAAGCAATATACCCTGTATTGGGTATGGATTTGTGTACTCTTTTTTGAGAGTTTTGGAGTAAACTAAATAACTAAAATAGACAAGAAAGTGATATCCATACAAAAATAACCTCTTTAGACAATAAGGTATTCTTGTGTTAATACTTTCTTTGATTCAAGATGTAAATCATGACCGAATTCAAGTATTTAAATGAATCTAAAGCCGATAATGCTTTAAAGTATTGGGGAGATTTTATAATAAAATCTAAAAAAATACAATATATAGCGGTGGTCAAAAAAAATAGATTCCAATTTTGTTTAGAGATAGGAAAACAGCATAGAGAAACATTTAAAATCAACGATTACATAGTTGGAAAAATCAATAGCTTGACATTTATTGAGGTAAAGAATTTATACGAAACTGCTCCCATCCCTATACGTAGATTAATACGAAGAATTAAAAATTTTAAAAGTAGAGAGCTTTTAACAGAAAAACACAAAAAACAACATTTTATTAATACTATTAAAAAAACAAGTCTGTTTATACGCTCAAAAGAAGTTTCCAAATTTGTCATGGATGATTATGATCAAAAAAAACCAGAACATATTGAATTCAAAAGAAATAATGATTTTGATCATATATCAGGTGGAAATGCAATCAGCTTCAAAAAAAATAAATTTGGCACCCTAGGAGGTATATTTAAATTGAAAAAATTTCCAAAAGAATTCTTTGGAATTTCCAACTGGCATGTAATTGCATTAAATGAAATTTGTGGACAACAACTTTACCTTCAAGTAAAAAAAGGAAACCAAACAAGTACCTATGAGTATGGAAACCTTTCATGGTGGTGTCGAGATGATCTACGAGAAGTTGGATTTGTTCATTTCCCAAATCTTACATCAGAAAAAGTTAGAAAAAAAAATATTTGCGGGTACAACCATAGTGGCAAATTAGGTTCTCCCAAAATTAATCTAGAAGTAATGAAATGTGGAAAAACAACAAATTGCAATTGTGATGATAAAAAATGTCTTAAAGGAATTATTTATTCTGCTAATGCTACTGTTAAAGTAAATTCAAATTCAAGAAATGATAATATTCCTTTCAAGAATCAAATACTCATAAAAAACAAAAAACCAATCCTTGATTCCCCTTTCTCAATGGATGGTGATTCGGGATCAATTGTTGTAAATGATGATTATGATATTGTAGGACTACTCTTTGGGAAGACTGAAGGCGAAAATGCTTCAACGGGTAATGATAATACTTTTTATGTTGCAAATAACATTAATAACATTTTTAATAAAACGTTTAAAAAACCTCAATGTATAATGATCAATAAGAGAAAAGAAACTCTTCACTCCTTCGATCTTTGCGAATTCATCTAAATAATTTAATAATCAAAAACCAAAATATTATGTATTTATGTCCAGTAAAAATAAACAGTCAATCCTTTATGTTTTTCGAAGATAAAGACTTAAAAATCACTTGTGAAGCTGAATGGAAACAAAGTAATATAGAAAAAATTAACTTCACGTTAAACGGGAAAGGAGATACTAAATATCAAATTTTAGACATTAATCCTTGCAGACATAGAAAGGGGTATAAATTTTATATGATTCACTTATTAGAAAAAAAAGGTATCGCCGATAATCAAGAGTATGAGGCAAGCAGAAACACCCACCTAGTTGGATTAAAATTAAAGAAATCCAATCATACTGTTGTTTTTCATTTTAATCTATATCCTGAACCTCCAGGGGGGCCTATTGTAAAAAAATGTAAATTCTCTGGAGAGACCATGGAAACAAAAGAAGGCAGCATAATTATAGGAGCATAACTATTGTGAATATTAAAAATCCTCTAAAACTCTTAATTTTACCAGTAAGTATTTTACTTACTGGTTCTAGTTTTTCTCAAAACATAGAATTGAAACTAATAAAGCAATATCTCAATAATTTTTCACCTGATTCTGCTTTAATAGCTTTGCAAAAAACTGATATTTCATATCTTGATAATACAAATCTTGCTTTTTTTCATTACTATAAAGGTGAGGCTCACCTTATGATAGATCAGCACAACATTGCATTTGAAGAATTTACTACTGCTGAGAAATACTTCGCCAAAAACAATGATATAAGTAACATTGCTGAAATAAACTTTAAAATAGGGCAACTACTAGAAGAACAGAAAAACAATAGTGTAGATTCAAAACCTTTTTTTGACAAATATATATTGTATGCAAAATCAAAAAATGATCCCAGAAAACTAGATTCTGCATATACCAGAACAGGTATCACATATTTAAAAAATGATCATGGAAATTTAGCCATTAAATATTTTGACAAAGCTATTACTGAAGCCAAAAAAAGTCTTGATACCTTAAGGATTGCTTCAATACAATTTAATAAAGGAGTAACCTATACAACCGTTCTTAAAAATCATGATTCGGCATTAGAGATATACAAAAAAACCCTACCTATTTTTATTAAATACAACAAAAAAAATTTTGTTTCTTATAATTATAATAATACCGCTCAAGCATATAAAAGTTTAGGTAAATATGATAACGCCATTAAATATTACAAAAAAGCTGACTCTATATCATTAGATGAAAATAAGGCCAAAACGAAAGTAATATTTTATGAAAACATAAGTGATCTTCACAAAAAAAATCAAGATTACAAAAATGCATTTATCTATTTAGAAAAATTAAATCAACTTAAAGACAGTATAAATGATACTCGACAAAACATAGAAATTTCAAAAATTAAAGAACAATATGATAATGAAAAGTTAAGGGCAGACAATCTTGAAATAGAAGCCAAAAGAGTAAAAAACAAAAACTTCCTTATAGGTTCTTTAGGGCTATTGCTCTTCATTTCAATTACTGCTTTTTTAATCAATAAAAACACCAAACGAAAGCAACATATCGCTGAACAAGAACGCGAACTCGAAATCCAAAAAACAGAAAAACTCTTAAAAGAACAAGAGTTAACTAGTATTGATGCTATGATCGCCGGGCAAGAGAAAGAGCGCCAACGATTAGCCAACGATTTACATGATAATTTGGGGAGTACATTGGCCACGGTGAAACTTCATTTTCAGCATTTAAAGAATAACAAAGGGAATCCTGAAATTAAAAATATAACTGAACTCTACGACAAAACAGATAACTTACTCGAAGAAGCCTATCAAAAAGTGCGCACTATAGCTCACGAAAAAAACAGCGGGGTGATGGCTAACCAAGGATTATTACCCGCCATTAAAAAACTAGCCAAAAAAGTATCCAATTCTAATCAACTTCTAGTCGAAGTGCAAGATTATGGGCTCGAAAAACGATTAGACAACACGCTTGAAATTACGATCTTTAGAATGATCCAGGAGCTACTTACCAATAGTATTAAACATTCCCATGCCACCGAAGTTCATATTTCACTCACAAATCATGATTCATTATTAAACATTATTATCGAAGATAACGGCAAAGGATTTGATGCCAAAGTATTACCAGAAAAGGATGGTATGGGATTAGCCACCATAGAAAAACGTATAGAACATCTAGAAGGGACTTTCGAGATTGATTCTACTATAGGAAAAGGAACCAACATCATTATAAACATACCGATATGATCACAGTAGCCATAGCCGAAGATCATCAATCTTTAATTGACGGAGTAGAACTTCTTCTTAAATACGAAGATGAAATTAGTATTGTTGGTATGGCTAATGATGGCGAGGAATTATTGAAGATTGTGAGACGAAAACAGCCTAAAGTTGTCCTGATGGATATTAGAATGCCAAAAATCGATGGTATTGCTGCTACCAATATCATTAAAAAAGAATTACCTCACACCAAAATCATTGCTTTCTCTATGTTTGATCAAGAGGATGCTGTGCGGCAAATGGTAGAGGCTGGTGCATCGGGATATCTTCTTAAAAACTCTCCGCTAGAAGAAGTCTTAACCGCTATACAAGAAGTTGCACAAGGAGGAACTTATTTTGATGCGGCTCTTGACCCTTCACTGTTTACAAAAGATGCTAAACAACCTTCTAAGAAGCAAGTATTATCAAAAAGCGAACGAGAAATCTTAAAACTCATCGGACAGGGAAAAACCTCATCAGAGATTGCTGCTATCCGCTTTAATTCGGTATCTACTATAGAAACACATCGCAAAAATATCATACGCAAGCTAGATCTGCATGGCAAAGGAGAATTACTGCGTTATGCCATTGAGAAAAAGTATGATTTTTAGGTAATTAAATTACATAGAAATGACAAATGTACCCTACTATGGGTATTTTTTTGTGCTCTTTTTAAAGGTAATTTAAACACATATTAATCTAAAATCAGACGATCATGAAAAAATCACTTATCTTTTTTTTAACTCTATTAACAATATCTACTATTTCTTGTAATAGTGACGACGATGACGATGCTACTCCAATTCTTATTGAAGAAGCAGTTATAGGATGCAACGATTCTAACGCTTTAAATTATAATTCAAACGCAGACGAAAATGATGGTTCTTGCATATATTCTAAAATTACCTTTTATGCACGATTTAACTCCTTTAATGGAATTCCAATAACAAAAATTGAAATCCTAGTTAATGGTGAAATTGTAGGCTCGATAAACAATGGTTTTATATGGACGAATGCTCCAGGTAACTGTTCGTCCACCGGAACAGTTAGTTATAAATTTTTGGATGGTAATACTATAGACTGGAACACAAATATGTTTCTGGCAAATGGTCAATTGATTTCATCAAGCGGAACAAAATCACCAAACAAATCAACTGAATGCATAAAAATTAATGTAACCAATTAATCGTATGAAAACTTTATTAAAAAAAAAACGTCCTTTCTTAATTAAGAAAGGACGTTCTAAATATAATCTTTACCTAAATTAATTCACCTCAGGCAAGAAGTTATAGTTCTTACTATAATCTAACATTTGTGAAGCAAAATCTTCTGGCTGTGTTACTTTAATCTTTAAAATCTCTCCGTTTTCATCCATTTCTGGTACTAAAACAGGGTTTACAAAACCACTATATGGTGCAGATGTAAATTGTTCGTTACGTTTCAACACTTCTGCATGTATCGCTTGATCAACTTTTACTCCATATCCTTCAACTAAAGCTTCTGCTGCTTTGTAATCACCTTCAGACTTGATACGTTGTGTTTCGCGTAGCAACTGCCCAAAAATATCTCGTAGTTTCTTATAATCTTTGATATCATAATACGTTTTACCATCTCTGGTTACTTTTTCAATAACATTATCTTTAGCTCCTTTTTCGAACGCCCAGGCACTTACCCATTGTCTGTTTCTCATATGAGCTTCTTCTACATCATCACCAAGATTTAAACGTATCAACTGCCCCAGCAAACCATTTCTAATGTAACCGTCGTATGCAGCTTTACCAGTCTCTTCCCAGTCCTCTACTAAACCAAGCTCTTGTAGTTTTGGGTCCATTAAGTAGTATAATCCAACCAAATCAGCACGACCTTCTTCCATGGTAGAAGCATAATTCTTAAGTGTTTCCTTGGTCTCTCCTACTCCAGGATTTAATTGTCCTGATGCATGACCTACTACTTCGTGTAATGCAGTATGCAGCTTATCGGCTAACTGTCCATATTTTTCTTCTAGTTCAAATTCTGTGCTATCGTGAACAAATTCTTTTAAACGACCAGAACCACCTGCATTATTATACGCACTAATAATGTTACCCAGAGATACAGATTTAGATCCTACAGCCGCTCTAATCCAATTGGCATTAGGTAGGTTAACTCCTATTGGCGTACTTGGCGAAGCATCTCCTGCTTCTCCAGCTACAGCTACTACTTTATAAGAAACACCTACAACACTATCTTTTTTATGCGCATCCATTAATGGAGAATTATCTTCAAACCATTGTGCATTTTCAGATAATACTGCCATTTTCTTAGACATATCAAAATCCTTAATCTCTACAATAGTTTCATAAGAGCCTCTATATCCTAATGGATCATTGTATACTTCGATAAAACTATTGATATAATCAATATTTCCTTCGGTTGCTGCGGTCCATGCCACATTATAATCATCCCAAGTCTGTAAATTCCCAGTCTTGTAGTACTCTATTAATAATCCTAAAGCATCCCCTTGCGCTTCATTTTCGGCTACTTCTTTTGCTTTTTCTAACCATTTGATAATTTCATCGATAGCAGATCCATATAATCCTCCTGATTTATACACTCTTTCTTTAAGCGTTCCATTCTCTTTTACCAATTGAGAATTTAAACCAAATGATAATGGTTTATCTGGATTAGGAGATTTCATTTTTCCGTAAAATGATTCTACATCTGCATTAGTTACTCCAGGTCCGTAGAAATTAACAGCAGACAATGCCACATTATCAACTCCTTTTGCCTGATTTACTTTTTTAGCATCTTCGTCATTAAAAATCACCTCGTATGCCTCTTTTGACACCTCGGTACTAGTAGCGGCAAGAAGAGAACTAAAATAATCTTTAGTAAACTCTGGCTTGATTTTATCGTTACTGTAATGATGATGTATCCCGTTTGAGAACCAAACACGCTTTACATAGGTTTCAAAAGCTTTCCAATCTTTAGAATTCTTATCACCTTCATATGTCGTGTACACCTTTTCTAATGCTTTTCTAATCACAAGATTATGGCGATAATTCTGATCCCACATGATATCTCTTCCACTTAGTCCGGCTTGAGTAAGATAATACACTAATTTTTGCTCCTTTAAGGTAAGATTATCCCATCCCGGGATTTGGTACCTTAGAATTTTTAAATCCGCAAACTGCTCTACAACATAATCAAATTTTTCTTCTACAGTTTCTTGTTCTTGTTGATCAACTTGATCCTGTACTTTAGGATCTTTTTTACAGGCTATTAGCATAGTAGTAATAGCAATAAAAAATAATATTCTATTGAGTTTCATTATTGAGTGTTTATTGTTTTGACAAATGTAACAAAATAAAAGGATGCAAAAATTAGTTATATTAGCTAATCAAACAATCTAAACTAACTAACATGAAAATAATTAAGTATTTATTTTTTCTATTATTATTAGTGATAATTGGGGGCGCAGTATATATAGCTACTATTGACGGAGAATATCAAGTTGAAGAGAGTAGAGTTATAGATGCCCCGGATGAGCTATTATTTGATACAATTAACGAGTATAAAACCTGGGAAAAATGGGGGCCGTGGATGGATGAATCTGATGACCTAATTATGGAATATCCGAAAAAAACTAGTGGAGAGGGAGCTTCTTATAGCTGGAAAAGTGAAACACAAGGAGACGGTAAAATGGAAACTAAAAAAGCTTCTCCTTTTACTAGTATTGACCAAAATATCACTTTTGTTACTCCAATGGGTGAAAGTAAAAGTGATGTCTATTGGAAGTTTGAAAAAATTGAAGGCAATAAGACAAAAGTTACCTGGGGAATGAAAGGCACACAGTCTTTTATGGAAAAAGCATTTTGGGCTACACAAGATAGTACCGTATCACAAATGCTAAGACCAATGTACCAGAGAGGGCTTGAAAAATTAGATACATATACCAAAGAAAAAATGAAAGAATACTCTGTTAACGTTGATGGTATAACTGAGCATGAAGGAGGATTTTACATGTATACAGCAACCACATCGTCTATTGCAGCAATGGCCGAAAAGATGGCACAAATGCTACCTGCAGTAAGTACATACATGAAACAAAATAATCTTCCACAGACGGGGATGCCATTTACCTTGTATAACGAATTTAATCCCGAACAAGGGACTACTATTTTCTCTTCGGCAATACCAACAAGAGAAAAAGTCGTAACTCCAAAAGAAAGTGTAATCCTTTGTGACTTCTTACCAAAACAAAAAGTGGTTAAGACAACATTAAAAGGAGATTATGCGAACTTGAAAGAAGCTTGGGAAACAGGATATAAATATATCGCAGATAACGGTTTAGAACCCGATGCAAAATCTCCTGCTTTTGAAGTGTATAAAACAGATCCGGGAATACAGCCTAATCCTGCAGAATGGATTACAGAAATTTATGTTCCGATAAAATAGGAATTACTATATAAAAACTGCATTTTACCATTCTGTGTAAAATGCAGTTTTTTTTAATTATTGATTAATGAAACAATTACTTTTAGTATTTATTGGTGGAGGAACCGGTAGTGTTGCCCGTTATCTAATTAGTAAATTTCTCAATCAAAATCTTTATAATTTTCCTTTTGGGACTTTATTAGTTAATATTATTGGTAGCTTATTAATTGGTATCATTCTTGGGTTATCCTTAAAAACCAATTCATTATCACAAAATACTGTTTTACTTCTGGCAACAGGTTTTTGTGGTGGTTTTACTACATTTTCTTCTTTTGCATACGAAAACCAGATTATGTTCAAAAACGGTGACCTTTGGAGTCTTTTTATTTATACTGCTGGTTCTTTTATTTTAGGATTATTAGCCGTATTTTTAGGAATGTTCCTTTCCAAATAAAAAAGAACATCACTTTTAAGCGTTATGAATACGCCAACCACAAACATAAAATATCCATGAAAAAGATCGAAGCTATTATTCGTAAATCCAGGTTTGGTGACGTGAAAGATAATCTACACGATATTGGAGTTAATTTTTTCACATATTGGGATGTTACCGGTGTGGGTAATGAAAAAAAGGGGAAAGTATATCGAGGTATTAGCTATAACACATCCGATATACAACGCAGATATATTTCTATAGTGGTGTCTGATGAGTTTGAAGAAAAAACCATTGCCGCAATTATTGAAGCTGCTAAAACCGGAGAAGTAGGTGATGGTAAAATTTTTGTTTCAGATATCCAGAATACCTATAGAATAAGAACAGAAGAAAAAGGCAACCAAGCCCTAAATTGATCATTTTAATAAAAACGATAAGGTATACATACCTAAATCTCTACTCTACCTATAAATCATCTTTACTTTTCTCAACTCTTTTTAATGAAAACTTTGCAATACTTCAAATATCATTAAAAAACCACTTTCAAATTCTTAAAATTTCAACAAATAAACATTAAACCTTAATTTTTTTAGGGTATAAAATCAATAAAACATAAAAATAAACCTTTATACCCTATTTTTTATTGGGGTAAAATTCTTTTAACATAGTTTTACGGTTCCAATTAAAAATAATTTCAATAATTAATGTTTATTATGAAAACAAAAACCGTAACAAATCTTTTTAAAAAAGTAAGTCTTGTTGCTTTAGCTTTTATAAGCTTCACCACTATTGCACAAGAAGAAGAGGAAAAAAAATGGTTCGATAACTTCTCTGTTAACGGATCTGTAGATGGATATTACAAATATAATATTGGAGCTCCTAATAAAGCTGACGATTTTGATGGCGATCCAACTACTGATGATACATTCATAACACCAGGAACCTCGTTTGCCAATCAATCTGGTTTTTCCTTAGGTATGGCTAATTTAATTTTAGGATACGAAGGAGAAAAAGCAGGTTTTGTTGCTGATCTTGTATTTGGACCAAGAGGAGAAGATGCCGTATTTCTTTCTGATGGTTCTGCACAAATTGTTAATCAATTATATGCGTATTGGAATGTAACCGAAAAGGTAAAATTAACTTTAGGTAATTTTAACACCTTTCTTGGTTACGAGGTAATCTCTCCAACCGGAAATTTTAATTACTCTACATCATACATGTTCTCGTATGGCCCATTTTCTCACACAGGTCTAAAAGCAGATTTTACGCTTAACGATAAATGGTCTGCCATGTTAGCCGTTATGAACCCTACTGATTATACAGAAACCAATCCTTTTGACACTTATATTGTTGGTGCCCAATTAGGGTATGCTGCTGATAATGGTAGTGCTTTTCTTAATTTTAGATATGGAAACGAAGGTGAGCCTGGAGAAGTAGGCCCAACATTTCAAGTTGATCTTACTACAGGATGGGATGTTTCAGAAGATTTCTATCTAGGTATAAACTCTACTTATTTATCTACAGAACCTCAAGAAGACGGAGATGCTTCGGGTTTTTATGGAGTAGCTTTATATCCTCAATATAAAACATCAGAAAAGTTTACTTTAGGATTAAGAGGAGAATATTTTTCTGTGTACAATGGCGGTCTAACAGGTGTTATTGGTCTTGATAATGAACTTGACGGTAGTGTTATTGCTGCTACACTTACGGGTAGTTATGATATTGGTAATTTAACTCTTAAACCTGAATTAAGATTAGATTCTGCATCTGAAGATTCATTCTTAGACAGTGATCGAGAAGTAACAAAGAGTCTTTCTTCGTTTGTTTTAGGCGCAGTCTATAAATTCTAAATACTAGAAAATTTTGTCATAAAAAACGCGCTAATTAAAGTTAGCGCGTTTTTTTTATTCATTCTCGGGATGTTTCATGTGTTTTTTCACCCCTACCGAAATCTTAATATCTAAGTCATTTTCTTCGGGTGGTATAGGACATGAGTATCGCTCACTATAGGCACAATACGGATTATATGCTGTATTGAAATCAATTAAAATCGTATCTCCATCAGGAATTTTAAGATCTATATAACGACCACCATCATAACTTGTTTCACCATTGGTTACATCTGTAAAAGGAAGAAATAAATAATCTTCATACTCAAGTTGTGTTGTTAGCCCCTGGTTTTGATAAATATTTAATACATGTTTTTTATCCTGAAGAACAAAATGTGCTTCACCGTATTTAACATAGATCGGTTCATTTCCTGTTGTTGTTTTCATAACAAAAGGAGTCTCATATGGTGTACGTACGAATTTTGCCTTAATACAAAAAGAAGTGTCTATTTTAAAAAAGCTAAGTGATTTAAAACTCTTAAGATCTTTTGGAGTCAAGGGAGAAGTTTCTTCAGAAGCAAACTCTTTATTTAATTGATCCTGAAAAAGTAGTATCCTCTTTATATCAGAAGAATTCTGAGCTAAAGCATTTCCAAAGAAAAATAATATTATAATAAATAACCTATACACTTCCTTTTTTTTGCAAAAGTACAATTTACAATTAGTTAACTAATTAATTTAGGCAAAATTGTATCTCAATACTGGATAAAAAACTACTTTTACCAACTATTTTAAAATTTCAACACAAATCCGTACTCTTTTGCAAAGAATTTTACGTCATTATATCGACTCTTTTTCTGGGCTATCAAAAGAAATTTGGTGGCTGGCACTTATAACGCTTATCAATAGAGCTGGGGCAATGGTAATCCCGTTTTTATCATTGTATTTAACCGATAACCTAAACTTTACTTTAGAGCAGGTTGGTTGGGTAATGACTAGCTTTGGGTTAGGTTCATTCTTTGGAGCTTGGCTTGGCGGAAAATTAAGTGATAGTATAGGATATTATAAAGTTATATTGGGTTCTCTGATATTAACAGGAATATCCTTTATAGTGGTTCAGTTTTTTACTGATTTTTGGAGTATTTGCATTAGTTTTTTTATACTCATAGCCATTGCAGATGCTGCACGGCCGGCATTCTTTGTTGCACTAAGTGCCTATAGTAAGCCCGAAAACAAAACCCGATCTCTTACTTTTATTCGTTTGGCTATTAATTTGGGATTTTCTGCAGGGCCAGCATTGGGCGGATTAATTATTGCTACTATAGGCTATTATGGCCTGTTTTGGGTAGATGGCATCACTTGCATTATAGCAGGAATAGTGATGATACAAACTTTAAATCCTAAAAAAGTCAAAGAACTCGACAAAGAAGTAATTGTAGACAATCCGGTTCCTGCATATCGCGATAGTACCTATGTTATATTCTTGATTTCATTAGCACTATTTGGATTTATATTTGTGCAGTATTTCTCTACAATACCTTTATACTATAAAGAAGTACATCAATTAACAGAAGGAAAAATTGGCTTATTACTTGCTCTTAATGGGGCACTTATATTTCTCTTTGAAATGCCTTTGATAGCTTATTTAGAAAAAACCAGTATTTCAAAAATTGGAAACGTTATTAATGGCTTTCTATTTACAGGTATAAGTTTTTTACTTTTACTAGTTACTCCGTGGACTGGGATTTTGGTTATAGGAATGATCATAGCTACTTTGGGAGAGATGATCGCGTTCCCTTTTGGGAACGCATTTGCCTTAGAAAGAGCCAAAAAAGGAAGACAAGGCGCTTATATGGGGCTATATAGTATGTCATTTTCTGCTGCGCATATTTTTGGGCATAACTCTGGAATGCAACTTATTTCTAACTTTGGATACAATAATAGTTGGCTTTTTATGGCAGTAATAGCAGTAATAGGAATATTTTTATTGTATCTAGTCAAACGAAGGTTAACCCATCAAAAAATCAATTAAAACCACGTATACCATGAAGAAATTGTTTTTTATCCTCATTGGGATAGTACTAACAGCTTGTACTGAAGTAAAGAAAGAAGAACCACTAGATCTTAATACTGAAGAAAATACTGTAGCGAAAAAAACATTTCCAAAATTAGAGCCTAATCGCTACAATGTAGCTTTTCTTATTATGGATGGTACATATAATACAGAGCTCACAGCTCCCTATGATATTTTTCAACATACCCAATATCGTAAAAACATAAAGCAAATGAATGTTTTTACTGTTGCAAACACCGATGAGCCCGTAAAAACTTTTGAAGGAATGAGAATCGTTCCCGATTACAATTACTTAAAAGATTCACTTCCTGAAATTGACATTCTTGTTGTACCAAGTGCAGAGCATCATCTGGATACTGATCTAAATGACCAAGCCATGATTAACTTTGTGCAACAAGTAGACAAAACCGCAACCTATATAACTTCGCATTGTGATGGTGCATTTGTATTGGCTAAAGCTGGAGTATTAGACAATGTTATTTCTACCACTTTTCCTAGTGATATAAATAAGATGCGGATTATGTTTCCTGATTTAGATATTAGAAAAGAAGTTTTATTTGTACATGATGGAAAATATATTACTTCTGCTGGTGGTGCTAAAAGTTTTGAAGCCGCATTATATCTATGTGAACATTTATATGGAGCTGAAATAGCCAGATCTTTAGCTGGCGGACTTGTTATCGACTGGAAACTTGAAGATATTCCGCATCTGATAAATAAATAATAAAAAACGTCCCGAGGTTTTCGGGACGTTTTTTATTATTTATTATTTCATTTGGGGCGGGAAAATTAAGTACTCTCTTCAGTTTATAGATTTAGGGTCTTTTAACCAATGTCCTCACACAAAATTTTTCCTCAATGCTTCAAAAATTTCACTCTTCCTATTATCGTCATAATTGTTAGAACAATAATTTTACAAGAAGCATCAGTATCGTTTGATAACAGTACTAATATATGAAATTAAAAAGATAATATGCAAATAAAATCGATGAAATACACAAATTTTAACAAAAAAGAGATAATTTCATTCTAAATCACTATCAGATTCATTAAACCGTTATGGTTTTATATACACAATAACCATAACATCCCTTCTAGCTCATCCAATATTCAGATTATAAAAGCAGAAGTACATTATACTCTAAAATCGAACCTTATATTTTTTCCATAAAAAAAGCGCCTTGTAAAAGACGCTTATGTTTAGGGGCAAATTACGTACTCTCTTTAGCTTCAAGATTTGGGGTCTATAGACTAATGTCCTCACACTTAATTCATCCCTGACGTATTCCAAACTAATATTTTAAATCCATATCGTCACACAGCTTAAAATGTTAATTATGGTCGATACATCAAGTATTTTATGTTGGTGTAAATGTAATACAAAAAAATGGTACAAACAAAAATAATAGCGATAAAAAACATAAATATTCGATGAAATACACAAAAATCTAAAGTTTCAGTTTATTTTGAAAAGAAATACTTAGCTTTTCCCAGATGTTTTTCTACTACTCTATTATAGTCTTCAGTCATCCTTAAGGCGAGAGTTCCTTCTATAGTATAAAGCCGATCAAAATCTTTATATCCTGTCTGCAGTAATTTTTCTAAATAGAATAGTGCCGTTTCATAATCTTCGTCCATTGCACTCAATGAAATTATTTTTCGATACGACTCAAAGTCTTTATTATCGACTATAGTACTTAGTATGTTAAGAAACATTCTCTTTTCTAAACTTTTATCTCCAGGTACTTGAGCAATTTTAAAATTATCTACTAGATGTTTTAAATATCCCTTTATTCTTGATGCAGTTGCTGATGCATATTTTTCTTTACTCAAAGCCAATGTATCTAATTCTGATACCTGATATTGCCACCAATCCAGATTTTCATAACTTTTTGCTAAGACATCATCTTCTAACGAAAATAGATATGTTTGTCTAAGGAAACTCTCGCGGTATATATATTTTGTATGTAATTGCTTTTCTTTCCTATATCCTTTTGTTCTTTTTATATTTTTTTGCTTCTCTTTAAGGAAATTTGTATCAAAAAACTGTTGGTATTTGGTACGTATACGTTTTACTTCATCATGTGCTATTAAAAACTTACCATCGTTAAGATAAGATGCTACTAGTTCTAGATCACTTTGAAACAAATTTTGAATCCAAATAGAGTCTTTAGGCATTCTTTTATTGCCCATTGCATGTAAAGTAAAGGTTGAAAGTGCTTTTGTAAAAATGTTTGAGGTTGGTAGTTCTGATTTCCCTTCATACACAAAGACATCTGCCTGAACATCTTTCCTTTTTAAATAATTTTTATTACTTAAAAGATCTTTATATCTAAAATTATTGATATTAACAATACCGAGATGAGAAAAGCTATTTTTAATTTTTATGCTCGAATCATAATAGTAGCTATCTCCTATTGTTATTACTCCAAAAATATCGTTACTATAAAGAACTGGCAATAAACTTACTAATTTTGTGTCCTTTTTTATTGCTGTGACATACACCCTGTTTTTTTGAATTGGGAACAGGGAAAAAACATGATTCATCAAAGAAATCACATAATCGGTCTTTTCTTTATCTTTTGATCCTTCAGAAAAATTACTCGCTACTATGATGTATCCGTTTTTTTCTGCAGCTTCTTTATACAAATGAGTAATATGGCTTGCTTTTACAGAAGAATCGAATCCAAAAAGTATCGGCCAACTTTTGTGCATATCAAAAGCTTTAGGCAAATAAATACTGAAGCTATTATTTGTATCAGGGACAGTTAAAGAATCTATTACTATTCCTTTTTTTAAAGTCAAAGAATCTTGTGCATTGCAAAATGGAACTACACAAAACATCAACCAATATAGAACAACGTATTTTTTAAAAAAATTCAGTTTCATATGCTAAGTCATATTATCTGTAAAAAGTACTAAAAAAAGTAAAGTATACTCTTTAAAAAAATATAAAAATCAGATGTAACAACATTCGTTTTTAATCTCATCACATGTAAACGACAAAATACTAATGAATAAGTATACATTAACACATATAAAAAACGCCTGTATCACTACTGGCGTTTTTTTTATCTATTCCTGTACTCTCTTTAGTTTTTCCCTAACTAATGTCCTCACACAAGATGTAGATAACTCCTTATTTTCTTACTTATATAACAACAAATCTCATGCCAAAAATTAAATTTATAGCCTATATTTTTGGCGTGATCGTAATTGGATTACCTTCTATAAGATTAGAGAGGATAATATGTGTTTTCACCTCTCCATAGGGGATTAACCTATCTATAAACTCTTGTAGATGTATCTGATCACGTAATACCACCTCCATAATTATATTTTCATTACCCGTAATTCGGTAACAATTCAACACTTCCTGAAAATCAGACACTTTTAACAAAAACGGTTTTAATCGCCCCATGAAAGCACGAAGTGTTACTATAGCTTTTAATTGATACCCTATTTTAGCATACGATACTTCAGCTCTATATCCTTTAAGAACACCATAATCTTCCATTTTTTTTATTCTCTCGGCAACTGCAGGAGAACTTAGCCCAACTTTTCGTCCTATCTCGGCATTAGACAATCTAGCGTTTTGTTGTAGATACTGTAAAATTTCTCTATTTATTACATCGACTTTCATTTTAAATAAAAAAAAGCATTTATAGTTAATAATTAAAGCAAATTAATCAATTAACTTTAGATTCAAAAGAAAATTTATTGAAAATAGCATTATTTTTGTAATTCAAATTGCTATGAGATTACAGCCACGAAATAAGAGATTATACAAAAAAGCACTTGAGATATTTACGCTTTCGCGAAATATTTCGAACTACATGATTCATGATATGGCTGCATTAGAAAGTAATGGATCTGAAAACCAACATATTTATTTTACCGGAGATATTATTAGACAATCTGATGCTCTGGCACCAAAAATAATTAATGCAGAAAACCAGATTTTCCAAGATGATCGCATTAAGCACGCTAATTCTTTAATACGTATTACAAATCGTCTTTATAAGAATTGCGAACGCCTTGAACAATCCGAAAGTAACGGAAAAGAATTCATAACACTTTTGCGTAGAGAGCTTCGAAAGTTTAAGCATTTGCAACGTAATTGGCTGATGACATTATAAGTTAGTCATCTTACCTATTAAAAATCAGGATAAATAAGCTTACCTATTGTATTACAAAATTCTATTTGCTTTTTATTTGATTGATGTAGATTAGGATTCTTCATAGAAAAGGCCATAGCAACTATTTTAAACCGTACCCTTTCTACCATTTTTTTCATTTCAACATTGTTAATTTCTTTTAACTTTTCTAATTCTTTTTTCCACCAATTAAAATCACTTTTATCGGGATCATTATAATCCATTCTAAAACGTGCATTAAACATATTTGTTAATTTGGTTTCTTTATCAAAAGCTTTTGTTACTGATTTTAATACAACCTTATATTCTTTATTCTTGTGCAGTTTTTTCAATTTTGAAGTAATACTATCTACATCATAGAATGATTTATACGTAAGCGAAATCCTTTCATAATTCTCTATAGCTCTAATCAACTCTCCATCATTTTCAAATCTTAATGCCATAGTATAGCTACTTTGATAGCTATTAAAAATTTCGGCATCAGTTTTCCTAACATTCTCTTTAAGGTGTGATTGTATTTCTAACCAATCAAATGCTCTTAAAACCTCATTCGATGGCGGCCAACTGTGATCTCCATCATATGTAAACAATGTATTTTTGAAATTAAGTTCTTGCAAATACCCTTTTGCTTGTATCATCTCCATATAATTCATATCTCTATCCCCACAGATTCCTGCAAATAAAAATTTTTGAATTGAAGGAATATGAGCTTGATTTTGAGAAAATCCTGCTCCGCAAGCTATCACCCCTGCTATCTGATTTGTTAACACTGCAATAGCGGATGCTAAACGTGCACCACCAGAAAACCCCGCAAGAAAGATTTGCTTTTCTTTTATTTTGAAATTCGAAAAAGCAAAGTCAAACAATCTATTTGCAATATTAAAATTTCGGTCATACGGCCCATTTTTGGTGTCATTTGAACATATTAGTATATATTGATACGCTTCGGAAGCTTCAATAAAAGGTTGAATCCCTATTTTACCTCTTGCCGCCGGATCAAAAATAAAAACTATTGGCGAAGGAATTTCAGAATTAAACGATGTTGGAAGATATAGCGCAAAGGTTTCATTTCCATTTCCCGAAACTGGAATAGAGTCAATGACTTTTCCAGTTTCAAAGGTATTTTGGGCATTTCCTAAAAAAAGAGCTCCTAAAAAAAGAATACACACACTTAATCTCATTTATATTGTTTTCCGTGTTTTATAACAATATCTACATTTTGTAAAAGACTAATATGTCGTAACACATCTCCTTTTACGGCAATAATATCTGCATATTTACCTTCGGTTACGGTTCCAACTTCATTGGCTACACCCATCCATAATGAAGGCCAATAGGTTGCTGCACGAATAGCATACATGGGATCGATCCCGAATTGGTTTACCCATACATCTAACTCATTCCAGGTAGATTGACTATGAAATTTCATAGGAATACCACTATCTGTTCCTATCATTAAGACTACACCTGCATCCATTAATTGTTTTATTTTAGTTTGCAATGTTGGCTTTCTAATCGGGGTTAGCTGAAAATACGGTAAACGATCTTTATGCTTAAAGCTGTTCCTAATATCTGCAATAATGGTATCATGCAACCCTCTGTGCCATGAATCATTATCTAAATGCTCACCATTATCTCTTACGTATTCATAATTGTACAACCCTTCTACAGTAGGACACCAAAAAAGTGGCCCAAGATTCATTTGTGCGGTTCGTTCTCTTATAGCTTCCATCACATCATCTGGATATTTTGGAGCTGAAGAAAGCCCTGTATGTTCAAAACAATCTGCTCCGGCCTTGAGTCCCATCCTAATTTCTTGAGGTCGATGACCATGAGCTACAACCTTCAGATTATATTTATGTGCTGTATCTACCACAGCTTGTAACTCTGCACTAGTCATTTGATCCTGATCGATTAGCTTAACACAATCTACACCTGCATCGGCTAATTTTTTAACTTTCTTTCTAGCATCTTCTACTCCATTGATCCCCCAACGAAAAGCTTCGGTACCGGGATAGGGTTTCTTCTGGATAAATGGCCCAGAGACATATAAAGTAGCTCCCGGAATTTCTCCTTTATTGATTCGATCTCTGACTGAAATACTTTCTTTAAGTGGTGCCCCAAGATCTCTTGCACTAGTAACTCCTGCCATTAATAATTGTTCTGCTGATGAAGGCATAATTACGCTTTCTAATAATGGTGGATATGTTTTATCCCAATACGAATAATCGGCATGACCATTAATCATGGTGTGTACATGCATATCCCAAAGGCCAGGAAGCACAGACATTCCTTCGGTAGAAATAACTTTAGCATTTTCAGGTATTTTGATGGTATTGATAGTGCCCACGGCTTTTATTTTATCACCTTCGATAATAATGACACTGTTTTGTATTGGTGTAGATCCATAACCATCAATTAAGGTTCCTCCGACCAGTGCTTTTACTTGATTTTGTTGTGCAAATGAAAATGTGGTAATCAGTAATCCTAAAAGTAATTTTTGCATGACGTTTGTGTTTCTTTAAAGATAAAGAAACTCTAGCAAATGATAAACCCCGTTTTAGAACGGGGTTTATCATTTTTCAGGATCTCAAAACAAGTTTGAGATTAGCAATCTCTAGGTTTTTGTTATAGTAAAAAGTCTAGAAGGCTATTTACATATTTCTACGGTACTGCCCTCCTACTTCAAACAATGAAGCAGTAATCTGACCTAAAGAACATTTTTTACATACTTCCATTAAAGCGTCAAAAATATTTTGGTTATTGATCGCTCTTTCTTGTAGATCTCTTAATAATTCTGCAGTTTCATTTATATTTTCTTTATGCAATTCATTTAACATTGTTATTTGATACTGCTTTTCTTCTTCTGTAGCACGAATTACTTCTCCAGGCGTTACTGTTGGAGATCCTTTAGAACTTAAGAATGTATTTACCCCAATAATTGGGAACTCTCCGTTATGCTTCAGCGTTTCATAATACAAACTTTCTTCTTGTATTTTACTACGTTGATACATGGTTTCCATAGCACCCAGTACTCCACCTCTTTCTGTAATTCTATCAAATTCGATGAGTACAGCATCTTCAACAAGGTCTGTTAATTCTTCAATAATAAAAGATCCTTGAATAGGGTTCTCATTTTTGGCCAATCCCAATTCTTTATTGATAATTAACTGAATTGCCATTGCTCTTCGCACAGATTCTTCGGTTGGCGTGGTAATCGCTTCATCATACGCATTGGTATGTAAAGAATTACAATTATCATAAATCGCGTATAATGCCTGTAAAGTAGTACGAATATCATTGAAATCTATCTCCTGAGCATGTAACGATCGGCCAGAAGTCTGTATGTGATACTTCAACATTTGCGCTCTTGGATTGGCTCCATATTTATGCTTTAAAGCTTTTGCCCATATCTTACGAGCAACACGACCAATTACCGCATACTCTGGATCAATTCCATTAGAGAAAAAGAAGGATAAATTTGGACCAAACTTGTTGATATCCATACCACGACTTAGATAATACTCTACATAGGTAAACCCGTTTGCCAGTGTTAATGCCAGTTGTGTAATTGGGTTTGCTCCGGCTTCGGCAATATGGTATCCCGAAATCGAAACCGAATAGAAGTTACGCACTTGTTTCTCAATAAAATATTCTTGTACATCTCCCATCAATCGCAATGCAAACTCTGTAGAGAAAATACAGGTATTTTGCGCCTGATCTTCTTTAAGAATATCAGCTTGTACGGTACCTCTAACGGTATTCAAGGTTTCTGCTTTGATTTTGTTATAAACATCTGCTGGCAATACTTGATCACCGGTAACACCCAATAGCATCAATCCAAGTCCGTCGTTACCTTCTGGAAGATCTCCTTGATATTGTGGGCGTTTAATACCTTTATATATTTTCTTGATTTTAGCTTCAACTTCTGCCTCTAGATTATTTTCTTTAATGTATTTCTCGCAATTTTGATCGATTGCGGCATTCATAAAGAACCCTAACAACATTGGAGCCGGACCATTAATGGTCATACTTACCGATGTCATTGCATGGGTAAGATCAAAACCAGAATATAATTTTTTGGCATCATCTAAACAGCAGATTGACACCCCTGCATTACCGATTTTACCATAAATATCAGGTCTGTGGTCAGGATCATTACCATATAATGTTACAGAATCAAACGCAGTAGAAAGACGTTTAGCCGGCATTCCTAAACTCACGTAATGGAAACGGCGATTGGTTCTCTCTGGACCACCTTCTCCTGCAAACATACGGGTGGGGTCTTCACCGGTTCTTTTAAAAGGGTATAATCCAGAAGCATACGGAAATTCTCCCGGGACATTTTCTTGTAAACTCCATCTCAAAACATCACCCCAAGCTTCATATTTTGGCAAAGCAACTTTAGGGATTTGTGTGTGTGATAACGACTCTGTATGGGTTTCAATTTTAATTTCTTTGTCTCTTACTTTAAAAGAATATACAGGATCCTTATACTTTTTAACCTTGCTTGCCCAAGTGATAATAATTTCCCAATTATAGGGATCTAAGTTAAGTTTCACTCTATCGAACTCAGCTAACAATAATTTTAAAAAATCGGCATTATCATCTTTTTTAGCATTCCGCAAACTTTCATCATCAATACCATTCTTTGAGAGACCAATAAAACTAACTTCTGCAACGCTACAAATGGTTTTATAAATTCCGAATAATTTTTGAGCTACTTCAACCTGGGCATCTACGTTTTTATCATATGCTCTATTGTTTTCAGCAATTTCTGATAGATATCTCGTTCTGCTAGGCGGAATCACAAATATCTTTTCAGACATTTCTTTAGAGATATGAAAATCCGATTGAAGATCAGCTCCGGTTTTCTCTACCACCTTATCCATGATTGCTTTATAAAGCGTATTCATCCCGGGGTCATTAAATTGAGAAGCAATAGTACCATACACTGGTAAATCATCTTGATGCGTGTCCCATAGATTATGGTTACGCATGTATTGCTTTTTCACATCACGTAATGCATCTAAAGAACCTCTTTTATCAAATTTGTTAATGGCTACCAGATCAGCAAAATCTAACATATCGATTTTTTCTAGTTGCGTTGCCGCTCCAAATTCTGGTGTCATCACATACAAAGAGGTATCACTGTGCTCTAAAATTTCGGTATCTGATTGCCCAATACCCGAAGTTTCGAGAATAATGATATCAAATTCTGCAGCTTTTAAGACTTCAATAGCTTCTGCAACATATTTTGACAATGCTAAATTGGATTGTCGAGTTGCCAATGAACGCATATATACTCTAGGAGAATTGATGGCATTCATTCTTATACGATCTCCCAACAAAGCTCCTCCTGTTTTACGTTTAGATGGGTCTACAGAGATAATTCCTATTGTTTTTTCTGGGAAATCAATTAAAAATCTTCGTACCAGTTCATCAACCAAAGATGATTTACCAGCTCCACCTGTTCCTGTAATTCCTAAAACCGGGGTTTTAGATGTTTTATTTTTGTTATGTATTTCTTCTAAAGTCTCTCTTGCAATCTCAGGAAAATTTTCTGCCGCAGAAATAACACGTGCAATGGAGCCGATTTCTTTTTCAGCTAAATGATCCGCTTCTCCATTAAGTCCATTTCCGATAGGATAATCAGACTGTTCTACTAAATCATTAATCATTCCTTGCAATCCCAGTTCTCTTCCATCATCTGGAGAATAGATTCTTGTAATCCCATAATCCATCAAATCCTTAATCTCTTCAGGAAGGATTACACCGCCGCCGCCGCCAAATATTTTAATGTGTTCTGCTCCTTTCTCTTTTAGCAAATCGTACATATACTTGAAATACTCATTATGCCCGCCTTGGTATGAAGTCATAGCAATAGCATTAGCATCTTCCTGGATCGCGCAATTAACGACTTCTTCAACACTACGATCATGACCAAGATGAATAACTTCTACTCCGGTAGACTGTATAATACGACGCATAATATTGATTGCTGCATCATGACCATCGAATAGTGAGGCTGCAGTTACAATTCTTACTTTATTCTTGGGGGTATAGGGTGCTACTTGTTTCATTGACAATAAATAGTGATTTTAATGCTGCTAATTTACGAAATTGACATCGAAAAGGATTATTTTTTTAGAATTATATAATTTACTCAACCAAACTTGTTGAATCATTGACTATATTGCAAACAAGTTACATATAGCTTGGCTTAGTACACTATAAAATATCAAAAAAAACTCAAAAAATGTTTAATCATTTGTTAATACAATTGTTAAACGTTTTTAATCTGATATCAGAAAACGATATCTTCCTCGAGAATTGATAATCAAATTTATGTCAAAATGAAAATTACATCATCAAAAAGCAAATTATTTTTGCTTTCATTTCTCTTTGTTTTAGGAATAGGAATTGAAGGTATTCATGCACAAAAAAAGAAAAGAAAATCAAAGAAAGATCAAAAAGAACAAGTAGACACTTCTAAGGAAGAAAAGGAAGAAGAAAAAACTATTGAAGAGCTCACTAAAAAAAGTGAAAAAATTGAAGGGCTTTTTACCATGTATCGGGATACTATCGATGGGACTACACACATGTTGGTAACCAAAGATCAAATCGGAAAGGAATTCATCTATTTTAGTCAGGTTTCTGATGGAGTTTTAGATGCAGGTGCTTTTAGAGGAGCTTATTTTGGTTCTAAAGTTTTTAAAATCGAAAGGCATTTTAACAAAATAGAGTTTGTTACACAGAACTCTTCATTCTATTTTGATAAAAACAATGCATTATCTAAATCTTCTCACGCCAATATCAGTGAAGGGGTTATGGCTAGTTTAAAAGTAGAGGCTCAGGATGATAAAAAAGGAATCTATCTTATCAAATCTGATGACCTTTTCTTAAAAGAGACATTTGAACAAGTTAAACCTCCTAATTATCCTAAACAGTCTCCTCATGCATTTAAATTAGGAACACTTAGCAAAGAAAAAACCAAAATTAAAACTATAAAAAATTACCCAGAAAACACGAATATTAATAGCCACTATGTATATTCTAATTCGTCTGTTCTTAATGGAGGCTCTAATGCAGTAAGTGATGGTAGAAATGTAACCATTAAAGTAGAACATAGCTTAATTGCCATGCCTCAAAATGATTATCAACCAAGGTTTGATGATCCTAGAATTGGGTATTTCCTGACGCAGGTAACAGATATGACATCTGCTAGTGCTACTCCCTATAGAGATTTGGTTCATCGTTGGAATTTGGTGAAGAAAGATAAAAATGCCGCAGTTTCAGAACCTGTTCAACCTATAGAATGGTGGATAGAAAACACAACTCCGATAGAATTTAGAGAAACTATTAAGGAAGCTGTTTTAGAATGGAACAAAGCTTTTGAAAAAGCAGGTTTTAAAAATGCTATAGTGGTAAAAATACAACCAGACGATGCAAAATGGGATGCAGGAGATATTAGATATAATGTACTAAGATGGACTTCTTCACCTCAACCTCCTTTTGGTGGGTATGGACCTAGTTTTGTAAATCCAAGAACTGGTGAGATTTTGGGTGCAGATATTATGTTAGAATATGTGTATCACACCAATCGTGTAAAATATGACAGACTATTTAATCTTGCAGCAAGTGATGAGCTGGCACAAGAAACATATTCTGTACTAAATAAAGACAAGCATATCTATTGCTCATACGGACATGTAATGCAAGAAAACTCATTATTAGGGTATACTGCATTATTGGCTGCTGATGCTAATGATAATGAAATGAAAGGCATGAGAATGGAAGCCATGAAAGAATTAATCATGCATGAGGTAGGTCATACACTTGGATTAAATCATAATATGAAAGCTAGCCAGTTGTTTACTCCAGAACAACTTGGCAATCGTGAATTTATTAAAGGAAAATGCCTTACAGGCTCTGTAATGGATTATACAATAATCAACTTAACGAATGATAAATTAAATCAAGGTCAATATTTCTCGACTACCGTAGGACCCTATGACAATTGGGCTATCCAATACGGATATACTCCTGTAAAATCTAATAGTGAATTAGAAAAAATTGCAAATCAATCTAACAAACCAGAGTTAATTTTCGGTAATGACGCAGATGATATGCGTTCTCCTGGTAAAGCTATCGATCCTCGTGTTATGACAGGAGACATGTCTAATGATCAGATTACGTATTCAATTAACAGAATGGAACTGGTTAATGATTTAATGCCAAAAATCAAATCGAAATTTAATAAGAAAGGGCAATCGTATCAAGAGCTAAGACAAGCCTACTACATTTTGAGAGGTCAATATGGTCGGGCTGGAGATGTAATTTCAAGATTTATTGGTGGCGTTTATGTAGACAGAAGTATGATAGGTCAAGATATAAATACCAAACCCTATACGCCTGTTAGTTATAAAGATCAAAAAAGAGCAATGAGTGCGTTAAAAAAATATGTATTTGCTCCTAATGCATACGAAGCTCCCAATGATTTATACAATTATATCGCTATGCAACGAAGAGGATATAATTTCTTTGAATCCCCAGAAGATCCAAAAATTCATGATTTAGTTCTTTATTTTCAAAAGAGAATTCTAAATCATGTTTTACATCCAAACACGCTTCAGAGAATTACAGATTCTGAACTCTATGGTAATACCTATCAGTTATCAGAATTTATGACCGATTTGAACAATGCTATATTTAAGGAAGATGCTTCAGGGACTATAAATACATTTAGACAGAATCTTCAGCTAGAATATACCAAAAGATTGACCAATATACTTGGTAAATCAAATCCTGATCAAAAAGTAAAGTATACATACGCCGCTAAATCAATGGCTCTTTACAATCTAAAAAGAATTAAATTGATGGTTGCCAATACAAATGGCGATAGACTAACAAAAGCGCATAAAGACCACCTTAGAACAATAATTAACAATACTATCGAAGACATTAAATAACCTTAATAATAGTTTATTACTTATACACAAAGGCTGATTACTATTAAAATCAGCCTTTATTTTTTATAAATAATTCATAAAAACCCACAATACATTTTCAATTGATTAAAAACAAAGCAAAATAGCGAACCTTTAGTCTAAATAATTGGAAATATCATTCTAATAATAGTAAGTTTATCGATGGAAAACATGTATTAGAATGAAAAAAACGACACTCCTTATTAATTGCCTTGATAAAAAAGGAATAATTGCGACGGTAACTAACTTTATTTTAGCTAAAAAAGGAAATACGGTATATATAGAACAACATATAGATCGTGAGTTAGGAGAATTTTTTATGAGATTAGAGTGTGAATTTGATCAGGATGAAGAAAAACTAGCTTTATTTAAAGAATCTTTTAATACACAAGTTGCAGAAAACTACAATATGCATTGGGAAATGTATAATACAGAAAAAAAACCTAAACTGGCTTTATTTGTATCTAAATACTCTCATTGTCTTTATGATATTTTAGGTAGATATGCTGCCGGAGAACTAAAGGTGAAAATCCCTATAATTATAAGCAATCATGAAGATCTTAGACATATTGCAGATTCGTTTAATATTCCTTTTAAACATATCCCTATAACTAAAGAAAACAAACAACAAGCCGAAGCGGAACAAATAGAAACACTAAAAGATTATAAAATCGATTTTATTGTCTTGGCAAGGTATATGCAAATTCTATCTTCTAATTTCGTAGATCAGTTTCCTAATAAGATTATAAACATACATCATTCTTTTTTACCTGCTTTTCCCGGAGCAAAACCATATCATTCTGCCTATGAAAGAGGTGTGAAAATTATAGGAGCTACTAGTCATTATGTAACTTCAGATCTTGATGAAGGACCTATTATTGAGCAAGAAGTCGTGCGAGTATCTCATATTCATAATGTACAGGATTTTATCCTAAAAGGAAGAGATCTGGAAAAAATCGTATTATCCAGAGCAATTAAACATCATGTCGAAAGAAAGGTTCTGGTGTACAATAATAAAACTGTGATTTTTTCATAAGGGAAGAACATCTCCAAAGTTAGCAAAGCGATAGCCTTCTTTTTCGAGAATTAACCTCTCCTTGTTATTTTGTTGAATTGCAGGATTTGAATGATTAAAATGAATAAATATAATTTTAGATTTTACTTGCTTTGATTCATTTTTAAATAGGGCAATAGTCTCTTCAACAAAAGGATGTGGAACTTCTGACATAGGCCTCGGAATTTCACCATCTTTAAAGAATGTTGCATCAATAAATGCATAATCTACTTGTTTTACCTCTTCAACAATATTCTTCTGCCAAAGTGACCATTTATTAATATCAGGAATAAACAATGCAGTTTTTGTATTCCCCACTATCTTATACCCTACAGTCTCGGTGTATTCATCTCTATGAGGCACAAGAAACGGAATAACTCTTAAGGTCTTGGTTATCGATATTTCTACATCTGCCTGAATTGGTTTTATATCTATATTTTTAAGACGAACTAACTGTGACCAAGGACCGTTTGTTTCTAAAAATGATTTCATTTTTGGCATTGCATAAACCGATATATTCTTAGCCCCCATTGCTTCTCTACCAAAATGCATTAACCCCGTATAATGACCCATATGAGCATGAGTAAGAAAAATTCCATCTACAATAACCTCGTTCTGCAAATGATTCCTATCCAGAATTGCTAATTGCTCTGGCATATCTGGAGTGGCCTCAAACAAAAATTTCTTATTTTCTTTTTGATCAACCAACCCTAATGAAACCACTAATTCCTTATTCGCATATCCATTTTTAACTGCAAAAAATTCTTTTGTGTTATTGATATGAGGAAAACCTCCATCTTGTGCAATCCCTAATACAGTAATATACTGATCGGGTTTAATCGACACTTTAACCTCTTCTTTTAATGATACATTTTCATTTTTACATGAAATAATTAAAATAGATACAACTAAAAAAATTAAATTTGATCTCATCTTATTAACTTATACCCTCAAATCTACAAGAAATTATGAAAAAGCTTATTATTATATGTATTGTTATGTTGTTATCGAGTTGTGCAGAACTTCAACAAGTTGTAAATAGTCTGCCGCAAACTACAGGAGGTTTTGGAGTAAGTAATATAGATATTGCCAATGGACTTAGACAGGCTCTTGACAACGGCATAGACAAACAGGTGAAAAAGCTTACCTTAAAAGATGGTTTTTACCGTAATCAACTGGTTAAGATTCTTCTTCCGCAAGAATTACGAAAAGTTGACAAAACCTTAAGAGATGTTGGACTTGGTAAACTTGCAGACGAAGGATTAAGAGCCATTAATCGAGCTGCAGAAGACGCGGTTAAAGAAGCCACTCCTATATTTGTGAGCGCCGTTAAGCAAATCACATTTGCCGATGCACGCCAGATACTTTTGGGCAATGACAATGCAGCTACTTCTTATCTTCAAACTAAAACTAACGCTGCGTTATACTCAAAATTTAATCCCGTAATTAATAGATCTTTTTCTAAAGTTGGGGCAGATAAAATTTGGTCTAATATTATCAATAAATACAACGCCCTTCCTCTTACGAATAATGTAAATCCTGATCTTACCGATTATGTTACACAACAAGCTCTTAAGGGTGTTTATAAAATGATTTCTATTGAAGAAAAAGAAATTAGAACCAAGCTTAGTTCTAGAACCAGTGATTTATTAAGAAGAGTGTTTGCCTTACAGGATAACTAGTTATAAATCATAATTGTACTTATATTTTGATTCAAACACTAGCCTAAACGATTATTTTGACCATTTACCACAACTTTATACAATGTTAACTGATCATTAAGAGGTCTTAGCTATATTATCCCGTAATTTTGCATATATAATTGTAAGATGGAAAACCAATGTTTGGCTGGTTAAGAAACAAAAGTGAACTACAAAAATTGCAAAGCGCCTATTGTAAACTAATGAGGAGCGCATATAAAACTGCTGTAAAAGACAAAAGCAAAAGTGACTTATTGCATAAAAAAGCTAATGAAATTCTAACACAAATAAAGGAAATAGAAAGCCATTCGATTTTCTAGAAACCCACTTCTTTTCTATACCGATTTATTAATAAATGCAATTGACTCTTTATTAAAAATCCCGGGTTGTTCTAAGTTAACCACATGACCAGAGTTTTTTATAATAAAAAGTTTAGAAAAATGATGTGCGGCAACAACTTTTTCGACCGAAGGTAAAAAAAGGTAATCTTCTTCACCCATAACATATAACGTAGGGATTCTAATATCTGTTGCTCTAAAAAATCGTAATAAAGGATTGATTTCTGAGGTAAGTCTAAACCACCTAACAAACTCTTTTTGATATAATTTTTTTGCTTCATTAACAAAAAGTAACCTCGATTGTTTATGGTTCTTTTTAGGCATAATTATAAATGCAAAAAGCCTATACAAGAACATGTATGGTATCACTGATTTAAATATAACTCCTAATCGGATTAACACCTGAGATCTGAAATTCAATTTCATAATTGCCCCTCCCATAATCATACTTCGTACACGATCTGGGTATTTTTCTGCTAGATTTCTAATCAGAATAGTGCCCAGTGATATACCTACAAAATGAGATTTTCTAATATTTTCTTTATCAATAACTTCAACAATATCTTCGGTAATAGAATCAAAAGTATATTTAGAATCAAAAGCATCTTTTAATGTAGGTTTAGAATTACCGTGCCCTCTAAGATCTAACAAGAGTACATTAAAATGTTTTTTGAATTCCCGAACTTGTTTAAACCAAATTGAAGAACTACCTCCTGCTCCATGAACAAAAGTTACCCATTCTTTACTTTTAGGGTGATTGTATACCGAATAATTGAGCAATATAAGTTGTTTAATGCATCAAAAATATAAACTTATTTCATATAAAAGCTATGCTTAATAGTATTTAAGGAAATGTTTATCAGTCAAGCAAAAAATATACTAAAATTATATCTTTAATGTAGCGTCTTGAAATAAGAAAAAGCACTTGCCATACGAGATCCATACCACGAGAAATACTCGCCGTCTACTAACATAATTTTTACCTTACTGTTAATTTTCTTTATTTCTGAAATATGTTGTTCTGAAAAAGGATAAGGTTCTGATGATAAAAGGATCAAATCCTGTTCTGTAAACGATTCTATATCTTCTTTAGAAACCTCTGGGTAACGGTTTAAATACCCGAAAACATTCTCAAAATTGTTTATTTGTAATAAATGATCTATAAATGTAGTATTGCCAACCGCTATCCAAGGGTTTTTCCAAATAAAATAAGCTACTTTCTTTTTTGGAATTTTTACCATAAACTCTAAAAAAGACGTATGCTCTGACTCTATTGTTAGGATAAGTTCGTTTGCTATACTTTCTTTTTTAAAAATTTGACCATATTGTCGGATCATACTTAATGCATCTTTAATCGAAAAAATATCAGAAACATGAACAACATACTCTTTTCCTAATGCCTCTACAATCTCTTTTGTGTTTTCTTCTTTATTGCATAAAATAATATCGGGGTTTAGCTTTCTAATTTTTTTGTAATTAACTTTTTTAGTCCCGCCAACGATAGTCTTTTCTTTTCTTATTTGATCAGGATGTACACAAAATTTTGTTACACCAACCATACGATCTTTTAACCCTAACTCGATTAATAACTCTGTTTGTGAAGGAACTAATGAAATAATACGCCTTGGAGAATCGGGAATATGTATTTTTCTATCTAATTGATCAGTGTACATCATATATTCAAATTTATTGCAATTGAATAAGTTTAACAAATCTTAAAAAGTTCATAAATACTTAATAACTAAATACTTAAAAGTAGGAGTTTCCATAAAAAAACCTTATATTAGGATTAATTATTAACTAAAATACGGGGCTATGGATTCAGTTTTACTAAAGGTTATCATTTATGGTATCATGGCATTTTTTATAGTGTTCATCATGTATGGACTTTATGGATATGCAAGGCAAGTATTTAACGCCAATAGACGTTAATTTTATTCTTTGTGAGGAATGAGAATCTTTTATAAGGGTGATTCTCATTCCTTTTATTTTTTACCCTAAAATTTTACTCATTTCCTTTTGAAGCTCTAAAGCCTTCTCTGCTGCAGCTTCTGCAAAATCACTAGAATTCGAAGCATAAATAATTCCTCTTGAAGAATTTATTAATAATCCCACTTGATCATTAAGCCCATATTTACAAACTTCTTCTAAACTTCCTCCTTGTGCTCCTACACCAGGAACTAACAAAAAACTATTGGGTACTATTCTTCGAATATCGGATAAATATTCAGCTTTTGTAGCCCCTACTACGTACATTAAATTTTCTGAATTCTTATACGATTTAGAAACCTCTATAACCTGTTTATATAATTCTTCTCCTTCAACTTCTTTAGTCTGAAAATCAAAAGCACCTTGATTAGAGGTAAGAGCCAGAAGGATAGTATATTTATTCTTAAAAGCCAAAAAAGGTTCTACCGAGTCTTTTCCCATATAAGGCGCTACAGTAACCGAATCGAATTCTAAATCATCAAAGAATGCTTGTGCATACATGGTACTTGTATTACCAATATCGCCTCTTTTTGCATCAGCAATGGTAAACACTTCGGGATAATTAGTGTTTAAGTATTGGATAGTTTTCTCTAAAGATTTCCATCCCTTTATCCCATATGCTTCATAAAATGCAGTATTGGGTTTGTAAGCTACTGCTAAATGATGTGTCGCATCAATAATCGCTTTATTAAATTCAAAAATAGGATCTTCTGTTTCTAATACATGCTTTGGAATTTTATTAAGATCTACATCTAAACCTATACATAAAAACGATTTCTTTTTATGTATTTGCTCAACCAATTCCTGGATAGTCATATGCTGTTATTTTTTAATATATATTACTCCTTACCGTCTACATAATCCTGAAGATAACTAAATCTTTTGGTTAGTTTACCTCCTTTAGTCATCCTTGCTCTTTCTAAAACTCCATCCTTATCGTTGTTAAAAAATGCCGGAATAACGTACTCTAAAAACATTTCTCCAAATCCTTCACTTGCATCTTTTGGCAGCTCACAAGGTAGATTATCTACAGCCATCACTACAATAGCTTTTGGATCTTTATAATCAATTTCCGTTTCTGTTTCGGGGTTATACCCATAAATTGGGTCAGTGATCGTAGATGCTCTTAATGTACTCGCAACAGGACCATCAATATCGCAAGATACATCGGCAACCAATTTTATATTAAAATCCACAGATTTTGCATCTTCTCTGGTAAAAAGAAATGGAGCTCCATCTCCAAAAAAATGCCCGGCGATATACATATCACTCATTTTTGCAAATCGCATAAAATCACTTTCATACTCTTGTGGATTTTTATAAAAATCGTTCTTATCCTTTACAAGACCATCTTTACGCTTATTATAATCTAATACATCAATTTGCACATACACTGCATGATTGAAAGTTTTGCTCAAATAATCTTCAACAGATACTTCATGGATATTCATAGCATCTAGAATTTCTTTGGCTCCGCCTCCAACTTTACCTTTTCCGGTAAGTACAATTTTAATATTGGGTAGTTCAATTTTGGACAACTCTAATTCTAATGCCTTTTGATCTGCCAATGTTTCTGCTTTTGGCAATAAAAATGTATCATTTTTAAGTCCCCATGCTCTAAACCCGTTGTAGGCCCCAACAATACCAGCATATCGACCAAAACCAATTAATCTAAATCCTTTTTCGTTTACAATGACTTCATGATCGTATAATTCGATATTCTTATCAAGAATTGCTCGTAATAAATCTTTATTATAGGGTTGTTTTTTTATCGTATGCGAAAAGAAAAAATATTTTTTACCCGGCACCAAATCACTAATTGGCACTTCTTTTACCCCAAGCTTTACATCACAATCAGACAGGTTATCTGAAACCGTGAATCCAGCTTCTTTATATGCAGCATCTTTAAATATGCGTATATCAGAACTTTCAACAGTAAAATAAGCTTCAGGAAATTTAGATTTTACTTTTTTTAGACCCTCTGGGGAGAAAACAACGCGACGATCTGGCGGATTTTTGCGTTCTTTAATGACACCGAATTTGATCATATGATTTTGGTATGTATTTTGTTGATTTAAAATTGCGGCTAAAGGTATGACAATTATACTTATCTTTGCCAACCATTTTTGATGTTAAAAGGCATCAAACTATGAATTTTGGGGTCGACTGGTTTTGACAGCGAGATTAATAGGATGGTAAGCACGTCGAGCTATGAAGTTAATGCTCGTAAATATCTATTTCACTTTTTTAAACGGCGAGAATAACTACGCCCTAGCTGCATAATCTGAATCAAGTAGGATAATGCCTCGGCCCGTTAGACGGGCAAGCAGGATACTCTTCAAAAGCCTTGGTTTATGGCGTTTGGTTTTGAGTATCGTAAAAGTAAACCTAGAGATTATAGGATCTTGATATAATTTCGAAACTTAATTGAGAATAAGCGATAGGTTGGCGGTTTTTGGTCTTTCTTATCGACGAAAATTAAACAAAAACTAAGCGTGTAGAAAGCTATTGTATTACTTGTTTGGACGAGGGTTCGAATCCCTCCGACTCCACTTTAAAAATCCGTAATTACTTTATTAACAAAGTTTTACGGATTTTTACGTTTCAAATTTGTACGATTAATGTACAGCAATATTTATTTCTACTTCCAAAATTCGGAATTATTACACTAAATAAATCTAGCAAAAACAATCAATTAATTTTTATTAACGAATTTGATTATATATTTTTAAGGAAATTACCCCGCCTAACAAAAATAGCTTTCCACTCCATTCTTAAGCTATTTTTTTTGTGAAATAACAATATTTTGACAAAAGCCTATGTATATCAACAATTTAAAACTATGGAATTATAGAAAGTATGGTAATAATGAAGCGTTTGATTTACGAAAACCAAGTTTAAACTTAGACTTTACAAATGGTATAAATGTTTTAATAGGAGAGAATGATTCTGGCAAGACCGCTATAATTGACTCAATTAAGACTGTTTTAAAAACACATAGTTACGAATGGATAAAGATAGAGGAGGAAGATTTTTTCAATGGAACAAATAGATTCAGAATAGAAATTCTCTTTGATGATTTGACCAATGATGAGGCTAAAAATTTCACCGAATGGCTAGGATGGACTGGGTCAGGGAAAAAAGCAAAACCATACCTGAAATTGATATATGATGTAACTAAGCAAAATGGAAGAATTTTATATACAGATGTTAAAGCAGGAGCAGACAATGAAGGTTATCAACTTACCGCAGAAGCACGTGAATATTTAAAATCAACATATTTAAAACCTTTAAGAGATGCTAAGAACGAATTAATACCAAAGAAAAATTCTCGGCTTTCTCAAATATTCCAAGAACACAAAGCTTTTCAAGGCAATGAAAATGATCATCATTTAATTAACATTTTTCAAAATTTTAATAACGCCATTAAAGAATATTTTGAAGGTAATGATGGAAATGGCAACATATTAGCTACAGACCAGAATGGCAAAAACCTTAAAGACGAAATTGACAATTATTTAAAGTCATTTTATGATGTCACAAAGGAAACCGAAATAGGAGTTGTTGAGGCTCGTCTTAGACAAATACTAGAAAAACTTGAATTACTTGTTAAAGATGAAGTAAATATTGGACTTGGAACACTAAACAGACTTTTTATGGCTTCTGAATTACTACATCTTAACAAATCAGAATGGTCAGGGATTAGATTAGGATTAATTGAGGAATTAGAGGCTCATTTACACCCTCAAGCTCAAATGAAGGTAATTGAGTCACTCCAAAAACAAAATAAGGTGCAGCTTATCTTAACAACTCATAGTCCTAATCTAGCTTCAAAAGTAAAATTGGAAGATATTATTCTTTGTTCTAAAAACAATGCTTTCCCTATGGGAGAGAACTACACAAGTTTAGATGGTGATGATTATAAATTTCTTGAGAGATTCTTGGACGTGACCAAAGCAAATTTATTTTTTGCTAGAGGATTAATAATAGTTGAAGGTTGGTCAGAAGAAATATTAATTCCCGTCTTGGCAAAAAAAATGAAATCATTAGGTATAATAGAAGAAGACCTCACAGAAGCTGGAGTTTCAATTGTAAATGTCGGAAGTACCGCATTATTGAGATATTCAAAGATTTTTGAAAGACGAGAAGAACCGTATATTGAAATTCCAGTTGCTATAATTACTGATTTGGACGTAAGACATTATGCAAAAGAACCTTCAGTTGATGATGATGGAAATATTCAAAAAAATGCCAATGGTAAAATAATTTACGATTACAATAAAACAGATGAAGATGTTATCACTCCATTAGAGGAAGAAAGAAAAAACGAACTACAAACTAGCTACAATAATCAAAACATAAAGGCTTTTATTTCTGGAAATTGGACTCTAGAATACAATCTTTATAAATCAGATGGGTTAAACGATTTATTTGTCGAGACATTGGAATCGATACATTCAGGAACAGACTGGGTTACTGATCCTGAAAAAGAATTGGCAAAAAAATTAATCAATAAAAGCCTTAAAAAAACCGAAATCGCTTATCAAATAGCCCAAAAAATTGAAGATGATGTCAATTCAGATACACCTCAAATTAATTTTAACAATACAGATACCATAAAAAAACTTCTAGAAGCAATTGAGTATGCCTGCAATAATTGATATTACTGATGAAGACATTGAATATTCGGAGAATATTCTTTTGAATGAAGGTCATTTCGACGAAGAAAGAAGGGCATTTATAAAAAATATTGATACCCTTGATTTACAGGCTGTACCCGGAAGTGGAAAAACAACTGTTTTACTGGCAAAACTGCTCATTATAGAAAGATACCTACCACTAGAAAAGAATAGAGGAATTTTAGTTTTATCCCATACCAACGTAGCAATTGATGAAATAATTGAAAGAATAGGAAGGTATTGTCCAAAACTATTTTCTTACCCAAACTTTGTAGGCACAATTCAAAGCTTTGTTGACCAATTTTTAGCCATCCCATATTATAATACTATCGCAAAAAGAAAACCTTATCGTATTGATAATGAAATTTATGATGAACAAATCGAAAAATATTCTCTGCCTTACGGAGCGAATCTTTGGGTAAATCAAAAACACGACCCTATAAAGTTCTTAAAGAGTTTAAGGTTAGACGAGAATTATCTTTTGACCTCTGGAGTTAATAAAAATGCTAAAGATTTCGAATTAAAGAATCCAAACACAAATACTTATAAAGCTCTAGTTAGAATGAAAAAAAGAATTCTAACTAATGGGTATTTACATTTTGATGATGCTTATTTGTTAGCGGTAAAAGCTCTTAATGATTACAGCAAATTAAAGTTGATTTTGCAAGAAAGATTTAAGTATGTTTTTGTCGATGAAATGCAAGATATGGACAATCATCAATATGAATTACTTGAAAGAGTTTTTTTCGATGACGGTAATAGCAAATCAATTTACCAAAGAATAGGAGACAAAAATCAAGCTATTTTTAATGGAGAAGTTTCATTAGAAGATATTTGGGAAGATAGAGCAGTTGTTTTAAAGTTAAAAGGAAGTCACAGACTTACTAGTATAAATGCAGAATTGGTTAACTGCTTAATTCTACAAAGAGATCAAAACTACGAAGTTATTGGATTAAATTCAGGGATTATCAAACCCCATATTTTAGTTTATACAGATAATAGTATAAAGAATATAATACCTACATATTCTCGAATAATTCAAGAATTTATTGATTCAAACACTATCGAGAATAATAATAACAATAGTTATAATGTTATCGGATGGATAAAAGAACACTTAGAAGATAATAAGATTAGTATAAAAGATTATTGTGACGAATTTGAAGCAGAAAGATCCGTTAAAAGAATTGATTACCAAAACTTAGACACTTACCTAAAATTGTGCGACAAATCCAAAGAAACATTAGAACCATACAGAAAGAATATTTTAAACGCCTTGGTCAGAATTCTTAGATATGAAGAGGTTATTAACTTAACAAATGGCAGACCTTTTACCAAGAAAAATTTAATGAACTATTTGAAAAAGGATTTCTTTAATGAATATGAATTATTAAAACTTCATTTATATAATTGGTCTATTAAATTGGTAAAGGGTAATTTTGATAATGTTTACCAAGAGCTTAAAGACTACATCCCTAACTTCCTAAATATCTTCGAAAAAACCATAAACAATTCAAGCGATTTTATAAATAATCCAAGCGATACAACCCCAATTGTTTTAGATGGTACAAATCAATCTAAAAATATTGTAAATCATCATGGATTTGATATTAGTGTAGGGACAATTCACTCAGCTAAAGGACAAACACATACCTGCACTTTATATTTAGAAACTTTTCATAAAAATGGCGGTGGTGGAAATTATGAGTGGCAGAGACTTTCAAATCAGTTAAAATATACACCCTATGTAAACAGCACAACAAAGATTGTTAAACAAACACTAAAGATGGCTTATGTTGGTTTATCTAGACCTACAGATTTATTATGTATAGCAATTCATCAAGATAGGTTTAATGTTAATTTGAGTGATATAGACACCGATAAATGGGAAGTTTTGAATGTTAATTTATCAAGTGCAACATAATGATAGAATTTGAAAAAAAGAAAAAACTGATTGTTTTTGTTTATGATACCGATAGAACCGATGATGATTGGGTTAGAAATAGATTAAGAGAAGATAGTGAAGTGTCTTTTAAAGGTGTTTTTCATTTTAGTGTCAAAGAACTACACGAAGAAGTTTTAAGTGAAGAAAAGTCGGAAGTTCCTAAAAATTTATTCTCTTTCGATTTTAAACCAATTAGGTTTAAGTTTGCAAGAAAAAAAGAGCAATACTATAAAGTTATTAGAGGTATTTTAATTAAAAAAATAGATGTTTATTTTCATGAAGATATCGATTTATCAATAGACTTTTTTCATGCCGAAAGAAACATTTCAATTTTTAGTCAAATATCTAGCTTAGTCAATGAAGACATTTATATTGGAGGGAACAATGAAAATGCAATTCCCGCTGAAGTTTTTTATGGACTTATTAAAGAATTTCCTAATTCGTATGAAAAAAGGCTTTATGCAGAAGCTAGGATAGTTTCAATTATTAATGAGTATTTTAAAAATCCTAAAAAAGCTCAGATTAAATTCAATAATTATCTAAATAAAAAGACTACTCAAAAAGGGGAAAATCTTTTAAAGACGTTCAAAGATTTAGAATTGTTGAAATACAATAAAATTTATGATAAACTTAAACTAATGCTTGAAAATGAGTTTTCATATTCTGAAAATCATTGGCAAAATGAAATACTTCAAATAGTCCAATTATTATATCCTAAATATTTTTTTGTGTTTAAAGAAGCTCCAATAAAAGCAGTTTATAACAAATATGGGGATATAAAAAATAGATTTATAGACATTCTGTTAATAGACTCTAATGGACATATAGATGTTATAGAAATTAAAAAACCTTTCGAATCTTCTTTAATGTCTAAGAGAGAATATAGAAATAATTATATCCCTTTAAGAGAATTATCAGGAACTGTAATGCAAATAGAAAAATACATCTATTACCTGAATCGATGGGGGTATAAAGGCGAAGAGTTTTTGACTAATAAATATAGAGATGAATTACCTGCTGATTTTGATATTAAAATAATTAATCCAAAAGGGTTTATTATTATGGGAAGAGAAAAGAATTTGAGTAACGATCAAAAACAAGACTTTGAAGTAGTGAAAAGAAAGTATAAAAATGTAATTGACATTATTAGTTATGATGATCTATTAGAGAGGTTAAAAATTACTATTGAACAGATAAAAAAAATATAATATAAACTCCCTGCATAAATATGTTTTCTTAAAACCACCTTCTCCAAAATGAAAAAAATTCCTTTATTCTTTAATAAACAACCCATTGAATTTATTCATCAATTTGAGAATACTCAACATGGTACTTTCAAAAGCCGATCTAGCTATTTGAATGGCATTCAAAATGTTGAACTCAAATTTGACAATAATGAGTTTGTTGCAGAATTTGACGAATTTAAAATTAAATCTAAGAAAGGGATTTCCCTATTTGGGAAAATTGCTAAAAATGTAACCTTTAAGACCCTTCAATATGAATTGCTTTTTGAGAGAGTGTTTTTTGGTTCTTTTTCGACTGGCTACGTTAATTCTATGTCCAATAAAGGGTTTTCAAAAGAGCTAAATCAATATCACAAACTAGTAATTCCTCTTGAAAGAAAAATTGACTTCCGTTTCCAACTAAGTCACTCTATTTTTATAAGTGATTTTAAAATAAGATCGAGTAACGCGACATTCGTTAATATTAATAATGAAAACTTATATATTTTGTTTGAGCAGGATAGAACAGCAAAAAAGCACTACTTAATAATTGAATCTGATAAAAAGCAAAATTTTAAAACCTTTAGTGAGAAAGCCTTTGCTATAAGAGTTGCATTAGGATATATGACAGGGCATTTTTCTGGAAATAGAGGATATTTTTTTTCATATGGAAATAAAAAAAGAGAGAAATTTAAGGGTTTTGTTTTCCATTCTTTAAGAAAAGAAATAAAAAACATATATCACCCAATTCACTCAAACGCCTATTCATGGTTATCTACAAGAAACAAGGCATATGCAAAGAAAACTTACAAGAATAGAGAATTAAGAGAATTAACTAAAGAAGAGTTCTCTAAACTTTGTGAAGTAGCTATAAATAATGGTAACTTCTTATCAATATTAATGCAAATGCTAGAATCTAGTCAAGCAAGTCTACTAACAAGACCCGGAGGATATTCAATTGTATTAGAGACTCTATCTGATATCATTATTGGTGATAAAAAGGAGAAATTAGCTCCAATTACCTCAAAGCCAGAAAATAAAAAGTTTAGAAAAGACTTAATAGCCGTTTTGGATAAACATTCGCAAAAAGACTGTTTTAAAGATATAGAAACCTTAAAGCTTAGAATTAATAATATAAATCAAGTAACCAACAAAGAAAGACTTAGATTACCTTTCAAGCTACTTAACATTAAATTATCAGAGGAAGATTTAAAAATTATTACTTCTAGAAATGACTTTCTACATGGTAGAGTCCCAGATTATAGAGAATTAGGAGAAGAACGCTCGATTAACGATAAAGATAGAGATTTACATTATGCAGCTGTGAGATTATATACCCTATTGAATAAAGTAATTCTAAAATATATAGGTTATGATAACTATATACTTAATTTCTCAAAGGTTTTTGAGAAAGACACTGGTTATTTAACGGATGAGGAATACTACGTAAAAATTTGAGTTTCTATCGGAAGGAAACTTAATAGCCCCTATTTATCAAATGCTAATAATTCAGGAGTAGTTATCCCAAATGCATCTGCTATTCTTTTCATCATAGATACTTTCATTTCTTGCTTACCTAGTTCGTACTTTCTGAGGTTTTGGGCATCAATTCCAGCCTTAAAAGCTATTTCTTCAATACTCAAATCATTCTTTATTCTTAGAGCTCTGATATGCTGTCCTAATTCGATACTAAAGGCAGGTATCTCTTTTTTTCGTTCACGCTTTGACATATATCAAAGTTGCAATCAATTAGTTTTATTCAACGAATTGAAAACAACAGGTTGTTTACAACCTTTTTGTATATTTACCAAAAATAAAAAATATAAACCAATGACTAAAAATTCAATACTTAACCTGTTAAATAAAACAACTTTCATTCTTTCAATTGCTACTTCTACTTTATTAGTAAGCTGTAAATCTGAAACTAAATCCAATACAGAAACTAAAACTTTACCTCAGTATGAAACTGTGCGAGAAATGCTTGAGGACTCTGGTGATTTCTATGAAGAAAATGGTTCTTTAAAGTTTATCTCAGAAGAAAACCCAAATATACACATACAAGTTTCCAAACCTATCTCAAAAAATGACACAAAAGATGCAATAGAAGAAATTGTAAAAAGGGATATTGTTTATGTAGCTTTTCAAACATTTGCTCAAACTAGCTTAACTGAATTGACAATAACTTCTGTTCCTTTAGATTTTGAAGACAGAAAAAAGTACTACGATAGCTACAAAAAGACCTTAAAAGTTGATAGAGTAAAAGCTAAATCTATTTTAAAAGAGCATCTAAACAGTGATGATTTTTCCATTTTATTCAATCTTGAAAATGGCATCTGGCTACCGAATAAGAATTTTGATAAGCTAAAATTTAAAAAATTAGAAGAAGTGTATAATGAAATGGGAATTAACCAATAACAATACTCCGCCTAACCTTTTAACAATTTTAAAAATACTATTTAAAAACTATAACCTCCTCTTGAGTCAATAAGGCTATTATTATGAAGCTATAAAGAGGAGGTCATCTTCAAAATAAAAAAAGGTACTTCGACGACTTATTTTTAACTACACAATATGTTACGCCCTGCATTCAGCAAACACTTTACACGGATTTGAACCTTGTTATATTCATTTGTTATATTATTAAATAACAAAGAAACCTCATTGATTATCGCTGTAATAGTATGACTAATGAATTCTCTCCATTAATAATATTCCCTTTTATTTTCCATCCTTTTTTTAGATACTCATTGATATCTTTTTCCAAACAAGGTGTACAATTATTTTCCAAAACTTTTACTTCTTTCATCTTAATTATTTTTAATACTGTAGATTAAATAGATATAATTTTAATTTATTTATTATTTATATATTACACTATACGTTTATTCCGAAAACACATCTACTTAATCTACATTTTACTGCTGAACTCAATGTTATCAATACTTTTCATTAGTAGATATAATTTTTGACACTTCTACTTTAAGCAGATTAGTACTTCACACTGTCATCTAATTTGTATGAGTTTTCTTTTTTTTCAAAAACCAATTTTATATAAGTATGTAATTGACTCTTATCAAACCCTTCAATGATTATTTATATTTCTAATCGCAGATACATTTTTTTGATTTTGATCTACTAATGACATGAATGTTAATTAAATTTTAAAGCAAATTTTAGTAACTCCTGCACTTTTCCTTTTTTCTACTTTATACCCTTTGAAAATTGCATATAAATCAATCCATTGACTAACTAATTTACTTCTAGTTCTAGGTTCTTCAGCATCAACTTCTAACATCTGAGCCAACTCTTTTAAACCGAAGTAGTCATTTAACCTATCATAATCAGTATTCATTAAATGCACAAAATCTCTTGATGTCTGATTGATTAATTTCTTCAATTTCAGGTCTTCACTTTCGTATGTTATCAATCCTTTTTTTAAAAATAATTGTACACACTCTATAATAAAATTGTCAAATCTATTCCATTCGTCATCATCCCATTCAAATAATAAATGCTTAAAATATTTCTCAGGTTTATTTTTTGCATTGAAAAAATTATTTAAAGTAACTAAATGCTTCCTGTCTTTGAAACTATCGGTTTCCTGCGGTATAGTATAATTAGTTGTTAATGCTATTTTAGGACTATCAGTAAATGGCATGTTAATTTTAGGGCGATGTTTACGCTCTATACTCATATTATCCGTTAGTGTACTAAAAAGACTCTCAAATAAAAAACCTTTTGTTACATCCTGCAATACGATTAGAGTCGTATTAAGATTTACATTCTGGAAAACGAATTTATCATTTGTAAGATCAGTAACTTTACCATTATATTCGGTGACATTTATTATTTTGGATAATACCTTAACCAATATCCCCTTTCCCGATCTTCCATAAGCATCATTTTTTACTTGACTTAAAATATCTGTGATAATAATTGCCTTAACAAGTGAGGGATTCTTATAACTTGAAACCAAATAACCTATTGCACTACAAACACTATTAAAATGCGAATCATCATTAGTTACTAAGGATATAAACTTTTTGATATCGCTGTTTTTTCTGTCTATCAATTTTATATTTCTTCTTATAATTTGTTCTGAAAAAATGTAATGTTTTCGTTTTCCAAATTTTTTATAAGAAAAAGCCTTCCTTTTACTTTTGGTAATCTTTATAATTCCATTCTGATAAAACAAATGAACAGTTTTCCTAGTATCCCTATATCTATCTAACTCTATAAGAGGTAAACTTCCTAGAATTGCTTTTTTAACCAACAATAGATTCTCTCCTTGCTCTATGAAACAACTCCGAAGTAAATCATTTTTTTGTTCTTTTATCAATATGAGCAAATCGTTAAAAATATCTTGAGGAGTCTTTATAAAAACAATACCATTTAACAGTTGGACTACCTGAACATTCCCAAAACTTGAATAACTACGATAACCCATTTTTTCTAAAAAGTCGCTTAACAATGCCCTATCAAATTGAAAACTTGGCACACCATTTTTTATACATCCTTTCCAAAATGTTTCCTTTTTAAACTTACTACTTTGGATAGATTGAAAACTATGAGATTGTTTACTATTCCTCATGTAATCATTTTTTGAGAAGTGTAAGAGCTTGCATTATCTCCGATCGTTTGTAATAACGCCTTGCTCCAGAAATACCATAAGCTTTAATCTTATTTTTATTTTGCCAATGCCATAACGTACTCGGATCGATTGAAAGTATTTTACAAACCTCTTCTCGTGTTAGAATTTCATCATTAGCATTTTCGTGAAGTAGTTCCTTTTTTAAAGTTTGCAGTTCTGTTTTTACACCTTCTTTTATTAACTCTGCTAGCTGCTCTGGTGTTGTTTGAATGAAATGAATTTTGTCCATTACCTAATATTTAATTATTTCTTAGGCAATATTATTTACAAATGTTTGGTACAATTGTTCCGTACCGTACTAAATTAGTACGGCTTTTGAACTAGTTTTCTTTATCTAGTGTTGCTTTGTATTTATCCATGAAATCTAAGGTTATTGTTATGTTTTCTGTCTTACAATGATTAACTATAGCTTGCATCCAATCTAATCGTTTATAGATATTTTTACTTTTACCAGCATTATAAATACTATCAGATATATAAGGTCTATCTGTTTCTTTTATTCCTATTCTATCTACAAGCTCTAGTGTAGTTTGTGTTGCGTTTCTATTTTTCTTTTCATAAAGCACCATTAAATCTCCCGTTGCTAATAACACCCCTATTTTAAACCAAGATTTATCTTTCACTTGAGCACCTTCCTTTTTCGGGATAAATTCATCAATAGCTTTCCGAATATTATTTTCTATTTCTATCGAATTAGGCAATAATCTTAAATCTCTTTTTGGAAGTAATTCAAAATCAAATGCTGCTTCAAAATTAGTTTCCTCTATTTCGTTTCTCTCGAAACCTAACTCAATAAGTTTTGCTTCATACTGCTCTTTAATCACATTTAATTGTTTAGCTTGACCAATTAACAACTGTTGTCTTTGTTGCCTTAAGTCTTTTCGATATTTAGCGAAATAGATAGCTTTCTCAATCGCATCTTCAATATACCTACACCCAGTTTTCAAATTACCTACTAGAATATCAGTCTCCTGATTTGAATTAATCAAATCAAGATCATTAAGTTCTTCTTTAAGTACATTAAGAGCAACAATCTTATCTTTTTCGTTTATATGTAACAATAACATAATTAAAGTTTTAATTGAAGTATTTATATGCATCCAAAGCTATATCCTTATTACTTTTCTTGATGTAATTTAAAAACATAGATTCCGTTGAATGACCAGTAATATTTATCAAATAAGTAGTAGGAACTTTTCCATAATAATTAGTAGCAAAGGAACGCCTACCTATATGTGAAGTTATAAGTTCCCACTTTTCGTATTTTCCAATAACATCTCTAAAGCTTCCTTTCTCCTTATCTGGAGTTACATTAATTCGTTTTTTACCCTCACATATTTCATTTAATCCAGCAATCTTTGCCACTTCTTTTATATAATCATTATATTTTTGATCAGAAATAGCTCTTGGAAACTCTCCATTTCTTTTACCCAATATTTCTCTAACTTCCTTTGAAACGGGAATAGTCATTAATTTTTTAGTTTTCACCTGTCTAAACTCTAGTAAATATTTGTCGTTCTCATTTCTTACAAGTTCACTAGAAAAATTCATAAAATCACTTATACGTTGACCCAAATAACAGCTTATCAATAGCCAATCCCTTGCATTTTCCAAATATTCATGTGGCAATTCGACTTCTTTAATTTTATTAATCTCGTCGAATGATAAATAAATATGTTTTACCTCTTCACGGTCAAACTTTAAGCTATCCAGATGATGATGTGTTTTTAATCCTAAATATCTAGCATGAAAACAAAATGTTTTAACGAATACAAATTCGCGATGAATTGTATTTCTTGAATATTTTTGATCGACATAATACTTTTCAAACTCATCCTTAAAATCCTCGTTAATATCAGCTATAAGAATTTGTTTCTTTCTATAACCTTCGAAGCGTTTGAGTTTATTCTTTATTACACGATATTTTTTTATTGAAGCTGTATTACCACCTTTTTCTTTCTTCTTTATATAGTAATCTATAAAACTCAATAAATCAGTAGGTATTTCAATATCCTTATTAGGATTATAATAAGACTCTATACAGTTATATAACCACTTAGGATCTTCTAGGATAGAACTTATATTCGCCTTATTAAAAGTATCCAATACATGATTAGTAATTCTGTTTAACTCAAAATTAATTTCAGCCTGTTATTCTGAAAGTCAATATCTTTAGATTTCTTAAATCTTTCCTTCCAAAAACGCTTATTACTTACTTTATTATTAGCATTTAATTCTTCTAGAGTATATATAAACAGTTTTGTTTTAGCTCCTAAAGAATAATCTATTTGATTATGTCTAAATAACAAACGAATATTCAAAGGCGCATTTTCCTTAATTGAACGATATAGAAAATTAACTGTAGCCATAGTAGTAAAACTAAATACCGTACAAATATAGTTATTTTTGTACGGTCAACTGCAATCTAACACAATACAATGCAACTTACACAAAAACATCAATAGCCTTAAAACTCCTATTATTGTTGTATTTTTTAAACAAAAAGCCTTTATTAAGTATATTCAAAGAATAGTAATACTTCACAAAAGTGCTACCTCCGACTCCACGATCAAGTGCAACTAGGTTGCGATTTAAGGCAAAAAAAGCCCGTCAAGCTTGCTTGAACGGGCTTTTTTGTTTTAAAGCGCCTGGGCTGTAAGGACAGCTAGTTGCATTTGCAGGACTGGAATAACAGGGAACTACAATCCCGGGATTCGGCCAACGCGGCAGGCTCGCCTATTCGCTAAAACCATCCTAAGGGATACTTTGGATCATTCCTAAAAGTTGTGGGTAAATTAAATATAGAATAAGATCTTTGCAAAAAAAAGAGATTGGATCCATATAT
>CANNFM010000010.1 GCA_947503835.1 uncultured Aquimarina sp.
TATCATAAGATAACTCTAAAATGAAAAATTACTATCAACTCAATATTAATTTTTTGCTAACTTGTGCAACAAGCACACCGTATAAAATTAATTGCTAATGCAAGACTACTTACAAAAACCCGTAAGTACTGCACGCTTTTATTCTTTTGTTGGTAATTTTATTACAGGTTCAGCTTTTATACTTCTTTTAAGTTTCTTTTTAAAGTCAACTAATAAAAAAGCAAACCCAACATATAGAAGTCATTAGTGGTAATTTACTTCTGTATTCCAAAGATTAGATCTAGAAAAGAGTAACAAATTTAAATTTGACTTGTCCTATAGTATAATTAAACATACTAAATTCAATCAAAAATGAAAAAGACAAGTATTACATGGTTACTAATCATAGCCACACTTTTTTCAACGCACTGCTATGCTACATGGTCTATTATTGCAGTGGACCGTAAGACAGGAGAAATAGGAATTGTAGGAGCATCTTGTACGTTTGATGTATCTGGTATAGCTTCAATCGTACCGGGAAAAGGAGCCATCGTGGTTCAGGCAGGCAGTGATTATTTCGCACGAATGAAAGGTGTAGAAATAATGGGTAAAGGAGCACCCGTAAAAGAAATATTGGCAGCTATGAAAGATGAAAGATTTACACCCGAAAGACAACAATATGGAGTGGTTTTACTAAACAACAACAGGAGCCCTCTCGTTTACTCTGGTACCGAAATTAGGGATTGGAATGGCGAAAAAGTGGGTCACGATTTTGCAGTTATGGGAAATATACTTCCTGGAGAACAAGTGGTTTTAAACGCTTACAAGGCATTTGATGAAAATAGAGATAAATCATTATCTGAACGCTTAATGCTGGCTTTAAAAGCAGGAGAAGAAGCAGGTGGAGATAAAAGATGTGAAACTCAATATGCTAGATCAGCTTTTATAATGGTTTACAAACCCGAAGATGGAGCAATTTTAAAACTAGCTATTCAAGGAATAGAAAAAGGAGGTAAACCTGCAGTAACTTTGCTTAACAAAAAAATTAAATTTTGGTATAAAAAGGAAAGTGATAAATAATAAAACTACCACCAACATTAATATATGAATCAGAGCAAGGTATATTTATCGTGCTCTGATTCATATATTTGATGTATTAAACTATCTGCCTTAACAAACAGATCCATCAAAATAGATCCAATGAATAAAATTAAAAAGTACCTGTTTCTGATTTTTCCTTTAGTTGTCATAGGAGTTTATTCACAAAAAAAATCAATTGAATTTGAATCAAATGGTAAAAACCTGAATAGTATTGAAAAGAATCCTTTTGGAAAGTTTATCGGTCAGTGGACACTCAAAGACGATAACTGGACACAAAACTGGGGTAATGGAACAGAAACAATAAAAATCCTCGAACACCATACCATATCTGAACAAATTAATACCAATAATAGTCTCTTATCAATTATTGATGGACCCGAACCTAATGGACATATTTTTTGGTCATATAATCCAAAAACTAAAGAAGTCTATCATTTGTCAAGCTTTGGAACGATAAGAGCAGGAAATGGAAAGGGAACAATAGAGGAAAATGGAAATGTTAGGTTAAAATTAGTTTTCGAAGGAGAGCCTACAGGAACCTACAGAATTTACAATTATAAATGGTTGAGCGAAGACGAATATCATATGAAATCTGTTCAGTACGATAAAAATAACAAGCCTACAGACTTATTTTATGAAGGAAATTTTGTGCGTTTAAAGTCTGCTAACACTAAAAATCCCAAAGACGAAATAATCAGTATTTTAAAGGTTCTAGATGACATCAATATAAAGATAGAAGAACAAGTAAAAGTGTATACAGATGATGTAATACATATGGCACCTAATAATAAGGTGATTACCAATAAAGAGTCCTTGAAAAAATACTTAAAAGAACAAAGGCAGTATGGATACTCAAAAATGAAACATCAAATTGTAGAGATTGAGCAATTTGATGATAAAATACTAATGAGAGGTGCTGTAGCCGGCACTTTTTATCCAAGTAACGGAGAACAACCTTTTGAATTCAACACCAAAAATTTATTTGTATTCAAACGCTTGAATGGTGTGTTAAAAATATCGAAAGTTATTTATAATGTATCTCCAAATAACTGAAACCACTGTGTCAACATTGTATAACAAACCATAGGTGATTATGAGAAAACCAAGTGCGTAGAAGAGACGTTGTATACTCTTATAAAAATATTAATCTGTTATATATCCTCTGGCTACTAAATATTCGTCTCTCAAAAGATACAACTTTTCCCGAGCATCTTTATCCCTGAAAAAGTGACCGACTCCTTCAAAAATCTGGAATTGAAAATCATTCTTATGTTTTTCCATGACCGTTTTAAATTGAAAAAATTCAGAAACAGGAGCCAAATAATCTTCTGTGGTATGAAATGAAAGAAAAGGTGGTAAACCTGTTTTTACATTTTGAAGTAAAGATATCGACATAGCTTGCCCTCTAGATACCCCATCAAACCAATCTCCCTTGGTCAAATCATAACTAGAAGATTGGGTAATTACCAGGTTTGGTTTAGAGCTAAAATCTTTATTATCCTCTGAAACAAAATCATCAATTATTGCTGTTGAAGCTGCCAAATGTGCTCCTGCAGAAAAGCCTGTTGCCACAATTTTATCCGAATTTACGCCTAATACCGAAGCCTGTGACCTCACCCATCGTATTGCTGATTTTGCGTCTTCCAAACTTTTCTGAATATCGTTTCCATAGACATCAATTAACCTATATTCAAATGAAATGGCAACCATCCCTTTCTCAGACATTCTTTTACAAGTACTATATCCGGATTCTGCCATTCCTAAACTCCAACCTCCTCCATGAAAATAAAGATAAGCTGGTCTGCGGTTCCCTTTTTGATGTTCTTTTGGATAGAAAATATGGGCATCAAGTTCAATACCATCTACTATTTTATAGGTTCTAATTTCGTTAGGCTCCTTTCTAAGATCATTTGATTTTTGATACTGTTTTTTGATTTTTGATACTAATTTTTTGTTTTTGGTATCTTTTTCAAAATCGCTTAAAATTCCTTTCCAATTTTTAGAACTATAATTTATAGTACATATTTTGAAATGCTGTTCGAATAAATAATCCTTAATCTCCTCACTTGCAGAAAGGTTTTTTATAGTGTAGTAGCGGGCATGTATTTTTTCTGTTGGTAGATTGTCGTACCTTCTATCTTTTAAATCTCCCGCAGACATTATCTCAACATATTTATCGAGATAAGCGATGTATCTTTTATCATTTAGAAACTGAAACTTGTTCAATCCTTCAGACATTTCATCAAAGTAATTCGCAGGCAAATAAGCTTTTTTATGTGTTATAATTTCATGGCCTGATGGATATAGAAGTTGATAATATTTGTAGAGATAGTTAACACCAGCCATACAACGCTCCTCAAACTCTAAGGGAACATTTTCAAAACTGCTAATAAAGGTACGATAATGTGCTATGTTAGATTCTTTTAAAGAGTCCAGTTGGTTGCTAAATCTAATTTCGTCTAAGGCATATATACTCGCCAGATTTTTCTGAATATAGCGTTCTGATTTGTTTAATTCTTCCTTTTGATGTAGAAAATAGTTGTTTAAATGAGCATTAGAACCTTGTATACCTATTACTGAATCCAAGGTAACCGATATACTGTCATTTGGATTTATATAAAGCTGCACAGTTTTATCCCCTAATGTTATTCTATGAAAGCTCGATTTGTCAACTTCTATTTCAAATCTAAAGTTTCCTTCTTCATCAATAGTTGCAGCAATACCAGAAGTATCATTAGCAACCGACCATTCGTTCTCTATGGGTATAGGCTTATTTGACAATCTAATTTCTTTGTAATGTGATGAACTTACATTACCTGTAACAATAACGCTGCTTTCTTTTTTTGTCGTTGACGTATTACAACCCAAAACAAACACGATTAGTACTAAAACTAATACTTGAATTATTCTTTTTTCTGCCATAAAATAAACTTGATTGATGTACTATTATTTTTGGAGAAACAAAAAAAAGAGAAATTAGTACGCCAATCGCTCCAAATTATAATATGATACTAAATTCTTTTAAGTTCTTCTTTGTATTCTAGTGGTGTTTTACCCACGGCTTTTTTAAATACTCTATTAAATGTCGTTTTAGAACTAAATCCACAATCAAAGGCTATTCCTAATAAAGTAATTTTGTTATACTCGGCATCACTTAGTTTTTGAGTTACTGCATTAATCCTGTATTCATTCACAAAATCTGAAAAACTTTTTTTCAATCCCTCATTAATAATACGAGAAACATTGTTTGGATGAAGGCTTAGTTCTTTAGCCAAAATACCTAGCGTTAATTCAGAATTTAAATAGAATAGATTGGCTTCCATTTGTTCTTTTAGCCACTTTGCTTGTTCTATTATTTCATCAGAGCGAACACTATCTTTTCGTAATGACTTTCGCAAAGAATCTAATAAGATAACCTCAGGACGTAAAAAACCTTCAGCACTTATCCATATGGTAATTATTGCCATTACAATGTAGAGTGGATAATAATGCCTTACTCCCAATTCATAGTCAAAAACAATATAATCAACAATGGTATATGGAACCCATAATAACCACAAAACGGTAAGAATACAGATTAACCTATACAACCAATTTAAATTATAGCCATGGCTATTACTGTAATTATTGTTTATCCAAATATGATAATTTCTAATCGCTTTTAAGGCATAAAAGCTATAGATAACCACCGAAATTATGGAACCCAGTTGCAATAATGGGCTAAAAATGAAAAACACTGTCGTATCGTAATTAGGAATACCTTTTTCAATACTTTCGAATCCCTGTACTATTGAGACAATTACTTCAATCAATACCGGAGCAAAATGGAATAGGTACTTTTTTTTGAAGTTAAAACTTTGATCGGTAATGTATTTTGTATAATAAAATAGACAAGGACCAAGAGCCAATGAATATTGAAATGGTATTAAATTTAAGGAAAGAAAAGACTCATAAAGTTTAAAATCTATTCCTAATACCCAACAATTCCAAAGCGCAATAATCATAGGAATGCATCCCAAAAATCGATTTCCTTTACGATTTATTCTCTTTACTAAGAGTAATAGTAGTCCAAAAGTAATACCTATGATTATAGAGGCAAAAATTATGAAATTAAAAATATTGACTGGTAATTCGATCATGGAATAACGGTAACTAACTAGTAGTAAAATTACATAATTAGTTTGGGTAAACATCAAAAAAATCGCCCGTTACCAAAACCCGTAAGCACTGCACACTTTTATTCTTTATCTTAGCTTAGGCATACCTATATTAGCCCATTAAAAATAACAGAGGATATGATTACGATCTGCTTTTGCAGAGTAGTACGCTCATAGTACCATGGCTGTACACAAAGAACCTTGTGTTTGTTGTGATAGGTTTGAGATTCAAAATATAAACAAGATAATAGCAATTGCTATTATATAATTGTTGGCAACAAGCTGAAAAACGAAACTGTAACAAAACTTTAAAATGATTGTCATTATAAGAACTATATATCAATTTAGATGAAAAACCTTATTTCAATTTTGCTATTGACAACACTATTTGGTCTTCAGATAACAACAGCACAATCAAAGAAACTAGACAAATTAGCAGGTGTGCAGAGCGACTCAATAATCCATCTAGAAATTCAACAAAGAGCGGATGAAATTTTTGACAGTTTAGTCCTAACCCGTAGAGATTTTCATATGTATCCTGAATTATCAGGATTGGAAAAAAGAACATCAGATAAAATAGCACATTACCTATCATCGATTGGGTTAGAAGTGAAAACCAATATTGGCGGATTTGGAGTCGTTGGAATTCTAAAAGGAGTAAAAGAAGGTAAAAAGGTAGCTTGGCGAGCAGATATTGATGCTATGCCATCAAACGCAGACGATACAGTTGATTTTGAATCTAAAAACACAGGAGTAAGACATATATGTGGACATGATGTTCATACAACAATCGCGCTTGGCATTGCCAAAGTATTGGCTGGCCAAAAGGAAAAATTGGCAGGAACGATTTACTTTGTTTTTCAACCTTCAGAAGAAAACTTAAAAGGCGCTCAAGCTATGATAGATGATGGTTTATTTGAAATTATCCATCCCGATGAAATGTATGCATTGCATGTAACGCCTTTTCCAGCAGGCACAATTGCCACCAAGTCAGATGGGTTATTTGCAGATTACAAAAGACTTAACATTACTATCAAAAAGACCAAGAATAGTGAAGCAATTATAGATTTTGCTAAGAGACAGATACTCAGCCTTCAAAATATTGAATCAGAAAGCAAATTTTGGGATATGATGAACATGGGTGATCCAGAAATTGGAATAGCCGGATCAAATACCATTTACAAGGATTTTACAATTATAAGTGGGGCAATTGAAGTTAATGAAAGTAATGACAAAATTGGGTTCAATACTTTTATAAGTACTAGTGATAAAAAACAGCAAGATTTAATTTTACCATATCTTCAAAACCAATTTGGTAATTCTGATTATTCAGATGAATTACTCGACATTGAATATTTGCCGGAAACACCTACAATCCTTAATGACGATAAATTGACCAATGAAACTCTAAAAGTTCTAACTTCAATTTATGGTAATGAAAAGATAATTCAATTAACAGGCGTTGTTGCAGATGGCAGAAGTGACGATTTTGCACTTTTTCAAGAAAAGACACCAACAGTTTATTTTTTCTTAGGTGGCTCAAACTACGAAAAAGGCTTAATTTCTGAACCACACTCACCTGACTTTATAGTCGACGAAAGCTGTATTAATACAGGAGTGAAATTTTTCTCATCTATGATTGTCGAAAGGCTTCTGACTAATTGAAAAGCCAGTTGCCAACATGGTATATAAAAAATAGTGGAATAAGTGATAAAACAAAAGTATTACCACAAAACAAAGGTCAGTTACAAACCGAGAAGTTAGTGCATAAAACCGCTACTTTTCATATACTAAACCGTTAGCTACAATCTGATTAAACTTAAAACAGATACAGAAATGAAAAAAATAGCTTTTATAATTACATTTTTTCTATGTTTTGGATGTAAAAACAACCATCGTGTTTCAGACACTGACCAAGTAAAAGGAAATGGTCATGAGCATCATGAAGATAAGCAATCGAAACATAGCTCAGCCAATGAGCATATGCACCGATCTTCTGTTAAAGATTTAATCGAACGATTTGAGTCCCCAGAAAGAGATGCTTATCAACAACCTCAAAAAGTATTGGAGTATTTAGGGAACATACAAGGACGAACTATTATGGATATTGGAGCGGGTTCTGGTTATTTCTCTGTGAAATTAGCGGAAAAAGGAGCAACAGTTATTGCTGCCGATGTGGATGATGAGTTTCAAGAGTTTCTAAAAAACCGAATCGGAAAAGACAATTTAAAGAACATTGAAACCCGTAAAATACCATACGATTCTCCTAACTTGAAAGAAAAAGAGGCCGACATAGTATTCATTGTTAATACATATCATCATATTGAAAACCGTCCAAAATATTTTGCTAAAGTTAAAAAGGGGACAAAGTCTAACGGAGAGTTAGTTATTATTGATTTCTTTAAAACTGATATCCCTGTAGGCCCACCTGTAAACCACAAGTTATCTATTGATGTCGTTGTTAATGAATTAAAAAAAGCAGGGTATACCTCTGTTAATGTAAACGTAGATTTGCTTCCATATCAATATATTATTAAAGCGAAATAATATCATACGTATAAAAGATAGCAGCTAACAATGTATAAAAACCGTTAGCAACAAGCGAAAAATGTAATGCAGAATTATGTTGATTTAGCAGAAAAGAATGGAGTTACACTTTTAAGCAATGGAAAGTGTCAATTTTGTGGTGCTAATACAAAAAGAGGAATTCACGAATGTTTGGAAATTTTCAATCTTGGATTCCAAGAAATCGATTTTTCAAACATTGAGAATCATTGCTACAGATTTTTAATTGTTGACGCACACACATTGCAACATCCAGAAATTCACGGCAGATGGAATAATCATTTTCATCTTTCAAGATTACATTTGGTTTTTAACTATAACGTTAAATGGACTTATGATTTATCACCAAAACTTAGTGACTATTTGAATAAATACAAAGTTCATAAACAAGATGAATATTTGAATCCTCCGAATGCACTTGAAAGAGGAGACATAACTACAACTCATATTATTGAAAATTATTCCAATGAATCGGAATGTAAAAGCTTAATCAAAGATTGGGCCTTGGAAGTTTACAATAAATGGAATACTCATCATCACGTGGTAGATGTCATCGCCAAAGGATTTTTAAACCGAAAATAAATAAGCATGTCGCTAACAATATGAATAATTAATTGCTTGGGTCTGTGTGTACTCTGAAAATCCTACAGATTTTCTCTACGTTCGGTTTCCTTTTGCTAAATTAGTTGCTTAAACCGCACAACTAAACATACACAAACCGTTAGCTATCAAACTGAAGTATGAAAAAAAAGTGTCTACAAATTATTAACTGGTTAAAAGGCCAAATCAAAAACATTACACCAGGAAGGAATGCAGTAAATGGCGCTTCATTAGGTATGTTGATTGTAACAGCCATTTTTTGGGTACTATTCTCAATTCAAGGTTATATCGATCTCAAAGATCCATGGATACTCTTATTTTGCTTCGTATTTGTCTTGGCTGCCATCTTATTGGGTTTTGTGATTAGATGGGTACTCAAACTTTTAAACAATATTCCCAAATTGTACAAACTAGCTCTTTTAATAACATTGCCATTGCTATTCGTTATGAGCTTTGATTGGATGATACCTACAGTAATTATTGTACTTGCTTCGCTTTGTGGGGCTTCAATTCTGGTTTTGAAAAAAACAAGCTTTCAAAATTTAACAAAGCCAAAGAAGGTGGTTACAGTGGTAGGGATAATCATTGGTTTTTTTGGATTCATTACAGTTGGATTTCTATATTATCAGAATGGTTTTGATGTTGATCCAATCACAAATGCAGCTCTATCCTCTGAATCAAACATCCAACAAATAAAGGCGGTTTCTCCTGCCAAAAAAGGACCTTACTCTGTTAATACAGTAACGTATGGGAGTGGAAAGGATTTTCACCGACCAGAATACGGTACAAAAATAGACTTTAAGACTAATTCTGTTAATGGTCTTGCGTTTATCGATAATTGGGAAGGATTTGGAGGCTGGTGGCGTGAAATATACTGGGGATTTGATTCTAAATCCCTACCAATAAATGCTCGTGTTTGGTATCCTGAAGGAAAAGGGCCTTTTCCTTTGGCACTAATTGTCCATGGAAATCATAGCATGCAGGATTATTCTGATACAGGATATGAATATCTTGGAGAATTACTTGCTTCGAAAGGAATAATCCTAGCATCTGTAGATGAGAATTTTATTAACGGGTCTTGGTCAAATATTTTTGGAGGATTAGATAAAGAAAATGATGTACGGGGATGGTTATTACTTGAACATTTAAAGGTGTTCCACGAATGGAACCAGACAGAAGGCCATTTGTTTCACAAGAAGATTGATACAACTAACTTGGCACTTATAGGACACTCAAGAGGTGGCGAAGCTGTGGCTCATGCTGCCATGTTCAATAAACTTCCGTTTTATCCAGATGATGCTTCAGTGAAATTTGACTACAATTATAATATAAAGTCGATTTTGGCCATAGCTCCTGTTGATGGGAAATATAAACCAGGAAATAGTAGGACAGAAATAACGGACGTCAATTATTTTGTAATGCATGGAGCACAAGACGGAGATGTTCGCTCTTTTATGGGATCTCAGCAATATGAAAGAGTAAAATTTAACGACAGTCTTTATCATTTTAAATCGGGAGTCTATGTTTATGGGGCTAATCACGGCCAATTTAACACAAGCTGGGGCAACAACGATACTGGCAATCCTTTTTCAGGGCTACTTAACCTCAAACAGCTTCTTTCTGAAGAAGATCAGAGGAAAATTGCACAGGTCTACATCAGTTCATTTCTAGACATAACATTGAAAAACAAAAGTGAATATTTGCCTCTATTCTTGGATGCAAGAAAAGGTAAGGACTGGCTTCCAGAAACTATCTACTTAAACCAATTCGAGGATTCAAGTTTGAAGCCAATCGCCAATTTTGATGAAGACTTTGATGTGTTAACTATAACACAAAATGGTGGAGAGGTTACTACAAAAAACCTGTCTGTTTGGCGTGAGCAAGAGATAGAACTTAAGTGGCAAAAAAAAGGAAGTAGGGCACTTTTTGTAGGCTGGAACTATGACCTAGCGAATGAAAAAGAATCAATTGAATCTGTATCGGATACCTTGACTGCTAGCTATACTATTAATCTTTCACCTGTCGCTATTGATTCTTCAGCAGTTTTAGTTTTCTCAATGGCCGAGTCTAAAGAATCTGCCAACCCTAAATCCGAGGGGAAATGGGTGAAAAACTATAATAACAAGGCTAAGGAGGAGGATAAAAAAAAGCAAGATAAAGACGAGTCCAAAAAACCTATAGATTTTACAATCCAATTGAGTGACTCCTCTGGACAACAAGTATCATTTCCCTTGAGTGAATTTTCTCCTTTACAAAGAGTCATTGAAGTGATGATTATGAAAACAGCGTTCATCTATGACGACAAAGAATCCGAAATGGTGTTTCAGACATTCTATTTTCCTACAAAGTACTTTCAAAAAATTAACCCATGCTTTATTCTTTCCAATATTGAAAAAATAAAATTTATTTTTAATAAAAACGAATGCGGAGTAGTCGCAATTGATAATATTGGGTTTATGAAGAGTTTGTAGAGTTATTTTGAGGTGTAACAATTTTGATAGTTAACAATGTATAAAACAATAGCCGATTCAGCTTTCTCGTAACTTGACAGTTATAAAGTATACAAATCAGCTACTATTCTTATAACAAACCATAAAACGTCAATAGCTGGCATTCGTTTACTACTGCGTTTATGGGTAGTATTAGCTTCAAATAATAAAAACGATGATTAGACCATACAAACCTACTGATAAAGAGAGTTTATTGAAAATTTTTAGCCTTAACACTCCAAAATATTTTGACAAAAATGAAATACGTGATTTTGAAGAATACCTGGAGCAAAAGACAGAAACCTATTTGACTATTGAAGTCGATAATAATATTGTTGGCGGAACTGGATATTATATAAATGAAAATGATAAATCAGGACGAATTACATGGATTTTTTTTGACCCAAATTATTCTGGACAAGGGATGGGAAAACAAGCAGTAGAGTATTGTTTGAAAATATTAAGCAAAGATAAAAGAGTAGAAAAGTTCATTGTAACAACATCTCAACTTGCCTATAAGTTTTTTGAAAAATTTGATTATAGCATTAAGCGAATCGAAAAAAATTATTGGGGAAAAGGTCTTGATTTATACGAAATGGAAAAGTCTAATACATAAAACAATAGATAACATTATGTCCTATGCAAAGCCCTTTCCAAAGTCTTAGGTTAAAAATACGATATATAACAAAGAACTGAGTAAAATTCAAACAATTTTAATATGAACTGTAGCCGTATTTTAGGATGTGATATTATGATTTTTATTCTTGAATAAGAAGCTTTGAGTCAGCATCTTTGCTGATTTAAATCATTGTTTAGTTGAGTTTCTAATGATATTTTTATAAGAAATTCTATTAACCATGAAAAGGCGAAAATTTATAACCATAACCGGAGTGGGAACTGTCGCTGTAGGTGGGTTAGCCTATTTTTTAAACGACAACTACCAGAATCAGAAATATAAAGATAGAATTATTGATACCTGGAGGCATTCCGGCAAATTAAATGGCTCAGATAAGGCTCTAATGGTTGAACTCGTTAGATATGCAACATTGGCAGCTAACAGCCATAATACTCAACCCTGGAATTTCAAAATTGGCCATAAGAAAATTACGATCTCTCCCGACTTTACAAGACGATGTTCTGCTGTAGATCCAGATGACCATCATCTTTATGCAAGCTTAGGATGTGCTGCCGAAAATGTTGTGCATGCTGCCAGAGCATTTGGTTTAGAAGCCAATATTTCGATTCAAAATGATTCGAAGGAAGTAGTTCAAATAGATTTCGAAACTACTTCTGCAAACCAATCGGACCTATTCTTAGCTATACCTAAAAGGCAGTGTACAAGAGCTCCCTATGAAGGCACGAAAGTATCATCTCAACAACTCAGAGCATTAGAAACTACTGCTCAAGATACTGGCATATCTAGTCAGGTATTTACAGACAAAACCGATTTAGAGACCATTCTTGAGTTCGTCGTAGCAGGAAACTCAGATCAAATGCGAGACGAAGCTTTTGTAAGAGAGCTTAAGGATTGGCTACGATTTAATCCGTATTCAGCCATGAAACATGGCGATGGGCTTTATACTGCTACTTCGGGGAACCCTACTTTTCCAAGTTTTGTTGGCGGTTTGTTTTTTGACCTGGCCTTTAAGGAAAAGACCGAAAACGATAAATACAAAGACCAGATAAGAAGTTCGGCGGGTGTCATTGCTTTTGTTTCCGAACACGATGATATTGACCACTGGATTAAGGCGGGAAGATGTTACCAACGTTTTGCTCTAAAAGCCACTGCATTAGGATTAAAACATTCGTTTGTGAACCAAGCTGTTGAAGTCCCAAAAGTACGGGCTCAATTGGGAAATTACTTGAATATAGGAAATAGAAGAACTGATTTATTAGTTCGGTTTGGTTACGGAGCAGAACTTCCAAAATCTCTTAGACGTCCCGTAAGTGAGGTGATTATTTAGTAATGTATTGACACACTTATATATGAAGTGTAATTAGGTAAAATAACATGAAAAAGATTATAAAGACACATGTAATCCCCAAAAATTCAATCATATCAAAGGGTTTTCATAACTACCATTATTGTGATTCTTTTTCAGTCGTTACACAAACAAATGAAAGTTTAGATAGCATAACAACAACCATTTTTCAAACACCCAAATGGGCCGATCTATTAATGGGTGTAAGAAACACTATTTTCAGTCTTTTTGGTTTAGATAAAGGTGGTTATAAGGACCACAGGCACATTGCAGATCATTACCCTATAGGTTCTAGAGCGGTTTACTTCACCGTTATCGACAGAAATGACAATGAAATTATTACGGCAGAAAATGACAAGCATTTAGATTTTAGGATTTCTGTGTTTGAAAATGTAGAAGAAGGTAAAAGAAGAATTCATCTAACTACCTTAGTGAAATATCATAACGCCTTAGGACGCTTCTACTTTCTTGTTATCAGAGTATTTCATAGAAGAATAGTAATTGGGTTGTTGAAAAGGTTAATAAAGAAGTAATCGTGTACAACAAGGTATATGATCAATATAAGTGAATTTCCCTACTTCGAAAGGCGCAGCACAAGTATCGAAAATTCACTTGCATTAATTATCTTTAGCAACCAGCAGAAAGTACTCGTATACATTCTTGCAACTAATCCTAAGCAAAACGTTGTGTGCCATTTAAACCAAAAGACAAAGTGAAAAAATCTACAAAAGATATATTCAAATATGTATTAGAGTTTTTAATTGTCACGTTTGGTGTGTTTCTTGGGATTTATACAAGTGACTTACAAAATGAAAAGAAAACCAAAAGGGAAAAAGAGAAGTCTATAAATTATATACTTAAAGAATTAGAAAACAACAAAATTAATGTTGAGAAGTCTATTGAGTATCATCAGTTAATCAAATCCAATATCGATAGTTTAGCAAGTTCTTTAACAGAAAAAGATAATTTTGAAAATTATCTAGGAAATAAAAAATTTAGGCATAATCAAATTGAAGGATGGAATGGAGTTAGACTAGCGGATATTGATAACACAGCATTTGAAGGAGCGAAAATAAGTGGAATAATTCAAGAATACGATATCGAGCTTATCCAAATCATTTCAAAAATTTATAAACGTCAAGAAGTGTATTCTAAATTCGGAAATTCTCTACTTGATAGAATGCTCGGTATAAACTCATCAACGAAAGTGATTGACGTTTTCGGCCCAATTCAACTAATGACAACAGATTTATTATCACTTGAAAAACAATTACTAAAAGAATTAGAAAAAGTTCAAAAAGAAATAAAAACGTCAGACAACAATAATAGTTAATACGGATTTTAGTGCACTTGCCATATATTTAACGTTATACAACATTAGATGAAGATATTCTTAATTACGATCGTTTCGTTACTCTTATTCATAGCGTGCCACAAGGACACTAAGGATAAAAGTCCAATTACCTCGCCAGATAGTGGTGAATTTATGAGTCAACGTCATTTGCATGAAAAAGCATTTGGAGATTTTAATTTTACAACCGAGCAGCAATGGGATAGCCTAAATAATAGTTCTCATAAACAAATACGTCACAAAAAAGGCAAAGTTCATCCAGATCACCGCACATTTGGATGGCATCTTTATTCTAACGGTTCTTCGTATAAAAATTATAATTTCTCCATGCTATGGGGCCTTTCTTATTTTTCGTACGCTGTGCAACCAGAAACGGGTAGTTATAAAAGTATTCATCAATGGAAAACCACTGCTTTAATTGATAGTGCAAAAGCTAAAGGCTGTAGGATATTTTTTTCAGTGTCTAATTTTGGAAGAAAAAATAATGCTGTCTTCCTGGAAAACCCAAAGGCTCAAAAAACACTAATAGACAGCTTATCCAGTTTACTTGCTCTTAGATCTGCTGATGGTGTAAATATTGATTTTGAAGGAGTGTCTAAAAAAAATAAAGGTAGTTTCACAAAATTTATTCTTCAGATTTCAAAAAGCTTAAAACAAGAGAATCCGAATTATATGATTTCGCTCTGTCTTTATGCTACCGACTGGAATGATATTTTTGATATCGATGCCATTAATCCATATATAGATTTTTACACCTTAATGGGATATGATTACTACGGAAGTTTTAGCAAAACTACCGGACCTGTAACCCCTTTTAAAACCAGTAAGAAATTTGGAAATGGTCTAGAAGCCTCCGTGAATTACTATAAGAATAAAGGCGTTGATCTAAGCAAGTTAATTATTGGATTACCTTATTACGGAGCAGAATGGTATACCAAAAATGCTGAAATAGGCACAGAAGTAACAAAATTCAAATCTCATCTACCCTACAAATCAATAAGGGAATCTTATATTGATTCTTTACATATCCCAATACAATTTGACCCCAAAAGCGCTTCAAGTTATATCGTTATTAAAGATAGTAAGGACGAATATAGGCAGTTATTTTTTGAAGATGTAAAATCATTATCAATTAAGTACGATTGGATAAAAAACAATGCTATAGGAGGTGTTGGGATTTGGGCTCTGGGATATGATGATGGTTATGCTGACTTATGGAATCTATTAACAGAAAAATTTTCGGAAGACCAACTTAGAACGGTGCATAACAATAAATAAAAACCGGCGCCTAACCATGGTTCCTATAAAAAGGCGTAGTCCCACTAGTAGCCATATTGTGATCCTGATTATAAGTACTGCAATTACATATCATACGCTTGATCTATATGAAAATTCGAAATAAAACAAGAGTTTGATATATCGAAAGTTCAATTTAAAAAGGAGAAATAAAAAACTCTGTAGTTAAAGTGATAAAAATATACAATGAATTTCGTTTCCATTTTTCCTGTTATGTAAAAACATCTGACCAAGCTGATAAAAAAAGTGAAATATGAATACAAAAAAATGGTAACTTTAGCATGAGTGAAAATTGGAGTACATGATTTTTTAACCATAGAAACTGTAAAGCCCTTTCGGTAAAACAGAATTTGATTTGAAGAACAATAAATTTATTTAAATAAAATATGTCCTCATCAACCTCAAAGCATTTCACTCCAGCCTACCGGAGATATGTACTTTTCACATTAACCGGAGTCTATGCCTTTAATTTTATTGATCGGCAAGTTTTGGTCATTTTACAAGAACCCATCAAAGCTGATTTAGGATTGAGTGATACGCAACTTGGGCTTCTTACTGGTTTGGCTTTTGCAGCACTTTATGTAATACTTGGATTGCCAATTGCGAGATATGCAGATAAAAATAATCGTAAAAATGTAATTTCATTTTCATTGATATTTTGGAGTGCTATGACGGCATTGTCAGGAATGGCTCAAAATTTTACTCACCTTTTACTTGCAAGAATCGGTGTTGGAGTAGGAGAAGCTGGCGGAAGCCCTCCTGCACATTCCATTATTTCTGATTATTACGAACCTGAAAAACGAGCCACTGCACTTTCCATTTACTCAACTGGAGTTTATATTGGAATAGGATTAGGATTTATTATTGGTGGGTTAGTGGCTGCAAATTATGGTTGGAGAATAGCCCTCTTGTCCTTGGGTATTCCAGGTGTTCTATATGCCATCGTACTTTATTTTACGGTCAAGGAACCTATTAAAGGACTAACTGACAACAATACTTCTTCAAAAGAGAACATACCAATCAGAACAGTAATTAGCACCCTTTTCAAGAGTAAAACTTTTGTTTTTGTTGCATTGGCCAGTGGCTTGATGGCATTTGGTAGTTATGGGATTGGAAATTGGTTGCCGCCATTCCTAAGTCGAACTCATGGTATGCCCTTGGATAAAATTGGAATTACTTTAGGTTTAATTGCAGCTTCTTTTGGTGCTCTAGGCACCTTCTCAGGCGGATATATAACCGATAAATTCCAAACTCGGGGTATTAAATGGTATTGTTGGATTCCTGCTATCTCTATAGTGATAAGTATCCTTACTTACTTTTATATATTCTTTGGAGAAAATCTAAATTTTGTAATTGGACTGCTAACGGTGAGTTATTTTTTGAGTGGTGTATATTTGGGGCCAGCTATTGCGATTACACATAGTTTAGTTCCTGCCAAAATGAGAGCGTTTTCTTCTGCAGTTTTATTTTTTATTCTTAATGCGCTTGGATTAGGACTAGGTCCTCTTGTAATTGGAATGTTAAGTGATTATTTAGCACCTATTTTAGGGACTGATGCTTTGAGATGGGCATTTACGGTTACTTTTGCGACAAGCATCATATCAGCTATTTTATTTTATTTTGCAAGCCGTCATTATGAAGATGAGATCATTGTGATGAGATCATAAAGTATCGTTATTAAAATACTTAAAAGAAAATAACAAATGCTAACCATAGCCGAGATGTTAAAGATCTAAGAACGGACTGCCATACAAAAACCCGTAGACACCATACGCTTTTATTCTTTACCTTAGTAGTGCATACTTATACTAGCCATTAAAAACAACAGAGTAGGTGAGTACGATCTGCTTTTGAAGAGCAATAGGCTTATCAAACTGTGATTATACACAAGCAAGTTTGAGTTTGTGGTGATAGGTTTGAGATGTATAATATAAATAAGATAATAGCAATTGCTATTATACAATTGTTGTATTTAATTATAGAAAATGGCTTCATTATTTAAAATTGAAATTTTGAAAGTAGATGACGATACTTGTCAAGTAAAATTCACTTCCATCCACCCAGATCAAACTGATATTCCATTGGTAGAAAATATTGGATTTCAAGTCACAATAGAAGCGTATGAGGAATTTGGTCCTTTTGAAAACCACATTTGGAAAGAAAAAATGGATAAATGGTTATCATACACGAAAAGACAAAAAATAAGAATAAGTTCAGAAGAAAGAAAAAAATATGAAACTGGCAAATTAAAATTTCCGACAAATTACAATGGATTAAGTATGGATGGGGATGAGAGTTTTTTAATGATGCGTGTTAATAATCAGAAATTTGTTGCCGCAGCTAATAATGAAATATCAAAAATTCAGCAATTAGAGTTAAAAAGAACAAACGAGTTACCTGAGTGTATTATTCAACTTGAAGCATATGAAGCCCCTTTATTTTCTCATCTAAAGCCTGGAATGTCTTGGGATTCTGCAATGTATAATCGCGAATAATATTAAAAACTAAATACAACAAATTGTATATTGCATATGCACCCTTCGGGAAGCAAACGCACCATACAAGGGACGTTGCCAGTAATTAAAGAATGAAATTAAAAATAGCACTTATTGCATTTCTGACATTGTTAATTTTATCATGTCATCAGAATAATGAAATTCCAAAAGAACTAAAATATTCTTTTGAATATCTGAACGAACATTGGGATTCTGAAGAAATAGAAAAATTTAAAAATATTAAAGAAAATGACACTACTCCGAGTGACTATCATTTCGGTGTAGGTATGCATATAAGAAATAATCTACTTCGACACAATAAGCGATCAGATTCAATCGTTAAGTTTTTCAACAGTATAGGGATTAAACATTATGACTATATGTCTGGAATAATTTTGACCTCTTATCATAGACATCTAAATAAAACCGACATTGATCTTAATGGACAAGTGAATGAAATTGTTGCATTTTTGAAACCAACTGTTGATTGCTGGAACAAACGCCGAACTGAAGCTGCAAAAATATATAGCGAATATCAACTAAATGATAGTATCCAAATAAAAATGCCGGTCAATATAATAGGAAATAAAAGAAGTGTAGTAAGCTATGATTGTCCAAATTCTGATTGGAGATATGGTAATTCAAAAGACTTACAAGTGAAAGGAATAATTACCGAAAAATATATTAAAAAAGATTCGTTTTCTGATAATCCAAATGAGATAGTAAAATACTATTATTTCAAAATAAAAATTTCATACTTAAATAACGAAACAACACAAATCTTTATGAAAGATGTTTCTATTGGAGATGAAATTGAACTATCATTGTATAGTTCATTCAAAACGGAATAAAAACTACTGGCAACATTATATATGAAATCAGAGCAAAGTTTAGTGCTGGATCAAAAAAGCCTATGATGCTTTACCAAATCGAGGGGCATTAATTGTAATTGAAAATATCATTGATGATCATAGAAGAACAAATGCATTTGGTCTAATGATGTCGTTACAAATGTTAATGGAAACCCCAGAAGGCTTTGACTTTACAGCTGCCGACTTCGATGTCTGGGCGAGTGAAATTGGTTTTTCACAAGTTTCTACAATGCATTTGACCGGAAATACAAGTGCTGTAATCGCGATAAAGAAAACTACCTCGGGGTAAGCCCACGAGGCATCGTTTGGAAAATAATTTGGATTTCGAGGCAAGCCTCGGAGCATTTAAATCTCGATTATCGAGTAAAACGTTTGCTAACACAAAATAAACACCATTACAACGAATGTTTATTTAAACCGTTGTAGTGCATTAAAACATAAGGAATGAAAATTGACAATATAAATGAATTTATTGGCTACTATTCTAAAATAAAGAAAAGGACGCAACGATTGTTTGATTATATTCCTGAAGATAAATTAGAATGGACTTTTAGAGAGGGCAAATTTACTATAGGAGACCAAATAAGACATCTTGCGAATATTGAAAGATTTATGTATGCTGAGACTGTTCAACATAAAGAAAGTAAATATGCCGGATGTGGAATTGAATATGCTGACGGTTTAGAAAATGTAATTGAATATTATAATAAAAAGCACTTAGAATCTTTACGGGTTTTTGAATCCCTTAGCAATGAAGATTTGTTTAAGAAATGTAAAACCCCAGGTACTATAGAAATAACGATTTGGAAATGGCTCAGAGCAATGGTTGAACACGAAATTCATCATAGAGCACAGGTGTATTTGTATTTGTCAATATTGGAAATAAAAACCCCTCCAATGTTTGGATTGTCTTCAGAAGAAGTTATTATAAACAGTAAAACATAAACGAAAATTCCTAGCTTGTAATGAAGGCTTGGTTCTCGTATATTTATGAGGGTGCAGTGCTTTTATAGCTGAATAATGTATAAAATCCGCACAGAAAATGTCGATGTTTAGGTAACATTTTGCTCCGCTACGATACATATATTAAACGTTACCAACAAATTAATCGCTTTAAAATAATTATCATGAAAACATTATTAATTTTCTCGGTTCAATTCATGTTAATATCTATTGGACTTCAAAGCAATTTATTAGCTCAATCCGCAATTGAAGTGAAATTTCAACCAGATGAATACATTTATGTTTATGAAACTAAGGGAACTGGAACTCCAGTTGACTTATACAGTGCGGTAATTCAAAATATCGCCATAATCAACCATGCCAAAGATAGCGTCGTGATTAAGGATGTTGAAATTATAGCTACCCAAGAAGAGGTTGAACTACAGAGAATTAAAGTACCTAACAATCTTTTGATGGAATCTGCACAAAAGTTCAAAGCTTATCAAGATCAGGGTATTTTGAAATATTATGATTTTCAATTTCAAACAAGCAGGTACTTAAATGGAATAACTTTCTCACAAACACCAACATTATCCAAAGAGGAAGCGATTGTTATAACCCACCGCACATTACTCTTTCAAACTTTACCTGATTTGATTACCGTAAAAGTTAAAGCCATTGATAGCAATGGAAAACATAGCTTTGGAAAAGCAGCGCTAAGAGTTATTAATCACACATCAAAGAACCAATACAATTTCCCCCTTAAAGGTGCTTGGGCGGCATATGGAGCACCATCATTAATAAGCCATCACAGATGGGGCAGTATTCAAGAATTTGCATTCGATTTTGTAAAAATTGGAACGAATGGTACCACCCATGAAGGAGATGGTGACAAACTCACAGATTATTATGCCTATGGAGCACCTGTTTATGCGATTGGTCCTGGTAAGGTAATCTCTATTTATGGCGAAGGGACAGAGTCAAACGATAACTTGAAACAACCCGATGAAACTGCAGAAGAATATAATAAAAGGTCGGCTAAGCTTCAACAAGAATTTTTAGCAAAAGGGTTCTCACATGTAATGGGAAATCACGTTATTATCGAACATGATAATGGCGAATACTCTCACTACCTTCATCTTAAGAACGGAAGTTTAAAGGTAAAGCAGGGGGACCATATTAAAAGAGGAGAGGAAATTGCCGCATTAGGGCATAGCGGTAACAGTACTGAACCTCATTTACATTTTCATCTTACAGATAGTCCGGATATGGCATACTCACGAAGTATTCCTATTACCTTTCATAACATTTCCCTTTATCCAGATGATGATGTTAAAGTTCGCCATATTCATTATGGGCAAATAATAATAACGAATGACTAAATTATCAGTTGGTAACAACATCTCCTATAAAAACCCTTAGCCCAGTTCTCTAAAGTTAATTACTATTTTCTTTACTATAACTTCCTACCCACTCCCCATTAAAATACACCACCCTACAAAAACTCGTATACATTGTACGCTTTTATTCTTTAATTTAGTAGTACATACCTAAGTACTATTATAAATAAGATATGTCATTACGATCCGCCTGAGGCGGAGAAGTAATCTTATACTACTAGTGGTTATACACAAACAAGTTTGTGTTTGTTGTGATAGGTTTAAGATTTAAAATATAAATAAGAGAATAGTAATTGCTATAATAATATTGTTCCCAATTATGAAGAAACTTATATTGATATCATTATTCTTGTTGGTACCAATCATTTTATTTGGACAGAGTAATAGTAGATATAAGAAAATAAGAAATGTCGAATATTTTTACACAAGTCTAGATGCAAGCTTATCAGACACTCTGAAATTGGAAGAGTGGGAAACATATAGTAAACTAAAGAAAGAAAAAGTTAAAAAATATATCCTAAAGAAAGAGAAAGAGGTTCTAAATGATACTTCAAAATTTACGCAACTTCTCTATTATGGTAAAAAGGAGTCTATCGAAATTCAGATTGGTGACTCCATTTCTTTTTCAAAAGAATTAAAAGAACAATCAAAAAAATATTTTTGGGCCGTAAATGATCATCCCAACCAAAGAAAAACCTTTGAAATCAAATCTATTAAAAGAAATATTGGAATTCAAAAAATAACAATCCACTTTAAAAACATTAATAGAACTGTAAGTTTTAATGTTGACACATCCTATTCTCAAGTATTTATAGTACCAGAAATAGAAATCAAATTAATTCGTCTTAAAGGAAAAAAAACGAAAAAAGGATTACCAAGACCTGCAAAACAAAAACTTAAAAAAACAGGCGATAGAATTTCTATCGACCATAGAGTACCAAGAATATACAGCAGGTAGGAAGGGACAAATCAATTGGTTCAGGTATATTTGTCTTGCTCCGATTCATATATTTGACGTTATAAAACATTAAAAAAATATTGAGAACACAAATTATCATATTGCTTTTAATCACAAATTTTGTTTTCGGACAAGGAAAGATTACGATTGACCGAAATGTTGTAAAGTATGAAATCAAAGACGAATTTGAGCGATTTGATGATGTCGACAAGCCCGAAAATGATTTTAAAAGTTTGAGTTTTAACTTCAAATCTGATTCGGATTTAGAAATTATGAATAATTATAATGCTGTTTTTATGGGATATAACATCACCTTTAAAATTAATAAGCTTTTGGAAATAAAAGATATTACTTATAATTATTGGACTGATAAAATAGATTTAGATAATGTAATAACCTATAAGGTAAGTAAGGCAAACTTGAACTTGAGCCAAAATCCATTTGATAAGGTAAATGGATTACGCGGAAAGTACATTTTGGAAATTGAGCATTATTTGAATGATTCATTGACTAAAAAAGAAATCTTTAAAGCCAAATTCAAAACTTTTGAAGGAATTGATAGAGAGTCGTCCGATTACAAATGGGCAATAGAACAAAACAAAATTAAGTATGCAATTACAAATAACAATGGTGTTTATCTTAAGCCTGACAAATTTCCAAGTTTGAAATCTGATTCTAAAATATTAATTCAAGAAATCAAAAAACTAAAAGGATATGAATCAAATAAAATTAGAGCAATTGTCGTAATAAATGAATGTGGGGAAATTGAAAATGAACCTATTAGATTTTCAGGAAAATTAGATATAAAATTGGAAAAACAAATAACAAAATTACTGATTGAATTAACAGAATGGTATCCTGCTTGTGTAAACGAAAAAGAAGTTAAATCACAAATCCCGATAGTAATTAGAACGGAATAAGCGTTGTACAATACCGTATCCCATAAAAAGCCTTAACCCAGTTCTCTATAGTTAATTACTATTTTCTTTACTATAACTTCCTACCCACTCCCAAAAAAATACACCACCCTATAAAAACTCGTATGCATCGTACGCTTTTATTCTTTTGTTTAGCTCTTGCATACCTATGTACTATTATAAATAAGATATGTCATTACGATCCACCTGAGGCGGAGAAGTAATCTTATACTACTGTGGTTGTACACAAGCTTGCTTGTGTTTGTTGTGATAGGTTTGAGATGTACACTATAATAAGATAATAGCAATTGTTAGTATAGAATCGTTGGCAGCAACCTTATCTTGAACAAAATATTTATTTTTGTATAACATCTAATACTAAACAAATCATGGTGAGTAGTACCCAATATCATAAATTCTTAATATTAGCAATTATCTGCTGCTTCTTATCTGTAATTACGACACTTGGAATTCACTCCAATCTATTTGATTTAGGTGAGTTGAGTTTCGATGATCGGATTAAACTATTCGAAAATTCAAAATACATCGCGAACAAATTCTGGGTAATTGTACACTGTCTATTTGTATTAATTGCCATGTTAGGTTTCTTATTGATTCAGTTTAAAAAGAGTCGAGGATTTACAATTTTAGGTTTTGTATTCTTTACTGTATTTTCATTTACCGAAATCTTTCGGCAGATGTTCGTTTTCTTTTACCTGAACAATTTGCGTAGATCTTACCTCGAAGCCGATGATCTTGCCGTCCGAGAGATGATTCAACTAAATATGGACCATGCAGGTTTAATTGGTTATGCTCTTTTTGGTTTGTTCATTGTGGCATTTGCCTTGGGAAATATATGTTATGGAATTAGTCTACTTGGAAGCAATAGGATTGATCGTGCACTTGCTTATTTCTTGCTGATTTGGGGTATTGGCAACTTAGCAGCCTTTGGGAATGAATTTTGGAAATCTGAATCCGTAGGACAATTTATTGAATACTTCAGTATCATTTATCAACCGATAATGAGAGCACTAGTTGGATTATGGATGTTACACAAATTCAAGAAAATCATTACCAATAAGGCAGTAGCCAACACCGTATCCTATAAAAACCCTTAGCCCAGTTCTCTAAAGTTAATTACTATTATAAATAAGATATGTCATTACGATCCGCCTGAGGAGGAGAAGTAATCTTATAACCTGAGTTCGATTTAAGAAAATTCACTTGTCTTCGATACAATTTTCTATCGAAAATCACTCTGACTGACGTAAATTTTCTTAAATCGAACTCAGGTTTATACACAAGCAAGTTTGTGTTTGTTGTGATAGGTTTGAGATATAAATCTGCAACAATCCTAATATTTTAAGGTTTTGTATTAAGACCTAAAACTCAATATGTGAATACTAAAGAATCGTTTCGCCTTTTTATAGTGTTACCTATCTTATTGACTTCAATGATCGGATATGGTCAAGAAAATATTGTTGAATTGACCGGCGCCGTTACAAGTCAAAATAATAGTGTCTCTAATATTTTGGTTGTCAATATAAATTCTAAAATATCAACGATTACTAATATTAAAGGGAGTTTCAGTATTGAAGTTAAATTGCGCGATACATTACAATTCTCTGCTGTTCATTATAGAACGAAAGAAATCATTATAATAGATCAAATTTTGAATCAGAAGACAATCCTGGTTGATTTAGAAGAAAAAATCGTCAATTTGGACGAAGTAGTAATTCTACCACATAATCTAACAGGTCAAGTCGCACTTGATATAAAAAAATCTGGTATTAAACCTGCTGTTACTTACTCTTCTTTGGGATTACCAAAAGCAAATATAAAAGTTAAAACCAAAAACGAGAGGCTACTTTTTGAGGCAGACGATGGAAAATTGATCAAATTTTATGGAATTGCTGCAACCATAAACATTACTAAATTAATTAATAAGATTTCAGGAAGAACAAAAGAACTTAAAGATCGAATCATACTTGATAAACATATCAAAATTGAAAATGAAATAGATAATTTGTTTTCAAAAAAAGTATTATCCAAAGAACTAGGAATCCCTCAAAAGAATATTGCTGATTTTCTTGACTTTTGCATAAATCAACCTGATTTTTCTAAATTGCCGGACACTATAAATGCATTACGAATTTTGGAATACTTTAAAAGCAAAAGCTATGAATACAAAAAAGCAAACGAATTAAATTGATAAGTTTATATCACGATTTTAAGAGAATTATAAATTAAATAAACAAGAGATAACAATTTGATATTGTATATGCTCCCTTCGGGAAGCAAACACAACATACAAGAAACGTTATGTGTAACTAGAAAATGAATAATATTAAAACAATAGTTTTTGATTTGTATAACACGCTGATTCAGATAAAAAAGTCAAATCATTTCTTTCTGAAATTATTTAAAACTTCTCAAGACGGTTTCGGGATGGATGCTTCATCATACTTGCAATTAGTTATGAAAAATGATGTTGAGGAATTAAGAAGTATTTTACCTACCGAATTTTCAAGCTTATATGATGAAAGGTTCACTGATTTGACAGAGGAATTAGACTCTATTGTTATGTATACCGAGGTTATTGATGTGTTGCAAGATCTAAAACAAGACTTTCGCATTTTTATGATTTCAAATTTGGCATCGCCATATAAGAAACCTGTTTTTTCTAATAATCTTGACCAGTATTTTGAAAAAATGATCTTTTCCTGTGATTATGGGTTTGTAAAACCCGATAAAGAGATTTTTAAAGAAATAGAAAAAATTACAGAGGATAAGCCAAACGAAATATTGATGATTGGAGATTCTTTTAAATCAGATATTATTGGAGCTAAAAATATGAAATGGAATTATTTAAAAATTAATCGTAATACTCCCATTTCAAAAGATTATGAAATAAAAGATTTAAGCGAAATAAAAACGCACATAACAATGTATAAACCGCATTAAAACGAGCGTTTATTCATACCGTTATGCGTAACTACTAACCAACATGAAAGAAGAAGATTGGATAAAATTTAAAAATGTCTCTGAGAAAGAATTTAAACCTTTAACACTTCAAGAAGGTTAGGCGTTGAAATTAAGTATTAAGTTTATTTTGTGCCCTTGAAATGACTAATCATTTCTTGTGCCATCACAACCTCTAAACCTTGAGGATGTCCCAGTTTATTATCTCTTATTAAATTATAAAGAAGAGTAATAACACTTTTTTCTTCCGGACTGTTTAATTCTACTAAGACTTGATTGATATAGATTCTTCTTGGAATATGAGGGTTGGGAGGTGGAGAATATTCTTCTTCTTCAAGTAAAAGTAGCCCTTCATCGTTGGGTAACATATCAATATTAATTTTTTTATCTAAAGAATCAATTAATGCTATCATCAAACTACAAGGTTGTGGGGGGCACCAAGAATATACTTCTTTTATTTCTTCATATAGAGGAATTCTATTCATAAAACAAGATTTAGGGGTTTTGAGATTTCAGAACCATTACCATAGGCTACTTGATTGCCATTAAGACAGGCTGTCTGATCATTTGGAGTTCGCAATGCAAAGCTACGAAAAGGGATGAAATAAGCGAGAAGAGAAAGCACATAACAGGGTGTATAGCCTATAGTTGTTTAGTGCATAACGAACGGTTCTGCATATTTACTAGTTCTGCCAAATCGTAGAGTTGACTCTGTGATAAACTGAAACTTTTGTACTTTTATCACAACTACGAACCAAACACGGGTCGTTAACGGCAAAAAAACTAAATGAAAAAAATAGTACTAATTATCTCATTTTCTATCTTTATTTTTTCTTGTTCCTACGGTCAAAACATTTCTAATCCAGAATATAAAATAGATGCAGGACTAATAGAAAAGATAAAAGAACAAGCAAGTTCAACCAATGGTGTTTCTATGGGTAAAATGGAAGTGAAGGTATTTGAAAACGATACTCTAATTGTTAACACATATGATATAGAAAAGATTGAATTCTTTACAATGAGTAATTTAGAAAATGACACTATTAGAATTACAGGATATACAAGTAAGCTTATTGGTTTTGGATTTTATCTTGACATAACTATAGACAGTTATGACTTGACCTTCTTAGCAAAGTCAGATATGCCAATTTATAAATACAATAAGCAAGACACGACACTTTTATTTGGTCTTTCCGTTCCGTGTTATCGAACTTCTTTGACCTTAACCGCAAAACCAATTTTCAAGAATGGCGAAACTATTACTGGTTTTTTAGAGTTAAAAAGCAATGATTTTTGGGGAGAGTCAAAAGGTGAATCCAAAAAATATAAAATAGAATTAAGGGCATATTTTATGACAGAAAAACTCAAATCGGAATAAAATGCAGCTGCTAACACAGTATCCTATAGCAAATAGGGTTCTGCGGTTTACGAAAGTTCAGTACTATTAGCAACACCGCCAAATCGTTGATTTAGTTCACCATGTATCTTAACGAACATTTAGACATCATAATTTCACATGAAGACAATTACTTGGAAATTAAATCTAAAATCTGATCCTAATTCAGTCTTTAAATTACTAACCACTTCTAATGGAAGAAGTAAATTCTGGTGTGAAAATACAGCTGAAAAAGGTAATCTAATTCACTTTTTATTTCCAAATGGTCAAACATATGATAGTCAGATAATAGAGACTATTCCTAATAAAGAATTTCATCTGGACTATTTCAATAGTTTGGTGAAGTTTATCTTAAATCCTTCAGAAAATGGTGGAACAGATCTTACGTTAATTAATGAAAATGTATCTGAAAGTGACTTTTCTGAAATAAACGCAGGATGGATTTCGGTACTAATGAATCTCAAAGCAATTGCTGACTTCCAATGTGATTTGAGAAATCATGACCCAAAAAAAACCTGGGATCAAGGCTATGTAGATAATTAAAAAAAACGAGCTACAACACCGTGTCCTATAAAAAGCTTAATCTGTGTGTACCAGGAAAGTCCTATCAGGTTTCTCTAACGGTTCGTTTTCTTTTATTAACTTAGTTCTCGGCAACCCAAATAACCATTCACGGGTCGTTGTACACTATTAAATAATTAGGTGAAATTAAATGGATATTAGAAGTTTGTTCTTTAATACTAATCGACAAATCAAGTGCATTTGGAGAATTTTAATTTTCGTTTCACTACTTTTCTTAGCGATCCTACCTCTCTTATTACTTAATAATGTTTATATCCAGTTCTTTGGAGTTGTACTAATTCTAATATTTGGATTATACATTAATTCAAAATATCTGGATAAAAGAAACTTTTCAGAGTATGGTTTAGTCGTAAGTAAAGCAACTTTTCAGAACTTATTAGTTGGTTTAATAATTGGGTTTTGCTCAGTAGTTTTGATTTTAATAATTGGAAAAACAACTGGTGTTTTATCAGTTTCTAGTTTAGTATCAGTTCCTAAAACTTCTTTGGTATTACTTTTTGCTGTTAAAATGTTGCTTGTAAGTATCCTTGAGGAAACATTTTTTAGAGGTTATTTGTTTACAAATCTTTATGACGGTTTTGATTCAAAAAAACGAACTAAAAAACAAACACTTTTAATTTCACTTATGCTATCATCCATTTTATTTGGACTCGCACATTTTAATACTAATAATTCATCATTTTTTTCCATTACATTATTAACCTGTAATGGAATAGTTTGGTGTATTCCATTTATAATAAGTAAGAATTTAGGATTATCAATAGGTTTACATACCGCTTGGAATTTTACTCAAACTCAATTAGGGTTTACTATGAGTGGTAATACACCCTTACATTCATTATATAAAATTGAAAATGTTGGATCTGATTTTTTTACTGGTGGAGAATATGGTCCTGAAGCCGGTGTTTTAGGTTTGATTGGTTTCGGGATGATGTTATTCATGTCTTTATTATATTTAAAATATGTTCATCCAAAACAAACGTTGTACAACACCGTATCCCATAAAAACCTGTAAGCATCGTACGCTTTTATTCTTTACCTTAGTAGTGCATACCTATACTAGCCATTAAAAATAACAAAGTAGGTGAGTACGATCTGCTTTTGCAGAACAATATGCTCAGCATACTAAGGTTGTACACAAAGAACCTTGTGTTTGTTGTGATAGGTTTGAGATTTAAAATGTAAATAGTATAATAGCAATTGTTATTATACTATTATTGTAACACATTTGAACAAACCATGAAATTGATTATAAACATTATTATTCTGACTGTTGTGTATTCAATTAATGCCCAAGAATTGGAGCATTATGATTTAGATTCGATTAACATTAATAATTGGATGAATACACCACACGTAAAAGGAAGATTAGCAACTAAAGATGATGTTAAAAAAAATAGAGCGGTTCATATAAGTAGTGGTATTGAAAAATATATTCCTGTTGATTTAGAGATTCCATTTCTTGCTTGTTTAATAGATCCTCGAACAGAAAGAAAAGATACGGTAGTGGTAATTCAAGCTTGTAAAATTAATGAAGGCATTTACACTGGATATAGATCATTTCACGGAGGTGGTTATGGTACTGCATTCTTAAAGAGTTTAATAATAATTAATAACGATAAAGAGAATTAAAATACTATTCGGAATTAAATAAATGTGAATTAAACGATTTGCCAACACCCTATCCCATAAAAAGCCATAACCCAATTCTGTATAGTTAATTACTATTTTCTTTACTATAACTTCCTACCCACACACCAAAAAAATACACCACCCTACAAAAACTCGTATACATTGTACGCTTTTATTCTTTAATTTAGTAGTGCATACCTATACTAGCCATTAAAAAGAACAAAGTGGGTGAGTACGATCTGCTTTTGCAGAAAAGTATTCTCATAGCAATGTAGTTGTAAACAAGCAAGTTTGTGTTTGTTGTGATAGGTTTGAAAACTAAAATATAAATAAGAGAATAGTAATTGCTATTATCTTATTGTTGTGCTTAATATTGAAAAACGAAATCATCAATGAAAAATCCATTATTATTAATACTGATAATATCCTTTATTGGACTTACCACGACTGCGCAAGAATTGACTTGTGCAGATTTTAAAAATGGGACTTTTATTGTTCCAAAAACATCGGAAGATTCACCTGAATATAAATTAGTCCGTGATGGAAATTCTCAAATGGAAATTATCGAGATGAACGGACAAACCATCACTCTTTATGGAATTTTGGAATGGATTGATGAATGTTCATACAAGTTAATTTATGACGAAACTAAGATGAATCTCCCTGAAGAAATTCAATTTGTTAATGACAACGGAGGAATTGTATCTGAGTTATTAAAGATTGAAGACAATTGCTTTTTCTACAAATCAGTTCTTATTATTGACGGAAAGGAATCAAAAAGGATTGACGGAAAATACTGTGCGCAATAAATACTAAGCACAACACAACCTATAAACAATACGGGCTTCGGGCTTAATCGAAAGGTTTGTGTATTTTTATGATGTCCGCAAAATCTTTGGGATTTTGCTTTTTAGAGGGACAAAGAAAAAACAAAACAAAAAGATTTCGCTATGTGCGTGGCGGAAAGCAAACGCAAGTTTGCTCTCGTACTGTTCATAGCTCAACCGTTATATGCAATACGATATTTGACAAAACCAATCACTTATGAAAGAGTTTGCTTATATGGCTTATTTAAGCGAAATAATTTTTCAGATAAAAATTGCCGAAAAAGCAGCAGATCGTTTGCCTGTTGATCCTGGGAATTTTGATCAGATAGAAGTTTGGTGTTCAATTCAATCTATTCTTGTGGCAACTGGAAATGTTTCTAAAATACTTTGGCCTATATCAAAAAAAAGCCAAGAACGAGGTGAGAAGTTACGAGAATTACTGTGTATAGATGAAAACAATATTATTGCTGATAGAAATCTTCGAAATCATTTTGAACATTATGACGAACGCATAGAAGGCTTATTTGAAAGTCAATCAAGTGTTAGTTATATTGATCTTGCTTTCAACCCTTTTAAACCTGAAAAGTGGGAAAATCCAAAATATTATCAAAGAGCGTACAATCAAGTTGATAGAATATTGACATTTCGAAACGAAACTCTTGATTTAAATGAAATTCTTGGCACTCTTGAAAGAATAAAAATAAAATGTAGTGTTTATACCTTTATTTGAATAACTAAAATGTACAGCATATAACACCGTATCCCATAAAAACCCCAAGCCCAATTCTGTATAGTTAATTACTATTTTCTTTACTATAACTTCCTACCCACTACCTGTTAAAAACACGCCACCCTACAAAAACTCGTATACATTGTACGCTTTTATTCTTTAATTTAGTAGTGCATACCTATACTAGCCATTAAAAAGAACAAAGTGGGTGAGTACGATCTGCTTTTGCAGAAAAGTATTCTCATAGCAATGTAGTTGTAAACAAGCAAGTTTGTGTTTGTTGTGATAGGTTTGAGATATAAAATATAAATAAGATAATAGCAATTGCTAGTATACAATTGTTGTATGCAAGCAGTCAGAAAACATTAAACTTCATTTAGAATTAGTAGTATTAAAATGGATTGGAAAGATTATGAAAATATAACTAAGTACATCTATGAAGAATTAGGTAGAGAAACTGGAGTAACGATAGTTGGATATGGGAATTCTTTCAAAGTGAAAGGGAAATCAGGTGTTTCCCACCAATTAGATGTTTTGACAAGTCATTCTGATGGAATTCATAATTATCAGACAGCAATCGAATGTAAATACTGGGAGAAAAAGATAAACAAAGACGTTGTCATGAAAGTTGCCTCAATTGTTGAGGACACTAACATTCATAAAGGAGTAATAGTTTCAAAAAGAGGATATACAGAAGACGGAATATCGTTTGCTAAACAGAAAAACATAGGTCTTGTTGAACTCAGAGAGTTAGATGCAGCAGAACCAAAAGAAAACAATAAAGAAACCAGCTTTCCAATAGCTGAGTTGATTTTAAATTTTAAAATAAAACGAAACAGACCAAAAATATTAAATATCGAATTTGATTTTGTTGACATAAATACGAAATCAGATAAAATAGAAACGAATCAAATGATAATTAGACTTCAAGATGGCAATGAAGTCGCCCTCAATGAGTACATAATATCTTTTAAAGAAGAATTGCATAAACAAGAACCAAGTAAGAGAATAAAGAAATATTATGAATTAGAAAATGCGAATCTTATTAATACATTGAGTAAAGAGCTAGCACAAATAAGAGGACTAACATTGATCGGTTTCCTGGAAGTAAAAAATATGGATAATACACGTCATTTTAACATTGTTGATGAAGTTTGGTTAACTATGAAATCGCTTTTTGAAAACAATTCATACACTATATCAAAGTTGGGCATGATAAAAAAAGACAAAAATTAATTGCGTAAAACTGCCAGTATACAACAACGTGTCCTATGAAAAGCCCTAGTCAAAACCGGCCACTTGCTATAAATAGGTTACCCCAATTCTACCCACTCACTATTAAAATCACACCACCCTACGGAAACCCGTAAACATCGCACGCTTTTATTCTTTAGCTTAGCTCGTGCATACCTTTATTGCGATCTGCTTTTGTAGGACAGTATAGTGATAGTACTGTGGTTTTACACAAGGAAAATTGTGTTTGTTGTGATAGGTTTGAGATTTAAAACATACATAAGAGAATAACAATTGCTAGTATACAATTGTTAGGTTCTATTTGAAAATACGAATATGACAAAAAATCCAGATTTTTACACAAATACTTCAATTCCAGAGGAAGAAAGAAGAGATGTGGCATTTCAAACCGTAAATGCAATTAGAGAATCTGTGACTTTAGCTCGAAATTCGACTCTTTCAATAACTTATGAATTTGCTTTCGGAATTATCTATGATTTAAACCCAAAACTTTACGAATCGATTGTAACATTATTAACAAGTAAAAATGAAAATGAGTTAGTTAGATATTATAAAGATGAGGCAGAAGCAGAATCTACAGATGAACAAAAAGTTGAACCTGTCGATTTAATTGAAAAAGAACTCAACCGAGTTGAAGAACTACTTTCTAAAAAAAATGGAAAATTTACTTACTTAAATAAAAAGAAATTCAATCTAGTTGGTGCAAAAGAATATTTCACACCGAGGAATCAAAGTGAGCATAAAACTTTAAATCACGACTTTTATCTTCGTTCTCGCTATGAATATTTTGGAGAGCCTCTATATGAGAATGATAGTTATAAAGATTTTAAAATAAATAAAGACAAAGTTTTAAGATTAAGGCTCTTACATCCTGATCGAGAAGAAACTATTTTAGGAGTTGATTTAATTTATGAACATTTTGATATGAGAACAAACAGAGTTCGTTTTGCTCATATGCAATATAAAGCTTGGAATAATAAAACCTTATATATTTCTCAAGCAAAAAATCTAAATCCTCAACTTGAAAAAATGAAAAAGAATTTATGCTCAAGCGGATTATGCAAAGGACCAGAAACTATAAATAGAGATTATAGATTCCCATATTGTTCAGGTTTTTTAAGACCAACTTCAAAACTGCAACGACCTGACAGTAAATTAATAAGTACAGGATTGCATTTACCTATTTGTGAAGCAATGAAAATAATTGCGGAAAAAGGAATAATAAGTAAAGAAGATTGTTCAAATAGAAGTATCAAAGGACATATTTTTGAAGAGTTATTTAATACAAATCTTGCTGGCTCTAGATGGATTGACATTAAAGATTTAGACAAGTTTTATGAATCTAATAATATATTGGCTCATACTGACAGAATTAGAATTCACGCTCAAGAAATTGATACGGAATCAGATTTTGAGAAAAATAAAAACAGAGGATAACACCCTATAAAATTAATTACGAGTGCGAGTCTACTTACGAAAATCCGCGAGGATTTTCTAGTCGGGTTGTACTTGCAAAGTTAAGTACTAACCCGCGCAACTACTCATAACCTGGATCGTTGTACCCAATGCGAAAAAAGAAAACTACGAAATGAAAATAATAGAGAAAATTAAAATTAAGAATTTCGGACGTTTTAAAGAATTCACTCTTGGATTTGACAAATCTCTAAATCTATTAATTGGTGATAATGAGGCTGGAAAAAGTACTATTCTTTCAGCAATCGACATTGTCATTAGTGGAAGTCGAAGCAAAGTTGAAAATTTTGGAATTGACCGCCTTTTCAACACTGATGTGATTGATGACTTTTTAGCATCAGACAAAAAATATGAAAACTTACCGATATTGTATATTGAAGTTTACCTTAATGACCAAGGTAATAAAGATTTAGACGGAAAATATAACTCTGAGAATATTCCAGCTCACGGAATTTTGTTAATGTGCGAACCCAGAGAAGATTTAAGCAAGGAAATCAAGGAAATTTTGGAGCAGGAAGACAATAATTTTCCATTTGAATATTACTTAATAAACTTTAAGACATTTTCAGGAGAAAGCTATACTGGCTATAGAAGATTTATGCAGCATCTCTTACTTGATAACACCCAAATAAACAATGAATATGCAACAAAATCTTACATTAAAACCTTATATCACAATAGTATAAAAGATGCAGAAAAGAACAAACATCAAAATGAATATAGAAAACATAAAGAAAATTTTCGGACTACTGTTTTAAATGATTTAAATGACCGTTTAACTGACTATTCATTTTCTGTGAGGACAAATTCAAGAGCAAATCTTGAGTCTGATTTAACCATAAAAGAAGGTAACATTGAAATTGAAAACAAAGGTAAAGGAAGGCAATGCTTTATAAAAACTGACTTTGCATTGCAGAAAAATGAAAATGAACTTGACATAATCCTTTTAGAAGAACCAGAAAATCATTTAAGTCATATAAATATGAAAAAGTTAATCCAAAGGATTAACGATTCAGAAAACAAGCAACTATTCGTTGCCACTCATAGTAATCTTATAAGTACTCGCTTAGATTTACGAAAAGCTGTAATGCTTAACAGTAATAGTTCACAACCAATACCACTTAATACGATTCCAGAAGATACTGCTAAGTTCTTTATGAAAGCACCTGATAATAATATTTTAGAGTATATTTTATCGAAAAAAGTAATTTTAGTTGAAGGAGATGCAGAATTCATTTTGTTAGAGGCACTCTATAAAAAAGTTACAAACGAAAAACTTGAAGATTCAGACATTCATATAATTTCTGTTGGAGGTACAAGTTTCAAAAGATACTTAGACTTAGCAAAACTATTAAATATTAAAACAGCTGTAATTCGTGATAATGATGGAGATTTTCAATTAAACTGCGTTGATAGATATTCAGATTATAAGGAAGGAAACATAGAGATTTTTTACGACTCTGATAATACTATTTCAACTTTTGAAATTTCCTTTTTCCAAAATAACGGAGCTATTTGTAACGAGTTGTTTTTAGCTGGTCGCAAAACACTAACTGTTCAAGAGTTTATGCTTCAAAATAAGGCTGATGTTGCCTTTGAGTTATTAGATAAAAAGGCTGATGATTTGGTTGTTCCAGATTACATAAAAAAAGCAATTGAATGGATAAGAGCTTAATATTAGCTGTCGCAGGCTCAGGAAAAACAACTTTAATAGTTGATAAATTAAATCTTGAAGAAAGATTTTTATTAATTACATATACAATTAATAATACGAGGAATTTAAAAGAGGCGGTAATTAAAAAATTTGGCTACTTCCCTGAAAACATCAATCTATTTTCATACTATAATTTTCTTTATTCTTTTTGTTTTAGACCCTTCTTAAGTTATAAATTAAAGCCAAAAGGCATTTTCTGGGATTTCACACCAACATTTACAAATAGATTGCCTTTAAATAATACGTCTAGGTATATGACTAAAGGAAAATTACTATATCATAATAGAATAGCAAAACTACTTGAACAATGCAATGTGTTAGACGAAATAAATGAGCGCCTTTCAAAATATTATGACCATTTGTTAATTGACGAAGTGCAGGATTTTGCTGGTCACGATTTTAATTTATTAAATAGTATATGCCAATCTAAAACAGAAATTATTCTTGTCGGAGATTTTTATCAGCATACGTTTGACACAAGTAGAGATGGTAATACCAATGCTAATTTACATAGTGATTATAATAAATATCAAAAAATATTTGAAAAGTCTAAAGTTATTCCTGATACTGAATATTTAAACAAAAGTTACAGGTGCACAAAGAGTGTGTGTAATTTTATTACAGAGCAAATAGGAATAGATATTCAATCACATAAAGAGATAGATAGTAATGTCATTTATGTAGAAGATGAAGAAGAAATCGAAAACCTATTTAATGATAATACTATTATTAAATTATTCTATCGCGAAAATTATAAATACGATTGTTATTCGAGGAATTGGGGAGATTGCAAAGGAGAAAACCATTATTATAATGTATGTGTTGTTTTAAACAAGACTACAATGTCTAACTATAAGAAAGGAAAATTAACAGAATTAAAACCTGTTACTAAAAACAAACTATACGTTGCTTGTTCTAGAGCAAACAATAATTTATACCTGATTGCTGAAGAAAAAATTAAACATCATAAAAAATAGCGATTTTAGTACTTAAACGAAATGTAATTTATAAATGTAAAGTCAGTATTAATCTGAAAAGTTAGTGCAAAACAGCCTACTGCTTTCCCCACTACCCCTAGTCTCACGAGACTAGCAGCAACACACAAGTTTCCACAGCATACGATCCTTCTTCACCACAAAGCCTACAAAATCCTATAAAATAGCACCCACACCCCTGCAGGAGCTATTTTTATTTTGTAACGATCTCTCGCACCCCTGCAGGAGCTATTTTTATTTTGTAACGAGCTCTCGCACCCCTGCAGGAGTTATTTTTATTTTGTAACGAGCTCTCGCACCCCTGCAGGAGCTATTTTTATTTTGTAACGAGCTCTCGCACCCCTGCGAGAGCTATTTACATGTCTGATAATTAGTATTTTATAAAAAAAGGGGTATAATCCCCCCAAGCGCCTATTTCAGTTATCATGTCTACGCTATATATTTGCCTTCACAAATTTTTAAAACTCATATATGTTATCACCAAACAATGTATTCAGGCTTAGTAAAGAAGAAGTTATCGAATACCTAAGAAGCACCAAAGACATCTGCCTGCAGAACCAACCCAAGGCATTACAAATCAAAACGCAAGTAGCCGATCTTAGCACGGCAGTAGCGCAACTAGATGATGCTTTGATCTATGACCGCAAAAGCGATTTTACAAAAACCTTAGAAGAACTAGATGTGCAACGAGACAATGCCATCACCGGCTTACGATATGGGTTCTTAATGAATAGCTATCACCAGGATACTACCAAAAAAATAGCAGGACAAGTATTATTAGATCATATGGATACCTATGGTGCTGGTATCGCAAGACTTAATTATGAAGCAGAAAGCACCGTGCTGGTCAACATCGCCGAAGATTATGAAACCGAACCCAACTTGGTAGAAGCCCTAACCACTATAGAAATGACCGATTGGGCTACGATTCTAAAAAATACCAACGAGGCCTTTAGAACCAAATACCAGGAGCGTATCACCATAGAAAGTGCAGCAGAAAAACTATCCTTTACCGCCGTAAAACCACAGGCATTAGAGGTGTACGAAAAACTGTTTAAACGTATCGAGGCACTTACCGAGTTAGACGAAAACAATACCTACGCTATCGTAAATAACGAACTAAAAACGCTAGCCAAAAGATACCAGCAGATTATCAATACACGATTTGCGAACAATCAAGAGGAGGAGCAAGAAAATAGAGCAGCGCTTAATTAAGACTTTCTAGTGACAATGTGTGAGCCCGTCTGGTTTTGATGATCAGGCGGGTTTTTTGCTAAACCTGTGGTGTATTTTGGTATTTTTTTATTCGAAATTCGTCAATTCGAGTGCTTCGACCAAAGGAAGAAGTCTATCGAGAATAGGATTTTGAATCAAAAAAGCTATTCTCGATACAATTTTTCTTCATTCTATTCCGAAAAACCACTCGAATTGACGCTTTTTTATACTATTGATTTTAAAATACACCACAGGTTTTTACTAAATATTTAAGAAACTACCTTCTCTTTATAATACCGATACAAGTCCTCAGACGAGGCTCCCATCCACCGGCGCATATGGATGTTTAAAAAATGGTATTGTAGTGTCCAGACTCCGACCTCTCTATATTTTCTGGCCGAGGTGATTACATATTTTGGGATAATGACAAATTGATCAATGGCAAAAAGTCGATCTACCAAATCATTATCTTCATACACGATATACGCTTCGTCATACCCATTGATTTCTTCAAATAACTGTTTGGTAATAAACTGACTTTGATCTCCACCACGACATCGTTTACTTTCAAACTGTGTTAACCATCCCAGAAAAAGTAACCAGGGATGATTAGAATCAAATTTCATCCTAAAACAACCCGCAGTATTGCCTTGTTTTACTTCATCGATAATATATTGGTCATAATGCAAGGGGGGTAAAGAATCGGCATGCAGGAAATATAGAATTTCTCCTTTTGCGCATTGGGCGCCTGTATTAAGTTGTACGGCCCTACCTTGTGCTGAAGTGATATATCTGATCGTTGTTTTTTCGTTTCGGGATAAGGTCTCGACTACCTCTTGTGATCCATCGGTACTACCCCCATCGACTACGATAATCTCTTCAAGATGATCTTGGGTGCTAGCGGTATTGATTAAGTGCGAAAGCAGCGTACCCATGGCAGCTGCTTCGTTAAGGATCGGGATGATAATTGATATTTTCAATTTTGGGATATTATAATTTGGCTGTAAATGTACAGATTTAAGCTTCAATCATACCCTTTTATGATTTAGTCGAGTACAAAGGCCGGAGTTACCACAGCTTGCTCATTTAATAACCAATTGTATTCTTTATACCCTTTTTTAGGCTGATTCGAAATTTTTACTTTCGCATATCGGTTGATAAAGTCTTTTACATCTCCACCATTTACCTTAAAATCTTTTTTGTACCAGGTAAATATTTTAGAAACACTTACTTCTGTATTCGTAATGGTATTTCGAATTGGATCATTAATAAATTTTTCGGTTTGTTGATCTAATGCCTCGTGTAAATTATCTGCGGTGTAGGCTCTGTTCCATACTACAGGACAAGAAATTGAAGCGCAGTTAACAGCAAAGTGAATTCTGGGGTCACCAAACTTTCTTATGATTTTGTGCTCAAGCTCACCCAGACTATGCCATACGCCATCAATTTTGAAGAATTTCTTATCCCATGGATCTTCAAGATCTTTAATGCTCTCTAATGGATAACTATCGATAACCAATTTTATCGTGTAGGCGTTATAGGCATTAATCCAATAGGCTAGTTTTTCTTCTCTGCTCCAGTCTTCTTGAGGTGGATTTTCTGAAAGTTGTCTAAAATATTGATAGAGTTGAGAACTATCTCTCATAAAGCCATTATAATCTACTTTTCCATCTTCAGATACATTTAGAAGTAGGGCTTGATCCCAAACGCTATGATTAAATTTACTTTGTGACTGAAGTTGATTTATAAATAGAACAGCGAGTAAAACGAGTATAAGTTTTGGAGCTTTCATAATTATTATTTTTTTGAACGGTTAGTATTTGATTTATGATTGTATTCTTGATATGGGTATTTAGTTGGCAATCAAGAAATGAACTTACAAATACAATGACATAAATTTTATAAAAGGGAAAAGAGTACTAGCCATTAGGAGGGGGATCATTTTTTCAATACATGCTTGTAATGTGTTAAAAAACAACTATTTAGGTTTTGCTTGGTTAAAGTAAAAGAGAAGGTATTTTACCATTACTTCTTCTTGGTTTTTACAAAAATTTTAACACTTATAACCTGAGTTCGACTTAAGAAAATTTACGTCAGTCTGAGTGATTTTCGATAGAAAATTGTATCGAAGACAAGTGAATTTTCAATCAAAAGCCTTGTCATCCTGAGCTTGTCGAAGGGTCGATACTCCCGAAATTTCGGGATTCTTCGTTTCACTATGAAAAATCACTCAATTTGACGGCTTTTTTTAATCAATTCCTTAGATCGAACTCAGGTTTAAAAAGTAATGATTATCCTAATTTTTAAGAAAAACTCTCTTTTAGGGTGAGTTTTTTTACATCGACTTGTATTCTCACGTTACTTTTTTTGAAGGCATGATAAAGAATAAACTACTCATTTAAGTTCCAATCGTAGGTTTTAAAACTCTTTTTAGCATCGGTATTAATCACAGTGGTCGAGTACTTATTTAAAAAGCTGATCAAGGATCCTTCTTTTTTGAAATCTTTACCAAACCAAGAGAATATTTTCGAGATTTCGATCTTCTCGGCGGTAATCGTATTCCTTTTGGGGTCATTGATAAAAGCAATGGCCAGTTTTTCGAGCTCTTGATCTACATTTTGGGCTGTAAATGCTTTATTAAGTAACGGAGGGCAAGAAAATGAAGCACAATTAATACCAAAATGAATTCTCGGATCGTTCATTTTTCTAAGAATTCTGTGTTCTATATCATTTAGGGTATACCATTTAGTTCCTATTTTAAAAAACCTCAAATCCCAGGGATCCGGAATATCTTTAATACTCTTTACAGGATATTTATCGATGATCAACTTTACAGTAAAGGCATTGTAGACATTCATCCAATAGGCAAGTTTATCGGCTTTTGATGCTGTCTTGGCGGGTACATTTTGCTCTAATGCTTTGAGATACGTTCTAAATTGTGCACGATCTTGTTTAAAACCTTTATAGTTTACGGTACCATCGGCAGCTACATGTTTTGCTAATAGTGTGTTCCAGGGTTGGTGACTTAATGCCTTTGAAACCGTGTTTGGCTTTTCTTCTTCTTTTTCTTCTTTAGATTCAGGAGCCTTTTCTTCAATTTTAGGTGCTGGTGCCTTTTCTTCTATGGGAGCTACAATTTTTGGAGTCTCTGTCTTTTCTTTTGGGGTAGTAGTTTTTGGTGCATTCTGCACAACGGTTTTACTTCCGCCGCAGGCAAAAAATAAACAAATAGATAGGGTAATAAGTAGGTTCTTCATGCTAAGTAATTACTTCTTTAGTGTAACAGGATATATTTCCTGTTGTATAAAATTCTTCGGAAAATCTTCATCGCCTTCAAATCCAAGTTCGATATCTCTTCCATCTTTCGGGATATGGTTTGTTTTAAACACATAATCCCATATACTTAGGGTAAGACCAAAATTCGCGCCATATTTTTTGTGATCGGGTAAATCCTTAGCATGATGCCAGATATGCATTTTAGGATTATTGAATATGTATTTTAAAACTCCGTAATCCCAACCTAGGTTTGCATGATTTAAGTGTCCGATAATTAGGGCAAAGAAATGCACAATCGCTACATCCTGGGCATCAAATCCACCGATAATAGCAATAGGAATATACAGTAACGATTTATAGACTACGGGCTCCATCCAATGGTATCGCAGGTGTGCCGCAAACCCCATTTCTTTTACCGAGTGATGTACTTTATGAAAATTCCATAAAAAAGGAATTCGATGCAATAGGCGATGTGTGTTCCATTGTGTAAAATCGCTTACCACAAAGAAAATCATAAGTCCTATGACTTTGGGTAGTGCATCTACATCAAAAAGTTGAAAAGTAGAGATAGAGATCCCTAAAACGCCTAGAATATCATTAAAAAAAGCAGCGGCGATATTAGATAATGCTATTAAAACGATGAGGTTGAGCAGAAAGAAATTAAAAAACATATAGAAGGTATCTAACCAGAAATCTTTCCTGAACCGGGCTTGATTTTTTCTCCACGGAAATGCAATTTCGAGTGCCCACACCACAAAAGAAACGATGATTAAACCATAGAAATAGTTGTCCCAAGAATTTTGAAAAAAGATTTCATTTTTGAGGTAATTCCAATATCCCGAATACGAGTTTTTTATGATTTCTATATAGTTCTCCACACAGCAAAAATAACGATAAGATTGTTCTTAGCGTTACAAGTTATTAAATCCAGGAGCATTACTGCTCGTTAAGATCCCAATTGTACACCATGTACCCTTTTTTTGGCACTTTTTTAATCTGAACGTTAGAATATTGATTTATAAATTGGGCAACATCACCTTTGTTAAAGTCTTCTTTGTACCACTCAAATATTTGTGAGACACTAATTTTATTTTCGGTAATTATATTTTTTGTAGGATCATTAATAAAATCTCGGGTACATTTTTCTAAGGCCTCTTCTATATTAGCAGCGGTATATGCCATGTTCATAAGCTTTGGAGAAGAAGTAGAGGCACAGTTGATTAAAAAATGAATTCTGGGATCCTCCATTTTTCTTAAAATCTTATGCTCTATATCATCAAGACTATAGCGTTTATCTTTAATCCTGAAGAATTTTTGATTCCAGGGATCATGTAGTTCGTTGATATTTTTTACCGGGTAATTGTCGATAATCATTTTTACGGCAATAGAGTTATATGCATTCACCCAGTACGCTAATGTTTCTTGTTGAGACCATTGATCGGTAGGGGGATTTGCAGATAAAGATCTAAAATATTCATAAAACAGAGCACTATCTTTCATAACACCTTCATAGTTCACCTTACCATCTTCAGACACATTAAGTATAAGAATTTGATCCCAAACGGCATGATCTATCGTATTTTGCGCAGTACTTTTACAATAAAATAGGGTAAGTAAAAGTAGAGGTGCTATTGACGTGCATTTTTTTAAAGTTACCATTCAGTATTCAAATTTTGTGTTTTGAAATTCATTAAAAGTAATAATTTTCCTGTATTTCTACGGGGTAAAATAATCAAAATAATCGACAAAATACATATTTTATGGTTAAACCGTATATATTTTAATCGAAAAGAAGGTAATGCGTATTTATTTTTTAACGAATAGGTAATGGTTTTTTGATTGTACAGTACCCTAGGATTATGTATTATTGTAATCGAACTATTTAACTATGATTAGTACAGAATTAAAGTTGCCTTGTGGCGCAATTATAAAAAATAGACTTGTAAAGTCTGCAATGACAGAGCGAATAAGCAATAAAAATTTTGAACCCACCAAAGGCCATGAACGGTTATATAAAAATTGGTCGGATACCGGAGCGGGTTTATTAATAACGGGTAATGTGGTTATTGACCGCAAGCATTTAGAATCTGCGGGCAATGTTTGCTTTGATGACGAAAATATGCTACCCAAAATTACTTCTTGGGCGCAGTCGTCAAAATCTAATGGTAATCATGTATGGGTGCAGATTTCACATTCGGGAAGACAAACCAATAGATTTGGAACCAATCGACCATTGGCACCTTCTGAAGTACAATTGAAAAAAATGGGGCTTTTTGGAAAACCAAAAGCCATGACCGAAGACGATATACAGAGTGTGATTACTGGTTTTGTAAAAGCTGCCAGGATAGCCAAGAGTGCTGGGTTTACAGGAGTACAAATTCATTCTGCTCATGGGTATTTATTAAGTCAGTTTTTGTCCCCAAGAACCAATATTAGAACCGATACATGGGGTGGGAGTATCGAAAATCGTAGTCGTTTACTGCTCACTATTATTAAAGAAGTTAGAAAGGAAGTAGGAGCGGATTTCCCGATAGCCGTGAAGTTAAATTCTGCAGATTTTCAGAGAGGAGGCTTTACAGAAGAAGAGTCGCTAGAGGTAGTAAAAATGCTTGATAAAGAAAAGATAGACCTATTAGAGATTTCTGGAGGAACCTATGAAAAACTAGCGTTCTTTATTCTGAATGAGGAAGGCGCCGAGGTAAAAGAAAGCACAAAAAGAAGAGAAGCCTATTTTATTGATTTTGCTAAAAAAGTAAGAGCAATAAGTACATTACCTCTAATGATTACGGGTGGTTTTAGATCTTATGATTTCTGTAATGAAGTTTTGAAAAATGGAGAAGTAGATTTAATAGGTATGGGACGTCCTTTTATAACCAATCTAGAAGACATCTCTGCATTTCTAAATGGAGATAAGCCCAATCTAGAGAATCTTGTGTTGCGTACAGGAATGAAACAATTTGAAGACTCTGCCGAAGGAGGTTTCTATGCTCGACAATTAATTCGTTTTTCTAAAGGAAAGAAACTTAAAACCAATATGAGTCCATTATGGTGCTCTATGTTTTTAGTACTGTATGAGTTTAGAAAGGCAATGTCCAAGAAGTTTTAGGAGATAAGGATAGCGCACAAAACATATCTTCGATTTGGTTTGTATACTATGTCTGTAAAGGTAAACTCATACCGAACTACTATCTGTTTTATACGTGGTAGTTCGGTATGAGTTGTACTTTAATTATAATCAGTTTATATCATTGTATTCTTGTCGTATATGATTTAATGGTTACTTGTAATAGGTGTAGTTTCACCTTTTTTATTCAAGCTCCAATCATATGTGATATAGCTGTTTTTTGATATTTTATTTATCTTAACGGTAGCATATTGATTTATAAAATCGACTACATCTATATCAAAGCTTTCAAAATCTTCTTTATACCATTCGAATACTTGTGAAATTTTAACGGTGCTCGAAGTAATCTGATTTCTTTGTGGGTCGTTAATAAACTCTCTGGTTCTTTCTTCAAGAGCTTCATTAATATTTTGGCTTGTATATGCTCTATTCCATAATCTAGGAGATGACATGGATCCACAATTAAGCAAAAAATGGATTCTGGGGTCTCCAAATTTCCTTAATATACCATGTTCTATATCATCTAAACTGTAGCGAACTCCTTGAGTTTTAAAGACTTTACGTTTCCAGGGATTTTCTAGATCATTTATTGATGCTATAGGATATTCGTCAATGATCATTTTCATTGCTGTAGCGTTGTATGCATTAAGCCAGTAGGCTAATTTCTCTTCATTAGTCCAGTTTTCTTTTGGAGCTATTTTGCAGAGGTGTCTAAAATAGTCATAAAACACGGCTACATCTCTAGTAACACCGTCGTAGTCTACCATTCCGTTATCTAATACATTAAGAATTAAAATTTGATCCCATGCAGCGTGATCAACTTTTTCCTGGGCATAAAAAGTAGCGCATACCAGAAAGGCTAAAATAAAATTGGGGGTTTTAAGAGGTTTCATTTTGTAACTAAATTTTTTGAGGTTAGTAATAAATTAAGTTGGTAAGAATCTGTAATATACAAAAAAAACAGACGTAATGCATTTTTTTTTGTAATTTAGTAGGAAAATACTTCTTAAAAAAACGATAATTGTGTGAAATTTTTAACAATATAATAAGGAGGGGTAGGCCCTTTATGGATTTTGCAAGGCAAAGACTAAAAAATGGGAGAATAGTAATTTTATGTTGGACTTTCGGTTGTTTTAAGTGGTAAAATCATAATAACCTTAGTTCCTTTTGAGTTCTCTTTAGTACCAATATTTTCAAAAACCAGGCTATAATCTTTACTACTATTTTGAGCAAAGATGTTTAAACGTTCTTTTGTAATGTCTATACCTATAGATTTATGATTGATAATTTTGTTCTTTTGAATTTCCATAGATTTAAGTAATCCAATTCCATTATCAGAAATTACAATTTGTAACTCATCCTGAAATTGATTAATTGTAATTTTTAATCTTTTTTTCCCCGTTTTATTGGCCAAACCGTGCCAAATCGCATTTTCTACAAAAGGTTGCACTACAAAGGGGGGTATTTTTATGCTATTTGTTGATACTATGTTTTTATCAACTTTTAGGCTGAAATCAATTTGATTCTCAAACCTTAGATTTTCTAATAAAACATATAATTGGGTTATTTCTATTTCTTTTTCGAGTGTAACATATTCTTCAAGAGAATGGTTTAGAATATTACGAATCAGTTTAGAAAATTTGTTCAGATAGTCTATAGCGTTTTCTTTATTGTTATTAATGATACTACCTTTAATCGAGTTCAAAATATTGAAAATGAAGTGAGAGTTTACCTGACTTCTAAACACTTTAGATTTTAATTTATTTATTCTATTCTTAAATTCTAATTCGATTTCTTTTTTGGTAAATAACTCAATTTTATTGGTAAGTATTTCATTATTATATTCTGCTAGCTTTTTATTTTCCTCAAGCTGTACGATAAGTTTTTGATGATACTCATTTTTTTGTTTAAAAACTTGATATACTTTCATGCCCAAAGCCACGGCAAAAAAGATGAATTCTATAAGCACTCCAATCATAAAAAAGATTAAAGGGAAATCGACTTTTTTGGTCACATCAAAATACATTGAGGTAAGTGCAGATAATACATAAATGGTGGAGCCCGATATTATGAAATATTTAGAGGGGTTTCTGGATCTCATCACCTGATAAAGTATATAGGCTGCAAAAGGCACAAAAACAGGAATGTAAAAATAGAGCACAAATTTTTCGAAGTAATCTCTTATATCTTTTGGGGTATCTGATAATACAAAATAATTAACAAGAGTGAACCCTAGACATATAGAACCCATAAACCAGATAAATTGCGTGATGAATTTGTCTAATAGAGGTTTGTTTTCTTTAAAATTAAAAAACGTCCGAATAAACTGGGTATAAAGGATATAGTATATAAATTGAACAGGCCAGTTAATGTAAGTAATGAGGTAGAATTGATAATCTTCTATAAATTGAAAAATGTAATTAGTAGTATGAAGGGAGATGTATAGGTTGAGGAATATTGTATAGAGCGAATAATAAAGAAAACTCTTCTCCTTGACTTTAAAATAAATAAGAAAAGTAATTATAGAGAGTAAGAAAATTGCTCCTAATGTCCATCCGTAAAATAAAACGGGTAATATGTCCGAAGAATCATTCAATAGGGTAGTTTATTTTAAAATATTTTTAAGTAACTCCTGTTTTTTATTTCTTGATACAGGTAAATTTTTTCCGTTTTTTAGTACTACTTCACCGCCATCTCCTCGATGATATTCTCCAATAGCATCAATATTTATGACAAAAGATTGATGAATCCTTATAAACACGTTTTGATCTAATTGAAGCATTAATTGTTTTAGATTTTTGGATACAATATGCTTCATGCCTTTCTCTAAAAATACATTGGTATAGCTGCCATGCGATTCGCAATACATGATTTCTTTTTGATCTACCAATACAATTTTCTTCTCCATAGGTAGTGCAATTTTGGCATTTTTATGATCCCGAAGTTGTATGTTATTTTGAATATATGACTTTAAGTTATTGCCTATAGTTTTGTTTTCTTTGTTTGTTATTACTTTTTCTATGGTTAAGAGTATATCTTCTTTCCCTATTGGTTTTAACAGATAATCAATAGCATTCATTTTAAGAGCTTTAATAGCATAATTATCATAGGCTGTAATAAAAATAAGCTCAAAATCTTTAAACGAAAGTTTGTTAAGCAATTGAAATCCATCTAATTCGGGCATTTCAATATCTAGAAACAATACATCTGGTTTCATCGAGTCGATTGCATCAATTGCATTTTTTGGATTACTTGTAGAAAAAATAACATCTACGTTAGAACAATGCGTATTTAATTCCCATTGTAATGTGTCTATTGATAATTGCTCATCATCTACTATTATAGCTTTTATCATAATGTTGGTTGGTTGGTTTTTATGCAAAATAGATAATTTATTGTTAATAGAAGTAATTGCAAAAGTCAAAGATCTACTCAATTCAATTGATATATAGGTAATTATAAATTGATACTAGCCTGATATAAATTTTGGGATGAACCTCAAGTTTTTTTTCTTGACTTTCGTCAGGAAATTTTAAATAAAATAAATGATCACAACATAGATAGTCTGGGTTAATGAGGCAGAAATTCTAGAGTTTTCTTAAGAAAAACATATGATTAAAGCCGAAAACTACAACAAAAACGGCAAAATGGTTTCGTATTCTGTGATGTCTAAATATGAAATGTGATCTCTAAATAAGTATAAATTCAAAGTTTGATTCAAAACTAATTCATTATTAGTTGAAAATATGAGTGATGTGTAGTTACTCCAAAATGGGGTTATTTCTCTTTAATAAACAATTTTTGATTTTTTTAAATGGGAAAAGAAAATAACCCCTTTTTATTTCAAAAACTATAGTAAAACCTGATAACCAAATATTGATATGCAAGCCTTACTACAGAAATTATTATTCGAATCGAATATTTTTCATATCGAAGAAGATTCATTAGATCTTCAATTACAATCACATCCCGATGCCACAAGTATAAAAGCAATATCAGATACTTTAGATTATTTTGGTGTTGACAACTTGGTTGCTAATGTTCCAAAGGATATATGGTCACAATTGCCGATAGTATTTTTAGCTTTAATCGAAGAAAATGATCTTACAGAACTAGTGTTGGTCAAGATTAAAAATAAAAAGATAACGCTGTTTAAATCTGATAATAGTAAAATAACTAAAAATGAAAGTGATTTTAAAGCGCTATGGACAGGAACTATTATTGCAATTGAAAAAGAAGAAACCTCGGTAAGACCTTCCCTTTTTTCCAGATATAAAGCAAACTTTTTTATTGGGTTATTTGTATTGCTTATTGTTGTAATTCAGTTTATGAATTATGAATTAATCGCAGGACTGTATACATTACTCGCTTTAGTCGGCTTTTATATAAGTTTTTTAATTTTACAAGAAGAGCTGGGAGTTAATAATGCTACGGTGACGAAGTTTTGTAATGCAATTTCAACAACTAGTAATTGCAATAATGTTATTAAATCAGAAAAGAATACTTTTCTTAATATTGTTAAGCTTAGTGATGCTTCAATACTTTTCTTTGCAGCTATACTATTAATCACTAATACAATCGGTTTTAATCATTCTTTGTTGCTTATGGTGGCATCTGCATCTATGGCGATTGTGGTATTCTCTATATATCATCAAGCAATTTCTTTAAGAAAATGGTGTGCTTTATGCCTTGGGGTTGCAACCATTTTAACACTGCAGTTCCTTCTTTTATTAGCTACTGGTCAAATTACATTAGAAATAAGTTTGATGTTTGTTCTGAAAGCTATTAGTATTGTCATAGGAACTATAGCATTGTGGAATTATATAAGACCACTACTTTCTAATACACAAAAACTAAAAACAACCCTAACAGATTTCTTGAAATTTAAACGAAGTAATGGAATATTTAATTTCTTACGATCTCAAAAAGCACTTCTTAGTTCTGATGATATTTTTCTAAAAAACCAAATTGTTTTTGGTAACCCCAACGCTACTTTAGTAATCAAAGCTGTAACTAACCCGTTATGTGGTTTTTGTGTAGAATCTTTTGAGGTTTATGATACTATTCTGAATGATTATAAAGACGATGTACAACTTCAGTTTGTTTTTAATGTAGCAAACGATTCAGAAAATATAGCTACCAAGATAAGTTTACGTATAGTTGATTTATATTTCAATGATGGCCCTTCTATTGCCTACGCTGCTTTAAAAAGTTGGTTTGAGGATAGAAATTTCGAAAAATGGCAACAGCAATTTGGAGAAGGTAGTATGATGAAGGAAAAATGGATGCAAACCTTAAGTCAGCATAGAGAGTGGTGTGTAATTAATAAGATAAATTATACTCCAGCGACATTGATACACAATAATTTCTTTCCAGAGGATTATCAAATTTCTGATCTATTATTATTTATAGATGATTTAATAGTTGATACCAAAGAATATACTACACATCATAATTAGACTAATACACAAGATTTCTTGCAAGGATAGACATAAGCCCTGAGTGTCTTTAAATGTTCAGGGTCAAACTTAAACTTTTTAATTACACAAATTATGTTAAAGAACATTTTAAAAATTGAAGGAGTACAAGAAATGAACAAAACAGAGCAAAAATCACTCCAGGGAGGAGGAGGAAGCGGACCCTGTAGTGGAGGTTGTTATCAAAAACAGGGTATGTGTTGCATAGCCTCAACCAATTTTTGTGATGCAGGAAATTGTACAAGTAGAGGGTGTGTGTTTTATTAATATTTTAATACTAATAAACTAAAATTTTTATTTTGAATTAGAAGAGTGAGCAATCATTCTTCTAATTCTTCTTCCACGACACATTTTTAATTAGAAACAAATAACCAATACACAAGATTTCTTGCAAGGATAGACACAGGTCCTGAATGTCATTAAATATTCAGGACTAAACTTAAATTTTTTAATTACACAAATTATTATGTTAAAGGATATTTTAGAAATTGATGGAGTTAAGAAAATGAACAAAACTGAACAAAAGTCACTTCAAGGCGGTGGTGGTGGAGAAGATGGTTGTATTCAAAGAGGAAATAAATGCTATTACGTAGGATATAGACTATACATCCCCGGTAAATGTCCACGTTATTGCGAAATTTATTAATACAGAAACCAAATTTGTTTTTTTAGAATTAAGAGAACTATTATTCATCCTCTTAATTCTTCTTCCACAAAGCATTTTAATTCGAAACAAATAACCATACACAAGATTTCTTGCAAGGATAGACACAAGTCCTGAGTGTCTTTAAATGTTCGGGGCCAAACTTAAACTTTTTAATTACACAAATTATGTTAAAGAACATTTTAAAAATTGAAGGAGTACAAGAAATGAACAAAACCGAACAAAAATCACTTCAGGGAGGTAAGCGTTGGAGACCGTGTACCCAAGAAGGAGGTCGTTGCTGCCAGAGTGGAGCATGTTATTTTGGTTCATGCACACATAAAGGTTGTTTGTGGAGATAATCACTTTTGGGTTTTGTAATTCAGAGAAATCTGAAATCTAAAATTTGATTTTTTATTTAGAGTTAAGGGATTGATAATTCATTCCCTTAATTCTTTTTCAACTATACAAACTCTTTAAGGCTTTTGTAAAAAGAGTTACTTCTTCAATTGTTCCTGTACTAATTCTACACCAATCAAAGAAGGGAGGAAATGGCCTTCCAATCAAAATTCCTTTATTCATCATTTCTTTATGAAGTGTTCTTATGTTTTTACCAGATTTAAAGAAAATAAAGTTGGTGTGAGATTTCACATAGGGTAACTCTAATGTGTTTAGCGTTTTATAGATCAGATCTTTTGCTTCTCGAGTTTTTTGCAAGCTAAACGTGTAGAATTCTTTGTCTTTTAATGCCTCTTTGGCTGCAGCAATAGCAAGCACATTGCTATAGGCCACCATGTTTTTTCGTAGTTTTTGTGTTAATGCTGGTTTGGCAACCAAATACCCTATGCGTAAACCGGCCATACCATATACTTTAGAAAATGTTCGGGATACAATTACATCTTTTTCTTGTTTAACGAGCTCGACCATAGAAGGGTAATTAGGTTCATCGATATAATCATAATAGGCTTCGTCACTAAATAAGATAGTTTTACTGCTTATGGCATTACAAAAATCCAGAAGTTTCTCTGAAGGTAATATTGTAGAAGTTGGATTATTGGGGTTACAAAGAAAGACTAATTTAGTTTTCGATGAAATTCGTTTTTCGATTTCATCCATATCATACCCTTTGTCGTTTCCAACAGGAACCCAATTTACAGTTGCCCCCCATTGTTGTGCATAAGACATCATTGCCAAAAATGTAGGTTTTCCTGCAATGATTTCTCCGCCGTTTGCTGCAAAAGTAAGTCCGGTAATTTTTAAACCCTCTGTAGAGCCACCGCAAATAATTATATGATCTTTAGTTACGCCTTCTTTTTTGGCTAAAATTTCTGCCAATTCATCTGCATAAGCATATGGATATCGACAACCATGCTCAAAAGCCGATACGATAGATTGTCTTACTTTTTCTGAAGGGCCATACGGATTCTCGTTAGAGCTTAATCGTATACCTTTTGAAAGAGGTCTTGGGTTAAATTTTACAATTTCTTCTGCAGTAAGAGCATGGGCAAGTTCTAATCCTCCGAATACTACTAAACCTCCTCCTAAAGAGGTAGATTTTAACCATTGTCTTCTGTTCATGTTACTATACTTTAAAATGATTGGCTTTCTAAAGATAGTAATTAATTGATTCTAATAGAGTTATGAATTTGCGAATTAAGAGGGTCTCAAATTTGTTTTGATTGAGTTATACTATGTTTTTAAGCATTAGAAATAATAATCCACTTATAACGGCCGCAATAGGTAGCGTAAGCACCCAGGAGAGTAATATTTTGGAAATCATTTTAGGGTTTGCTTTTTTAGTAACGGTACCAATTCCAAAAATAGAACCTACAGATACATGTGTGGTTGAAACAGGTAACCCATGAATACTTGCAGTAGTTACTAATAGACCTGTGATCATATTTGCAGTAAATCCTTGTCCAGAATTCATGGGTGTTATTTTTTTACTCATGATAACTCCTACTTTCTTGGCATTCATAAGCCCACCCAGTGCCATAGTAATAGCTACTGCTATCATTCCCCATTGTATATCCAGCGTATTAATGATGAGTAATAATCCCACAATTTTAGGCGTATCATTAAGACCTCTGGCAAAACTAACTACCCCAGCACTTAAGAAATGCAAGTTGTCTAATATTTTTTGAGAAGTAATACCCAATAGTTTCCCACTATATGTTTCTGTTGTAATGTGATTTATAGAGGTTGAAATCTTAGCAGTGGTATTTGCGGTCATAGTATGGGCAGAAACAGTTAGTGAATCTACCTCCTGTTCTTCATTAATATAAATCCCGCTATTTTTTGTGATTTTCAGTTTCTTTCTGATATATCTAAAGAGTATATAGGCAATTAAACTTAGTATTGCAGCCATTAACGGACTTACAACAAGCGGCATTAAAAATGTTTTACCTAGTTTAATAAAGTTAAATTCTGTGCCGATAGCCATAACTCCTGCTCCAAAAAGTGAGCCAACTAGACTATGAGTTGTAGATATGGGCATACCAATTCTTGTAGCAATAAAGACGGTTATTGCAGCTCCCAGGGCTATCGAGATGGCAAAAACCGGCGTCATAATTAATTCGTTTGGAACTAACCCTTTTCCCGAAAAGTTTTTTACCAGTTCTTCAGCCAAAAATATGGCAGCAATAGAGCCAGAGAATGTGGTTACTGTTGCCCAGTTGATTGCTTTTTTATAATTCGTGGTTCCGCTTCCGAAGAGTGTGGCAACACCTTTAAAGTTATCATTCGCACCATTACTATAGGCTAAAAAACAAGCAGCAATAAAAAGAAGAACCAAAATCATATATTTTCTGAAATTTAACTATTCACAATTTGACGTTTTATATGAGGTTACCTTACAGTATTTATCATTGAATCATCAGAGAATGAAATAAAAAAGTCGAGAACAAATAATTGTCCTCGACTTCAGATGTATATATTATTAGTTATTGCTATTAGCAACATCCACCACCATCATAGTGATATGTAGATTCACTAATAAAGATATCGTCTCTACCTAGATCGGCTAATGCACCGGCAGTTTTATCACAAACCGCAATAGGTTGATTTTTGAGTAATACATGGCCTTTTTTATCATCAAAATAATCTTCATCCCCAAAATAAATTGCTGCTTTACCTGTAAAGATACAAGGCCCGTCTTTTGGCATTGGATCTTTAATAGCTGCAACTTCGATAGACTCGATATAGATTAATTCATCGGTATCGTAATTTTTTGGATCAAGAATTCGGTATGGTTTACGTGCTCTAATTTCTATCGTTCCGAAACCTACATCTGTTAATGCTTTTACATATTCTGCAATAGGTAAGCTCCCGCTCAGACATAATGCTCTTAAACGTTCATCATTTCGAAGAGTGTCGTTCATAGGTTGCTCACAGGTAGGGTCACTCATAACCAGTCTTCCGTGTGGTTTTAGTACCCGATACATTTCTTCGATTGCTTTTTTTAGATCATCTGCTTTAAAGATGTTGAATAAACAGTTTTGTGCGGCAACATCTATGCTGTTATCTTCAACAGGAAGATTAAGTGCGTCGCCAAACCTAAGATCCACAAATTCACTCTTAAACCAATCGTTTTGGGCTTCGGCTTCTTTAAAATTTTTATGAGAGGCATCCAGCATTTCTTGTACAACATCGATACCAATAACACCACTTTTTTGACGAGAGAAATAAGAGAATTGTAGCAATTCCATTCCCCCACCTACACCAACATATAAGACTTTAGGATTATTCGTTAAATCTCTAGCATTTACTGTACTACCACAGCCATAGTTCATTTCCTGCATGATTTTAGGAATTTTAAGGCCTGGTAGCTCCCAAATAGGATTCGTAGTGCAACATAACCCTACATCTGGGGTTAATGCTGCTTCTTTATACACATCGTGAGTAGTATCTAAATAGCTCATAAATTGATTTTATTCTTTCCTTCTAAAGTGGAAATATAAGGTATTTTTGGGTTATAAATAATGTAGTCGAAAAGTTAAGGTATAACTTTCAGAATTCGTTTTTAAAGTGATTTTATGACTTCTTTGAACAACGTAATCATTTCGGGCTCTGCTTTTCCTGCTAGTGCAATGATCTCGTCTATGTCTATTGGTTTTAAGTTCTCGGGATCACATTCGTCTGTAAGAACCGATACGGCTGATACCGGAAGATCAAGATGATTGGCCACAATAACCTCGGGCACTGTGCTCATTCCAACGGCATCCGCTCCGATAGTTTTGAGATAGCGATATTCTGCTCTTGTTTCTAATTGCGGCCCTATTACCGAAGCATAAACCCCCTTATGCAGATTAATGTTTTTCTCTTTGGCAATGGTTTCTAGTTGAGCATTAATTTTTTGATCATATGGAGCGCTCATATCTGTAAATCGAGTTCCTAATTGTTCTACTCCTTTAAAAGCCAGGGGGGATCCTCCTTGTAAATTAATGTGATCATCAATAAGCATCAATTCACCTTTTTTAAAGTTTAAATTAACCGCTCCCGATGCATTAGATACTAATAATGTTTTGATCCCTAATTTATGCATTATTCTTACGGGATAGGTTACATCCTGAAGAGAGTACCCTTCATATAGGTGAAAACGTCCTTGCATAACCACAACTATTTTACCCTCTAGTTTCCCGTAGATTAGTTTTCCTTTATGAAATTCTACAGTTGCCGTTGGGAAATTTGGAATATGATTATAACTTATTTCTTTAATGATCTCAATCTCATTAATTAATTGTCCCAATCCAGTTCCTAATATAATCCCTACTTCGGGCTTGTCAAACCCTTTTTCTTGTAGGAATTCTGTTGTTTCTTCGATGTATTTGATCATGTCGTTTTTGTTAGCTTAAAAATTTTTGAAAAGCATCGATGTCTTTAATATCTTCATAATAATCGACATCATTTCGTTCTTCCAATAGTTTTATATTTTCTTTTTTTAAATCTTCCAATGTGTTTTGCAGCACTGTTTCTGTGCCCCAATTTTTATTCTTAAAAACTTGTGAATTTAAGGATTTCATTCCAAATAAGTAATATCCTCCGTCTTGGGCAGGACCGATTACATAGTCATGGGATTGTAATGCTTCAAATGCATTTTCTAAATCTTCTTGATTTAAATCATACATGTCACTACCAATAATAATGATATTTTGATACCCTTTTTTGAAACCTGTTGCAAAAGCATGTTCCATTTTTTGACCTAAATCATCCCCAAATTGTTGTTTCTTATTATAAATTTCAGAACTCCATAAATCGTTATCTCTTACTTTTACAGAGTAATGTACTTCTTTGGTTGTTGTAAGGTTTTTGGTAATTGCTACAGTATGCTCGAGTAAAAAGGTGTAAATATCCAGAGCCGTCTGTTCACCAACAGTTGCGGCAAGACGTGTTTTACATTTACCCAATTCTGGATTTCGGGTAAAGATCATAAGTAAATTTTTTTCTTTCAATTTGAGTATACTTTTTTTCCTTTTAGTAACCATTTTGCCCAATGTTTAGAACAAGCATGGACATTCTCGGTTATTTTTCCTTCAGAATTTACAACCGTATAATCTTTGTTTTTCCATTCAAAAATACCACCATAAAGATTGTAAACGTTGATATAACCTGCATTTTTAAGTTTTTCGGAAATGTCTTCAGACCGAACACCCAGACTACAGTAGACCACAATGGTGTCGTTTTTAGGAATATTTTGTTTAAGGATAGATGCTATTTGAAAATGATCATATCCCACGAATTGTGCATTCTTGAGATGACTTACATCAAATTCAACTTTTTCTCTTGCATCGAGTACTAGTACCTGATCTTGAATATCCTTTAATGCTGTAACCGAGATATAGGGTATACTTTCGCTATTGTAACGATCCAATAACTCATCTAGTGAATTTTGGGCAACACTAAAATGAGTAATGACTAAGAAAAATATGTAGCTTATTTTAATCTTCATTAAGCTACCGTTCCTTGACAACTACTTCCTGCTCCTGCCGTACAGCCATAGCAATGTTGCGAAATAATGATATTTCTATTCTGAAGTAATTCTTCATTATACTCACTTATATGTTTCACCTTGCTAGCTACTTTAAGATCAAGCATTTGATTGAAGTCGCAGTCATACAGCCATCCATCCCAACTTATCGAGATGGTGTTAGTACACATTACATTGGCAACTGCACTAGGATTATAGGCCTCTACAAGGGCATACATATAATCTTCATAATTTTCTGAAGCGATTAGATAATCCAAAAACCTACTGATCGGTAAATTGGTGATCGCAAAAAGGTGATGAAACTGTATGTTAAAGTCTTCTAATAATGCCTTCTTAAAATCTTTTTCCATAGACGCTTGATCACCAGGAAGAAATGCTCCCGATGGATTATACACCAAATCTAATCTTAGATCACTATCGGGCATACCATATCCACGTTCGTTAAGTTCTTGTAAAGCTTTGATCGACTTATCAAAAACACCATCACCACGTTGTTTATCTGTTTTTCCTCTGGTCCAATGTGGCATAGAAGAAACTACATGCACGTTATGTTTTTTGAAAAAATCAGGAAGGTCATAATGTTTTTTGTTTGCTCTTATAATGGTTAGGTTACTTCTAACAATAAAATCTTTGATACCGGCTTTACTGGCTTCTTCTACAAACCACCTGAAATTTGGGTTCATTTCTGGAGCACCTCCTGTTAGATCCAGGGTATGAGCTCCTGTTTTTTTGATAACTTCTAAACATTGTTGCATGGTTTCCTTAGTCATGATTTCTTTTCTATCAGGACCTGCATCTACGTGGCAATGCTCGCAAACTTGGTTGCACATGTATCCAACATTGATCTGTAGGATTTCTAGTGTATTTGGGCGTAAAGGGAAATGACCGATTTCTGCAATTTTATCAGCAAATTTTGGCAATTCACCATTTGCAAAAATTCCGTTATTTAAGATTTCCAACTGCCTGTTGGCATTTGCTAACTGGTCATTGCGTTTATGTAAAGATTGTTTTGTTTTAGCTTCAGACATCTTCCTTTGTTCAATTAGATCCCAAATTTATGAGGGATTAGTAATTCGTATAATTTTTAGTGTAAAGATCCTAACTCGTAATGGTGTAAGTGGTTTGTAAGGCTTTTGAGACAGCCAACATCATGCTTACATTTCAAGTTTATTCACCTTGTTCATCATCATAACGCCATGTACCAAAGTGGCTCCGCTTTTGATTGCAGCACCTACGTGTACGGCTTCCATCATTTCTTCTTTAGTGATTCCTCTTTGTAAAGTATCTTTTGTATAGGCATCTATGCAGTAAGGGCATTGTTCGGTATGAGCTACTGCAAGGGCAATTAAAGATTTTTCACGGGCACTAAGTGCTCCCTCTTCAAATACTTTTCCGTAATAATCGAAAAATTTTGTCCCTAGTTCTTCACTCCATTCTGTGATTTTCCCAAATTTTCTTAGGTCAGCAGGATCATAATATGTTTTTGACATGTTTCTGTATTATTTTTAGTTACAGACATAATTATATCTGTCGTGTTTAATGTAGTAAAGCTTACAATAAAAAGTATTTTTTTGTTTAAAAAAAACTAAAGTCTTTAATATGTGGGTAAAATAAAAGACAAAGTACAATTATTAGGTTTTTTTTATCATTTTTTTATTGATTAAATCACCTCCTATTTTGCTTTTAGATGGTGAAATGTGAAATTTTGGAATTTCTCTTCTTATGAAAACACAAAAAAATTATTATAAAAATATCATTTTTCCTGAACATTCAATAATACAAACGCTTGCATTTTTTTGGGTTCTACTTTTGTTAAATTCAGTGAATTTGTTTTCTCAGAATTCAGTAACTTTTCGAATATCTGGAACGATAAAAGTGATATGATAGAAAATAAAATAGACTCTCTATTGTCTATAATGACCCTTAAAGAAAAAATAGGACAACTAGTTTTGTACAGCGGAAGTTGGGATGTTACCGGTCCGCCATCTGATATAGGAAATAAAGAAAAATATGAGAAGCTTAAGAATGGTGAAGTAGGAGCAATGCTTAATGTGACTACTGTAGCAGGGACCAAAGAACTTCAAGAAACCGTAATTGAGAATTCTCGGTTAAAAATTCCGCTACTATTTGGTTATGATGTTATTCACGGTTTTAAGACTATTTTTCCTATCCCGTTAGGTGAAAGTGCAAGTTGGGATCTCGAAGCTATAAAAAAATCTTCTTCTATTGCTGCAAAAGAGGCAACCGCTTCAGGAATTAATTGGGCATATGGGCCAATGGTTGACATCTCTAGAGATGCTCGATGGGGTAGAATTATGGAAGGTGCCGGTGAAGATCCTTTTTTAGCGTCTGAAATAGCAGTAGCAAGGGTTCAGGGATTTCAAGGAGACGATCTTTCTAAAAAAACAACATTGGCCGCTTGTGCCAAACACTTTGCGGCTTATGGGTTTGCTGAAGGAGGTAGAGATTATAATACAGTAAGTATAGGAGAATATGAACTTCATAATACAGTTCTGCCTCCGTTTAAAGCTGCAGCAAAAGCTGGTGTTGCAACAATGATGAATGCTTTTAATGAAATTGATGGGATACCGGCTACCGGACATAAAGAGTTACAACGAGATATTTTAAAAGAATCTTGGGATTGGGATGGATTTATGGTTTCTGATTTTGCATCTATTTCAGAAATGATACCACATGGATATGCAGTAGATAAAGTTCATGCAGCCGAGCGAGCAATACTAGCCGGCTGTGATATGGATATGGAAGGAAGAGCTTATGAAGTAGGGTTAGAACAATTAGTAAAAGAAGGAAAAGTAGATGAAAAATTAATTGATGATGCAGCAAGACGAATACTTCGAATAAAATATAGACTGGGACTCTTTGATGATCCTTATAAATATTGTGATGAAGCTCGTGAAAAAAATGACATTTATACCAAAGAGAATATTGAAGCTTCTAGAGATGTAGCTAAAAAGTCTATTGTATTGCTTAAAAATGATGATACCATACTTCCTCTTAAAAAAGATACAAGAAGTATTGCCGTTATTGGGGCTTTGGCAAATGATAAAGATTCTCCTATTGGTAGCTGGAGAGCTATGGCTACTGCAAATTCTGCAGTTTCACTTCTTGAGGGAATAAAAGCTGCAGTTGATAAAACAGTAAAGGTCTCCTATGCAAAAGGAGTTGCAGTGGGAGTCGGGGAACGAAATTTTGTTAGAGAATTAAAGATAAATCAAGAGGATGTAACAGGAATCTCTGAAGCAGTACATATTGCAAAAGAAGCAGAAGTGGTTGTTTTGGCCGTTGGCGAAGAAGCTTTTCAGTCGGGAGAAGGCAGAAGTCAGGTAAGTATAGACCTTACAATGCCTCAACAAAAACTTTTTGAAGCTATATGGGCAGTAAATAAAAATGTAGTGGTCGTTTTAATGAATGGTCGCCCTCTCGTCATTACAGATATCGCAAAAAAAGCTCCAGCCATACTCGAAACCTGGCATTTGGGATCAGAATCAGGTAATGCTATTGCAGATGTTTTATTCGGAGATTATAACCCTTCTGGTAAATTACCGGTTTCGTTTCCACGTAGTGTAGGTCAGGTACCTCTTTATTATAATATTAAAAATACAGGAAGACCTACTAATGTAGATAGTATGGTATTTTGGTCTCATTATACCGATGAAAAGAATACTGCTTTGTTTCCTTTTGGATATGGGTTAAGTTATACTTCTTTCGAATATAAAAATATTGAAGTAAGTACTCCATCTTTTTCTGCAGGAGGTGCCATTACAGTTTCAATTACGGTTACTAATACAGGTAAACGAAAAGGTAAAGAAGTAGTGCAATTGTATATTCGGGATCTGGTAGCTAGTATAACTCGGCCAATAAAAGAGTTGAAAGGCTTTGAATTAATCGAACTTGAAGCAGGGAAAAGTAGAACGATCTCCTTTACTATTAATGAGGAAATAATTCGGTTTTATACAGCCAATAAAAAATGGGAAGCCGAACCTGGAGAGTTTAAGGTTTTTGTAGGCGGAAGCTCTAAGGCATCACTCGAAGCAAGTTTTTTCTTTAAAAAATAAGATTCAGACGCCTTAAAATCAATATGTGATCAAAATAAATAGGTTGTTTAGCGACATAAGTATGTAAAGTGTAGTCATTAGCAGGGATAGATTAAGAAAAAAGCTTACTTTAGACTCCAAAGAAAATTTGATTAATATTCTTTTAGTCTTAAAATAAGAAATGCCAAAATTGAGGTTATGAGAAAAAAGGTTACCCTTAAACAGCTTGCAAAGGAGTTAAATTTATCAATTTCTACCGTTTCAAAGTCATTAAAAAATGATCCAGAGATTAGTCAAAAAACAATCAACCGGGTTCATGAACTTGCTAGTTTTTATAATTATAAACCCAATGCATTAGCAGTAAGTTTAAAGAGTAATAAAACCAAAACCATTGGGATTATATTGCCAGAAATCCTAAATCATTTCTTTGCTAAAGCTTTATTTGGGATAGAACAAGAAGCTTCTAAAAGTGGATATAAAATCGTTACCTGTATTACTAATGAATCTTATAAAAAGGAAGTTGAATATGTAGAAATGCTCAATTATAGTAGTGTAGATGGCTTTATAGTAGCTTTAAGTCAAGAAACTCAGGTTCTTAATAAGTTTGATCATTATCAGGATTTAAAAAGAGATGATGTGCCTGTGGTTATGTTTGATAGAGTAAGTGATGAGATTGATTGTGATAAGGTTATTGTAGATGATAAAGTAGCCTCAAGAAATGCAATTCAGTATCTTATCGATACTGGGTGTAAAAAGATTGCCGCGATTACAACAATTGGAGGGTTGAGTGTGGCAAAATTGCGTTTTGAAGGAGCTAGAGAGGCTATACAAGAAAATGAAGAAGCATCGTTAGTAGAATTTGTTTTTGAAGATTCAAATATTGTTGAAGCAGAAATAGAAAAATTTCTTAAGAACAATGATATCGATGCGGTTCTTGGGCTTGATGAAACAGCGGCTGCAGTTGCCATAAATATGTCACATAAATTAGGATATAAGATCCCAGAAGAGATCTCGGTGATTGGCTTTACAGATGGGTTGTTGTCACAACATTCATATCCTAAGTTAACTACAGTCTCTCAGCACGCCGAAGACTTAGGAGCAAAAGCTGCTCGCATTTTAGTGAGTCACCTAGATAATTTTAATGAAAATCAGAAAACCAAGACCGAGGTCGTTAAAACCTCATTAATAATAAGAGATTCTACAAACTAGAACTATTGATCATACAGGCTCAGATGATTGTAGGAATTCATGTACTGTCCCTCAAAACCAATTTGGTTTTTAATTTTATTACTTTTTTAGGATGATCTGTATCATTAGACTCATTAAACTGTTCTATTAATAATTCTGCTGCTTTTTGCCCCATTTCATAGGTTGGTTGGGCTATACATGTCATAGAAGGAACAAAAACCTCTCCTAAGCCCAAGTCTCCGAAACCAATAATAGAAACTTCTTCCGGGATTTTATACCCTAACCTAAGAAGTGTTTTCATGGTGAGCAAACCATAATTATCCGTACATGCAAAAACCGCATCAGGTTGTATAGCGATGTTATTGAAAAATTGTTGTATTTCGACATCTTCATATTCCCTATCTAATGATTTGCAATGAAGAATTAATTCTTTTCGGATAGGTATGTTATACTTTTTCATTGCCTTTATATATCCTTTATAGCGATCTTGAAAAACTTTCTTTTCTATAATGCCGCCAATAAACGCTATGTTTTTTTTACTTTTTTTAATTAGAAATTCTACAGCCTTAAATGAAGCCATATCATCATCTATAAGAACATGATCAGCACCTTGAACTTCTTCTCTTATGTTATCGAATAAAACAACAGGAATCCCCTTATTAATGACGCTTCGAATATGGGTAAACATTTCGGTTTCATGAGTTGGGGATAGAATGATACCATCTACTAAACCACGTTCAAAAGCAATAAGATTGTCTCTTTCAAACTCAAATGAGTTTCTCGAAGAACTAATGAGTATTTTGTAATTATGTTCACGTGCATAATCATCAATGCCTCTGCACACTTCTATAAAGAAAGGCTCATCATATCTTGGGATAATAACCCCGATAATATTAGTTTTCCCCGAACTTAGACTTTTAGCAATTTGATTAGGCATATACCCCATTGCTTTTGCCATTTTAAAAACTTTTTCTCTAGTACTCAATTTTACTCGAGGATTATCGTCTAAAGCTCTTGAAACTGTGGCAATAGAAATGTTGAGTTTTCTGGCAATATCTTCAAGTTTTACCCTTCTTTTTTTTAGAGGCATTTGTATTTACGTTAAAAAATTATTATTAAAACATCATTTTTGTTAAAAATATAATAATACAAACGTTTGCATTTTTTTAAAAGGGAGTATTGCTATACGGTTACGTGAATAGTTTAGTAATTTGTACTATATATAATTGATTTTTGAACAATTAATAAATTACCTACTTAAAATTAATATTCTTGTTAATGTCCTCCCCAAAAGACACCTTCGTTCAAGATATTATATGATTACGCTAATTTAGGATAAATAATGTTTAGTTATAAATATAAACATTATTTGAAATGCAGTAAGGAGATTAAATATAAAGTTATTCTAATTTTTTAAATCTGAATTGCATGGAGCTATCATGGTTCAAGAAAGGAACTATTTACCAAATCTATCCACGAAGTTTTAATGATAGTAATGGTGATGGTATCGGGGATTTGAGAGGAATTATAGAGAAACTAGATTATTTGCAAAGTCTTAATGTAGATATACTATGGTTAAGTCCAATTTTTAGTTCACCAAACGATGATAATGGATATGACATAAGTGATTATCGTGCAATCATGCCCGAATTTGGAACTATGGAGGATTTTGATGATTTGCTTCAAAAAACGCATGATAAGGGAATGCGATTGGTTTTAGATCTGGTGGCAAATCATTGTTCTGATGAGCATATGTGGTTTGAAGAAGCAAAAAAATCAAAGAACAATCCGTATAGAGATTATTTTCATTGGAGTAAACCTTCAGCAGATGGAGGACCTCCAAATAACTGGAAATCCTTTTTTGGAGGAAGTGCATGGGAATATGACTCGGTATCCGGAGAGTATTATTTGCATCTTTTTACAAGAAAACAACCAGATCTTAATTGGAAGAACCCTAAGGTAAGAGAAGAAATGTACGATGCCATGAGGTTTTGGCTAGATAAAGGTGTTGATGGTTTTAGAATGGATGTTATTCCTCTAATTTCAAAACAAAATGGATATCCGGATGCTCCCGATGTTGGATTTAGAAAAATCATCGAAGATGTATATGCTAATGGGCCTAGGCTACATGAATATTTAAAAGAGATGAACGAAAAGGTGATTAGTCATTATGATGCATTTTCTCTGGCAGAAGGAGTAGGGATTAATCATGAAAATGCAAACTTATATATCGATTATGATCGCAAAGAGCTCGACATGTTATATCATTTTGATATTCTAGAATGTGTTATTGTTAACGGAAAATTTGAAGAATCTTCGCCTTTTGATTTAATAAACCTAAAACAAATATATAAAAGATGGAGAGACGCAGTACATGAAAAAGGATGGTTGGCCAATGCAATGGGTAATCACGACTTTGCTCGAATGGTGTCTAGATTTGGAGATGATAAAGAGTATTGGTCAGCATCAGCAAAGATGTTACTCATTATGCAAGCAACTCAAAATGGGACATTAAATATTTATCAAGGAGATGAAATAGGGATGACCAATATAATTCTTGAATCTGTTGATGAAGTGAATGATGTACAATCTTTAAATTTTTATAACGAAAATTTAGAAACGAAACGATATTCTAATGAGTCGGCGCTAGAAATGATCAATAAAGAAGGTAGAGATAATGCTAGAACTCCTATACAATGGAATGATGAGGTAAATGGAGGCTTTTCTAAAGCTAATCCTTGGTTAAAAGTAAACCCAAATTATAAAGAAATTAATGTAGCAAAACAGGATAATGATTCGAATTCTATATTAAATTTTTATAGAAATCTGCTAAAAATAAGAAAGCAAAACGATGTTTTTGTGTATGGAGATTTTGAAGAATTAGAATTTAATAATTCAAGTCTATATGTATATAAAAAAGTGCTTAGTGACGAAGAAATTATCGTATTGCTAAATTTTAAAAACGTGAAGGAAAAGGTCGATGTTTCTGAAAAAATTAGCAAAACAAAAATATTGATAAATAACTACGATGGTCTGGATATAGATGGAAAATATGTTCATCTTAAACCGTATCAAGGTGTTATTCTAAAATTAGAGAAATAGAAATAAGTAACAAATATGAATACAGTAGAAAGTGAAGATAGTTTTTGTTTGTTAGCAGAGGAGTTTTTGTGATAAAAACTTCCCTAAGGTGTAACAGTTGGGGCATCTATTTTTTTTGTAACTTTTTGTTTTGAAATATTGGTTTATAGTTACAGAATTAGTCGGATGTGGTAAAAGACGTAGATGCTCCATTGTTACAAACAGAAAACAGAGTGCTCTTTTTATTGAAAAATAATAATAAAACATAAACAACAAACATTCACATTAAAATCAAACACTATATTATGAAATGTATAATACTTAAAAAAGTCATATTCTTACTGGTATTTTTATCAGGGAGTATGATGTTTGCCCAGATTTCGGTTTCGGGGGTGATTTCAGACACCGGGGGGCCAATTCCAGGAGTAAATGTTCTTGTAAGGGGAACAAGTAATGGAGCAGTTTCAGACTTTGACGGAAACTATACGCTCGATAACGTAGCCGAAGACGCCATTTTAGTATTTAGTTTTGTTGGCTTCAAGGCTCAAGAAATTCCGGTAGGAGGACAAACTACCATAAATGTAACGATGCAGGAAGATGCTGCAGAGTTAGAAGCGGTGGTAGTGATCGGGTACGGGACACAGTCTGTTAAGGATGCTACAGGTGCCGTTGCAGTGGTAAGTACAGAAGACTTTAACCAAGGTGTAATTGCATCTCCCGAAGAATTGATCCAAGGTAAAACAGCAGGGGTACAAATTACTCAGGCTAGTGGTGAACCTGGTGCAGGTGTTGCTCTAAGAATTAGAGGTACTAGTTCTGTGCGATCCAATAACAACCCGTTATTTGTAGTCGATGGAATACCGTTGGCAGGTGATGATACTGCTGCAGGAGGTGCTGATATAGGTGCAGGGTCCAGCTCTGCCAGAAATCCTTTAAACTTTATTAATCCTAATGATATAGAAAGTGTGAGTATCTTAAAAGATGCCTCGGCCACAGCAATTTATGGATCTAGAGGAGCAAATGGAGTGGTAATTATTACAACAAAAAGTGGTAGAGGTTCTGGTAAAGGGGTATTCGAATTTTCTTCAACGCTTAGTATTGCTAAACCGGCAGAAGAGTTTGATTTATTGAATAGAACTCAATATTTATCTGCTGTAGATAGTTTTGGAGGCGATGTAGATGGGCAAGATTTTGGTAGTGATACAGATTGGCAAGATGTGATTACCAGAAAAGCAGCATCACAACAACAAAACTTATCCTATGCTAAGAGTTATGGGGGCGGTAATCTTAGAGCATCATTTGGGTACGGAAAACAATTTGGTGTTGTAGAAAAAAGTTCCTTAGAAAGGATAACTGGGAGAATCAATGCAACGCATCGTTTTTTTGACGAGAAATTGAAATTAAACCTTCAGGGAACAATTTCAAGAGTAAATGATGAAGCTCCTCCAATTGGTGATAATGCAGGATTTCAAGGAGATTTATTAGGAGCTGCATATTCTGCAAATCCAACGTGGCCTTCTAATGCTAATTTTGAACCAGGAGGTGCTAATATTACTCCTTCAGCATTATTAGCATTTAGTCAGAGCACAACCAATACAAATCGTGTTTTATTAAATGGATCTGCAGAATATACCATAATTGAAGGGCTAAAAGCAAAAGTAAATCTTGGTTATGATGATTCAGAATCTTTTAGAGGATCAGCAATTTCTGGGGATATTACAGGACTTAATAACGGAACACCTGGTAATGGTAGAGGGACATATAATGAAGTTGAAGTTACCAATCGGTTACTAGACTTTACAGTAAATTATGAGAAGGAATTTGAGAACTCTAATTTTTCTGTACTTGTAGGGTACTCATTTCAGGATTTTGCAAGACAAGGAAGAAATGTTAGTGGTTTTGGATTTACAACAACAGATCTGAATCAAATGGTATCCGCTCTTGAAACTTCTGCAGATAGGATAGAAGCTGCAATATCAGGTCCCTTTCAGCAATATGCAGTCTCAGATCAATTAATTGACGGTGGTGATCCTTTTGCAGGTGCTGTAGTGAATAGAATTGTACCAGAATTATCTCGTGCAGAGAGTTTTATTGCGCCTACAAATATTGCTGTACGTACGATATTTACAGATACTTTTGATTTTACAGATGAGTTACAATCCTATTTTTTGAGAGCAAACTATTCTCTGTATGATAAATATTTATTTACAGCTACCGTTAGAGCAGATGGTTCCTCTAGATTTGGATCAAATAATGAGTATGGTTATTTCCCGTCGGGTGCAGTTGCCTGGAAATTAGATCAAGAAGATTTTATTCCGGAAACATTTTCAACGTTAAAAGTTAGAGTTGGTTTTGGTATTACCGGTAATCAAGATGGTCTTGGTTTTGGGAATTTTGTAACCAGAGAACGATTTGACTCTTTAGATGGAAATGGAGATCCAATATCTATTGGTAATGGTGGTGAAATTAATATTCCCGGAAGCTCGCAAGTATCTTTTGCGAATAATGATCTTAAGTGGGAGGAAACTAGTCAAATAAATGTGGGTATTGATTTTGGTTTTATAGGAGATCGTCTTAGTGGTAGTTTGGATCTATATAGAAAAGATACGCAGGATTTGTTATTAAGAGTACAATCTGCACAACCAGCTCCTCAACCCTTTACATTTACAAATGTTGATGGTAATGTAATAAACGAAGGGGTCGAGTTTGCTATTAATTATGATATTATTCAGCAAGAAGAGGTAAACTGGAATGTTGGGTTTAATATTGCATACAATAAAAATGAATTACAAAATTTTGAAGGGCAGATTCCTGCAGGTCAAATATTCGGTCAAGGATTGTCTCGAGCATTTTCGCAAATTTTAGTCAATGATCAACCCTTGTTTTCTTATTTCTTACGGGAGTTTGGAGGGTTTGATGCAGACGGACAATCTATTTATCCTAATGGGGATATTCAGGAATTAGTAGGCAAAAGTGCATTACCAGATATTAATATAGGGCTTTCAACAAGTGCTACATATAAAAATTGGGATTTATCAGTATTCTTAGCGGGTCAATTTGGCCATTATATTTATAATAATACTGCAAATGCATTTTTTACTGCAGGTAGTATTGGCGGTGGACGAAATGTAACAACCGATGTAATTGGTAATGGCGAATCTCAGGCTAATGCTCCTGATGTATCGACTCGTTTTTTAGAAAGTGGAGACTTTTTGCGATTACAGAATGCGACCCTAGGATACAATGTACCTCTTAAAGGAGATGGTGTATTTAAATCGCTAAGATTGTATGTAAATGGACAAAACTTATTTGTAATTACCGACTATAGTGGTTTAGATCCAGAGGTGAGTGTAAGTCCTACAAACTCACTTAATAATTTACCGACAGCAGGAATAGACTACACAGCCTTTCCTAGACCTAGAACGTATACGTTTGGATTAAATGCTAAATTTTAAAAAAAAGATTATGAAAAAAGAGCTATTAAAATCGTTTCTGTTAGGAATATTATCAATTGTATTGGTAGTTTCTTGTACAGATTTAGAAATTGAAGAATCAGATTCTCAAATTTCTGAATCAGAAACCGAGTTTACAGGAGTTAGTGATGTAGAATCTTCACTAAATGGGTTGTATGGATCGCTTAGAAGCATTGTAGAAACTCAAGAAGATTTATATGCACTAAATGAAGTTACAACTGATGAACTTTTAGTACCAACCAGAGGTACAGATTGGGGAGATAATGGAACATGGAGACAGCTACATGCGCATACTTGGAGTTCTATACATCCTTATGTTTTAAACAGCTGGAATAGCCTTAATAGGTTAGTGTTTAACGCTACATTAATTATAGCAGATCCCAAAGGTGAAGCAACTGCACAACAAATTGCTGAGGCAAAATTTATAAGGGCATATAGTATGTTTTGGGTGATGGATATGTATGGAGTGGCACCGTTTAGAAACGCAAATGATGGACCAGATGTTAATCCTATGGTAATGTCACGCGCCGAGGCATTTGATTTTATAATCACAGACCTTAATGATGCCTTAACCGCACTTCCGGCTGCGGGTCCTGGTGCCGAAACTTCTACCGCCTCCCAAGCAGCGGCAAATCATCTTTTGGCAAAGTTATATTTAAATAAGCATATCTATGTTGGTGGATCACCACAAGCAGCAGACATGACCAAGGTGGTCGAGTTTGTCGATGCAGTGGCTGCAGGTGGTTTTGGATTGGAAACAGGGTATTTTAATATTTTCACATCAAATGTGGATAATGAAACCATATTTTTCACAACATCAAGTGTTGGTAATAGAATGTGGAACACATTGCATTATAATCAAAATGCACCAGAGAATAATGGTGGTGGTTGGAATGGATTTTCTACTCTGGCAGAGTTTTATGATCTTTTTGAAGGAGATCCTAATATAAATGTTCCGGGAAGTGGCCAAGAAGAACGAAGAGGTTTTGTGCCAACCGATGGATCAAATCTCGGAATTGGTTTTGGATTCTTAATCGGACAACAGTATGATGAGACAGGAACACCTTTAAATGACAGACCAGGAAATCCTTTAGTGTTTACAAAAGATTTTCCGGGACTTGTAGGTAATAATGAACGTACAGGTGTTAGAGTAATAAAATATCACCCGGTAAATGGAGAATTTGCAGGACATGAAATCGTTTTCCGTTATGCTGATGCACATTTGATGAAGGCAGAAGCAATTCTTAGAGGCGGTACCTCTGGAGAGGACGCGTTAACTTTGGTAAATGAACTTAGAATGATTAGAAATGCTACTCCTCTTGGTGCATTATCAGAGCAAGATATGTTAGATGAAAGAGGTAGAGAGTTATATGGTGAATTTTGGAGGCGTAATGACCAGATTCGTTTTGGTAAATTTGCCGAAACCTGGGGACTAAAAGATAGTACAGATGACTTTAGAGTATTATTTCCAATTCCTGAAACAGCATTATTGTCAAACCCTAATTTAACTCAAAATCCTGGTTATTAATATATAACCAAATTAAAGTGTTAGAGCAGAGCCCTTCTATTTTTGAAGGGCTCTATTAATTGAATTTTCATAATACTATCTTTAAGAAAAATATAAATTGAGTGAGAACAGATTGCAGATATATAGGTATTTGTATACTAATTTTGATGCTTTCTATTTCTTGTAAAAAGGAAAAAAGATTAAACCTCTTTGTTCTAGCATCGGCAAGTCACACAGGAGTCTCATTTACCAATGAATTAAAAGACACTCCACAACTTAATATTCTTAGATACCTCTATTATTATAATGGAGCAGGAGTAGCTGTTGGGGATTTTAATAATGATCGGTTTGAAGATTTATATTTTATTTCTAATCAAGGCGAAAATCAATTATATATAAACCAAAAAAATCTTCAATTTAAAGAGGTAACACCAGAGGTGCTAAAGGATAAAAAAGGCTGGTCTACAGGAGTAACCATCGTCGATATTAATAATGACGGATTGCAAGATATTTATGTGTGTAAAGTTTCTAATTATAGAGGAATAAAGGGAAAGAATAAACTTTTTGTAAATCAAGGAACAGATAAAAAAGGCATTCCTAAGTTTATAGAAAATGCAGCAGCGTATCACTTAGATATTTCAAGTTTTTCTACACAAGCCAGTTTTTTTGACTACGATCTTGATGGGGATTTAGATATGTATTTATTAAACCATTCGGTACATCCTAATAGAACCTATGGCAGAGGGTCTAAACGAAATCAAATAGACTCACTTTCTGGGGATCGCTTATATCGCAATGATCATGGTACATATAAAAATGTTTCTACAGAAGCAGGGATTTTTCAGGGAGCAATAGGATATGGATTAGGAATCGCAACAAGCGATGTTAATAATGATGGGTATCCAGATATTTATATAGGGAATGATTTTTTCGAAAACGATTATTTATATAGTAATCAAAAAGATGGGACGTTCAAAGAATTAATTACGAAGAATCAAAAACATATTCAGCACACATCGCATTTTTCTATGGGTGTAGATATTGCCGATCTTAATAACGATGGTCTTTCTGATATTGTATCACTGGATATGCTTCCAGAAGATCTAACTACGTATAAATCCTCGGGAACAGAATTTGGTTTTTCAATTTATAATCAATATCTAAAAAACGGATACCAACCACAGTATATGCAAAATGCATTGCAACTTAATCGAGGCAATGCAGATTTTAGTGAGATAGCATTTTATTCAGGAATTGCGGCAACAGAATGGAGCTGGGCACCACTTATAGCAGATTATGACAATGATGGATATAAGGATATTTTTATCTCAAATGGGATTAAAGGAGCTACCAACGATATGGATTTTATAAGTTTCATTGCCAACGATAATATTCAAAAACGAATAGATCAAGGTATGACAAAAGAAGATCTGGCATTGATCAATGAATTACCGAGTAAAAAGACTGAGAATTATTTCTATCGAAATAAAGGAGATTTAACTTTTGAAAATGTATCCAATACTTGGCTAGATAATGTAGCTTCTTATAGTAATGGTGCGGTATATGCAGATTTAGATAATGATGGAGACTTGGATATTATAACCAATAACATTAATGAAAACGCTTTTATATATGAAAACAAATCAGATCAACAGGCAGTTCATAATAATTATTTGCAACTAAAATTAAAAGGAAGTAAAGATAATCGCAATGCAATCGGTACTAAAGTATCGGTGTATACTCAAAAGAATATACAAGTATCTGAGGTTTTTACGACCAGAGGATATTTATCGTCGGTTTCTCCAATTGTACATTTTGGATTAAGGAACGAAACTAAAATTGACTCCATAAAAATTCATTGGGCAGATGGATTTACATCTGTTCAAAAGAATGTAAAAGCCAATCAGTTGATCTATATTGAAAGAGATAAAGAAGCAACCTATGTAAAAACTAAAGAAGAACATTCAACTCTATTAATAAACGATAATATTGGTGTAAAGTTTAAACATCAAGATTTTGAAACCAAAGATTTTAATACCGAACCTTTGGCTCCCTATGCTAATTCTAATGAAGGGCCTCATTTAACGGTTATAGATATAAATAAAGACGGATTAGACGATATTTTTATACCTGGAGGGAGGTTTAAAACAGGAACAATGTTTTTACAACAAGTTGACGGTAGTTTTGCTACTAGTAAGCAACAGGGCTTGGAGCTGGATAAACGTTTTGAGGATGTCGATCAAAGTTTTTTTGATGTAGATGGTGATGGTGATATAGATGTACTTACTGTATATGGTGGAAATGAAAGCTACTCAGACTATCAAAGTACTCCAGGGGTATTTATTAATGAAAAAGGGGTTTTTGTGAAAAAGCAAGGTGCTTTTCCCGATATTGTTATGAATGCGTCTACTGTGAAAATATCAGATATAGATCATGACGGAGATGTAGATGTTTTTATTGGTAGTAATGGTAAGGCCGGTAAATACGGGATCATACCAAAGAACTATCTTTTCAAAAATAATGGAGACGGCGTATTTGAAGAAATTACCTTAAGTGCAGCACAAGAATTATATACTATGGGTACTATATATGATGCTAAATTTATTGATGTAAATAATGATACGTTTGATGACTTAATTTTAGCAGGGCATTATATGCCTATTACAATAATGATTAATGATGGTAAGGGGTGTTTTAAAAAGCAACATAATTCTTCGTTAAACAGCACTAATGGTTGGTGGAATTGTATAGAAGTTAGTGATATGGATAATGATGGTGATCTGGATATTATTGCAGGTAATTGGGGGTTAAATAGTAGGTTAATCGCTTCAGAACAAGAACCTATACGATTATACCTCAATGATTTTGATGATAATGGCAAAATTGATCCTATTGTAACGTATTTTTATAAAGGAAAAGAAACTCCTATAGCAACCAAAGATGAGTTAGTAAAACAAATTCCTCAATTAAATAAAAAATACTTGTCTTACACTTCCTTTGCCAGAGCCGATTTTCAGGATTACTTTTCAACATCAAAAATTAATCAAGCAGAAAAAAAAGAAGTCTATACATTAAGCACTATGTATTTCGAAAATACGGGTAACCTTAGTTATAGGGCACAAGAGTTACCATGGGAAGCACAGATATCTTCGGTACATGATATTTTGATCGATGATATAAATAATGATCAATACCCAGACATAATTCTAGGAGGAAATACCTATGAAATCAATACCCAGTTAAGTAGATTAGATGCATCATTTGGAGTCGTTTTATTGAATGATCAAAAAGGTAACTTTGAAAGCTATGAGCAATCTAATTTTAGTATAAAAGGTGCTGTGCGATCTATAGAAAAAATTAAAATAAAAGATTCAGCATATCTATTGTTTGGGATTAATAATGATAGCCTTCAGGTCATCAAAAAAATAAAAAATAATGATGAATAAGTTGATCTATTGTTGTCTTATACTAGTCACCCTGATTTCTTGTGATAAAGAACAGTCTAAAGGCAATAAGACCGAGAATAAAAATACATTGTTTACCAAGTTGGATCCTTCAATTACAAATATTGATTTTATTAACCAGGTGCATAACGAAAAGGACTTCAATATATTTAAATATCGTAATTTTTATAATGGTGGTGGTGTAGCCATTGGCGATATTAATAATGATGGATTACCTGATATATACCTTACTGCTAACCGAAAGGAAAACAAATTGTATCTTAATAAAGGAAACTTTCAATTCGAAGATATTGCTACTTCTTCAAAAACTACTGGTAAAAATGCATGGTCTACAGGAGTAGTTATGGTCGATATTAATGCAGACGGATTATTGGATATCTATGTGTGTAATGCCGGTAATGTTGAAGGAGACGATCAAAAAAATGAACTTTTCATTAATAATGGTCCTTCGACAAGTTCAGGAACCATAACGTTTACCGAAAAAGCTGCCGAATATAATCTAGCCGATAGTGGATTTACGACACACGCTGCTTTTTTTGATTATGATGGTGATGGTGATCTGGATGTTTATCTCTTAAACAATAGCTTTATTCCTGTGAGTAGTCTTGGTTTTGTAAATAAACGCAACCTTAGGGCTAAGGACTGGGATATTCCAGAGATTTTAAAAGGAGGAGGGGATAAGTTACTTAGAAATGATGATGGTGTTTTTAACGATGTTAGCGAATCGGCAGGAATATATGGCAGCCTTATTGGATTTGGGTTAGGAGTAACTATTGGTGATATAAATAATGATAGGCTTCTGGATATCTATGTGTCTAATGATTTTTATGAAAGAGATTATCTCTATATAAACAAAGGCGATGGAACGTTTTCTGAAGAAATAAAAGATTGGATGCAGCATCTAAGTATATCTTCCATGGGAGCAGATATGGCAGATATCAATAACGATGGATATCCTGAGATTTTTGTTACCGATATGTTACCCGAGAGTGATCAACGCCTCAAAGAAACAAGCTCTTTTGAGAGTTACGATGTCTATAAACTGAAGAAAAGTAGAGATTTTCATAATCAATACATGCAAAACTCTTTACAGCTTAATAATGGTGATAATACCTTTTCTGAAATTGCCTTTTATAGCGGGGTGGCAAAAACAGATTGGAGTTGGGGAGCACTACTATTTGATATGGATAATGATGGGTATCGTGATATTTATGTGAGTAATGGGATTTATCATGATCTTACAAATCAGGATTTTATGAACTTTTTTGCTAATGATATTATTCAGAAAATGACATTAACAGGTAAAAAAGAAGAAGTAGATTCTATCATTAATAAAATGCCATCTACACCTATTCCTAACTATGCCTTTAAAAATAATGGAGACCTTACATTTTCTGATACAACCATAGATTGGGGATTTGAGGAACCCACATTTTCAAATGGATCTGCATATGGGGATCTGGATAATGATGGAGATCTTGATCTGATTGTCAATAATTTTAATATGCCAGTTTCCATTTATCAAAATAATAGTGAGCGTGAACAAAACAATTATTTAAAAGTAAGAATCAAGGGATCCAATAAAAATACATTTGGTATAGGGAGTAGGATTGAGCTATTTTATAAGGATAAAATACTAAGCCAAGAATTAATCCCATCCAGAGGTTTTCAATCTTCTATAGAGTATACAATGACAGTGGGGTTAGGTAAAAATCAGGCTATAGATTCTTTACAAGTTATATTTCCCAATGGCAAAACCCAGATTGTAAAAGATATTACTCTAAATTCTTTGATAGTATTGGACCAAAAGAATGCTACCCGGGAGTATGTCAATAAAGACATAGAAAAAAAGACCTATTTTGAAGCTATAATGCACCCAATAACTTCTCATAAAGAAGATTCATATGTAGATTTTGATTATGAAGGATTAATTTACAAAATGCAATCTCGAGACGGACCTGCTTTAGCAATTGGTGATGTTAATAATGATGGTAATGACGACGTGTATATTGGTGGAGCATATAAGCAAACCGGAAAACTCTATTTACAAAGTGCTAATGGGATAGTAAAACCAACACCATTTGAAACCGAAGATTTTTTTGAAGATACAGTAGCTGTTTTCGAAGATATTGATGGCGACCAGGATCTCGATCTGGTTATTGGTTCCGGAGGTAATTTCAAAGGTGCAAGAACAGGAGTACGATATTATAATAATGATGGAAAAGGTAATTTCTCCAGAGGGAACATTATTCTTCCTACAAATACCAATATAGCTGCACTTGCACCATACGATTATGATCAGGATGGAGATATAGATCTCTTTATTGGTAGTCAGAGTATCGTGGGAAAATATGGAGTGTCACCACAAAGTTATCTTATGGAAAACGATGGGAAAGGCAATTTTAGAGATGTTACCAATGAGAAGGCTACTGGGATAAAAACTGTGGGGATGGTAACCGATGCCGTTTGGCAGGATATTGATGGCGATAATAAAAAAGATCTTATTGTAGTAGGAGAATGGATGTCTCCTAAGATATTTAAGAATAATGGTTCAGGAATAACCCCATTGCCCACTAATTTAGATAATATATCGGGTTGGTTTAATACTGTCGAAGCCAAAGATCTCGATCAGGATGGGGATATTGATTTGGTATTTGGTAATCGAGGATTGAATGCTATGTATCAAGCCAATGAAGAATCTCCTATAAAAATGTTTATCAATGATTTTGATAACAATGGAACAGTCGAACAAATTATTACGCAAACCATTAATGGTAAAGACATTCCTATACATTTAAGAAACGAACTAACAGGACAGATCAATTCTTTGAAAAAACAAAACCTCAAATTCTCTGAATATGCTTCTAAATCCATAGATGAGTTGTTTTCTGCTGAGGTACTAAAAAATACAACGGTAAAAACTGTAAATAACTTTGCAAGTCTTGTAGCCTATAATGATGGAAAAGGAAGTTTTGATGTTAATGAATTGCCTCAAGAAGTACAGTTATCATGTGTTTGTGATATAGAAACCGATGATCTTAATAATGACGGTGTACTGGATTTGATTTTTGCTGGTAATAATCACAACTTCAAGCCTCAGTTTTCTAGATTAGATGCGAGTAATGGTAATGTTTTGTTGAGCGATGGAAAAGGAAATTATATTGATCAGAGAGCTACAGGGTTTTTTGTGCCCGATGAAGTTAGAGCAATGCAATGGATGAAAAATAAATCTGGAGAAAAATATCTGATCACCGGGATTAATAACAAAGCTCCAAAGATTTTTAAATTGAAGAAATAAATTTCTATTACAGACTTCACATGTCTTCAAGACCTGTGAGGTCTATATTGATAATTTGGTTTATAGTACTCGTTAGATTTAATTTTGTCATCCCAGCGTAGGCTGGGATCTATATGCTATTTTAGAGTTGTAGGTCATTTATGGATTCCGGTCTACACCGGAATGACAAGTAGTAGTGAAACGTGTTTTTTAAAACCAATTAGGTTTCAAATGTAATATTGAATGATTAAACGAATTTTAATACTATTTATAATAGCAAGTTGTAGTGGTTGTGGGAAACATAAACTGCAACAAGGTGAGTTGTTTGAAAAAGTCAATTCAGAAATTACCAATATTACTTTTCAGAATACGCTAAACCCGACCGAAGAATTAAATATCCTTGATTATTTATATTTCTATAATGGTGCGGGAGTTGCTGTGGGCGACATCAACAATGACGATTTAGTCGATATTTTTTTTACGTCAAACCAAGGAGAAAATTCATTATATCTCAATAAAGGGAATTTTCAATTCGAAGATATAACGCTAACGGCAGGTGTATCCGGAAATTCTGATTGGAACACTGGTACTACAATGGCCGATGTAAACGGCGATGGCTTTCTTGATATTTATGTTTGTGCAGTGGTTGGGCTTCAAAATCTTAAAGGGAGAAATGAGTTATTTATTAATAATGGCGATGGTACATTCACCGAAAAAGCAAAAGAGTATGGGCTAGATTTTCAGAATTTTTCAACTTCAGCGAGTTTCTTTGATTATGACAACGATGGAGATCTGGATATGTATTTGCTTAATCATGCTATTCATACACAAAATTCTTTTGGAAATGCTTCTTTGCGTAATACTCGAAGTAATGAGAGTGGTGATAAATTACTTCGTAATGATCAAGGGCGATTTATAGATGTAAGTACTAAGGCAGGGATTTTTGGAGGCTCAAACGGATATGGACTTGGGATTGCAACCGCCGATTTTAACAATGATGGGTTTACAGATATCTATGTAAGTAATGATTTTCATGAAGATGATTATTATTATGTCAATAACGGTGATGGAACTTTTAATGAGCAGCTTAAAGAAAAGTTTGGGCATGTAAGTCGTTTCTCGATGGGTAGTGATGTGGCCGATATTAATCATGATGGATATCCCGATATTTTGACTTTGGATATGACTCCAGAAGATGAAAAAGTACTCAAAGCATCAGCCGGTGATGAAACGGTGGATATGCTAAATATGAGAATCAATCAATTGGGATATCACTATCAGTATGCCCGAAATATGCTTCAGATAAATCAGGAAGGACGCTATTTTACAGAAACAGCATTGCTTAGTGGTGTTGCCGCTACAGATTGGAGTTGGAGCGCCTTATTTGCTGATTATAATCAAGACGGTGAGCAAGATGTTTTTGTCTCTAATGGGATTCCGAAACGGCCCAATGATTTAGATTTTATCAAATATATTTCTAATGAAAAGATTAAGGGTAAATTGACCAAAACAAAATTAATAGATCAAGATGCATTAGATATTATGCCATCTGGAACCGTTCAAAATTATATTTTTAAGGGTACAAAAGATATTCAATTTAGTAACCAATCTGCTTCATGGTTACCAAAGGATAAAAGTATAGCTACAGGAAGTGCTTATGCAGATTTTGACAATGACGGAGACCTCGACCTTGTTACCAATACTATAAATAACCAGGCAGGTGTATATAGAAATCAAACCAATTCAACATCGAACTATCTGAAACTTAAGTTTGATTTTAAAAAGCCAAATACATTCGGAATCGGTACTAAAGTAATATCCTATCACAATGGGGTGTCGCAATTCAAACAATTATATACTACCAAAGGATTTCAATCTTCTTCAGAAGCCATACTTCATTTTGGATATGGTGATGAGGAAATCATAGATTCTCTAAAAATTATCTGGCCGGATAATACCATACAGATGGCAGAAAATGTGAGAACGAATCAAACACTAACGATTAGAGTATTACATAAAAGGGATCTAGTGGATTATAATACGCTATTTCCTAAATCAAAAGGATGGTTTACTAAGTTAGACAGTCTTCCGGGTCTTAATTTTACCCATAAAGAGAATAATTATACCGATTTTAATCGTCAAAAATTGATTCCGTATAAAATCTCGGATAAAGGCCCAGCTATTGTGGTAAAAGACCTTAATGGAGATAAAAAAGAGGATATCTTCTTTGGAAGTTCAAAAAATGAAGCCTCTAGATTATTTTATCAAACCTCAAAAGGTTTTGAAGAGCAAGAAGTCGAAGCTCTTTATACCGATAGATTAAAGGAAGATGTTGCAGCGGTTATAGAAGATTTTAATAATGACGGCAAAAATGATCTGTTGGTAGCGTCTTCTGGAGGAGAATATTATGGTTCTTCAAAAGAGTTGATAGACAGATTGTATAGTTTTTCTGATTCGGGATTAAAAAGGCTCCAATTTCCAGAACTTTTCGAACACGAATCGGTTATTAAACCTTATGATATAGATCAAGACGGAGACTTAGATCTTTTTATAGGAGCCTATGCAGTATCTAATGATTTCGGAAAGATCCCGAATTCATATCTCTTGATTAATGATAAAGGTAAATTTAGTGTTAAAGAGAATGCGGCACTTCAGAAAGTAGGAATGGTAACTGATGCAATTTGGAGTGATTTTGATGGCGATACTATAAAAGACTTAATAGTAATAGGAGAGTGGATGTCACCTCGTTTTTTCAAAAACAATAAAGGAAATTTAACAGATATCACAAGTACAATCACTAATCAGAAACTTAATGGATTATGGCAATCGATCCAGGAGTTTGATATCGACAATGATGGAGATCCTGATTATTTGCTAGGCAATTTTGGATTGAATACTAAATTTAAGGCTTCAGAAGATTTTCCTCTTAAAATGTACTATGCAGATTTTGATGATAATCAAAAAACTGAAACTATTGTTGCTCTTCCCAAGAATGGTGAATACTATACCGTTTTGGGATTAGACGAGTTATCAAATCAGTTAAATTTTCTGAAGAAAAAGTTCACCAACTACACCTCGTTTGCAGGAAAAACAATGGAAGAAATTTTTGGAATAGAAGCGCTACATCAAGCCACCTTGCTAGAGGTACATCAATTAGCGTCGGGGTATCTCAAAAACGAAAACGGGAAATTTAGTTTTATTCCTTTTACAGAAACACTTCAAGTTGCACCAATCACAGAAATGCTGAAACACGATTTTAATAACGATGGGCAAGAAGAAGTATTAATGGCAGGAAATTATTTTGGAGTGACCCCTTATCATGGAAGATTAGATGGTTTTGACGGTGCAGTGCTTCAGAAAGGCAATGTTGTAATTAAGGCTAATGAATTAAACATTAATCTTACTCAAAAAGCCATTCGAGGATTAAATATTATTAATTTTATCAATAAAGAGTATTTATTGGTTACCATACACAATGAAAAAGCTGAGATTTATGGATTTTCTAAGTAAAATATATAATTATCGCTTATTAACGAGATATAATATTTCGTTTGATAGGTTAATCTTTTATTTTAAGTTCCTTCTCCTTGGGGAGAAGGTTAGGATGAGGGGATCTTTCAAAAAACACCCTCACCTTAATCCTCTCCCTCAAGGGAGAGGAAACAAAAGACTTTTTACAAGTGTAATCCCTACTTTGAAGGGAAGCGGTGGGATGTTTTTGATTATTTTTTCAGTCTTGTTTCTAACCTCTTGCAAAAAGGAAGAAAGAGAAATTAATGTTACCCAAAATGATTACCACAAATCATTAGATGTATTAACCGGGGTAATGGTTCATGATATATTTTCTCCGCCGGTAGCAAGTAGAATTTATAATTACCCCAATATTGCGGCTTATGAAATTATACGCCAGGAAAACAACGAATATAAAACACTATCGGGTCAATTACATGGGCTGACACAAGTACCTTTAGCAGATACGACTAAAGTGATCAATTTTAAAGTTGCGGCTTTGGTGGCATATTTAGATGTAGGTAAAGAGCTTGTTTTTTCTGAAGATAAAATAGAAATATATAGAGATAGTTTATATAATTCTTGGAAGAAAATTAATGAACGTAGTTTTACTACTTCTAAAACCTATGGATTACTAGTCGCAAAACATATAAAAGATTGGTTATCTAAGGATAATTATGCACAGACTCGTACCATGCCAAAATTTTCGGTAAATACAGACGATCCTGGTCGATGGCAGCCTACCCCACCGGATTACATGGATGGGATCGAACCACATTGGAGAGAAATCAGACCCTTTATTATAGATTCTGCATCGCAATTTACACCTTCAAAACACCCTGATTTTTCACTAGAAAAAGAGTCTCCATTTTATAAAGAACTTATAGAGACGTATGAAGTGGGAGTTACCATTAAAGAAGAAGGAGAAACTTCAGAAAAACTCGAAATAGCGAAGTTTTGGGATTGTAATCCATATGTTTCTACACATAAAGGACATCTTATGTTTGCCACCAAAAAGATTACACCTGGAGCACATTGGATTGGGATTTGTAAGATAGCTTGTAAAAAAACGAAAGCTGATTTTGCAAGAACGGTGTATGCATATACGAAAACATCTATTGCCATAGCTGATGCGTTTATTAGCTGTTGGGACGAAAAATACCGAAGTAATTTGATTCGTCCAGAAACATTAATCAATCAACATATTGATGAGAATTGGGAGCCTGTTTTGCAAACTCCACCTTTTCCAGAATATACGAGTGGTCATTCTGTGGTGTCGGGAGCAGCATCTACAGTTTTAACAGAAATCTTTGGTGATAATTTTGCATTTAATGACGATACAGAGCTACAATACGGGCTGCCTATTCGTTCTTTTGTATCATTTAATGCTGCAGCCAATGAAGCCGCAATTAGTAGATTGTACGGAGGGATTCATTATCGTGCAGCAATAGATTTAGGATTGGACCAAGGCAGAGAATTAGGAAATTTTGTGGTCAAGAAACTTGAGATGACGGTTGATAATTAATTCTTATGATGAAGAGAATAGTATTTGGAGTTTTGATCCTACTCATAGGAGTATTTACATGGTACTTATTGATCAAAAAATATGATTATGAAATTACTTTTAATGCAAATTTGGCTCCGCAAGGGGTGTATCATCAAGTAAAAAAAACAAAGCCTGGGGAGCACAATACAAAGAAAGAGAATATAATAAATACCTCTTCGCTTACTCAAGAAGTGACTGTTGATCATGAAAAAGTTATTTTAGATTGGCATTTCAAAAGAATACAGGATACCATTACTAAAATTAGAGTAGGGATAGTATCAAAAGAGCATTCTATACAAAATCGATTACGGGTCCTGGTAGGATCTTCGACCATGGTGAAATTGGTAAAGGAGGATTTGATAAATTTTAGAAAACAATTAAAGAGGTATACCAGTACTTTTAAGGTAATCATAGAAGGTGAGACTGATATTCCGGCCATGGAGACACTTTCTGTTTCTTCAAAAATTAAACGATCAGGCAAGGCTGAAGAAATGATGACGCATAACAGCTATCTGTATCCGAAATTAGTAGAAAGAAATGTGAGTAAAAGTGGTTTTCCGTTTGTGAAAATCAAGAATTGGAATCAAGAAAAAGATATAATACATCTGGATTTTGGTTTTCCGATAGTGTATACTGATTCTCTTCCCGTTGACTCAAAGATTACTTACACTAAAGTAGCTTCTCAAAAAGCTTTAAAAGCAACCTACTACGGAAATTATAGAACTAGTGATGAAGCCTGGTTTATACTCTTAGAACATGCTATTGCACATCATATTTCGGTGGATTTAAAACCCTTAGAAATTTTTTATAACAACCCGATGCAAGGGGGAAATGAATTACAATGGAAAGCAGAAGTGTTCCTTCCTATTATTGAGCATTAGGGATATAGTCGAGAGTGTAAAATACTTGATTTTGAATATAAATGACTCAAGCGCGAGTAAAAAACACTCAACGTTGAGCAAAATACACTCGATCTTGAGTAAAAAACACTCAAGTTTGAGTAAAAAACACTCAACGTTGAGCAAAATACACTCAAGTTTGAGTAAAAAACACTCAAGCTTGAGTAAAAAATACTCGACGTTGAATATAAATCACTCAAATTTGAGTAAAAAACATTCAAAATTGGATATAACTTAGATAAATAATAATACAAACGATTACATTTTTTTTAAATGAAAATTAGTTTTTCTATTGTGTGAATACTTTGGATATTTGTAAGTAATCAGTGTTTTGTTTAAGTTTTACATTATTTTTTAGGAGTTTTAATAAGAATTTCATTTCAACAAGATCATTACCTGCAAATAGTAAGATATGGCTGAAAAATATATCATAGCATTCGATCAAGGGACTACAAGTACAAGGGCAATAATTTTTAACAATTCTGGCGAGATTTGCGGTATTGCCCAAAAGGAATTAACGCAGCATTATCCAAAACCTGGCTGGGTAGAGCATGATCCGCAAGAGATTTTTACACATCAAGAAGAAGTTTTTAATGAAGTCCTTTCAAAATCAGGTGTATCTAGTAAAGAAATTGCTGCGATAGGTATAACAAATCAGCGGGAAACCACAGTAGTGTGGGATAAGAATACAGGTATACCCATATATAATGCTATAGTTTGGTTGGATAAGAGAACTACCAAAATTTGTGAAAATCTCAAGTCTTTAGGATTAAGTGAGTATGTATCTAAAAATACAGGATTGGTTATCGATTCTTATTTTTCTGGGACGAAGCTAAAATGGATTCTTGATCATGTAGAAGGAGCAAGAGAAAAGGCTTCAAAAGGAGATCTCTTATTTGGCACTATAGATACTTGGTTAATCTGGAAATTTACCAATGGAGCAAAACATGTAACAGACCATTCTAATGTATCCAGAACTATGCTTTATAACATTATTGATCTTGATTGGGATCAAAAACTGTTAGATGCTATGGATATTCCTAAGTCTGTTCTTCCAGACGTACAATGTTCTTCTTCAGATTTTGGAAATATTAGTTATAACGGTCATGATATTCCAATTTATGGAGTAGCAGGAGATCAGCAAGCCTCGTTATTTGGACAAGGAGGATATACATCCGGAATCGCCAAAAACACCTACGGTACAGGTTGTTTTATGTTACTGAATACAGGAAAAAAACCATATACCTCTAAAAATGGTTTGTTAACTACATTGTGTTGTAGTTTACCAGAAGATAACATAAAATATGCATTAGAAGGCAGTATTTTTGTTGGCGGAGCCTCTATACAATGGTTGCGTGATAGACTTCAGGTTATTGATAATGCAGCAGAGACCGAAGCCATATGTAAATCGACCAAATCTTCTGAAGATTTATATGTAGTACCTGCATTTGCGGGACTAGGAGCTCCACATTGGGATATGGAAGCCAAAGGTGCCATCTACGGGCTTACATTAGATTCTGGTAAAAATGAAATTATTAAAGCCACCGTCGAAGCTCTGGCATACCAAACACGAGATGTGTTAGAAGCAATGGTCGAGGATAGTGGAAAACAAATGAAAGAACTTAAAGTCGATGGGGGAGCATCTGCAAATAACTATTTGATGCAATTTCAGGCAGATATCCTTAATGTAGACGTAGACCGACCAAAAATGTTAGAAGTAACGGCTATGGGTGCAGCTTTTCTTGCAGGAATAAAAGCAGGAGTATGGACCAAGAAGGATATTTCAAAAATAAGAGCTGTTGATACTGTTTTTAAACCGAAAATTGCAGAACACGAGCGAAATAGAAAATATGTGGGTTGGCAACATGCTGTATCTCGTACTAAGACGGTCAATAAAAACATGCTCGCTGTAAAAGAGGAAGGGCCAATTCGTTTCTCTGTTTTAGACCGTAGGGGACAGCTTCATAGAGCAAGAAACGAAAAATATGATCTCGTTGTAATCGGTGGGGGTGTTACCGGTGCCGGGATAGTTTTAGATGCTGCATCCAGAGGTTTGAAAGTTTGTTTGGTGGAGAAAAATGATTTTGCATCGGGAACCAGTAATAAATCGACTAAACTTATTCATGGCGGGTTACGATATTTGAAACAAATGGAAATTGGCTTGGTAAAAGAGTCTGGAAGCGAGCGAGCTACTGTACATAAACTTGCTCCGCACCTTGTAGTTCCTGAAAAAATGTTGCTTCCATTAGTAGAAGGAGGAACATATGGCAAGGTTATGGCATCAATAGGACTAAAAGTCTACGATTTTCTAGCGAATGTAGAAGGTGATGATAAACGGAAAATGTTAAGCGTAAATGAAACTTTGACAAAAGAACCTTTGCTTAGTAAGAAAGGATTGACCGGGGGGGGATATTATGCAGAATATAGAACCGACGATGCTCGACTTACCATAGAATTATTAAAGAAAGCAGCTTCTTTTGGGGCTAACAGTATCAATTACTGTGAGATGACTACTTTTAATTATGATGAAAATGGCAAGATTAAAAGCTTGCAATGTATCGATCATAATACTAAAAAGGCTTTTACTATAAAGTCGAGAAACTATGTCTCTGCAGCAGGACCTTGGGTAGATTTATTGAGAGAGAAGGACCATTCGATGAGTAGTAAACATCTTCACTTAACCAAAGGTGTACATCTTGTTTTTTCCAGGGAACGATTTCCACTAACACAATCCATCTATTTTGATGTACCAGACGGTAGGATGATTTTTGCCATCCCAAGAGGAAGAGCAACTTATGTTGGTACTACCGACACCAACTATAGTTCGAACCTAAACCGTGTGGTAGCTACACAAGATGATGCAGCGTATTTGCTTAACGCTGTGAATCATATGTTTCCGAGTGCAAAACTTACTAAGGATGATATAGAATCTAATTGGGCAGGTTTACGACCCTTAATTCATGAGGATGGAAAAGATCCTTCAGAACTATCGAGAAAAGATGAAATTTTTGTGTCAAAAACAGGATTGATATCTATCGCCGGGGGTAAACTTACTGGATATCGTAAAATGGCGCAACGAGTAATTGATACAGTGCTTAAGACAATGAGTACAAAAAGAAGAAATACCTTTTCTAAGTCATATACACAACAAATACCATTAACCAGTACACCGCTTAAGGATACAGCAGAGGTGAATGCTTATTTAAATCAGATTACACAACAACTCAAAGAGTTACAAATTGAAGATCCATATTACGGGTGGTATTTAGCGTCGACCTATGGTAAACAAGCCAACATCATTATCGATAAAGTAGATTATTTTCTGAATGATTTGATGGCCGAAAAACTAATAAGAGCTGAACTTTGGTATAGTACGCATCATGAAATGACTAATGGTTTAGCAGATTTCTTTGTTAGAAGAACAGGTAGGCTTTATTTTGATATTGATAGTGTGCATAGATACCGATCATTAGTACAAGAAGATCTTATAAAATATTTAAACTGGGACGAAACACGCCTTAAGGCTGAAAATGATTATTTGGATCTTTTAGTACAGGATGCAACTACATATTACGAAAAAGAGTTTGAATAAGATATACCATATTTTGATTTAGAATCTACCGACTACACCAATTTGATTAGCCCCTACACGTAGATTCCATCTTATTTTATTCTTTTTATTGCCATAGGCGTAACGTTTATCTTTTTTTAGATAGTTGTCAACGCTATCTACAATAACCACACTCATGACAAGGCCAAGGGTTACATCTGTTAACCAATGTGCACCATCCCAAAGACGTGATACAGGAGTAATCATTCCAAGAGCATAAATACCTCCTTTTACAAATAAATTATCAAATTGTTTTGCAAATGCATGGGCAGTCGTAAATGATAGAATTGCATGTCCCGAAGGAAAAGAATGGAAGCCCGCTTCACTAGAATTAAATTTAAAACTAAGATTACCCTCTCCGGTTAGTGGCCTAGCACGACCCACTAGTGTTTTACTTACCGTTTGTAGTAATCCTCCGGCAGTAGCAGAGGCAATAAGAAGCACTCCTGTTTTTCTTATTTTTTCATTTTTTGTAAGTAATCCTAAAGTGTAGATACTACCTGTTAACCCATAGTTCAAAAGTGGTTTTCCAAAACGAAAACCGGCCTCTTTTATTAGATCAGGAACATCCTCTCCTTGTTTCCTGAAATATTCATCCGCGGGTTCGTCTACCGCGAGTAAAATTGCGTTTCCGGCCATAATTCCTCCAAAAGTCAGCCAATCTTTCCCTTTCCATTTGAAAGGTTGGGTATATACATGCTTTACTCCACCGTAGACTGATAATCCATCATACTTCATCATTTGCCAAGTGGTCATCTTGTTTTGTGAATCTTTTAGATCCAGACTATCCTTGGTTTCTTGAGAATTGTTAGTGTTTTCGGTATCTTGTGAATGAACAGTATATGTAGTTAGTGTTATTAATATACTTAGCAATAGGGCTTTGTAATACGTCATAGTATAGATTTGCCCAGCAAAAATAACAACTTATTCATAACTACCAATATTATGTAGAGGTGTTAACAACAAAAAACCCGAACAAACTGTTCGGGTTTTTAAAAGAGATTGCTCTCAAATAATTATAAATAGATGATTCAGTACCCCCAGAATCATCTTAATTTTTATTAAAGATACCTACCTACCATGCTTGAAGTTTTGTCATGCATACCAACTGATCTCAGGTTTGGGTTGTATTTAACTTCTCCTGGTGCAAGTATTAGTGTATATATCCTTCCTCGATAATTATCATGTTCGAAATATTGAGCTAGATATCCTCTAGCACTAAAATTTGTTACAATTGCAGAAGAGATAAGGTCGTTAAATCCATGTGGTCTTAAGCTAGGGTATGAAAAGTTACCCGTACCTCCCAAAGGAAATCCTCGATAATTTTCATGTTGGTAACCTGTACTTTTAGCTACTCCGGATTTTTCGTTTATTACCCCATTTTTGCTAGATAGTGAAGAAGTTTTTGCCGTAATTAAGGTATTAACTTCGGCTATTTGATCATATAGATACATAGTATTTTCATCACTTAATTCTACAACATGGCTTGATGCAATAGCATTAATTAGATCTTGATTAAGACCTGTTTTATCAATTTCTCCCTGTTGATTTATCTGAGCTGTATAGGAAATACCTTTATAGATAATTGTTTTAGATTCTGTTAGCTCTACAGCAGTGGTTTCTTCTATTGCTATGTCATCTTTACTACAAGAAAACATGACCGCACTTAAAATGATTAATGTGAAAACTTTTTTCATAATTATTTAGGTTTTAATGGTTACTTACTCTGTTAAAGGCTTTTCAGTTTCCGCCCGATTATTTCGCAATACTATTTTTGTTACTATTTTTTAGTTATAATGTTGTATTTATGTCGGATTGTAATTGATATAGAAATCAAGTTAGTTGGCTTAACATTGTCAAATCTAGGGAGAAGAACATACCAAAAACAAGGTGTTGTTCTTGACATTTATAAATCTACGCTACATATTTATAAATGTCAATCAGTAATAAATTCTTAGTTTTAGTATTGCGGACGAATTTGATTAGAAGTAATAATTGATTTGGTATTTTTTTTATTGTACTCTTTTTATATACTCTAGAGCGTTATGTTTATTAGTATTTTTGTAGTAAGAGGTATTATTTTGATATCTTGCTTATGCTAGTAATATCTATACAAATCACTATTATTTCAATAACCGGGAATCATTTAAAAATATAAGATGAATAAAATTTTATTTTGTTGTATTATCATGATGTTTTTGAGCAGTTATTATATGGCCCTTGCTCAAAATGATAATGCTGAAATACTTCATGATTCTTTAAAATTAAAGACCTATCAAGAATTAAAAGATAAATTTCATGAAAATGAAAACTACCCCAATTTGGCGGGTATTTATGCTAAAGCTTTTCTAATACGAGCCAAGCAAAAAAAAGATACCATAAAAATGGCCGATGGATTTTACTATTTGGCATCAATAGATGGTGAAAAGCATGCAATCGAATATGTTGATAGTATAATAAATCTCACCAAAAACCTAATAGATAAAGAATATCCTGCTTCTGCTTATATTTTAAAAGGGAATCTCTTTTTTTTACAAAGTAACTACAAACAGGCCTTTGAGCAGTATCTTATAGCTACGGGGTGTGCAAAGAAGAGTGGGAATGAATTACAATATCTAACACTAAAATTTAATATAGGGTTATTAAAAAATCGATTAGGAGAAAGAGAAGAAGCTCTAGAAGTATTTAGAGATTACGTTAAATATATTTCAGAAAAAAAACTAAAATATGATCATGTACGATATAATAAAGGTTTGTATGCCCTTTCAGAAGCTTACACCTATAATGGTAAGCTAGATTCTGCCGAAATTTATATCGATAAAGGAATTAAAGAAACCTTAAAAACGAATGACTTTACTATGTATTACCTGTTCGTTTTTCAATCTGGGGTTAATTTTTATTTCCAAAAAAAGTATAAAACTGCTATTGATAGCCTGTCAAAAGCAGAAAAACAATTTGCAACTGCCAAAGAACAGGATAAAATAGGGATTGCTATTTGTAATTATTATATGGGTAAATCCTTAGTTGAGCTAAATGATACTCTTAATGGCATTTATCATTTTAAAAAAGTAGATACTATTCTTAATGAGATTGAAGATGTTACTCCTGAAATAATAGATACGTATAATGTTTTAGTAGCATATTATAAATCTAAAAATGATGATAAAAACCAGTTAAAATACATTAATTCCTTATTAAAATTTGATAGTATTTTAGAGTATAATTATAAATCGTTATCAAACAAAATTATAAGAGATTATGAATCCAAAGAGCTTTTAGATGAGAAAAATCAATTAATTGATAAATTAAACGAAAACAAATTTTCTTCAAAAAAACTTTTTATTGTCTTTACGGGGATCACTCTGCTCCTAATGGCGATAGTTTTTTTTGTTATCAGGAAAAATTTTCTTTATAAGAAAAGGTTTCAGTCCCTTATAAAACAAAAACAAGATAATTCTAAAAAATCGGATGAAGAAAAGTTAGAATTAACCACTAGAAATACCGATTTACCAGAAGAACTTATAAAGGACGTTTTAGAAAAGTTAAAAGTATTCGAACAATCAAAAGGGTTTATAAGTTCAAAATATACTTTAAATAGCTTGGCGAAAGAGTTAAATACAAATAGCACCTATTTGTCAAAAATAATTAATGAAACCAAGCAGATAAATTTTGCTAATTATTTAAATGATCTAAAAATAGAAGTTGCCCTAGATAGGTTGACTAATGAGAGAAAATTTAGGGCATATACAATCAAAACAATTGCTTCTGAGGTAGGTTTTAATACCGCTCAATCTTTTTCATTGGCATTTTACAAAAAAACAGGAATCTATCCTTCCTATTTTATTAAACAAATTGAAAATCGTACCGATTAGTGTTGATTAAATGAATTCATAGTTTTTCTTAAAGTCATGATTTATAAATTCGGACAACAACTACATTTTCATAGTAGGTTTTTGGTTATATTTAAATAAAACATATTAATAATTTTTGACGTAATGAAAAACCAAAAAAGTGCACAGACTTCTAATAAACTAGCGTTAGAAAAATGGCAGGTTGCTAAACTAGATAACACTTATGCGATAAGAGGAGGAAGAGATCATAATTGGTTTGGTAATTCGGGGACCTCAGGATGTCCGACAAAACCCCCTCATTAAATCTTAATTATTTTTTCGAAATCCATCAAATAATTAAGGATTCTTGTGTTCAAAATGAAAAAAATAAAAAACCCGAAAAGTATGTTCGGGTTTTTTTGGAGAGATCTTAGAGAGTAGTGTCAAATTTTTTAATACAATATTTTATAAGGGATATTTTTGTCCTTTATAAAAAAATACATAGCTTTGCATCATAAATAGTTTATATATGTTTTCAAAGTCTTGTGAATATGGTCTTAGAGCAGCGATTTTTATCGCTCAACAAACAACTCAAAATAATAAAGTGAGTTTAAGCACTATTTCAGAAGAAATAAATTCTCCTCAAGCATTTACAGCAAAAATTTTACAGCAACTTACACGAAATGATATTGTAAAATCAATAAAAGGTCCCTACGGAGGATTTACAATAGAAGAAGATAAAATGGAAACAAAACTAAGCGAAGTGGTAAGTGTCTTGGATGGAGATTCTATATATACTGGGTGCGGATTAGGTTTAAAACAATGTGATGCTAATTCTCCGTGTCCACTACATTTCAAATTTATTGAAATAAGAGACAATCTTCGGGATATGTTAGAGAGTACATCGCTAAAATCGATTGCTAATGATATGAATTTGGAATCAACAATACTAAAACGATAAAAAAATTTATAATTAAAAAGGATAAAAAGATCTTTTAGTCTTCTATGAAAAATATAAATCAACATAAATACGCTATAGCAATTACTTTTATTTGGATAGGTTTTGTTGGTGCAATAAGCTTTATGGAGGCTTGGATAAAGTTTCAGGCACCTGGGATTACCACCGAGCTAGGTTTGGGGATTGGACAATTGGTTTTTAACGCACTCAACAAAGTAGAAATCATTTGTGCCATACTTGTAGGGGTAAGTCTACTTCTTTCAAAATATATAAAAACAAAAACTTTTATTTCCGTATTCTTTTTAATCCCTCTACTCATTCTAAGTATACAAACCTTATGGCTACTGCCTGCATTAGATCATCGCGCAGATCTAATAATTAAGGGAATAGATGTGCCTAAAAGCAAACTACATCTATGGTATGTGCTATTAGAAATAGTAAAAATAATAAACCTATTTATTTACGGAAATAAACTTTTTACTATGAGGAAAAATCAATCGAATGACTTTTAAAATTATAAACGATAATTAATAAAATTATGAAGATAGGATCTCTTACAGAAAACTTGACGTACAAAGAAGATAAACCGGCTATAACAGTTTTGCTAAAAACAAAAACTTCAAAAGAAATAAGAATTGTTATGAAAAAAGGACAATTAATGAAAGAACACAAAGCCCCTTTTCCTATAGTTATTGAAATATTTGAAGGGACAATTGATTTTGGTGTTAAGGGTGACAAACAACTTCTTAACAAGGGAGACTTAATAGCATTAGATGAGAATGTACCACATGATCTAAGGTGTATAGATGACTGCATTGTTAGATTATCGATTTCTAATATGGATACTACAGACAGAGTTAAAAATTTAATCTAAGCAATCTTAATAATTTAAAAATATAGAAATGAAGAAAATTTGGATTGGATTTTCCAGCGTAGTCATACTATCATTTATTGCATTAATATGGGTCGGAACAGAAATTTACCAAACACAACCACCCATACCAGAAACAGTTATTATTGAAGAAACCCAAGAAGTCGTATTTACTAAAAGCGATATTCAAACAGGTCAAAATGTTTGGGAATCGATTGGAGGAATGGAAGTAGGTTCTATCTGGGGGCATGGTAGTTATGTGGCACCCGATTGGAGCGCAGATTGGATACACAAAGAAGCAGTGTTTATGTTGAATGCTTGGGCACAAAAAGATTTTAATACTAGTTATGAAAACGTAGACGTAGAAAAAAAAGCAGCAATAAAAGCAAGGTTAATTGAAAATATAAAAACAAATACCTATAATGCGTCCGACCAGAGCATAACCATATCTGCTGCACGGTTTGAAGCTATAAAAAATAATTCAGCGTATTATGCTGCTATTTTTTCGAAAGGGCATGAGCAATATGCTATCCCTAAAGGTGCATTGGTCGATACAGAAAAGCTAGCGCAGTTAAATGCATTTTTGTTTTGGACCTCTTGGGCAGCAAGTACGAATAGACCAGATAAAGAATATACGTATACTTCGAACTGGCCTCATGAGCCTTTAATTAACAATACGATTACACCAGATTCTCAAATTTGGTCTGGATTTTCTGTAGTACTATTATTATTGTTCATTGGGGTACTCACGTATTACTATGTTAGAAATCATGAAAAAGGAGAAGCAGTAGTACATCCAGATAAAGATCCACTTGTTAAAATCGTACTAACCAAGTCTCAAAAATCAGTATTAAAGTACTTTATTGTCATCTCTCTACTCATCGGATTACAAATTATTCTGGGAATTTTAACGGTTCATTATACAGTAGAAGGTCAAGCTTTTTTTGGATTTGACCTAGCAAGTATTTTACCATACTCAATAACCAGAACTTGGCATACACAACTAGCAGTGTTTTGGATAGCAGCGACCTGGTTGGCAACAGGATTGTTTTTGGCGCCAATGATTAGTGGTAAAGAAATGAAATTTCAGGTTTTCGGAATCAATTTTCTCTTCATTGCGCTACTCATTATTGTATTAGGATCATTAGTTGGCGAGTGGTTAGGAGTACATCAATTTTTAGATCTAACAACCAACTTTTTCTTTGGCCATCAAGGTTATGAATATATGGATTTAGGTAGATTCTGGCAGCTTTTTCTTGCTGTTGGATTGGTTTTATGGGTGATTATGGTAGGTAGACATGTGCTTTTTGGTATTAGAAAAAATGATGATGCTAAACATTTATTGATCATACTATTAATATCAGTTATTGCTATCGGTATGTTTTTCTTCTCAGGCTTGATGTACGGAGAGAATAGTAGTTTACCTGTAATTAATTATTGGAGATGGTGGCTAGTACATTTATGGGTAGAAGGTTTCTTTGAAGTTTTCGCAACAGTAATTATAGCATTTGTATTCTTAAAAATGAAAATCCTTTCTGCTAAGACTGCAGGTAAAGCTTCTGTTGCATCTGCTACTATATTTTTAGCAGGAGGAATCATTGGTACACTTCATCATTTATACTATTCCGGTACTCCGGTTCAAGCTATTGCTTTGGGAGCCACATTTAGTGCCTTAGAAGTAGTGCCACTTACATTGATGGGATTTGAAATAAGAGAGAATTGGAATTTGCTGAAATCTAATCAATGGATGCAAAAATATAAATGGCCTATATTTTTCTTTATCGCCGTAGCATTTTGGAATATGGTAGGAGCAGGGGTTTTTGGATTTCTTATTAATCCCCCTATTGCATTATACTATATCCAAGGGCTTAATACTACTGCTGTTCATGCACATACGGCACTTTTTGGAGTGTACGGTATGCTAGGCATGGGATTTATTATTATATGCTTACGATTTTATTCTAATAGAGCATGGAATACTGTAAAACTGAAAAGAGCATTTTGGTTCTTAAACATAGGGCTAATCACTATGGTAGTATTGAGTTTACTTCCTGTAGGGATAATCCAGGCCTATACTTCTATCACTAAAGGATACTCTTTTGCCAGAGATGCCGAGTTGTTGTATTCACCTACAGTACAAACGTTGAAATGGTTAAGAATGATAGGTGATATTCTATTTTCTATCGGGATATTTTATTTCTGCTGGTTTGCTATTCAAGAAACGATCTATTGCCTTAAAAAAGACAAATTAAATTCTGAATCATCACAGAATACCGTGACTTCGGAACTGAAGAAAATATTCTAAAAAATGAAAGAAATACGCAATAGGGATGATGTTTTTGTATTGGTATCAACTTTTTACAGAGCAGTTAGAAAAGATGAGTTACTGGGACCAATATTTAACAATCATCTGTTAGAAGAACAATGGCCTGCACATCTAGAGAAGCTTACAGATTTTTGGGTTACGACGTTATTTGGAGTCGTCTCTTTTAAAGGAAATCCAGTACAAGCACATAGAAATGTAGACAAAAATTTGAATCATACTATGGATCAAATTCATTTTGGGAAATGGCTACAACTATGGTTTAATACCATTGATAGTCTTTATGAAGGAAAGTTAGCTCAAAGGGCAAAAAATGCAGCAAGAAAAATGGCAACAAGTCAATATCTGGCAGTTTGGAAACATAGGCCATAATGTAAACTACCTGGAATAAATTAAATAATAAAACTGAGGCTAAAAGTATTTTTAGTTTCTATAAAAAAGAAAAAAATGAAAATTTATCAAAGTTATTTAGAAGAATATAAAGAAGGAATTATAGGCTATTCACCATTAGCGATTATCGGACAAAGCTGTTTAGGATCTGTAGCTGCAATGTTTATATTAATGAATGGAAATTCGATGCTACAAATGATCCAATTATTTATAGTGACAATCATGTGCATGTTTTACAATGCTTCAATTTTATCTCAACAAAAACCTAAAGTAAGTTTTAACCTTCTTATAGTTAGTGTTGTGTTTAGCATGGTTATCACAGTTTTAAACTTAATTTGATACAAGTCTTTACATTTTTTTAAAATAGAACAAACAAAACCCAAAAATCATGGAACAAAAAGAAATATGGTTAAAAAGCCTGATTACAGAAAATCCTCAGGAAGGATATGAACTAGCAATAAAGCTTTCTAGAATGGGAGTAAAATCAACCCAACCGGATATGGATGTTTTAAAAAAATTACGAAAAGAATATGCAAATAGTGCCACAGACCTTACTGCAGCTTCTCATGTCATCGCTGTAAATTTTCAGACGATTTCTGCAGCAAATAATTACTGGCGATAATGAATTAAACAAACCAGAATATTAAAGAGATTACAGATCAAAAATAGAATCACTATCAGTAGTAAATAAGTCGATTAACATTAGAAATTTTAACCATATTTTCTTACTTTAGAAAGCTATTAATTTTTATATTTTTTAGAACATTGCACGTTGAAAAATTTTCGCCAGAAATTAATAAAGTCTACCAGATAGAAAAGCATACTCTTATTCATATCCTATCTGGTACAGGAAGTATACAAGTTGATTTTAATAATTATTATGATTGGCAACAAAAGGGGATTTTTTTAGAGAAAGGGCAATACATAAAATTCTTATCAGACCGTTTTTTGGTAAGAAAAATAGAATTTTCTGACGAAAACAAGTTTTACAATGATGAAGTTCGTGTATTGTTTAAACACCTCATTTCTTTGGGATACATTGATCTGGAAGAATGTGATGATTGTAAAAAGTTCCTTTCGGAATCTGTGCTGGCTGAGAACTCTGCAAATATTATAGATATATCTTCAAAACAATGGTATTGGCAAAACCCTTTTAAGGCTAACAAAGAAGAATATCAAATCATATTTGACACCAAAGAAATCATCGACAAGGAATATTCAAATTCTCTAACGAATCGTGATTTAGTAGAACTCATAAACCAAAGAGGGTATAATGCCCAAACATTAATCAAAGATAAAATTGGGCTATCTGTTAAAAATTTAATGAGTGCTAAGAAGCTTGTCGAAAGTCAAAAAGAAATAGCATTTACAGACAAAAGTATTCAAGAAATATCGTACCAATTAGGCTATAAAGACGATGCGTATTTTAATCGCGTTTTTAAAAATGCCACAGGTAATACTCCAAGACAATTTCGTGAAAACTTTGATTTTAAAAACAGGGACTTATTTACCCAAGACATTATAGCACTTCTCAAAGAATACCATACCCAAGAGAGGTCTCTGGGGTTTTATGCAGATAAGATGAATATGTCTGTAAAAACATTAGCAAAAAAGGTGCAATCGAAAATGAATGTTTCTCTAGGGCAACTCATTCGATTAGAAATTATTAATACGGCTAAACTTATGCTTATTAATGGTGAAAGCATCACCCACATTTCTAGAACTCTTGGTTTTGAAGAACCTAATCACTTTTCAAGATTCTTTAAGCACTACTCTGGAGTAACTCCAACCGATTTCAAATTTTAAAAGTACAATTTATAGGGCTTTTTTTGTACTAACTACCCTTCGTTTATCCTTCATCTTTGTAGTGTATTAATTCACTAAAAAATAAAAAAGATGAATATTAAAGATCAAGTAACAAAAATGGATGCCATAGTAAGTCAAGGAGCTATTGTAGATGCTGTAAAAGAGTTTTTTGCAGATGACGCTAACACTTCAGACTACGGAGATGGAGGAACAAAAGGAAAACCTGAAATGATTGTAAAAATGGAAGGTTTTGCAGGTGCTATTGCTAAAGTAAACGGTATAACACATCATCACTCAATTGTTGATGGAAACGTTTCTGCTTCAGAATTTACATTTGATTTCGACATGAAAGATGGTAGTAAAATCTACTGGCATGAAATCATTCGTAGAGTTTGGAATAGCGAAGGAAAAGTAATTCAAGAAGAATATTTCAACGCAGAATAATTAGAACAAATTAAAACTTAAAATAATAACAAAAATGAAAATTTTAAAATCATCCTTAGTAGTAGTAACATTCTTATTAGCAACGACTTTATCTGCGCAAGATAAAATGGCTAATAATATAGACAATAGCAATATTGCACTTGCTGGTTATAGCCCCGTATCATATTTAGATTTAGGCTTAGCTCAAAGAGGAAGCAAGGCATACAAATCCGAATATCAAAAGATTGCATACTACTTTACTTCAGCAGAACAAAAAGCAACTTTTGACAAAAACCCTGCAAAATATATGCCTCAATACGGTGGTTTCTGCGCATTTGGTACATACGCAGGAGCAAAGTTTAGAGTAGATCCAACTAAATTTATTGTTAAAGACGGGAAATACTACTTGTATTTGAATAATGTAGAATTAGATGCAAAACAATTATGGTTGGCAGAAAATAATCATAGTAAGTTAATGGGTGTGGCAGACAAAAACTGGAATAAACTGGGTAAGACACATAATTAAACCTGAAACACAAAATTTATCGAACAAGTAAGTAATCGATATGCAATTTTTGTAATGTTTTTAAAATAAAAAAAACCCTTAACAAAAAAGTTAAGGGTTTCACTTTCAAGATGTGGTGCCTCCAGGAATCGAACCAGGGACACAAGGATTTTCAGTCCTTTGCTCTACCAACTGAGCTAAGGCACCTTGTTGTAAGCGGATGCAAATATATAACGCTTTTTTTAATCATCAAAAGAAAAAATTAAAAAAATCGTTTTGTACTTTTGCAGCTTATAAATAGAGACATGAATCTTGTCATAGACGTAGGGAACACATACACAAAGATTGGGGTTTTTGATAGATCAAAAATTGTATATAAAAACAGTTTTCAACAAGCTGATCTTAAAGACGTAATACAACAGGTGAAAACAGAATACCCAAGGGTAACTTATGCTGTAATCTCTTCTGTTTCAAATTTACAAGAGGACACTATAGAACATATTAAAAACTCATTTACTACTCTTGTAATTGATCATTTAGTAAGGTTGCCTTTCAGAAATCTTTACAAAACCCCCGAAACACTTGGGATTGATAGATTAGCACTGGTGGCTGCCGCGGTACATCAGTTTCCTGAGAAGGATACGCTTATTATTGATGCAGGGACTTGTATTACATACGATTTCAAAAATAAAAAAGAAGAATATCTAGGTGGAGCTATTGCACCAGGAATTAAGTTGAGATATAGAAGTCTAAATGATTTTACGGCAAAATTACCTTTGTTGGCAATAAAAGAGCCTGAGAATCTTATTGGTAATAGTACAGAAGAAGCTATTCATTCTGGAGTAATACGAGGAATTTTATATGAAATAAATGGGGTAATTGAAGATTATTGCAACATTTACCCTGATTTAACAGTTATTTTAACCGGAGGAGATGCACATTTTTTGTCTAAAAGATTAAAAAATAGCATATTTGCCACTTCCAATTTTTTGTTGGAAGGTTTAAACCACATTTTAGCCTTTAATAATAATAAATGATAAAAAAGATTTTAGTAATCGTATTAGTAGTTGTTGCTACAACATCTAATGCTCAAGAAGGGACTTCCTCACCGTATTCTTTTTATGGAATAGGAATTCAGAAGTTCAAAGGAACGGTAGAAAACAGGTCGATGGGGGGATTGAGTGTTTTAACTGATAGTATTCATTTAAATCTTCAAAACCCAGCGTCATTTGGAGAATTAAGGCTAACCGCATATACAGTAGGAGCTACTTACAACAATTATAAAATTAACAATACAAATGAGTCGTCTTCTGGAGATAATGCTTCATTAGATTATCTGGCTGTGGGTATCCCTGCAGGTAAATTTGGATTTGGATTTGGAATTGTTCCTCTTACATCGGTTGGATATGAACTTAATGATACCAACGGTATTGATGAAGAACGACAATTTACAGGTAAAGGAGGGTTAAATAAGGTTTTTTTAGCCACAGGAGTTAAAGTTAACAAGAATCTGAGCATAGGTGTAGATTTTAATTATAACTTTGGAAATATTGAAAATAAGGCTATATTGAGGAGGTCGAATGTGCAATTTGATACCAGAGAGATTACCAGCTCTGATTTATCGGCATTTAGTCTATCATTGGGAGTAGTGTATAAAACAATGATAACAGAAAAATTACAACTATCTGCTTCTATTGTATCAACACCATCATTCGAATTAACATCAGAAAATACTAGAGAACTCGCTACAATAGTTATTAATGATAATGGTCAAGAGGGGATTGTAGAACGACAAGATGTAGCAGTAGATGATCAAGATATTGATCTTCCCGCCGAGTTTAAATTTGGAAGTGGGATAGGAGAAAACAAAAAATGGTTTGTTGGAGCAGAATATGTATACTTGGATTCGGGGAAATTTACAAACGCATTATTTAACGAAGACAATATTGAGTATAAAAGTGCTTCAAAATTTAAATTAGGAGGGTATTATCTCCCAAAATATAATTCGTTAACTAGCTATGTTAGTCGAATAGTGTATAGAGCAGGATTTAGATATGAAGAGACCGGTTTGCTTATCGATGGAAACTCTATTGATGAGTTTGGCATGTCTTTTGGAGTAGGACTACCAGTTGGTAGATTATTCTCTAATCTAAATATAGGTTTTGAATATGGACAACGAGGGACAACAGATTTCGGATTGATTAAAGAAGAATTTTTTAATGTCTCAATAGGTTTATCATTAAATGATAAATGGTTTAGAAAAATAAAATTTAATTAACTACAATTATTACAGCTATGAATACTAAAGTTTTAACTAGTATAGCAACAGGATTGGTTTTGAGTACTACAACTATGAGTGCTCAGGCTACAGATTGTGCTACTACGGCTTCAATCGCCTATGAGCATGCTAAAGTAAAGAATTATGACGCGGCAGAAGAGCCTTTGTGGAAAGTAAGAAAAGAATGCCCTACCTATAGTGTTGCGACCTATCAATTTGGACAAAAATTATTAGAAGCAAAGTATAAGAAAGCAGTGGCTGCCGATAAAATGAAGCTTGCCAATGAAAAAATTACCTTGTGGAAAGAGAGATTTCAATATTTTCCCGGAAAAACGAAAATAGGGGATATGCATGCTAATATCGGCCAGTTAATGTACGATAATAAAATAGGGACAAAAGAAGCCCAATTTGCAGAATTTGAAAAAGCATGGACAGAGGATAAAGCTCACGTTAAAAATCCTAAAAATGTCTATACATACTTCTCTCTTTTGGTAGATCTTCATGGAGAAGGTAAAAAAGAACTTCAGAGCGTTTTTGATCTTTATGATGAAGTAATAGAAAAGATTGAAGATGAAGAAAGTAATAAGGCAAAAACGATATCCGAACTTACTGTAAAAGAAGAATCTGGAACTGCATTGACTGCTAAAGAGAAGAAAACCCTTAAAAGATCTACTATTATATTATCAAATTATAGTAAAGTAAAATCAGGGGTGAACCAAAAACTAGGAGAATTAGCAGATTGTAAAAACTTAATACCACTATACACAGGTCAGTTTGATGCTAAAAAAACAGATGTTAACTGGTTAAAAGGTGCTGCAGGAAGAATGTCTTCTAAAGATTGTACAGATGACCCATTATTCTTTAAGTTGGTAGAGGCGTTACACAAAGCTGAACCTTCTGCAAAATCAGCATATTACTTAGGTATTTTGGCTTTAAAAGATAAGAAGACTACGACGGGGTTAAAGTATTTTAATCAGTCTGCTGAGTTAGAAACTAAAGGAAGTGATAAAGCAAAAGTGTACTTCAAGATTGGTGAAGTAATGAAAAAACAAGGAAGCAAAGGAAAAGCAAGAGCTTATTACAGAAAAGCATTAAAATACAAGCCTTCAATGGGAGTTTGTTACCTTAGAATTGCTAGTATGGTTGCTAGTAGTGCTAATAACTGTGGGGCTGATGTGTTTAGCAAAAGAGCTGTATATTGGCTGGCAGAAAACTATGCTCGAAGAGCAGGAAAAGTAGACCCAAGTTTAAAGTCTACAGCGTCTAAGTTTGCTGCAAATTATAAAGCAAAAGCTCCATCAAAGACCGATATTTTTAACAACCCAGGGATTACTTCTGTAAGTATTGCATGCTGGATTGGTGAAACGGTTAGAGTGCCAAAGCTATAATGCAACGCAAAAAAAAATATAATATAATAATGAACATTGTCACGGTATTTGCCGTGACAATGTTTTTTTCTTGTCAATCAAAAAAATCGAAATCTCAAGGATATTTAATTTCAGAAGAAGCACCAATTGCAGAAGCTTTTGAGGTAAATCTTAAATATACAGACTCTGGAAGATTAACAGCAGTACTTAAAACCCCTAAAGTACTAGATTACACAAATAAATCCTTTGGTTATCATGAGTTTCCAGAAGGTATAGTGCTGGATATTATAGACAAAGAAGGAAGAGTAAGTGTAGTGACTTCAGACTATGCGATTTCCTACCAACAAACAGGCTTAATCGATATGAGAGGAAATGTCGATATTCTAACAGCCGACAGTACACATTTACAGGCAGAACAATTATATTGGGATAAAATTATTAATTGGGTATTTACAGATTATCCCTACAAAAGTTATATGTCAGATGGTAATATTAACGAAGCCGATGGTTTTGATGCTAATCAGGATTTTACTATCTTGAATTCACGAAGTAATGATGGACTGATTTTTATTGAAGAATAATCTAATACCAAAAATGAAAGTATTTAAGTTTTTTGAATTTGCCTATTTGGCTATTATGATCTTTTTTATCTACCAGGCGTTTACAGAATGGGGACAAGAAGGAGGAAGAGGTATTCTTTATCTTATTTTTGCAGCAGTAGCAGTTTTTATGTACTTCTTTAAAAGAAATTTTAGAAAGAAATTTGAAGCAAACAACAAGAAATAATTCATGGAATTACAAATCGTTGTTATTTTAATTTCCCTTATTCTTTCTGCTTTTTTCTCTGGAATGGAAATAGCCTATGTTTCTTCGAATAAAATTCACATAGAAATTGAGAAAAAACAAGGAGGTTTTTTGTCAAATATTCTTTCGAGACTCACAAAAAAACCCTCTAAATTTATTGCCACAATGCTAGTGGGTAATAATATAGCATTAGTAGTGTATGGGTTCTTTATGGGAGAACTACTAATGAATTTATTTCTCTCCTCTATTCCATCAGGGTTTTGGTTGTTAGATTATATGCTAACCGATTTAAATCTTTTACTGCAAACTTTAATCTCAACGATTATTATTTTAATAACAGCAGAATTTTTACCTAAAGTTTTTTTTCAGATATACTCCAACACGCTTTTAAAAGCATTTTCATTTCCTGCCTATTTTTTTTATCTGGTATTTTCTCCGATTTCGACATTTGTAATTTGGGTGTCTGATTTTGTGTTGAAGAAATTTTTTAAAACCGATGGTGATGAAGTGCAGCTTGCTTTTAGTAAAACAGAGTTAGGTGATTATATCAGTGAACAAATGGAAACTGTGGAAGAACATGACGAAATAGATAGTGAGATTCAGATTTTTCAAAATGCTCTGGATTTTTCTGATGTAAAGTCCAGGGAGGTAATGATCCCAAGAACTGAAATAGTTGCAGTAGAAAAATCACAATCTATCGAAGAAGTTAGCAAATTGTTTATTGATACCGGGTTGTCTAAAATAATTGTGTTTGATGGTACTATAGATGATATTGTTGGGTATGTGCATTCTTTTGAACTGTTCAAAAAACCTAAATCTCTTAGATCAATTCTTTTACCGGTTGTTTTTGTTCCCGAAACTATGTTCGTAAAGGATGTACTTAATCTTTTGACCAAAAAACATAAAAGCATTGCAGTAGTTATTGATGAGTACGGTGGGACTAGTGGAATTATTACCGTAGAGGATATTATAGAAGAACTTTTTGGAGAAATTGAAGATGAACATGACTCTATTGCTCTTATAGAAGAACAATTGGCCGAAAACCACTTTCGTTTTTCTGCAAGATTAGAAGTAGATTATATTAACGAGTTGTATAAATTAGACCTTCCCGAAGGTGAAAATTATGAAACTCTTGGCGGGATGATTGTTAATCATACAGAAGAGATCCCTAGGCAAGGAGATGAAGTGCTTATCGATGCCTTCAAAATTAACATTATTGAAACTTCAAATACCAAAATCGAGATTATAGAATTAATGATTACTTCCGAAGATTAATTTATGTCCTAAGTAATGAGCAAGAATATATTAGATCAAAAAGTCATCGTTTTTATAGTAATATATGCGCTCATTTTGATATGTGATCTTATATGCGGTAGTCATGAATCGTATTTGTATTTAAGATATTTCACAAAACCTGCAATTCTAGCTTCATTGATCGCTTTTCTTTTTGTGTATAAGAAGAAGCTAGACCGTTCTATATTCCAGATCATAGGATTGGCTTTGGTGTTTTCATTATCTGGAGATATTTTGCTATTATTTACACACATATCCCAGCTTTTTTTTATGATGGGTTTGATTATGTTTCTACTTGCTCATATAATGTATATAATAATCTTTCTTAAAAACCGAGGAAACCAAAATAAGAATCGACTTTTCTTGGTGCTTACTATTGTATATGGGATAACACTATTTTATGTGCTTTATCCAAGCTTAGGAGAGATGTTAATTCCTGTAGCCATATATATGGTAGTAATTTTAGTAATGTCTAATGCTTCTTATCTGCGATCAAAACATGTATCCAGAACAAGTTATGTTCTGGTATTTGTCGGTGCTCTGTTTTTTATGCTTTCCGATAGTCTTTTGTCAATAGATCTTTTTTATGCCGCGTTACCTTATGGTAATGTCTGGATTATGAGTACATATGCAACGGCTCAGTTTTTAATTGTATACGGTATTATTCGCCAAAAAGAACTGCAAAAATCTGGAAAAACAGAACTTTAAAAAGGGTTCTATTCTTTAATAAAAACCAAATGCAAAAAAACTTCATAAGACTTTGAGATTTTTAATTGGTATTATTACAATAAAATGGTATTTTCGCCCACTATATTTTGAATAAATTATAATACACCATGGCAGTTTTAAATAAAATCAGACAACGTTCTTTTTTCTTAATTGTGATTATTGCATTAGCACTTTTCTCATTTGTAATAGGGGATTTGTTGCGTAATGGAGGAGCTATTTCTCAGAAAGCAGAAAATACGATAGCTACCATAAATGGAAAAAGTATTGATAGAACAGACTTTGCCAGAAAAGTAGAAGCGGCTTCAAGAAATTTTGGGACGAGTGGATCTAGTATTCAGGCGGTAAATTATGTATGGAACCAAGAAGTGCGCCAGGCTGTTTTTGAAGGAGAATTTGAAGAACTTGGTATTACGATTGGAGAAGAACAAGTAAATGAGTTATTAGAAGAATCTTTAGCTAATAATCCGACTTTTCAGAATGAAGCCGGAGTTTTTGATAAAGCAAAGATGCAGGAATATGTTGCAAATATACAAGCTACATCTAAACAAGCGTATCAACAATGGTTAGATTATGAAGTTTCTATAAGTAAAGGCGCTATAGAAGAGACGTATCTTACTATGATAAAAGCCGGTGTAGGATCTACATTAAAAGAAGGTGAATTAGCATATAAAATAGAAAATGATAATGTGGATATAAAATATGTTCAGTTGCCATTTTCTAGTATTAAAGACGAAGAAGTAAAAGTAACAGACGCCGAAATCCAATCATACATAGATAAGCATGCAGGGCAATATGTAGGAGATGCATCAAGAAGTATTCGTTATGTGCTGTTTAGCGAAACGCCAAGCCAGGAAGATGAAGATCAGATAAAAGCAGAAGTTGGCTCTCTATTAAATGACAGAGCAGAATTCAACGAATCAACAAAAGCAACAGATTCTGTTTCTGGATTTAGAAATGTAAAAGACGTAGAAGGGTTTGTAAATCAAAACTCGTCAATAAAATTCGATGATAGATTTCAATTTAAAAAAGATCTACCAGCTACAGTTGCAGATACATTATACAATATAGCAGTAGGAGATGCATTTGGTCCATATAAGGATGGAGAATATATTAAAATCTCTAGAGTGGTTGCACAAAAGCAAATACCAGACTCTGTTAAAGCAAGTCATATTTTAATCTCATGGGAAGGTCTTAGAACTGCAGGAGACTTAAAAAGAACTAAAGAAGTAGCAAAAACATTAGCCGATAGTATTCTAAATGTTGTTAAAGGGGATAAGAGTAAATTCTCAACCTTAGCACCCGAATTTTCTGCAGATAACTCTAATAAAGATAAAGGTGGAGATTTAGGATATTTTGTTCCAGGTGCTATGGTTCCTGCATTTAATGATTACTGTTTTGAAAATAAGACAGGTGATATGGGAGTTGTAGAAACACAATTTGGATATCATATAATACATATAGAAGATCAGAAAAATGAACAAAAGGCTATAAAAGTAGCAACAGTTGCTCGTAAAATAGAGCCTAGTGAAAAGACCATTAATACTATTTTTACAGAAACAACTAAGTTTCAGATTGCTGCAAAAGACAAAGATTTCGAAGAAGTATCTAAAGAAAATGAGCTAACAGTTCGTCCGGTAAATAAAATCAAAGAATTAGACGAAAATATTCCGGGATTAGGCTCTAGAAGAGCAATAGTACAATGGGCTTTTAATGAAGAATCAGAAGTTGGTGAGATAAAGCGTTTTGATGTTCCAGAAGGATATGCTGTAGTGCAATTAACTGCAAAAGCAAGTAAAGGAACAATGTCTGTTAAAGATGCAAGTGCAGCTGTAAAGACAATTTTGATCAAAGAAAAGAAAGCAGAAATGCTAAAGAGCAAGATCTCAGCAAAATCTGTAGAGGATATTGCTAAAAATCAAGCTCAAGTAGTAAAAACCGCTTCTGCATTAAATATGAAGACACCAACAATTAGTGGGGCAGGAACAGAGCCAAAAGTGATAGGAACTGCTTTTGCTCTCGAAGTAGGAGGTGTTTCAAACCCAGTGGTGGGTAATAATGGAGTGTATGTAGTAGAAGTAACTAAGAAAACACCAGCGAGTGGTTTAGATACCTATATTAGCTATGCCGCTCAAGCTTCTAAAACTCAGGCTAACTTAGTTAATTCTAAAGTTTTTGAAGCTCTTAAAGAAGCTGCTGAAATAGAAGATAACAGAGCTAAGTTTTACTAGAAGTAAGTACATATAAAAAAAACAAACAATCCTGAAGAATTATCTTCAGGATTGTTTGTTTATTGTAGTTATGTACTATCTCAAAAGTATCTTTTTGTAGTGATAAACAAAAAACTATGTCCGTAAATAAAGCAAAATTGATCGAAGCTGAAAAAATAGCACTTCAATTATTCAAAGTAGCCGAAGATCGAAATTTAATTACCCCTGGAAAATCAGAACGTGAGCTTAACACAGAAATTTTCAATTTAGCTTCTGAACTCTTCGGAATAGAAAAGCACTGGCACAAAAGAATTGTTCGAAGCGGTGTAAATACTTTATCACCCTATAAAGAAAACCCTCCTAATTTAATGATAGCAGATGATGACATTTTGTTTTTCGATTTTGGGCCAATTATTGAAGGCTGGGAGGCCGATTTAGGAAGAACCTATGTGATAGGGGATGACCCTTTTAAGCACAAACTTAAAAATGATATTGAATTGGCTTGGCAAGAAACAAAGGAATGGTTTCATGAGCAGACCTATGTAACAGCAGCCGATTTGTATCAATACGCAGTTAAAAAGGCCGAAGAATATGGATGGGCTTTTGGAGGAGAAATAGCAGGTCATCTTATAGGAGAATTTCCTCATGAAAAGCTAGAACCAGGAAACTTTAATCTATATGTCCACCCCGAAAATCATAATGATATGTTTTTACCAGATGCCAAAGGAAATAAAAGAGAATGGATTTTAGAGATGCATTTTGTAGATACAAAAAAACAGATCGGGGGCTTTTTTGAGCAATTACTCACCTGATTTTTCAGAGAACTTCGTATTATAAAATACAAAGCCTTTTATAATATACAGTGGAGTGATGTTTTTAGCTCCTTACTTTCTGCTCCCATTTCCATGCAGAACTCAGAGAATCATCTAAACTACTTTTTGCTTTCCACCCTAATTCATTATTTGCTTTAGTGGTATCGGCGTAGGCTGCAGTGATATCACCTTCTCTTCTTTCAACAATTTGATAATTCAGTTTTCGATCAGAAACTTTTTCAAAAGATTGGATTACCTCTAAAACCGTGCTACCGGTTCCTGTACCTACATTAAATACTTCATAATTTGAACTATTTTTATCTTCTAGTAATCGTTGCAGAGCAACTACATGAGCCTGTGCAAGATCAACTACATGAATATAATCTCTGATACATGTGCCATCTGGAGTTGGATAATCATCACCAAAAACAGACAATTTTTCTCTCAATCCAATCGCCGTTTGTGTAATGAACGGGATAAGATTTTGTGGTACCCCTATTGGCAATTCTCCAATTTCTGCAGATGGGTGAGCACCGGTTGGGTTAAAATATCGCAGCGATATTGCTTTTAGATTTTTACTTACTTTACACGTGTCTCTAATAATTTCTTCGCCGATCTGTTTTGTGTTTCCATAGGGAGATTCTGCAGCCTTTACAGGCGCATTTTCTGTGATGGGTAGCTCATCAGCTTGTCCATATACCGTACACGAGGAACTGAAAATAAAATTTGCAGATGCTTGATCAGATAACTGTTGTAAAATGTATACTAATGTAGATAGATTATTTTCATAATAAAGTAAAGGGTTTTCTACACTTTCGCCAACTGCTTTAGAGGCTGCAAAATGGATTACTCCATCAATATCATTATGACGTTCAAAAAAATCTTTAACTTTCTCTTTTTCTCTAAGGTCAAACTGCTCAAAAAGTGGTTCCTTTCCAGTAATTGAATGTATTCCTTTGAGCACATCTGGAGACGAATTAGAACAGTTGTCTATAATAACAACCTCATAACCCTTGTTTTGTAGTTCTACTACTGTATGAGAACCTATAAACCCCAATCCTCCGGTTACCAGTATTTTCATTGTTTTTTATTTTCTAGATTATGTTAGTAAGACCCTAAATAAATATTTATAACAAATGTATACAATTGATATGATAGAGAAATGAAAAGTTATCCTAAAAAAGACTTAGCAGCTATTTTACCAGAATTTAATCATTAAAATACCTATAACCGCAAGTAACAAAACAACATGGTACCTGTAATCCTTGTACCAAACCATTTTGTCTTCGTTATTTAGTAATTCTTTTCTAAATGTATAGGCCTTGATTTGATCTATATCGGGTGCTGGGCTTAGGTTACTAATGACAATAAAAAATAGAGTGCTTATTAGAACCATAATTCCCACATTATACGTGTAATGCAAGGGCCATATTTCAACCTGACCAAGAACAAATAGTAAAGCTCCTCCTAATGTTCCTAAAATCAATGTCCAAAATGCACCGTTTCCATTTCCTCGCTTATAGAATACACCCACTAAAAAGAGAACAGCGATTGGAGGAACAATTATTGAGAACATCTGTTGCAAGTACACCCATATCCCTCCAAAATTAGCAATCATAGGAGCCCAAACAGCTGCGATTATCATTAATACTACCGTTGTTATTCTACCATATTTTACAATTTCTTTTTCAGTAAGTTCTGGTTTTTTGACTTTTATAAAATCGATAACTACCAATGTGGAAGCTGAGTTTAAGGTTGAGTCTACGCTAGACATAATTGCAGAGATTAAGCCAGCGAGCACTAAACCTACTAACCCAACAGGGAGTATATTTATTACTGTGGTAGGAAATACCTGATCCGGATTTTCTAACCCCGGAAAGAGGCTTATTGCCATAGTTCCGGGAATAACCATTATAAATAAGGGTATTATTTTAAGGAAACTGGCTAAAATTACCCCCCACCTGGCATTTTGAATATTTTTGGCTCCAAGAATTCGTTGTACGATGTATTGATTAGTGGTCCAGTACCAAAACCCAAGTATAGGAACTGCCATTATCAGTCCTGGCCAGGGTAAGGATTCATCATCTGCAGGTCTAATAATGGATAAATGACCTTCTGGGGCGGCTGCTAAAACATTGTCCCAGGAAAAGTCTAGTTTTGCAAATAACATATAAGACAAAATAGAGCATCCTAAGATTAATATTACCGCCTGAATTGCATCAGTATACACCACCGCTTTCAATCCTCCAAAAGCGGTATACAATCCTGCAAAAACGGCTAAAACCAAACAGGTTTGCCAAATCACAAGGTTTGGAAAAAATGCCTGCAGAACTATTGCGCCAGCATACAAACCTCCGGCAGTGTCAACTACAATACTGGTAAATATGGTTATTGCCGAAAAGAAAGTTCTGGACCTTCGGTCAAAACGAAGTTCTAGAAACTCTGGGATGGTTGTTATTTTGGATTTTAAATATAAGGGTATAAATATCAAAGCAGCAATAATCAATGGTATACCAGTCATCCATTCGTATACAGACTGAACAATCCCTGAGCTATATGCTGCCCCCGATAAACCAATAATTGTTGAGGTTGATATGTTAGAAGCAAAAAGGGATAACCCTATTAACCCCCAACCAAATGACCTTCCGCCAAGGAATAGATCTTCACCTGTTTTTGTTCCTCGAGCAACATATAATCCAATGCCCATAACTGCAATGAAGTAAATTACTATTACACTTATGTCGATACTGCTTATTTCATGTCCCATATCTAAGTATTAGTGTTTTTTTTCAATCTTATCAAGCCACAAACTGGTGCTTCTATTTGTATTACTCCTGCAAGAATCATTATTTTAGATTCTGTGATCTTTTCGCCCATACAATTATATATGATGCAGTGATAGGCACCATAATCATCAGTACTACTCAATACTACTTTTTGACTAAGCTGTCCATTAATAATATCAACTCGATTGGTTTCTTCTTTAAAATCAATTATATAATTGTCAAATAATCCAATAATGGTGATACTGTCTGAATAAGATTTGAGTATTGGATAATTAGCCAAAGGTCTTTGTGGTATGAATTTTCCGTTTAAAAAAGTGTTAGCATTTGTTTTCCAATATTTCGTGTAAAAACGGATCATGGATAGTTCGTCTCTTGTAGCCTTTTGTAATACAACAGAAAGTTGAGGTACACCAAATAGAGTGTTGACGATTTGTAATGCTTTAATTTCTATAGGTTCATCATGATGATAGGTAAACATATCACTATGCACTGCTGTTTTACCAGATAACATTTTAATGTCGGTAATACGAACCCTATTCATTGTAGCATCACCCGGGCAATCAAAGGCTCTAAACATATTACCGTATTTGCGCATAGCCGGGCCAGTGTATTTTTGCCTGAACTCGATCACTACTTGTGGGTTAATGGTGTGCAAAGATCTCACGATGTCGGTCATTAAACGATCTACGGCTAAATTTACTGATGAAAAATCTCTCCCGTCTTCTTTGGTTAGTACAGTATCGGGATATACTTTGAACTCATCAATAAAATCGAGTTTGAAACCATCAATCTCCCAATAATTTAATGCTAGTATGTACAGATGTATAAGATGTTCTCTCACTTCAGGATATCTTGGGTCAAATACAGGAGCCCATCGGTGTTCTTCGGTAAGAAATTTACCTTTGAACTTCTTGTAAGCCTCTGATTTTTTTCCGCAGAATGGAACAGAGTACCATAAAGCTAATTTCATACCCGTATTGTGAATTGTCCTGACAAAATCTTTCATTTCTGGTATTCTTTCGGGAAACCAGTCTCCGGTAAAATCATACCCCCTGTTTTCATCAATGGTTTGCCAGCCATCATCTAGGATAATTAATTCATACCCTAGTTTCGAAGCTATTTTACATTCTTTAATTAGTTCTTCGGGGTCTAGTTTTTGGTGAAATTGATACCAAGTAGAATATACTGGGACTTTAGCCAGATCAGGAGTTTTTATGGGTTCTAGATTTTTAAAATTACTCCACCACGAACTAACATTATGTAAGGATCTTGAAAAATGCTGTTCGTTTTGATCAATGCGCAATTGTACGGTATGGCTATTTATGGCATGGTGTCTTTCTACAAAAAAAGAAATATGGCAATACATATGGTTATCTTCTTCGCGATAGAGGGCATTGAGTTTTGTAGTGTTTATAGGGTCTGAACATGCAAAAGTTAGGATGTTGTTATCATTATGTCCAAAAAGTGAAATGACAGGAGAATCAACTGAAATCCTAGACTCCATATGATCTAATTCCCAATCATCCATAATTCTTTTTGAAAAATCTGTGGTTGGTTTCCATACTCCTTTTATGTTAATAGCAGGGATTTTCCATCGTAAAGTAATGGGGTGGGGATTAAAAAAAGAATCAGCAGAAAATGTAATGTCATAAAGTGATACTCCATCACTTTCAGAGTTTAAAGTGATAGCTACATCAAAAGCTTCAGTTTTACCTATAACTTCAATGTTATGAGTAATTATATTCTTCATTTAGCAAAATTTTATTCGTTCTGTTATAGCAAGTTTATTGATTTGCTACAATAGTATTTTCTTCATTTCTAATAGTTAAAGACACGTATACTATCATTGTTTTGTGTCGCCATAATAAGGTGTTCTTTATCTTTATTTTGAACAGAAATAACGTGATTGGATTGTTTGGGTACTATAAACCCACTTTCTTGATTTTTGATAGGAATAAAACCATGGTTAGAACCCTTGAGGTAAATCCCAATCATTGCATCATGCCTTCCATAATTGGCTTCTGCAGAATAGTTGTTTCCTACCGCCAAAACATCTATAAACCCGTCAAGATCGAAATCTTTAATCAAGAAATCATTGATGGGTGAAAGCTGGCAAACACTAGGTAAATAATGAACAACAAATGTGTTGTTTCCTATGTTTTCGGCATATATAGATTCAAAAATATCGGCATTAAGCGTTTGTCGATTTAAATCTGAAATATTTAGTAACTCCTCAAAAGATGCTTGAGCAAATTCGTTATAAGTGCCATATTTCTTTTTTAAAATAACCAATTGCTTCATAATGTCATCCCTAGTATGAACAGGTTTTAAAGAAATTCCTGAAGGAGTGTCAAAATATTGAGCAAGAACCGGATCGATACTTCCGTTACCATCATAATCTTCTTTGTAAACATAGACAGGTTGGTCAAAAACCGGCTTAATAAAGCCATTGATTCCTTGGTTTCCTGCGATAAGATCTACATCTCCATCATTATCAAAATCATGAGCACTAATACTGTTCCACCAACCAGAAACTTTTATAACCTCTTTCTTAGAGTTGAGCCATTTAATTGGGATTTCTTTGGCACTATCTTTTTCAATATCGTAAATAGTTATGGGCATCCAGTGACCCGCAACGACAAGCTCTTTTCTACCATTGTTAGTGATATCTGTCCAGGTGGCATCGGTTAAAATTCCGCTATGCGAAAAGGAAATATCTGTATTTATTGATAATTTTCCATTATCATTATTTAGGATATAGCTTGGTGTTGCCAATGGGTATTTTCCAGGCACTACACCTCCACCAATAAAAAGTTCTGTATACCCATCGTGATTGATATCATTCTGTACTACACAAGTTGTATTTGTGGGATATTTCGAAAGAATATCTTCTGATGAGGTAGTGAAGTTTCCATTACCATCATTAATATAGATTCGGTCTTGTAAGAAATCAGGATGATTTCCAGAATCTGTTCCACCACTTCCAATGTATAAATCGAGATCGCCATCATTTTCTATATCAAAAAATAGGCTTGCTGTATCCTCAAATTTGGTATCAAACTCTTGAGTTAGTTGGTAACTCCCTTTGTTGTCTTGTGAAAAAAGCTGACCAGACTTTCCCTTACTACCACCAATAAATATCTCGTCACCTATTTGATGATTTGTGTTCGCTGAAATTATGCAGGGGCCATTCGAATTAAATTGATGAGGTAGTAAGGATTGATATGCATAATCATTGTGAAAATTCTCTTGATGAAGATAACGAAGAGTTTTGTGATCTTCTATGAATATTGTCTGAGGTTTGACACCAACATCTTCTATTTCAAATTGACCATAGGGTATAGAGATAACTTGATTTGCATTGATGTTTTTCTTTAAGGTGAACGCCCCGTCTGGCCAAATCACTTTTAGGGAATCAATACGTTTAGAAGTAACACCAAAGTGTAAGATGGGTTCTACGGATGATAGATATCCTTTAATGACTGACTGGTACTGGATCTGTTTTTGTTTATTTTCCCAGATGATCACTTTTGCGCCAATTGCTTTTCTGTTTTTTTGTATTCCTTCTAACTTTATTCTTAGGTAATTCTTATTTTTTTCTGAAGTGTGATTTTCCAGAATAAATGCAGGACTATTGATATTGTTAATAATTAAGTCTAAATCACCGTCGAGATCAAGATCAGCATAGGCAGCACCATTAGAGTAGGAGGTTAGCTCTTTAAACCATGTTGCAGAAACATCCACAAAGGTGTTTTCTCCTTTGTTTTGATACATTACATTGGTAAGTTGTATTCCTGGGAGTTGATTTACAAAACTTTTGAGTTTTTCTTTTCGAGTTTCGGGAGTACCAAAAGTATTGTTTTGATCAGAGTAATTAATGAAATCTAAGTCTGTAATATCTTTTACATAACCATTGGTAATGTAAATGTCTTTATTACCATCATTATCATAATCTGCAATCAATGGAGCCCAGCTCCAATCTGTACTCGCAATACCGGCTGCATATCCAATTTCAGAGGTGGGTATAATTTTATCTCCAATAAAGCCATTGTGAATTTGTAAGGTATTATGTACATATTGTGGAGTATATCCATTTTTTTGGGAGAGTAAAAACTTGTCATAATTGTTAAAACCAAGCATTTTCTTTTGACGTTCATAATCCTTGGGTAGCATATCCAAGACAATGATATCAGGTAGTTGATCATTATTAATATCTGCCATATCTACACCCATTGCGTTATATGTTTGTTTTGATACAATCTGATTGTTCATCTCATCAAAACCGATATGTTTTTTGGTAGTGTCTTTGCCTTTATTGATATAGATTAAATCATTAGTTATAAAATCATTACTCACGTAGATGTCTGGTAGATTATCATTATTGAGGTCATTTATGGCAACCCCTAAGCCAAATCCTTTATGAGTTATACCCAAGCTGTCTGATACATTTATAAAATGGATTTGAGCTGAATCTTTTTGGCCGATGTTTTCAAGTAAATAATCTCCTAAGTGATCTGGGAAATACTTTTTAGGAAGAGGACTGTTTCTGTCTCTATTGATATTGCCATTATGAACTATGTAGGCATCCAGATCTCCATCCTGATCATAATCAAAGAAGACTGTTTGTTGACTATAATTACCATCATCTAAGCCATATGCAGAAGCTTTTTCGGTAAAAGTCGGAATGTTGTTATCATTACTTCCATTATTGATAAATAATAGATTTTTACAGTCGTTTTTACAATTTGATCCACCAACATTAAGATAAATATCATCAAGGCCATCTGCATTTATATCAACTATGCTCACTCCTGTAATCCAGGCTTTTGTTTCGAAATTAGATAGCAGAGAAATATCTTTAAATTTCATATTCCCTAGATTAAGATAAATTCTACTAGAGTGCTGGTTGCCTGTAAAAACAATATCTGGTAAATTGTCGTTATTAAAATCACCAATTCCCACGCCGCCTCCGTTATAACAGTATTGAAAATCAATTACGTTGATTTCGCTGTTCTCTTCAATAGTATTTTTGAAGCCTATATTGGAAATAGATTGTGGTACATATGTGAAAAGATGATTTTTTTCACTCTCTTTTTTACAATTAGATAATCCTATAATTAGGATGATATAGTAGAATGATTTTTTCAATAATCTTATAATTAAGTGGTTTTAACTCCAAGCAAATCTGTATGTAGATTTGCTTGGTAGCTAAAACAAAAAGAATTGCAAACAATCAAACAATTCTCTCTATGTTATTACTTTATTTAGTATCCAGGATTTTGTTTTAGATTATCGGGATTTGCTTGTATTTCTGGTACCGGAATCCATAATAATTCGTCTTGCCCTGTAGTAAATACGGCTGTAGGACCAGCTAATGATTTTGGGTGACGCCCTCCTGCAATGGTTGAACCAGATCCTAACACGTCATCGGCGATGCCCCAGCGAACTAAATCAAAGAAACGATGTCCTTCTCCAGTTAATTCCATAATACGTTCGTTAATAATAGCTTGTTCTACTTGTGATTTATCCAGAGTTAGTGCAAGTGGAGTAATTAAGGACCGTTCTCTAACCTGATTAATATAAGGAATAGCTTGTGCGGTTCTGTTATCTTCGTTAAGAGCTTCTGCAAGCATTAACAAGACATCTGCATACCGTATAATCCTCCAGTTGTTTCCAACCGTATTACCTAATACCGGGATGAGATCTCTAACCCCTTGATCAAAACCAGCATATTTTTTCGTAAATAATGCAGAAACCCCAACAGATCCATCAGGTAGCTCGATGGTATTGGCTAGTTCTATATCTTTTGCAAAATCTTCGGTAAATGGTATTCCACCATAACCCGTTGCTCCTGGATAATCAAAAGCAATAGTCGCATTTCTTCTTACGGTATCACCATTGTCTTCAAATACCTGTAGAATATGTGGATTTATAAAATGGCCATTATCCGGGCTTAGTTCTGGTGGTGAATAATCTATAAAATAATTACCTTGTGTTCCTGTCCCTGGGATATCAGAACCCCAAATAAAATTGGCCTGCCCTAAGAATTGAAGCTCAAAAACAGATTCAGCATTATTTTCATTTATAGTGCTGAAATTTTCTTCATACTGCCCCGCAGGTAGTAATTGATAACTAAAGTTTGTAGTCACAGCAGTTAAATCTGTCACGGCATTTGGATAATCTTTTGTATATAAATATGTTTTTCCACGTAATGCTAATGCAGAGCCTTTAGTTGGTCTTCCCTTTTCTTCTGCCGGCCATGAATCAGGTAACATTTCTGAGGCTTTGGTGAGGTCGCTAATAATAGCCGCATTGATCGCAGTTGGATTAGATTGAGCTGGAAAAAAATCTTCATTGTTTTGTGGATCAGGAGTATTTAAGACTAAGGGGACATTACCCCATAGATTGACGAGATACCAGTTTGCAAATGCTCTCATAAAATAAGCTTGCCCCAAAATCTCATTTCGACTTGTTTCGTTAGGAACGTTAGTATTATTTATCTTTTCTATAATAGTATTTGCTCTAAATATAGTCTGGTATAATTGTGGAAACATATCAGACGACCATCGGGCAACTCCAGGTTGTCCTTGCAGGGTAGACATGGTTGTGTTTTGTCCGAATGGAACAATATTAAAAGCATCTGAGCGCAATAATGGTCCTGTGTGTATTACTCTTCCCCAAAAGAATACAGCCGTTATAGGGTGATACATTCCGTTTACAGCTAATCTAAAATCAGCATCATTCTGAAAAAAATCAGGTTCTGCAACTGTATTTGGATTTATTAGTTCTAATTGATCTTCATTACAACCGTTAATAGTGAATACTAAGCCTATTAAGATTATAATTGCAAAAAATTTACTTTTTATTTTCATAACTATATACTTTACTGTTTGTATGTTATTCTTTTCTTAGAAAGAAAACTGGACTCCCATAATAAATGTTCTTGGTCTAGGTTGTGCTCTAACATCTAACCCTCTACCCAAAATTGGGTTAGTTACGCCTCTAAAGCCAAAGAAACCAGTATCTGCATCGGCTTGAGCACCAGATGTAGAGCCGATTTCCGGATCATATCCCGAATAATTTGTAATCACAAAAACGTTTTGCATGTTGAAGAACACTCTTCCACTTTTAACCCAATCTGTACCTATAACATCGGTTAAATCATAACCTATTTCTAATGTTTTAAGTCGAAAGAATGAACCATCTTCTACAAAGAAATCTGAAGGGAGTTGATTACCCGCAGGATCCAAATTTGATACTCTCGGAATATCAGTATTAGGATTGGCAGGCGTAAAGGCATCTCTTACCAGTCCAAATTTGTTGTCATCGGCAAAGAACACCCCAAAGAATTTGGTTACATTGTAAATCTCACTGCCTTGAACCCCGTTAAAAAACAATCCAAAATCAAATTTTTTATAGGTTCCTGTAAAGTTGATACCGTATGTGAAATCTGGTGTAGGGTCTCCGAGATTGGTTCTGTCGGTTTCATCAATTCTACCATCTCCATTGGTGTCCACTCTTCTAAAATCTCCTGGCTGAAGTAGAGCTCTTCTGTCGGGGTCGTTGGCTAAGAATGGGTCATTATCAATTTCTGCTTGGCTATTGTAGATGCCATCAGTTTCAAATCCAAAGAAAAAACCTAAAGGTTCACCTTCTTCAAATTGATTTACTCTAGTTTGTTCTTCATTAATAATGGGTCCAAGAATTGGGTTAGGAGCCGAGGTTAATTCGTTGGTTATTGCTGCAAAATTTAATCCAATATCAAATTTGAAATCACTTTCTGTATCATAACTATAACTGGCCTCAAGCTCAAAACCTTTGTTGTTAATAGAAGCTGCATTTTGAATGACAGGTGCACCTGATCCTGTGGTCGAAGGAATATCAACCGCTAATAAAACATCATCATTGTCTCTACTAAAATAATCTAAACTTAGTTTTATCGATCTGTCAAGCATGGTGAGATCTGCACCAACATTTATCGTTGTAGAGGTTTCGAAACTTATATTTTCATCGACCAAAGAAGTAATCGAAAATCCTTGGCTGATATCGTTGGCAAAAGCAACATTAGAAGTTGGGTTAAGAACAGATTGATATACATAATCTCCTATATTTTGTGAACCTAACTCTCCATAACCACCCCGCAACTTTAAGGTGTTAACAAATCCGTCTTGTGGCCAAAAACTTTCTTCGCTCACTATCCATCCTAACGAAAACGATGGAACTTTGATTACATTTAAATTATTTTCTGATGAGAACCTAGAGGTTGCATCCCTTCGATAAATCCCTGTAAATAAATACCGATCTTTGAATTTATAATTTACTCTGGCGTAATAAGAAAATAGTCGCGATAAAAAATTACCTCCTCCTGTATTTTCAACCTGATCTGTAAAATCCCCAATGTTTCTAATCGTATTGCTTGGTAATCCTTGGGCGTATATTGCCAGGGTATTATTATCAACTTCTTGGCGAGCTCCACCAACAAGAACATCCACACCGTGTTCACCAAAAGTCTTCTTATAGTTAAGAGTGGGTTCTACATTGGTTGATAAAATTTCTGCGCGCACTTCGGTTAGATCGTTCGCTTCATTTAGATTAGCGGTAGCATCTGTATTACTTTGAAAAAAGGTAGGAAGAAAAGTATTACGATAGATATTTTTATAGTCCACTCCTAGATTTAGTTTTGCTTTTAAACCATCAATAATTTCATATTCAATATTGATGTTGCCTAATAGATTACGCTCGGTATTTTCGTCATCTAATAAATTGGCCTGCGCAAATTTATTTGTTCCACCTACACCACTATATATATCTCCGTCCACAGCTTCAAAGCCACCTTCATTATTAGGATTGAATGCATTTAGAATAGGTAAAGTTGGCCCTTGATTTCCAAAAGCTTGATTTTGGGTAAATGTATTTTCGGCAAAAGCAAAAGATTCCTGAATCTTAAATTTCCCAATTTGAAATTGACTATTTAAACGGGCATTTATTCTCTGAAAATCTTCACTAATCAACAGCCCTTCTTCGTTATAATAATTTGAAGAAAAGAAATACGAAGAATCATCATTACCAGCAGAAATATTGAAACCATAGTCTTGAATTGCGCCAGAATTGATCGTTAAATCCTGAAAATCGGTATCAATACCTGGATCTGCAATATCACCAGCAAGACCATCATTAATCCTTCTTTGGTTTAAAAACCGAATATACTCTGGGCCATTTAATAAATCTAACTTTTTGGCTTGTGTATTTATGCCGCCTCTAATGTCAATATTGACAGTTGGGGAGCTATTTTTTTTACCTCGATTGGTAGTGACAATAATAACACCATTTGCCGCTCTCGATCCATAGATTGCTGCAGAAGTAGCGTCTTTTAATACTTGCAAGTCGACAATATCTTTTGGATTAAGGAAAACAATATCATCTACAACAGTACCATCGATAACATATAAAGGAAAAGAATTCGTCAAAGAGCTAACTCCTCTAACAAATACATTGGTCGCGCTACCGGGAGCTCCTCCTGCACTTTCGACCTGAACCCCTGCGAGTTTACCTTGCAAAGCAGCCGTGGGATTTGCGACTACTATTTGAGCGATATCTTTCGATTTAATCTGAGAAATCGCACCTGTTACTTCTCGTTTTGTTTGGGTACCATATCCCACCACTATTATTTCGTCTAATGCTGCTGCGTCTTCTTGCATGATTACATCGATGGTAGGCTGTGAATTAACCGAGACTTCCTGAGTCACAAAGCCAATAAAGCTGAAGACCAGGATTGCATCGTTGGCTACATTAGATAAGGTGTACTTACCATCAAAATCTGTTGTTGTACCATTTTGAGTTCCCTTTACAATGATGTTTACTCCGGGTAATGGTCCTTGAGTTTCGGTAACTGTCCCAGAAATTGTTTGTTGGGAGTACACTGTGGTAATAAGCCCAAACAAAAATATCATAAAGCCAGTGAATGTTTTTTGATCCATATGATTTGTGTTTATTGATAAAGTTTTAATTCTTTAGATAAAGCCCTGCAAAGAATTTAAATATGCTATGATACACTATGCTACTATGTAAATATAAAAAATTATTTCATAAAAAATTATAATTACATCTATTAAAATAGGAATAATGTAGTATAAGTGTTAAAAAATTATGATATTTTAACATTTGAGGTTTGTGGTAGGTAGGAAAAATCAACCGAAAAAAAACTGACTTTTGATGAAAGTATAGGTTGTGTCGTTAAAGTGAATTTATAGAGAATCGAAATAATTACAATGAATTTCTTTGTCTAAGGTAGGTAGGAATAATTTTTTGCACAGGATTTCTTTCCATGACAAAAGTTGCAGCTTCTTTGGCCATAATTTCAAAATCTGTAGAAATGGTAGTGATACCTCCAAAGGCAATCTCTTTTACAATATTATCATCATGGGCAATGATACCGATATCAGAACCAATACGATATTCCATTTTACGAACGTCTTTTAAGACTTGCCATAAATGTGTGTCGCTAATCGAAAAATATACAGTTCCTTTTTTCAGAATATCAGATTCATAGTCTTCTACAACTTTACCATTAATCCCATAGTCTTTTATGAAGCGATTAAATGCGTATAAAATTTCAATAGGCAGGTCTGTGTTTTCTTTATAGAATAATACAAAGGTGTCGTATTTCTTTATTTGAGGTGAGAGTTCTACAAGTTTACCGTATGTTATTTCTTCAAACTCCTGAGTTATATACGAATAATCTTTTGGCATTTTAAGGTGTCGATCAACTACCAATAATCTATCTGAAGGGATTTTTTTAAGAAGAGGGATTACTTCGTTTTCTTGTATTGGTGCGATAACATACATACCATACTTTCGGGAAATGTTATCCATTATCGTTTTAAAAAGTGTAAGATTATTGTGATGAAAAAAAATATCTATGTGATACTTTTTTCCAAGTTCTTTTCTGAAAGTATTGTAGAAATCTTCTTGAAAACTATGAAAGGCAAATAAGATTAAAGCTACTTTTAAGGTTACTTTGGTTTCTTTGCTAATGATGTAATACCCTTTTAGGTTTTTAGACTCGACTAATCCCCTTTCTTTTAATTCGGTATACGCTTTTACAAAGGTTTTTCTGGCATACCCAATTTCTGCTACCATTTCGTTTATAGATGGAAGTTTGTCGCCTACTTTTAGAACATCAGAATCTATTGCTTCTATGATACCAAGAACTATTTGTTCATGCTTTGATAGGGTATGTATATTTTGTAGGTTATAGATTTTCTCTAAAAGTGGTAACATAATGTCTATGTCTTTTTAAAGCAAATATAGCTTTCAATTAAACTATACTTCGAAATTGTACCCAGATTTTTGTAATTTTTTATACTTATGATGATCGAACTGATATAAATAAGCTCCTTTTTTTGAACTAACTCTGTCTTTTTCTTCCAGTTTAATGATTACATCAAATGAAAGTATTTTTTTTCTGAAATTGCGAGAGTCTAATTCTCTTTGGTATATCGCTTCGTATAACATTTGCAATTTTGGGATGGTAAATTTCTGCGGTAATAATTCAAAACCTATCGGTTTGTATCGGGAAATTTTTCTAATCCTAATTAATGCATCTGTGACCATTTCATTGTGATCTAAAATTAGTTGGGGGATTTCTTCTATGTCAACCCATTTAGCTCCCTTTTCTTTGATTAATACATTAATTTCATCATTTATTCGAATCAATGCGTATTGAGCAACCGATAAACATCGGTATCCAGGATCTCTATCAACAGAACTATATGTTTTTAGTTCTTTCATATACACATTTTCTAATCCGGTGAATTCCTTCAAAATCCTTACAGAAGCTTCAGAAACACTCTCACCGATTTTTACAAAACTTCCAATTAAGGATAACAAATTTCTATAAGGGTCTATTTTTCGATTAAAAACAAGCAGTTTTAGTTTTCCATTATCAAAACCAAAAATGATGCAGTCTACCGCTACATAAAATTTATCCTTATCGGCATATGAATCCATGAATAGTGTATTGTTAGTTTGTAAGAAAAAGGTTCTAGAAGCAAAATAAGCAAAAAAAAACACACTCTTTTTAAAATAAACGTATTTTTTACATTTATTATATATATTTTTGTAATTATAGGATAAAGAGGTGATTAATAATCTGTTTATAAGTAGATAAGTTGTTATGAAAGATAAAACGAATACCAAAAATCATAATAGTTTTGTTAATAATTTTAAGGAAGAACTGATTGTTCTATCGCCAGGAAGAATCAATTTCATTGGTGAGCATACAGATTATAATAATGGTTTTGTGTTACCAACAGCGATAGATAAAAAGGTGATTTTTTCGTTTGAGAAAAATAATACCGAAACAGAATGTAATGTATATAGCATGTCCTATGATAAAATGCTTCGTTTTGATTTAGGTGCTATAAAAGTAAGTGAGATAGAATGGGAGAATTATATTCTTGGGGTAATCAACGAATTACTAAAAATCACAGATCGGTTACAAGGTTTTAATTGTATTATTAAAAGTGAGTTGCCCATTGGAGCAGGTGTTAGTTCTTCTGCGGCTATCGAATGCGGTTTGGCATATGGACTTAATGAATTTTTTAATCTAAAATTACCTAAAATTATGCTAGTCGAGTTGTCTCAAAGAGCAGAGCATACCTACGTGGGGACTAAGTGTGGTATTATGGATCAATTTGCTTCGGTAATGAGCGAAGATCAAAAAGTGATTCTTCTGGATTGTCAAAATCAATCCTATACTCTAATTGATGCTGACTTTGAACCCTATAAAATTTTATTATTAAATACCAATGTAGCCCATAGTCTTGCGTCAAGCGAATATAATACACGTAGAAATGAATGCGAAGAGGTGGTTACAGTGGTCTCTTCACAGTACAAAAAAGTACGTTCTCTTAGAGATATTAATAAGAAGATGTTAAATGAATTTAGAGATGTTATATCCACTACACTTTTTGACAGAGCTTCTTTTGTTATTGAAGAAAATGAAAGAGTATTACAGGCTTCAGAATCGCTTAAGAAAGGAGGACTGAAGCGTTTTGGAGAATTAATGTATCAATCTCATCGGGGATTACAACATCAATATGAGGTAAGTTGTGAAGAATTAGACTTCTTAGTGAATTTTTCAGAAAACAACGATCAGGTTATAGGTTCGAGGATGATGGGTGGTGGATTTGGTGGATGTACTATAAATCTTATTCATAAAGATAACGTTAATGATTATTTACTTGCTGTAGAAAAAGCCTATAAAGACCAATTTGATATCGATTTAACTTCATTTATTACAGTTCCTAGCCAAGGAACTTCAATACCATAAAATATGAAAGAGTTTAATAATAATCCACACAGAAGATTTAATATTCTTACAGGAGAATGGGTTTTGGTTTCCCCCCATAGAACTAAAAGACCTTGGCAAGGAAAAAATGAAAAACCTGCACTATTTTCCAAGGTAGACTATGACCAAGATTGTTATCTATGTCCAGGTAACATTAGGACTAGCGGAGAGGTAAACCCAAAATATACCAGTCCCTTTTCATTTACAAACGATTTTTCTGCTTTATTGCAAGATATTCCCGACACTAAGTTTGAAGAAGGTCTGTTAAAAGCAGAATCAGAAAGTGGAATATGTAAAGTGATTTGCTTTTCGCCCAATCACTCGCTTACGCTGCCTATTATGAAAACCGAAGAAATTGTTTTAGTCATTAATCTGTGGCAGGAAGAATTCGCTTCTTTAGGAATGATTGGCGATATCAATTATGTGCAGATTTTTGAAAACAAAGGAGATATAATGGGGTGTAGCAATCCTCATCCTCATGGGCAAATATGGGCACAACGTTCAATTCCTGAAGAGATTATAAAAAAAACTAAACAACAGCAACAGTATTGGGATATGCATAACATATCACTTTTGTCATCCTACCTTCAACAAGAGTTAGCGTTAAATGAGAGGGTTTTGATTGAAAATAAACATTTTGTGGCTCTGGTGCCTTATTGGGCAGTATGGCCATATGAAACCATGATTATTCCGAGAAGAAAAGTGCAAAATATTAGCCAATTAACTACAGAAGAAGTAAAAAGCTTTGCAGATATAATTAAGAAACTTACTACGAAGTATGATAATATATTTAAAACTTCGTTTCCTTATTCGGCAGGAATTCATCAAGCTCCGACAGATGGATTAGAACATAAAGAATGGCATATGCATATGTCTTTTTATCCCCCGCTATTAAGATCATCTACTGTAAAAAAGTTTATGGTAGGTTACGAAATGTTTGCAAGCCCACAAAGAGATATTACGGCAGAACAAGCTGCCGCAACGATAAAATCACAAAGTGATCATCATTATACTTTAGAATTATAATTGGATTTTCTAAATAACTTTTGCGACCTCTTGATTTACAAACTCTAAAAACCTTTCATCTTTTTCTGTAAAAGGATCTACAGTATCAGAGTCAATGTCAATTTGTCCAATATTTTCACCATTTTTGAATAAAGGAACTACAATTTCAGACTTAACATTAATACTACAAGCGATATAATTATCTTGGGCTTTTACATCAGGAACCACAAAATTTTCGTTAGAAATAGCTACCTGACCACAAATACCTTTCCCGAACGGAATTATTTCATGATCGGTGGCTGCTCCTGCGTATGTGCGAAGTTTTAATTCTTCTTTGTCTTCATTCTTAAAATAAAAACCTACCCAATCATAATAGTTAACATTGTCCTTAAGTAATTTACAAATCTCATAAAGTCTATCTGTTATAGATTGCTCTTTATTTTGAAGTATGGTAGTTACTTTTGGTTTTAATTCTTCTAATGGCATTCCAACAATTTTTCCGTCAAAAATATTTAAAATAATTATAACAACGCTCTATTTGTAGTGGTATTGTTTTGTTAAAAAAAACCTTTAAAAAGAAAGTGCGGTTAGTAATTGTTTAGTATATAGGTTAAATTAGCCTGCTAAATAGAGTTTGAATTTTAAAAATATTAGATTTTGAAGACAATAAAATGGTTTTGTAAATTAATGATAGTATCGTTTGTAATGATTGTTTTTTCTTGTAACAAAGAGAAAAAGGGAAATGCCGAAATCAAGAGCGAAAATGTTGATCTCAATGAGGTAGATTTTAGAACTAAGGTTGAGTTTTTGGATGAAGAAACTCAAAAAATTTATAATTCTTATCTTACAATTAAGGAAGCATTGGTGAATTCTGATAGTGAAACGGTACAAGCCGAGTCAAAAAAATTAGAAGCTGCACTAGAGATTTCTGAAGAAAAAGAACAATTAAAAGCAACCTCAAAGCTTATTTCTTTAACTAAGGATATTGTGAAACAAAGAGATTTCTTTGTTACTCTAACGAGTGAAATTGAGAAGTTGATTACTATGACTAACATAAAATCGGGAGAGGTATATAAACAATTTTGTCCTATGGCTTTTGGCGGAGAAGGAGGGTATTGGTTGTCAGATTCAAAAGAGATAAGAAATCCATATTTTGGGAATAAAATGCTTAAATGTGGGAGTATAAAAAAGGTGTTGAAATAAAAACAAAAAGTATGATTGAGAAAAAATTAACATTGTTAGTGTTTTCTATGCTATTTTTTTCATGTAGCGATACCAAGTTAATTTCTAGTCCTAGTAGTACAACCGTAATGCTGATAGAAAAATCTAAAGCATTACGATTGAAAGGAGATGAAGTTGAGCAAAGATTATATAGAAAAAAAGACTCTATCGAGATGTCTTCTGGTAATAAAACCATCCAAAGTGGGATCGAAGGGGATGATTTTGTAAATATAGAGACAGTATCCAATGATTTTATTTTGGATATGAAATATGCAACCTCAGATAATTTTCTGAAAGAAAAAGTTTACTCTTGTGCCAAATGTTACCTTCGTAAAAATGTGGCCGAAGCAATTATAAAAGCCAATAAAGATTTCATCAAAAAGGGGTATAGAATAAAGTTTTTTGATTGTTACCGTCCGCATAGTGTGCAAAAAAAAATGTGGAAAATATTTCCAAATCCAGGTTATGTAGCAGACCCTAAAGGAGGATCTATACATAATAAAGGAGCTGCTTTAGACTTAACCCTTGTAAAACTAGATGGCTCTGCAGTGGATATGGGTACAGATTTTGACCATTTTGGTAAAGAGGCTCACCATGCTTATAATAAGCTTTCTAAAACAGTACTGGCAAACCGAAAATTATTGCGTGAAACTATGCAAAAACACGGTTTTAAAACTATACGAACCGAATGGTGGCATTATAATTATCAATCAGGGAAAAAATACAGGATTTCAGATTTTAAGTGGGAGTGTGATTGATATTATTTATTAAATGGGCGCTCATTTATCCAGTTAAACCCTCTATTAATTAGTAGAAAATCTTTTCTTTCTTTCTTTTTGGCCTTAATTTTTACAGTATCACCACGGTAGGTGCTTTCAAAAAGATACAGACCATTTTTTAGCCGATAAGAGAAGGTTTGAATGTCTGTACTGTCTTTGAAAGAAATAAGGGATAGTGTTTTTGATATGGTATCTGTTTTTTCTTTAAACAAGTTGATTTTTTCATCCATGGTCTGAATTCCACTATGTCGTTTGTCAATAACCAGGCGTTTCCATCTTATGGTGTCTGTAATCAAAGGTAGAAGCGTATCTCTATTTTTTATAAATTCTTCAACTTCATAAATACCATATAGAGCAGATTTTGAAGCTGCCCAATCTCTTTTTTGCTGTCTTTTTGTTAAGAAATTAATGCTTGAAAATACTAAAAAACATATGATTAAACTCTTGATTATTATAGCTGCAGTTTTGAGTTTTTGTTTTGAAAAATATGGATTTATAATTTTTGGTTGAACAATTTTATTTAGAACAAAGAACTGCATGGTGCGCTTTATATCTGGAGCCAGTATAAAACCACCCATGATGAAAAGTATAAGACTATACAATTTCACTGGGATATCATAGCTTATGTTCATCATAAAAACATTAAGCATTATTGCTGTTATGAGTAATGCTCCAAGTACAACAGTTCTTCTAAAAAGTAATAAAATTCCTGCAAAGATTTCTACAATACCAGAGAATATGGTATATGTATTACTGTATTCCATGAAATTCCATAGTAAACCCATGGGGGATGAATCTCCATATGGTTTGATTAAATCAAAATTGCTTAACTCTGAGAATTGAAGAGTAAGTACTTTAGCAAACCCATAGAGAAACATAGTTAATACTAGAAAATACCGCACACATATTCTTAAATATATAAATAATTGGTAGTATTCTTTTCTTCTAAAATCTAAAAGGCTCCAAATAGTTGTAGTTAGTATCGCTATCGTTATGGTTATGAGTTGAAAAATATAATTAACAGCTGTATCCCCACTACCATTAGAGGTAACTTGTAGTTCTTGGTCTATGTTAAGAATGTTTTTTGCGACCCAGACACATGATTGATTTAGCCAATTTATGTAGAAATAGATATTATCGGCTCCTAAAATGGCAGGTACATAATAACTAATTTTTTGTAAAATATTAAAAATAAGATAGGTGAAAAAAAACCTAAATGTTATGAGAGTGAGTAAATTCCAGTTGGCCCTTTTGGAAATGTCTTGTGTGACTTTCATTAATAATGATAATTTGTTACTGATATTATGACTACAAAGCGTGTAGAGTGTTACAAAAAAGTATTGTTTCGTGATTATTAAACCCAAAGGTACATTTTATAGTACATCCAATTTTGAATAGAGGTAAAAAAAACGACACCCACATATAGCAGGTGCCGTTCTTGAGCACAATTATAAAATCGGAAAAAATTAGAATTGTTTTTTATTTTTTATAAATATTGGTATGCACTAGTGGTTAAAAATTCTTCAAATTCTTCTGAAATCACTAACTCTTTAAAAATTGAAATTGCGTTCTGGTAATTTTCTGTTTCAAAAAGTTGACCTCCTACTTGCTCTTTAATGATTCTTAATTCATTTTCGAATAAAGAGTCAAAGAGTTGTTGATCTAAAATTTTTCCATCTTCTAGGGTTACTTCATTTTTTAACCACTGCCATAATTGAGTACGGCTAATCTCTGCGGTAGCAGCATCTTCCATTAGGTTGTATAATGCTACAGCTCCGTTTCCGCTAAGCCAATTGGCGATATAATGAATTCCCACATTAATATTTTCCTGAATTCCTTTTTGGGTGATTGTACCTTCAGGAATCGCAAGAAGATTTTCTTCGGTAATGGTAATATCATCTCGTTTAACCGCCATTTGATTTGGAGTAGGCATATGGGCATCAAAAACCTGTAATGCCAATTTTACCAACCCTGGGTGTGCTACCCAAGTACCATCATGACCATTTTTTACTTCGCGTTCTTTGTCTGCCTTTACTTTTGCAAAAGCAACTGCATTACGTTCTTCATCCTCTTTGATAGGAATTTGTGCTGCCATACCACCAATTGCTAAGATGTTTCTTTTATGACACCTTTGGATTACTAACTTACTATACGCATCCATAAATGGGCTAGTCATGGTCACCTGAGCACGATCCGGAACAACAAAACCAGTATGATTTCTTAGTTTTTTGATGTAACTAAAGATATAATCCCACCTTCCGCAGTTTAATCCTACGATATGATCTTTTAGGGCATAAATAATTTCATCTAGTTGAAAACTCGCAGTTATGGTTTCTACTAACACTGTAACTTTTACGCTTCCTTGTTCTATACCAAGGTATTCTTCAGAAAAATCAATTACATCATTCCACCAGATAGCTTCGGTAAAGTGTTCTAGTTTTGGAAGGTAATAATACGCTCCGGTTCCATTTTCTTTTAATTGTTCGTTATTGTGAAATAAGTACAATGCAAAATCAAATAGAGATGCACTCATTTCTTGTTCCTTTATTAAAAGGTGCTTTTCACTAAGGTGTAAACCTCTGGGGCGAACAATTAATGTAGCAGTCCTTTCTTTAAGTTGATATGTTTTATCTCTTTTTGGATTATAAAACGAAATAGTTTTGTTGACGGCATCTTTAAGATTTTTCTGCCCTTGTAAACAGTTTTCCCAAAGAGGAGCATTGCTATCCTCAAAATCAGCCATAAAAGTTTTGGCTCCAGAATTCAAGGCATTGATGACCATCTTTCTATCGACAGGACCCGTAATCTCGACTCTACGATCTTGTAGGTCTTCGGGAATTGGCGCAGCAGACCATTCGCTATTGCGAATTTCTTTTGTATTTTCTGGAAAAGAAGGATACGTTCCCAAATCAAACAATTGTTGCTGACACTCACGGTTTTTCAAAAGTGTTAATCGTCTTTGGTTAAAACGATCTTGCAAAGCCTCTAAAAAAGCAAGCGCACCATCGGTTAAAATTTCTGGATGGTAGTTCTTAACTTCCTTTGTGAAGCTGATTTTCTGGCTAAGGTTTGTCTGTATTTCCATAACTATATCGTTTTGAGTGAACAATATTATAAAAAAGTTTTTTATAAAACAAGCGAACGTTCGCTAAATATGATTTTTTTCTTTTTTCGGGAATTACGCAAAAAGTGTTACTTTTGATCTTATGGCAATAGCAGAAGAATATATTAGATTGATTTTTGGATTGAAAATCAAGCAGATACGTACTGAAAAGGATTTATCTCTTTTTGGGTTATCTAAGTTATGCGGGCTTTCTAAGTCGTATCTAAATGAGATAGAAAAGGGAAAAAAATACCCTAAAACAGATAAAATAATCAAACTTGCAGAGACATTAGATGTTCCTTATGATCAATTAGTATCTTTGAAATTGGATAAAAACCTGGCTCCGATAGGTGAAATATTACAGTCAGGAATATTAGATGAAATTCCACTAGAGTTGTTTGGGATACAGCAAAGTGATCTCATTGATATTATTGCCAATGCACCTTCTAAGGTGAATGCATTTATAAGTACTATTATAGAGATAGCGCAACACTACAATATGAGCCGCGAAGGTTTTTATTTGGCTTCTTTACGATCGTATCAGGAAGCGCATAATAATTTCTTTAAGGATCTAGAAGACCATGTGATTCGATGTGTGAATTCTTATCAACTGGATTTGAAAGGGAAAATATCTTCGGCTGAATTAGAAGAAATTCTTAAAGAAGAATACGGATATACAATCAATGATGCAGGAATCCCAAAACAAGAAGAACTGGATAATCTAAGGTCGGTATTTGTTCCTTCAACAAAAACATTGTTGCTGTCTGATAGAGTAGGCGAAGCACAAAAAACGTTTATTTATGCTAAGGAATTGGGGTATCAATTCATGAATATTACCGAAAGACCTTATACGTTTACCTGGATACGATATGATAATTTTGAAGAAGTATTACATAATTTTTATGCTTCGTACTTTGCTGGAGCACTAATTATACCTAAAAATCATCTTAGAGATCATCTAAAAGAACTTTTTGCAATGAAACGTTTTTCTGAGAAAGCATTTCATAAGATTATGAACCTTTACAATGCTTCTCCAGAGTCTTTTTATCAGCGTTTGACGAATGTTTTGCCAAAGGATTTTGGAATGCAAAATGTATTCTTCTTGAGATTTACGCATAAGAAAGGTGCAGATAGATACAATTTGGTTAAAGAACTACATATTACTCATCAGCAACAACCCCACGCTAATGAAATTAATGAGCATTACTGTAGACGTTGGATGGCCATAAAAACATTGCAGCGAACTACGACTGAAGATTTAGAATATGCTTTCAATATTCAAATCTCTGATTATGCAGATTCTGATCAACAATACTTGGTGTTTACCTCGGCTACTAAAGATCCTTTTAGAAAGGATTACTATCGTAGTATTGGGATAGGGTTTTTAATCTCACCGGCTTTAGAAAAAAAGATTGGTTTTGTTAATGATAGCAAAATCCCTAAAGTAAAAGTAGGGGTAACGTGTGAATCTTGTTCGTTAATGGATTGTGAGGTACGAATGGCACCTCCAAAACGATTACTGGCTAAGGAGCAATATAAAAGAACGGCCCAGTTGGTAGAAGATATTGTGAAGCAACATTCTTAATCAAAAATGATTTAAAAGAAAACCCATCTTGATTTATCAAGATGGGTTTTTTTATATTTTTAACAAGTGTGTATTCATAAACTTGCTAAATAAATAGCCTGCGGTGGCTCACCGCTACATCATTCCTGGCATACCTCCGCCCATTGGTGGCATTCCGCCTCCTCCGGCAGGAGCATCTTCTTTAATATCTGTTAATGAACATTCTGTGGTCAAGATCATTCCCGATACAGATGCAGCATTTTCAAGAGCGATACGTGTTACCTTCTTAGGATCGATGATCCCAGCTTTAAGCATATCTACATAGGTTTCAGATTTTGCATCATATCCAAAATCACCTTTACCTTCAAGAACTTTAGAGATGACTACAGATCCTTCTCCACCTGCGTTTTCAACAATTGTTCTTAAAGGAGATTCTATAGCACGGTTTACAATTTGTACACCTGTTACTTCGTCTGGGTTTTCTGTTTTTACTTTATCCAGAACAGATTTAGCTCTAACCAATGCAACACCACCACCGGCAACGATACCTTCTTCTACTGCAGCACGAGTAGCATGAAGTGCATCATCTACACGATCTTTCTTTTCTTTCATTTCTACTTCAGAAGCAGCACCTACATACAATACAGCAACACCACCAGCTAATTTAGCTAAACGCTCCTGTAATTTTTCTTTATCATAATCAGAAGTAGTAGTTTCGATCTGTGCTTTAATCTGGTTTACTCTGTTTTTTATTAAATCTTCACCACCTGCACCATTAACAACGGTAGTGTTATCTTTATCGATAGCAACTTTTTCAGCTGTACCTAAGTGTTCAATTGTTGTATTTTCAAGAGTAAATCCACGCTCTTCAGAAATTACTGTACCTCCGGTTAAGATGGCGATATCTTCTAACATTGCTTTACGTCTGTCTCCAAAACCTGGAGCTTTAACAGCGGCAATTTTTAATGCACCACGTAATTTGTTAACTACTAGCGTAGCTAAAGCTTCTCCGTCTACATCTTCTGCAATTATTAAAAGAGGTTTTCCAGTTTGAGCAACTGGCTCAAGAACAGGAAGAAGATCTTTCATTGCAGAGATCTTTTTGTCATATAATAAGATATATGGAGTTTCAAGATCTGCGGTCATTTTTTCGCTATTGGTAACAAAATACGGAGAAAGGTATCCTCTATCAAACTGCATTCCTTCTACGATATCTACGTGGGTATCAGTTCCTTTAGCTTCTTCTACTGTGATTACGCCTTCTTTCCCTACTTTTTCAAAAGCCTGAGCAATAAGATCACCAATAGTCCCATCATTGTTAGCAGAGATAGCTGCTACTTGTTTGATTTTATCAGAAGAGTCTCCTACTTCTTTGGTTTGCTTTGCTAAGTCTTCTGTGATAGCAATTACGGCCTTGTCAATACCTCGCTTAAGATCCATTGGGTTAGCACCAGCTGCTACATTTTTTAATCCTTCTTTAACGATAGCCTGCGCTAATACAGTAGCTGTTGTAGTACCGTCACCTGCAAGGTCATTAGTTTTAGAAGCAACTTCTTTTACCATTTGTGCTCCCATGTTTTCAAGAGCGTCTTCAAGCTCTACTTCTTTAGCAACAGAAACTCCATCTTTAGTTACTGTAGGAGCACCAAAAGATTTACTTATGATTACATTTCTTCCTTTAGGTCCTAATGTTACTTTTACTGCATTGGCTAATGCATCCACACCGCGTTTAATTCCGTCGCGGGCTTCTATGTCAAATTTTATATCTTTTGCCATGATTGTTTTTTTTAAAACTTTAAAAAATTAAATACCAAAACTAAATATCCAAATTCCAAAATATTGTATTAAAATTGATGGGTTGTTGGATGAGTATTGGGATTTGTAATTTGATTTTTGTGATCTGTGATTAAACTATTGCTAGGATATCATCCTCGCGCATTATTAAATAGTCTTTTCCCTCTAATTTTAATTCGGTACCAGAATATTTTCCATAAAGTACAGTATCACCAACTTTTACGGTCATGTCATGGTCTTTTTTTCCAGCACCTACAGCGGCTACTTTGCCTTTTTGTTGCTTTTCCTGAGCTGAATCAGGAATGAATAATCCAGATGCTGTTTGTGTTTCAGCAGGAAGTGGTTCTACGACCACGCGATCTGAAAGAGGTTTAATATTTACTCCCATTATGATTAGTTTTTATTATAAAAATTTAAATGAAATGTTCGATCCTGTTTATTTCAGAAACTATGCCAGTAGCTTGATCCTGACAAATTGAAATAAAAAATGCCGACTAGTATGACAAGTCGGCATTTTTGTAATTATTTTTTCAAAAAGATATTAGTTGTTGGTGTCATCTGCAGCTGGAGTTTCAGGAACTTCGACCTGAATATCTTCTGTGTTTACTTTTGATTCCTGAACAGAGTCTCCGCTCATTAAATCAATGTTTGATAGTAAGATAAGAACTAGTAACAATGTTGCAAGAGTCCAAGTACTTTTATCTAAAAAGTCTGTTGTCTTTTTTACACCACCTAATTGTTGTGTTCCGCCGCCACCGAAAGAAGAAGATAATCCGCCTCCTTTAGGGTTTTGTACCATAATAACTACTACGAGTAAAAAGGATACAATAACGATTAGTATTAAAAAGATTGAAAATGTTGTCATTATATATTATTTATTTTCTTGTAATTTCTTGATTGCTCGAATTTGGTCTGCAAAGAAACCACTTTTTTCGGGATTTTTCAAAATTAATATGTTATAAGCTTGAATTGCTTTTTTATAGTTTTTCTGAGCTAAGTATACCCGAGCTAATGTTTCGGTCATTAACTCATCGGTAGGGACATGATTTTCTTTAGCCAGATTGCGAGTTGGAGTATTTTTGGATGCAGGTTTAATTTTGGGATTATTGGCAATAAATTCGTCGATAAGTTCAAATTTATCTTTTTGATTTAATAGTTTTCCTGATTCTTTTTCCTCTGTTTTTTGAACTGATTTTTTTGTTTCTGGATCAAGTTCTGGGCTAAGTGGTTGTATTGAGCTTAATTTTAGCCATTCTGCAAAAGAATGTGTTTCTTTTTTATTAAAATCCAAAGGAGTATCAATTCGCAGTTCTTCTTCGGGAGTTTTGTTATCCTCTGACGGGTCTTTTAGTGGATTGGTTAAGGATTCGGCAATTTCTACTTGTCGTAGCGTGCTTTCTTCTTTTCTGGCCAAAAATAAAGAAGGATCAAGAACATCTTCGGCTTCTTTCATTTTCATTCTTACAGCATCATCCATGGCCATTCTGGGCAATGTTTTTATTTCTTCCGGATCAATGACATTAATATCTGATTTGAGTTTCTTTTGTGTGTCTGAAGTAGTGTTATTTTTGTTAAAAATATCCGAAGTAATAAAGTCAAATAAAATACTGCGATCTGTTGTGTAGGCTGCTGTTGTTTTTAGTTCTTGATTATATCGAAAACTGTCCTGATCTTTTAGCCCTTTTAAGATTAAAGGTTTAATAGATTGGAAATAAGGGAACTCGCGGGATATTCTTTCCAGAGCTTTTGTCTGTTCCTTATTTAATCCAGTTGGATTTTGAAGTAAATATGTAAGTTCTTTTGTGTTCAATATACTTTTAATTTATTGTGCTTACTCAGATTACCATTTGGCCAAAGTAGCATTAAATATGTCTTGAGTAATTCGTTCAAAAATAACTTGTAATGCTTCGTCTCGTATAGCATTTTCTGATCTATCAGCTGGGTAATCAAAGAAAAAAGAAAAACGTTGCTCTAGATCCTGAGTAGAATCTTTAGCATCATAAAATCTCATATTAACAGCTATGGTTAGTCGGTTTTGAGCTGCTGTAATATCTGATGTAGCTGTATTGGGAGAGACGTAGTCTTGTACTATTTCACCTTCATATACAATATCTCCGCTAGATGTGGTTAAACTAAGATTTGTTTGATTAAGTATTAAATCCTGTAATTGATTTGTAAACGTTTGATCGGCTCCTGGAAAAATTCTTGGAGATTGATTTTGAAAAAAGTTAACTTGAAATGTTTTGGTTTCAGGAGAAATAGATATTCCACTAAAAGAATACACACCACATCCTTGAATTAACACCAGTGTAATTAGTCCGATTATAATATGTCTTAATTTATTCATCAATTTTCTATATGTTTTTCAAACTTCAAACTCTCTAAAGATCGTATTGTTTGATTTTTCTGTACAAGGTGCGTTCACTAATTCCTAGCTCTTCTGCTGCGGCTTTTCGTTTTCCTCTATGGCGTTCTAGCGACTTTTTGATTAATTCTAGTTCTTTATCCTGTAAGGATAATGTTTCTTCTTCTTCAATTTCTTCAGCAAAAAAATATTTATCATCCTCTTTTTGAGGTATTGTACTTTGAGGTGATATTTGTAATACTTCTGTTGTTGAATTTGCTGTTTCTTCAAATGGTATTTCCTCTTCTTCCTTGTCTTCCTTATAGATTTTTCTAATCAATCCTTCATGATCTTTTTGTACTTGTTGTGCATTGCCACTTTGCATAAGCTCCATGGTTAGTTTTTTAAGATCATTGAGATCGCCTTTCATATCAAAAAGGACTTTGTATAAAATCTCTCGTTCATTCGCAAAATCGCTTTCTTTTTTATCAGAAGAAATTACTGCGGGTAGGTTACTTCCGATATTTGGTAAGTATCCATGTAGCGTAGCAGCTGTTATTGTCCTGTTCTTTTCAAGGACTGAAATTTGCTCTGCTATGTTGCGTAATTGCCTGATATTACCACTCCAATGATATTTTTCTAATAGCACTATGGCATCATCTGTTAGGCGAATGGTGGGCATTTTATATTTGGTAGCAAAGTCAGAGGCAAATTTTCTAAATAAAAGATGAATGTCTTCTTTACGATTTCTTAATGGTGGAAGAAGTATTTCTACGGTGCTTAAACGATAATATAGGTCTTCTCTAAATTTTTCCTTTTTAATAGCCTCAAACATATTTACATTGGTTGCGGCTACAATACGAACATCTGTTTTTTGAACTTTAGAAGAACCTACTTTAATAAATTCGCCATTTTCTAAAACTCTTAATAAACGTACTTGTGTAGTTAGTGGAAGTTCTCCTACTTCATCAAGAAATATAGTTCCGCCATCGGCTACTTCAAAATAACCACTTCGGGTTTGTGTAGCTCCGGTAAAAGCTCCTTTCTCATGCCCAAAAAGCTCACTATCTATAGTTCCTTCGGGAATTGCTCCACAGTTTACAGCAATATATTTACCGTGTTTACGATGAGATAATGAATGTATGATTTTTGGAATACTTTCTTTACCCACTCCGCTTTCTCCAGTTACTAAAACTGAGATATCTGTAGGAGCTACCTGGATAGCTTTTTCTACCGCACGATTTAGTTTAAGGTCGTTTCCTATAATTCCAAATCGTTGTTTTGTAGCTTGAACTGATTCCATACTTCTTTATCTGTTTTCAGAGTTTTTAAACTTCTTTTAGCTTACAATTAATTTTGATACACCAACTTTTCAACATCAACTTTATTATTGTCCTCCTTGTAGGTCGTGTTAATGGTGGTAGGGTAATCTTCACCGTCATATTCAAATGTTCTTGAAATCTCTCCAAGGCTCTGGGTTACAAAGTTGTTTTTGCTATAAACCTGAAGTATACGTGTCTCTAAATCAAAACCACTTTCTAATAAATAATTTATATTATTTTCTTTGAACTGATTGTAGAATGGATTCTTTTTGCTGTCAAAAGTAAGATCATTTGTGTATGAGTTAAGACCAAATGAGATGTCTTCTTTTTTGATTTGAATTAGATTATCGTTCTCATACTTGAAGTCAATTACATCAGTGATTTCATCTGTACTTCCGTCAATAACATGTTCTTCAATTTTTAAAGGCCTATCCTGGTTATCTAAAATAATTTTAGTGTAGTCATTAGGTAATAATTCAAATCGTATAATAATTTCACTAGCAGAATATTCAAAAGTTCTGTTTGATATTGAGGTGCCTGTTACATATTTAGTAAGCCTTTTAGAGTCGTCATAAGTATATGTTGCTGTACTAATTAGAGTACTACCACTATAAAATTCTTTTTTTGTAGGGGTGTAGGTGTCTGCCTCTTCATAAATATACTTGTTTACTAATCTGTCTTGATTGTCAAAATATTCTGTAGGTCTATTACTTGTGTCATAATTTGTTTTCCAAAATGTTGTGCCGGCATCGAATGAAGATTCGATAGATAGTGTTTTTTTTCCATCAGTATCAGAACCCCCATCTCCTCCTGTGTCAGGATTATCTGGTGTTTCAGGAGTTTCTGGTGTTCCCGAGTCTTCAGGGATATCTGAGCTATTGTCTGATGAGCAAGATGCTAAAATAGCTACTAAAAACAGGGTTAATATGTTATTTTTCATAGTATGATGTTTAAATTTTTGGGTGGATTAACAATAGATTTAGAGGGTTAATTATTATCAGAATACCCAACAGCTTCACCTAGCAATGTTGCGCTAGTACATTCATTGATACGCACCATTACGAAATCACCTATTTTGTAGTCTCCCTTTGGAAATATGGCTACAATGTTCTTTGTGGTTCTTCCGCTCCAATGTTGATCTGATTTTTTTGATTCTTTTTCGATGAGTACTTCAAAAGTTTGCCCGATATAACTCTGGTGTCTATAAGCACAGTGTTCTCTTTGTAAAGCTATTACTTCGGCCAGTCTTCTTTTTTTGACTTCCTCTGGGACATCGTCTTCCAGTTTTCTCTCGGCTAACGTACCTGGTCTTTCAGAATATGCATACATATAACCGTGTTCATATTTTATATGTTCTAAAAGAGATAAGGTGTCTTGATGATCTTCTTCGGTTTCTGTAGGGAAACCGATAATCATGTCTTGGGTAATTGAGCAGTCAGGAATTAACTTTTTAATGTTATCCACCAAATCAATATATTCTTGACGTGTATGCAAACGATTCATTTCTTTTAGAATTCGATCGCTTCCACTTTGTATAGGTAGATGAATGTGTTTGCAAATATTTTTATGTTGTGCCATAACTTTAATCACATCCAGTGTCATATCCTGTGGATTAGAAGTAGAGAAACGAATACGTAGTTTTGGATGTCTTTCTGCAGTCATATCCAGAAGTTTAGAAAAATCTACTGCAGTTGCTTTTTGAAAATCAGAGGCCTTTTCAAAATCCTTTTTTAAACCACCTCCATACCACAAATAACTATCTACATTTTGGCCTAATAATGTGATTTCTTTATAATTCTGACTTACCAGGTCGTCAATTTCTTTTAAAATACTTTGTGGATCCCGACTACGCTCCCTACCTCGGGTAAAGGGTACAACACAAAATGTGCACATATTATCACAGCCCCTGGTTATAGATACAAAAGCAGACACACCATTACTTTGCAATCGTACAGGTGAAATATCACCGTATGTTTCTTCTTTAGAAAGAATTACGTTAACAGCGTTGTGGCCTGCATCTACTTCTTCGATTAAATTAGGAAGATCTTTATAGGCATCTGGTCCAACAACAAGATCAACGATCTTTTCTTCTTCAAGGAATTTATTTTTTAATCGCTCTGCCATGCAGCCAAGAACTCCAACCTTCATTTTAGGATTGATTCTTTTTACAGCATTATACTTTTCTAAACGTTTTCTTACGGTTAATTCTGCTTTTTCACGAATAGAGCATGTGTTAACTAATACTAAATCAGCGTCTTCTAAATTTTGAGTGGTATTAAAGCCTTCTTTAGCTAAAATTGAAGCTACAATCTCACTATCACTAAAATTCATTTGACAACCATAACTCTCAATAAAAAGCTTTCGTTGGTTTCCTTTCTTTTGATCCAGTACAAGAGGTTGTCCTTGTATGTTCTCATCTATAATCTTCTCCATAAAAAAATAATTCCTTAACGATTGGGGGCAAATAATGTGCAAAGATACTTTTTAATACGATTTATGACAAAGTGGCAGGGTTTTATTTTCTGAAAAAATCTATATTTGGCTTTTTCAACCCATAAAACACATGATATGATGCCAAATAACCTCTTTGAAAAGATTGAAAATAGTTCCCCAGTAGATTTTGGTGACGTATTTAATAAAAGTATAGAGCTTTTTAAAAAAGTATGGGTTCAAGGATTTGTACACTTGCTTATTTCTATCATGATTATGATTCCATTGATTGCTGTGATGTATATTCCGATTTTTGCTATTGCCGGAATAGCCGGATTTGAAGATACCTATGGAGGGGGGTATGGAGATTATGGTAGTCAATATGAGGAGTTGTCTGTTGGTTTAATGATATTGTTTGTGATATTAGTAATCATAATGTCGATGATTGCAACGGCATTTCAATTAGGTATCACTGCGCACTTTTATAGAGTATGTAAGCAGGTTGATATGGGGTTTCCCGAAAGCTCTAGTTATTTTATGTTTTTTAAAGGTAAGTATCTAGGAAAAATATTTGCTATAGCCATATCATCATTCGGTATTGGATTGTTGGCTACGTTGCTTTGCTATTTTCCGATTTTATATGTAATGGTTCCCTTGCAATTATTGGGAGTTATATTCGCTTTTAATCCGGATCTTGGCGTTTCTGATTTAATAAAAGCTAGTTTCAAACTAGGGAACAAAATATGGTTGATCACTTTTGGATTAATTTTTGTTTCCTCTTTTTTGGCTCAATTGGTTGGTATGGTATTATGCTTTATAGGGATATTTTTTACCGCCTCTTTTGTTTATATGCCGATATACTTCTTATATAAAAATGCGATAGGTTTTGATGATGATGAATTAGAAAAAGATACATTATTAGTAAACTAATTTTTTTAAGCCTGCTATTTAGCAGGTTTTTTTTTTGAACTAATTTTTTGATAAAGAATCTTGATCTCAAAAAATTGATATACTTTTGTGATCAGAAATTAAAGGACTATGGCTAAGAATTTAGTGATTGTAGAGTCACCTGCTAAGGCAAAAACAATAGAAAAATTTCTTGGAAAAGATTTCACAGTTGCATCCAGTTTTGGGCACATTGCAGATTTACCCTCCAAAGAACTAGGGGTTGATGTTGATGGAGATTTTAAACCTAAATATATTGTCTCTAAAGACAAAAAGGATGTAGTAAAGAAACTGAAAGATCTTTCTAAGAAGGCAGAGATGGTATGGCTTGCTAGTGATGAGGATCGAGAAGGAGAGGCTATTGCTTGGCACCTTGCAGAAACTCTTGAATTAGACGAGAAAAGAACACGTAGGATAGTTTTTCATGAAATTACTAAAAATGCAATTCTTAAAGCTATAGAGAATCCTCGTGCTATAGATTATAACCTCGTGAATGCCCAACAGGCAAGACGTGTTTTAGATCGTTTGGTGGGATATGAATTGTCTCCTGTACTTTGGCGAAAAGTAAAAGGAGGGTTATCTGCAGGAAGGGTTCAATCTGTTTCGGTACGGTTAATTGTAGAGCGTGAGCGAGATATATTAGGTTTTAAACCAGAAGGCTCTTATAGAATTGATGCAGAGTTTTCAAATGAAGCAGGGAAGTCATTTAAAGCGAAGCTTCCAAAAAATTTCAAAACAAAAGAAGAAGCTGAAGCATTTTTAAAAAACAATGTAGGGGCATCATTTAAGGTTGCAGATCTTTCTACAAAGCCTGCAAAAAAATCACCAGCTCCACCATTTACGACATCAACATTGCAACAAGAAGCTTCTAGGAAATTATATTTTTCTGTAAGCAAGACAATGACCATGGCGCAACGATTGTATGAGGCAGGATTGATTACGTATATGAGAACGGATAGTGTGAATTTATCAACCGAGGCTCAAAATGGAGCGAAGGCAGAAATTGATTCGGCTTATGGTAATGAATATAGTAATCCTAGACAATATAAAGGTAAGTCAAAAGGAGCGCAAGAAGCTCACGAAGCAATACGGCCAACAGATTTTTCAAGACATACCGTAAATGTCGACTATGATCAGCAGCGGTTATATGAATTAATTTGGAAACGAGCTATTGCTTCTCAAATGAGTGATGCCAGATTAGAGAGGACTAATGTTAAAATTGATGCTAATACACATAAAGAACAGTTTACTGCTAACGGAGAGGTAATAAAATTTGAAGGATTTTTAAAAGTGTATTTAGAAGGCAATGATGATGAGGATGAAGAGCAAGAAGGAATTCTTCCATCAATGAAAGTTCATGAAATCTTATTCAATAAATATATTTCGGCAACAGAACGATTTACAAGACCACCAAGTAGATATACAGAAGCTGCGTTGGTTAAAAAACTAGAGGAACTAGGGATAGGTCGACCATCCACTTATGCACCTACTATTTCGACAATCCAGAATAGAAATTATGTAGAGAAAGGAGCTAAAGAAGGAGAGATGCGCAAATATGTGCAAATGATCCTTTCTGGAGATGCACTAAATGAAAAAATATTATCAGAAAAGGTTGGAAGTGATAAAGGAAAATTGATTCCTACTGATGTAGGAATGGTAGTTAATGATTTTCTTGTAACTCATTTTTCTTCAATTTTAGATTATAATTTCACGGCTAAGGTAGAGCAAGACTTTGATGAGATCGCCGAAGGCCAAGAAGATTGGACACATGTAATGAAAGAGTTCTATGATGAGTTTCATCCTAGAGTAGAGGATGTGTCACAGAACGCAGAACGAGAAGTGGGGGAACGTATTCTTGGAGAAGATCCAGTATCCGGAAAACCAGTAAGTGTTCGTTTGGGTAAATTTGGACCAATGGTGCAGATTGGTACGGCAGAAGATGAGGATAAGCCAAAGTTTGCTAGTTTACCGCCAGGTCAAACATTAAGTTCGATTACTTTTGAACAAGCAATGGATTTGTTTCAATTACCAAAAGAATTAGGTGATTATAAAGGAGAAACCATTGTGGTTAATAATGGTCGTTTTGGACCATATGTAAAGTTCGGTGATAAGTTTGTTTCTTTAGAAAAAGGAGAAGACCCCCTAAACACTACTTTAGATAGAGCTATCGAGCTAATAGATGCAAAAGAAAAAGCAGATGCTCCTATATATATGTATGAAAACCTTCCGGTTCAAAAAGGTAAAGGGCGATTTGGGCCTTTTATTAAATGGAATAGTATGTTTATTAATGTAAATAAGAAATATGACTTTGATAATTTATCAGATGATGATATTGTTACCTTAATAGAAGATAAGAAGCAAAAAGAGATCGATAAGGTTATTCATAATTGGGAAGAAGAAGGTATTCGCGTAGAAAAAGCTAGATGGGGTAGAAGTAACATCATAAAGGGCAAGGTTAAAATAGAATTGCCTAAGACAGTTGATGCTACTAAACTAACACTTGATAAGGTGAAAGATCTTATCGAAAAGAATGCTCCCAAGAAGAAGAAGACGACCAAAAAGAAAACTACTACTAAAAAGAAATAATACATGTCTTTCGAATTTCTTGCACCGGTAAGCGATTTAGTAGCAGCGCATACCAAGTTGCTTTCTGATCACTCACTGGGAAAACAAATCAAAATCCATACAGTAGAGAATGGGGTTCCTGACTTAGAAAAAGTTAATATTGCGATTCTAGGTATTCAGGAAAATAGAAATGATGTCAATTTTCTAGGGGAGAAATTAAATTTTGATACGGTACGAAAATCTCTCTATGAGCTCTACCCGGGAAATTGGGGGGATATTATAATTGATTTGGGAGATGTTACTCCCGGTAACGAAGTTAGTGATACCTATTATTTAGTTCAAGAAGTTTTATCTTCTTTGTTACAAAGAGATATTATTCCGATAATCATAGGAGGTAGCCAGGATTTGGTATATGCACAATATAGATCTTTCGATATATTAGAGCAAATGGTGAATTTGGCTAACGTTGATCATAGATTTGATTTAGGTAATTCTTCAGAGCCTATAACCAATACTTCGTTTGTAGGTAAGATTATAGTAGAACAACCTTATAATTTGTTTAATTATAGTAATATAGGATATCAGACCTATTTCAACCCGCAAGAAGAAATAGATCTTATGGAGAAATTATATTTTGATGCCTATCGTCTAGGGGAAGTGATTTCAGATGTCACGATCGTAGAGCCGATTATGCGAGATGCAGATATTGTATCCATAGATCTGGGAGTAATGAATTATACCAGTATGAATGGATTGGTGTCGTCGCCCAATGGTTTTGATGGAAGAGAAATATGTGCTATATCACGTTATGCAGGAATAAGTGATAAGGTAAAGAGTTTTGGGATTTATGAATTTAAAAATTTCAAAAACGAAGAAGCCTTGTCGATGTTAATTGCTCAAATAGTCTGGTATTTCATCGAAGGAGTAAATTATAGATCTAATGAGCTTAATATAAAAAATTTAAAAAGTACATTACATTATAATGTTCCTGTAGAAGATGAAATATTGTCATTTTACAAGAGCGCCAAAACGGGAAGATGGTGGATAGAAATACCATTTATTTCATCTGGCAATAATAAATTGCAAAGACATACGTTATTACCTTGCACATACAACGATTATGAGCGTGCTTGTAATCAAGAAATACCTGAAAGATGGTATAAGGCAAAACGAAAAAACGAAGTTTAACATTTTTATTAGGTAGATTTAAGGTTTTTTTTGGAAAAAAATTGTTTTTCTGGAAATAAATAAATAGGTTTACGTCCTTAAATCTAAGAAGATCTTAACCTAAAACACGTTATGAAGAAATTTGTATCACTCTTTGCTATTTTAGCAATGCTCTACAGTTGTGGAGGCGGAAGCCGCGGAGAATTGACCGGAGCACAAGGAAAAAAATGGCACCCACAAAAGCCATATGGAATGGCCCTCATCCCCGGAGGATCGTTCATTATGGGTAAGTCGGATGATGATAAAGCCGCGTTAGCAAATGCACCCACAAAGATGGTTACTGTTCGTTCATTCTATATGGATGAGACAGAAATCACCAATAGTGAGTATAGGCAATTTGTTAACTGGGTTCGTGATTCTGTAATCCGAATGAGACTTGCAATAATGGCTGATGAATTAGGTAAAGCACCTGGTGATGATGGTATCGGTGAATATGCATTCTTAGATGCAGATACCGAAAACATGTCAGTCTACGAGAAATATATGTACGACAATTATAGTGGTACAGGAGAAACCGGTTACGAAGGTAGAGCTCTTAACAAGGATCTTGATATCGAATGGGATATTGAGGATTATCCAGATGAGTTTTATGCAGAAGTTATGGACACAATGTATATTCCATTGGAAGAATCTTATAACGGAAGACGTACTTTAGATGTTAGTAAGTTCGAATTTAGATTTACTTGGATGGATATTCAAGCTGCAGCTAGAGCCAGGAAAGGTGGAAGAAAAGACTTCGTAAAAGAAGAAGTGATTAAAGTTTATCCTGATACTACGGTTTGGATTAAAGATTTTAATTATTCATATAATGAGCCTATGCACAATGACTATTTTTGGCATAGTGCATACGACGATTACCCTGTAGTAGGAGTTTCTTGGGAACAAGCTAAAGCTTTCTGCAGATGGAGAACTATTGAAAAAAATACGTTCCAGAAGAAAAAAGGTAAAGAATTCGTGAACTATTTTAGATTACCTACAGAAGCAGAATGGGAGTATGCTGCTAGAGGAGGTCTGGAATCAGCGACGTACCCATGGGGTGGTCCTTATGCTCTAAACGACCGAGGTTGTTTCCTGGCAAACTTCAAACCTCTTAGAGGAAACTATGCGGCAGATAACTTTTTATATACTGTAGAAGCTAAAACATTTGAGCCAAATGATTATAACTTATATAATATGGCAGGTAATGTTTCAGAGTGGGTACAGTCATCATATGACCCCTCAGCATATGAATACGTTTCATCAATGAACCCAAATGTTAATGATGATGAAAACAAACGTAAAGTTGTGCGTGGTGGATCCTGGAAAGATGTTGCTTATTTCCTACAAGTAAGTACCAGAGATTACGAATATGCAGATTCTGCTAGGAGTTATATTGGATTCAGAACAGTACAAGATTACATGGGTACTGATGTAACTGGAGAAGATAATACTCAGAATCAAAAATAAGTCCCAAAATTCTATCAACTTAATTACTAACCCTTTTTTTTAAAATTTAGATTTAAAAAACAAAACAAATTTATTATGGCAAATTCAAAAGCAAGCAAAAAATTAATGAACATGGTATACGGTCTGGGAGCGGCCGTTGTAATTTTAGGTGCACTTTTTAAGATTATGCACTGGCCTTTTGGTAATCAAATGCTTATTATTGGTCTAATTACAGAAGCTTTCGTATTTACAGTTTCTGCATTCGAACCTGTAGATGACGAAGTAGATTGGTCTTTAGTTTACCCAGAATTAGCTGGAGGAAATAAAAAAGACAAAAAAGATAGAGAAGCTACTCCTGAAGGATTATTGTCTAAGAAATTAGATGAAATGTTAAAAGAAGCTAGAGTAGATTCATCACTTATGAGTAGTCTTGGAGAGAGTATTCGTAATTTTGAAGGAGCTGCAAAAGGTATTTCTCCAACTATTGATTCTATTCAAGGACAGAAAAAATATAGTGAAGAGATGTCAAAAGCCGCTGCTCAATTAGAATCTTTGAATAGCCTTTATAAGGTACAGCTAGAATCTTCTGCATCACAAGTAGAAGCTAATCAAGCTATAGCAAATAATGCTCAACAGCTTAAGCAGCAAATGGAAAGCCTTACAAGTAACCTTTCTTCTCTTAATGGAGTATATGGTGGTATGTTAACAGCAATGAATAGAAGCTAGTTAACTGTTTAATTAAATATTTTATAAATAACTACCAAAATCTAATAAGAATATGGCAGGAGGAAAATTATCCCCAAGGCAGAAGATGATTAACCTGATGTACTTGGTTTTCATCGCGATGATGGCATTAAATATGTCAAAAGAGGTATTATCAGCATTCGGTTTAATGAACGAAAAGCTGGCAGAGTCAAATATAATCTCTACAGAACGTAATAATTCATTTATGACTGGTCTTGCAGAAAAAGTTGCAGAACAGCCAGAAAAGTATACACCACTAAAAGAAAAGGCAGATCAAATCAGTGTTTTGTCTAATGAGTTTAATGCTTATCTTGATAAGGTTAAGTCTGAAATTATAGCAGATTTAAGTGATCCTACAGATTATGAAGCGATGGATAAGTCCACTACTTTGGATCAGAAGTTTTTTGCTGGAGGTAAAGTTACCCCAGGAGCTCAGGAATTTCTTGATAATGTTTCAAAGTATAGAGATGGTGTATCCGCAGCAATTAAAGAAGTAAAAGAAGTTGACGCATCGGTTGCTAATGATGTGATAAATACATTCTCTACTGATGATGTAAAAGATAGATCAGGAGTAAATAAGAAATGGCTAAACTACAACTTTGAAGGTTTCCCATTAGTTGCAACGTTAACTAAGCTTACCCAAATGCAAGCTGATGTTAAAACTACAGAAAGTAAAGTGCTTTCTGCTTTATTAGCAGGACAACAAGCATCTGAACTTTCATTTAGTAACTATGAAGCAATTGTAGTGGCAGATAAAACGGCTTTCTTTAGTGGAGAGAAGTTTAAAGGTAGAATCGTTCTTGGACGATTTGATGCCACACTTAAGCCAACCAAAGTTATGGTTAATGGTAAAGAGCAGACAGAAGTTCAAAATGGACAAATTATGCTTGATTTCCCTGCAGGTAATGTAGGTGAAAGAGATGTTGCTGGTGAGCTTGAATTTAAAGAAGGAGATTCAATCGTAAAAATTCCAATAAAAAGTTCTTATACCGTAATCCCTAGACCAAATTCTGCTGTAATATCTGCAGATAAAATGAATGTGGTATATCGTGGTGTAAACAACCCGATGACAATTTCTATTCCTGGTGTACCAAACGTTAATGCTAATGCACCTGGTTTAAGAAAAGTAGGTGGTGCAGGTAAGTACATGATGAATGTTACTACTGTAAAAGCTCGTGAAGTTAGTATTAAGGTAAGTGGTAAACTTGCAAATGGTACTACGGTTAGTGATAGAAAGAAATTTAGAATTAAAGATATACCAAGACCAGTAGGAACTGTACGTGGTGAAGATGGATCAATCAAAATGGCCAGAAATGCGTTAGAGATTTCTTCTATTGGAGCAATTTTACCAGACTTTGATTTTGATATCAAGCTAAAAGTAACAGGATTTAAATTTAAAGTTGAAGGACAACCAACAGTAAGAGTTCGTGGTGGTAGATTAGATTCTAAAGCGAAATCTGCTTTACGTAAGGCTAAACGTGGTTCTTCAGTACAGATTATTGATATAAAAGCACAGTTAACAACTAATGCTGGATATAAATTAAAGAAAATATCTCCGGTTATCGTTGAGTTAACGAATTAAAAATAAACTAATTAGTTATGAATTTGAGAAATTTTATATTAACCGTTCTAGGTCTATTCGTTTCTGTTATATCATACGGTCAAGTCAATGTATTAAATGCTAATACACCAGATGATATCGGAAAGAAAACAGAAGATCAGATCCTTTATGATAATGACCATCCTTTAGAGTATGGTTATGTTGATAAGCGTGATGTACTTTGGGCTAAAACTACTTGGGAAACTATCGATCTTGATGAGCGTATTAATTTTCCTCTGTATTATCCTATAGATACCAATAATATTGGTGTAAATCGTAGGTCTTTGTATGATGTACTAGTTACAAATATCAAAAGCGGAAAAATCAAAAATATTTATTCAGATTCATATTTTACAGAGACCCGAACTTTCGAAGATCTTCAGTCTACAATGTCTAAAATTGATACTACAGATCTTGGATATGAGCAGTATAATGCCGGAGAAGAAGTAGATCCTCAATATGTAAATAGAAGAGATATTAATTCAGCAGATATTGCAGAATACAAAATAAGAGGATATTGGTATTTTGATAAACGTCAAGGAGAATTAAGATACAGAATGCTTGGATTAGCACCTGTAGCTCCGGATGTTAACTTTATTGATGATGATGAACCAGATATGGTGGCTTTATTTTGGGTATGGTATCCCGATGTAAGAGAGATTCTTCATAATTCATCGGCTTTCAATAGAAGAAATACTTCAATGCCTTTTACTTTGGATCATATTTTAAATGCGAGACGATTTAATTCCGTAATTTACAAAGAAGATAATGAGCAAGGTGATAGATCAATTAATGATTATATCGTAGATAATGCTTTGATGCAACTTCTTGAAAGTGAAAGAATTAAAGAAAGTATTCGAAATTTCGAAATGGATATGTGGAGTTACTAAACTCTGTTACTAAATAATTATATACAAACGCCCGGCAATTCGTCGGGCGTTTTGCTATTTTTGAGCTATGTTAGATTGTATTGTTGTTGGATTTGGATTATCTGGATTGTCATTTGTTGAACATCTAGACAATAATAACAACTCATATGTAGTATTTGAGAATTATTCTCATAAATCATCAAGGGTGGCCGGAGGGCTTTATAACCCAGTAATATTAAAACGTTTTACGGCTGCATGGCAATCGTTAGAACAACTAAATAAGGCAATTCCTTTTTATAAAGGCGTAGAAGCAAAACTTCAGCAGCAGCTTGTCTTTGAGCTTCCAATATATAGAAGGTTTAATTCTATAGAAGAACAGAATACGTGGTTTGAAGCTTGTGATAAGCCTATTTTGGATCAGTTTCTTTCTTCAAAACTCATAGAAAATGTAAACCCTGCTTTAGAAATCCCTTACTATTATGGAGCAGTAAAAAAGACGGGTAGGATAGCGATTAAAGAAATGTTATGGTCCTATTTACAGTATATGGACAAAAAGAATAGTGTGGTCAATGAGTCTTTTGAGCATGATAAAGTAATTATAAAGAATAATTATATTGAATACAAGGGGTTAAAGGCTAAAAATGTTGTCTTTGCCGAAGGGTTCGGACTTAAAGACAATCCATTTTTCAATTATTTGCCACTGGTGGGTAACAAAGGTGAGTATATCATTATAAAATCTAATGATTTAAAGCTGCAAGAAGCTGTAAAGTCATCCGTATTTATTATTCCATTAGGAGAAAACCTATATAAAGTAGGGGCTACCTATAGTAATTTTGATAAATCCCCTTTAACCACAAAGCGTGCTCAAGAAGAATTACAAAAGAAGCTAGAATCTTTTTTGAATGTAAAATATACAATTGTAGATCAGGTAGCTGGAATAAGACCTACTGTCAAAGATCGAAGACCATTGGTGGGGACACATCCTAATTACCAAAATCTTCATGTCCTTAACGGGTTGGGTAGTCGTGGAATATTAATTGGCCCTTCAGTTGGTGAGAATTTGTATGATCATATCCTAAATGGTCACCCTTTGGATGCAGAAATTGATATCAAACGGTTTGAAACATTAAGATAAACTTTTCTCTTTGTCGTAATGCATAAAGAAATTGATCCAGATATTTCTTGACAACCTTAAAATAACAGGCAAAAAACCAATCATTGTTCCGGCAATTACCAAAAAAGTTACGACTAAGTTTAATTGAAGCACAAGATAGCTAATCACAAAAGCAGCCACGGCAAACGCAATGCCTACTGGATAGCTAACATACATAGCGCCATAAAAAAAAGAAGGTTCAATTTTATACTTGGTACTGCAATGGCTACAGCGTTCCTGCATTTTTAAGGTTAGATTTAATTTATAAGGATTAGATTCTTCATACATGCTTTCTTGTTGACATACAGGACAACTTCCTGTACAAATGCTATAAATTTTAGTTCCTTTTAAGAAGTTCATAAGTGGCTTTTTTGCTAACACAAAATTAATCATCTTTGCACAAAATATTCTAAAGCAGATGTTAAACATACATAACTTGTCGATTTCTTTTGGAGGAGAGTATCTTTTCGAAGAAATAACCTTCATGTTGACCCCAGGAGATCGAGTAGGACTAGTAGGAAAGAATGGAGCAGGAAAGTCTACAATGCTTAAAATTTTATCAAAAGAGCAAGAGCCGGATTCTGGGCAAATTGCAATGGATAAAGAAGTAAAGATTGGGTTTCTAAAACAAGATATCGATTTTATACAAGGACGTACAGTACTTGAGGAAGCATATGAAGCTTTTATAGAAATTAAAGATACCGAACGCAAAATAGATACAATCAATGCTCAATTAGCAGAGCGCACAGATTATGAAAGCGATGGGTACAATCAACTCATTACGGATTTAAGTGATCTTACGCATCATTATGAGATTCTTGGGGGGTATAACTATCAAGGTGAAGCAGAAAGAGTCTTACAAGGACTTGGATTTGAAAGAGAAGTGTTTAATAATCTTACCGATACATTTTCTGGGGGTTGGCGTATGCGAATTGAACTGGCTAAACTATTGCTACAGAATAATGATGTTCTATTGCTTGATGAGCCAACAAACCACCTTGATATAGAATCTATTATTTGGTTAGAAAATTTCCTGAAAAATTATGCAGGTGTTGTGGTTATTGTTTCTCATGATAAGATGTTTTTAGATAATGTTACCAATAGAACTATAGAAATTTCTCTAGGACGCATCTATGATTATAATAAGCCATATTCTAAATATCTAGTGCTGCGTAAGGAGTTACGTGAGCAGCAGCTTGCTACGCAAAAAAACCAATCTAAACAAATCGAGCAAACCGAGAAGTTAATTGAAAAATTTAGAGCTAAAGCATCTAAAGCTTCTATGGCGCAATCATTAATCAAGAAGCTAGATAAGGTCGAGAGAATAGAAGTAGACGAGGATGATAATGCCGTAATGAATATTAATTTCCCAATCAGTGTACAACCCGGAAAGGTTGTTGTCGAAGCAAAAAACACAGGCAAAAACTATGGGGATAAAGAAATTTTAAGCGGAATTAATTTACTGGTTGAGCGTGGATCAAAAATAGCATTTGTTGGTCAGAATGGACAAGGTAAATCTACTTTAGCAAAAATGATCAATAATGAAGTGCCATATACCGGAGAACTTAATCTAGGTCATAATGTGCAGATAGGCTATTTTGCACAAAATCAATCAGAATATCTTGATGGAGAGTTAACTGTTCATGATACGATGATCAATGCGGCTAATGAGAAGACTCGAAGTAGAGTTCGCGATATGTTAGGATCGTTCTTGTTTAGAGGGGAAGAAGTCGATAAAAAAGTAAAAGTACTTTCTGGAGGAGAACGAAACCGATTAGCACTCTGCAAACTGCTCTTACAGCCGTTTAATGTATTGGTAATGGATGAGCCAACTAACCATTTGGATATTAAATCAAAGAATGTACTTAAAAGAGCCTTAGAGAGTTTTGAAGGAACCCTAATTTTAGTATCTCACGATAGAGATTTTTTACAAGGCTTGACCAATACAGTATATGAGTTTAAGAATAAAAAAATTAAAGAATATCTTGGGGATATTAATTTCTATTTAGAAGAAAGAAGAGTTAGTGATCTTCGGGAAATCGAAAAGAAGGATAAGCAAGATAAGTCATCAGTTTCAGAAACTAAAGAGACAGCAAAGCAATCTTATGAAGATCAAAAGAAGCTTAAGTCTCTAAACAATAGGTTAAGTAATGCAGAATCTAAAATCAATAAACTCGAAAGAGAAATTAAAGAAATAGATACAGAATTGGTTATTGACTACGATAAAACAATAGCACAACCTGATTTTTTTGATAAATACCAGGCAAAAAAGGATGAATTAGAGACCTTGATGGAGAATTGGGAGAAGATTCAGGAAGAAATTGATTCAATAACAAATGCTTAAGATAATCGCTTTTTTTTGATGATTCAGTCAAAATATCTTCTTGTAAATTATGATATTTTCATAAGAAGATATCTTTTTTAAGAATTCCCAAAAGATGGATGTGTTACCTTAACGTTAAGTCAAAAACAAGAACATACTTTTGTGATATTTTTATCGTTAGTAGCAGGTACAACTAGATTTTTATAGATATTTTTGTATCGGAAAAAATTAAAGAATAAGTATTTATGAATAATACAAAAGCCATCGATTTAAATGCCCATGCATTATCTTGGGTAGGTAAAATTCACTATGATTTTGGATTTTTAGTTCAAAAAGCATTTGGAGAAAATGGGTTAGATCTTTCTAAAGAACAATGGAGTGTCCTAAAACGGTTACATGTAAATGACGGGCAACCTCAAAACGATTTGGCTTTCATTACCCATAGAGATAAAACTTCGATGACTCGACTAGTCAATACCATGGAAAGTAAAAATCTGGTAGAGCGAAAGAGTGATGAAAATGATAGAAGAGTTAATCGTATTTTTCTTACAGATCACGGTAAAGAGGTTATCGATAAAGTAAGACCAATTATGTACGATCTGATTCCTGCAGTTCAGGAAAGTCTAACAGAGAAAGAGATTGAAAACCTAATTGGTACCTTGAAAAAAATAAAATCCAAAATTGGAGAGATTGCAGAAGAATAAAAATATTTCTTTCATTATTTTAATAGCAAAAAACATCTACCTGGTAGATGTTTTTTTTGTTTTGGTAGATTGATAAAAATCACCTATTAACTTTTATGAGTTCTTTAACGGCAAACTAGTATTGTTGTTGATAGTTTTGCGTAGGTATTTTTTGACAAAAGCTTAAACAAAATTGCTTGTATGAGAAACATAATACTTTCTATTCTGGGATTATTACTAATTGCAGGAGCTATATTTTTTGCTAAAAAAATAATAGATAGTAAAACCAGGCCCAAACCCAGACCAACTAAAGTAATTAAGACCGTTTTTGTAGATACAATACAGAATACTACCATTCCAATTCAGATTGCTGCAAATGGAAACCTAACAGCAAAGCGAAGATTAGAATTATATGCCGAAGTTCAGGGAATTTTTAAAGGTGGTTCTAAGCTATTTAAAACAGGACAGAAATATCAAAGAGGGCAAGCATTAATACGTATTGATGCTTCAGAGTATTATGCAAGTGTACAGTCAGCTAAAAGTAATTTGTACAACCTTGTTACTTCAATTATGCCAGATTTGCGATTAGACTATCCAGAAATTTATGATAAATGGCAAAACTATCTGAATAATTTTGATATGAATAAGGTTACTCCTAAGTTACCCGAAACTACTTCAGAAAAAGAAAAATATTTTATTACCGGAAGAAATATTTATACCACTTATTATAATGTAAAGAATCAGGAGCAGCGTTTAGCAAAATATACTATTTCAGCTCCTTTTGAAGGTGTACTTACAGAGGCTTTGGTAAATGAAGGTACTTTAATTCGTCAAGGGCAAAAATTAGGAGAATATATAGACACCAGTGTCTATGAGATGGAAGTCGCAATAGGAAAAGAGTATGGCGATCTACTGCGCGAAGGAAAACCTGTAGCACTTTCTAATCTCAATAGAACCAAAACATATACAGGAACGGTTACCAGAATTAATGGTAGCGTAAATCAGGCTACGCAGACGATAACGGCTTTTATAGAAGTAACAGAACCATCACTTAAAGAAGGAATGTATCTTGAAGCAAATTTAGATGCTAAGAAAGAAGAAGACGCAATCGAAATTGATCGTAGCTTACTTCAGGAAGGCAATAAAATCTTTGTCGTAAGAGATAGTATTTTGGATATCGTAGATGTAAATCCAGTATACTTTTCAGATAAAAAAGTGGTGCTAAAAGGGGTGCCCAACAAGACTGTAATCTTATCTAAAAGTGTTCCTGGTGCTTATGCGGGAATGTTAATTTCTGTTTACGGTTCAAAAAAAACAGGAACTACAGATCAATCTAATCGAAATGCTGCACAATAATGAGAAAGGTAATTGCATATTTTATCAAGTATCATGTAGCGGTTAATGTAATCGTACTTGCGTTTTTTGTTTTCGGAATCGTAGGAGCATTATCATTAAAATCGTCATTTTTCCCTCTGGTAGATTCCAAAATAATAAATATAAATGTCACATATCCTGGGGCTTCTCCTCAAGAAATTGAAGAAGGAGTAGTACTTAAAATCGAGGATAATCTTAAAGGCCTCGAAGGGGTAGATCGAGTAACATCAACCTCACAAGAAAACAGTGGAACTATAACCGTAGAAATTACAAAAGATGAGGATATAGATTTCATGCTTTTAGAAGTGAAAAACGCTGTAGACCGTGTGCCTTCATTTCCTATTGGTATGGAACCTTTAATTGTGGCCAAACGCGAAGAAGTAAGACAAACGATTAGTTTTGCTGTAAGCGGAAAGGATATCCCCTTAGCCACCTTAAAACAAATTGGAAGACAGATCGAGAATGATCTTCGCACAATTGATGGAATTTCTCAAATCAGTATTTCGGGATATCCCCAAGAAGAAATAGAAATAGCTGTAGATGAGAATAATTTACTTGCTTATAATCTTAGTTTTAATGAAGTCGCTCAGGCGGTAGGTAATGCTAATATTCTGGTTACCGGCGGAAATATAAAAACCAATGCAGAAGAATACTTAATAAGAGCTAATAATCGATCCTATTATGGGGATGAGCTATCAAACTTGATTGTAAGAGCTGATCCATCGGGTAAGGTAGTACGGTTAAAAGATGTAGCTAAAGTAAGAGATCGATTTTCTGAAACCCCAAACGCCTCTTATTTTAATGACGACCTCTCTGTAAATATTACAGTGACCAGTACCAATAATGAAGACCTCATTACATCGGCAGATAGTGTTAAGCAGTATATCGAAGAATTTAATCAAAAATATAACAACGTTCAGCTTAATGTAGTTCGTGATTTATCTATTACTTTAAATCAAAGAACAGCTTTACTTACCGAAAATGCTATTATTGGGATGATCCTGGTACTCACCTTTTTATCTCTATTTCTTAATACAAGATTAGCTTTTTGGGTGGCTTTTGGATTACCGGTAGCTTTTTTGGGGATGTTTATTTTTGCTGGCCAATTTGATGTAACGATTAATGTATTGTCGTTATTTGGGATGATCATCGTAATCGGTATTTTGGTCGATGATGGGATCGTGATTGCAGAGAATATCTATCAACATTACGAAAAAGGTAAGAGCCCGGTTCAAGCAGCGATTGATGGTACTATGGAGGTAATTCCACCTATAGTTTCGGCAATTGTAACTACAATACTTGCATTCTCAACATTTTTATTTTTAGACGGAAGAATTGGAGAGTTTTTTAGCGAAGTTTCGACCATTGTGATTCTTACTCTAGTAGTTTCTTTAGTAGAAGCATTAATTATTCTTCCTGCGCATTTGGCACATTCTAAAGCATTAAGAGCAAAAAAGAATGATACCCCAAAGGGTAGTATTGCTAACTTTTTTTCAAAAATGCGATATATTAATGAGTTTGGCGATAAGATTATGAAATGGCTTCGCGATAAATTGTACAGCCCGGCATTATTGTTTACAATACGATATAAGATGCTCACCTTTGCCTTTTTTGCTACGGCACTTATACTTACTATTGGCTCGATTGGAGGAGGAATCATAGGAGTTACACTTTTTCCTAGGATTGCAAGTGATAGAGTACAAGTTGATTTAGGAATGCCTAACGGGACTAATGAAAAAGTTACTGATTCTATTATTTCTATGATCGAGGCAAAAGCCTGGGAAGTCAATAAAGAGCTTACAGAAGAGTATCTTAAAGGTGAAGAATATGAAGGCGAAGAGCTTTTTGAAAATATAATAAAGAATATCAATACATCGTCAAGTGCTGCTTTAAACATTAATTTGCTGCCAGGAGAAGAGCGTCCTGATGCTATAAATTCGGCCTTGGTAGCAAATCGTTTACGAGAAAAAGTGGGCCCTGTTTTTGGTACAGAGCGATTAATTTTTGGATCAGGAGGTAATTTTGGAGGAAGTCCTGTGTCTGTTTCATTACTTAGTAATAATATCCAAGAATTGAAAGCCGCAAAAGCTGAATTAAAAAAGATCTTAGAGGATGACCCCAGATTAAAAGATGTAGCCGATAATGATCCAGCTGGGATTAAAGAAATTAGGCTAGAACTTAAAGAAAACGCTTATTTACTTGGTTTGGATCTACGTAGCGTAATGAATCAAGTACGAGCAGGGTTTTTTGGAGTACAAGCACAGCGTTTTCAAAGGGGACAGGATGAGATTAGGGTTTGGGTACGTTATGACCGAGAGAACAGGTCTTCAATTAACGACTTAGATGAGATGCGAATTGCCACCATTACTGGGGATAAAATTCCGTTGAAAGAGATAGCAAACTATACCATAGAGCGGGGTGATGTTGCGATTAATCATCTAGAAGGACAAAGAGAAATTCAGATATCTTCAGATTTAAAAGATCCCAGTCAAAGTGCTACCGATATTTTAGATGAAATAAGAACGATTGTAATGCCAGATTTACAAGCAAAATACCCGACAATTACAGCTTCTTTTGAAGGTCAAAATAGAGAGGCTTCAAAAATATCAAAATCTGCAGGGATTGTATTTCCTATTGTATTTTTCTTGATCTACATCACCATAGCATTTACGTTCAGAAGTTACAGTCAGCCCCTATTGCTTTTATTGTTAATACCATTTAGTTTAACTGCAGTGGCATGGGGACATTTTATTCACGGTTTTTCGATCAATATATTATCTGCATTAGGAATTATAGCGCTTATAGGGATTATGGTTAATGATGGATTGGTATTGATCGAGAAGTTTAATAGCTACCTTAGACAAGGACTTAAATTTAATGATGCATTATACGAAGCAGGTCGATCACGTTTTAGAGCTATATTTCTTACGTCGTTAACAACCATTGCAGGATTAGCACCTTTATTATTAGAAAAAAGCAGACAAGCACAGTTTTTAAAGCCTATGGCCATTTCTATAGCCTATGGGATTGGTTTTGCAACTGTACTTACTTTATTAATGTTACCGTTATTTCTATCATTTAGTAATAATTTTAAGGTTGGAACCAAATGGTTGATTACCGGAAACAAAATCACTAAAGAAGAAGTAGAACGGGCGATTAAAGAACAAAATTCAGTATATGAAGAGCAAGCAGAAAAACTGCAGGTATAGATGTAGTACAACATTGATATTATTTTTGCTTTTGATTTCGGGAAATGCTATTGGCCAGAAATTAACAAAAGAAGAGGCAATACGATTAACATTGGAAAACAATTTTGGAATACTTATCGCCACTAATAATATTGAGGTTGCTAAAAATAATAAGGGGATTCTTAATTCAGGTTATTTACCGTCACTTGTTGTTGATGGTGGTGCAAACTATCAATCAGCATCTAGTACAACAGGTTTTCAAGGCGCTATTGATCCAAATACGGGTCAACCACGTGCCGATATCGAGATAGATGACGCCGAAACACAACGGTATAATGCTGCACTCAATCTCAATTATACCTTATTTGATGGTTTAGGTCGATTTTACAATTATAAACGGCTAAAAGAACAATATAACCTTACAGAATTACAAGCTAGAGAGACTATAGAGAATACAATTCTACAACTATCCACAGTTTATTTTGAAGTAGCCAGACTATCAGAAAACATTGAAATATTAGAAGAGACCTTACGAATTTCTAGAGAGCGTGTTTCTAGATCCAACTATCAATTTGAGTATGGCCAAAACACAAAATTGAATGTGCTTAATGCCCAGGTTGATGTTGCTAATGATAGTATTAATTTACTGAATACAAGACAGCAATTAATAAACACAAAAAGAGATCTAAATGTTATTTTAGATAACGATCTGGAGAATACATTTGAAGTAGATACCATTGTTAAATTTATTCCAAAACTTACCTTAGATGAGTATGTAGAAAAATCTGCAGAGAATAATGTAACATTATTACAAAATGAAAGCAATATACGCATTAGCGAGTATGATATTAAAGTGAGCAAATCAGGATATTTACCAAGTGTTGGACTTACGGGTTCTTATGGCTGGAATGAAAACCGAAACCCCCCATCTGCTTTTTTTCCTGGGAATGTTGCAGATACATATACCTTAGCCGCAGGAATAAATCTTAGCTGGAATCTTTTTGATGGTGGAGGAACCGCTACCAGAATAAAGAATGCAAAAATAGCGCTAGACAATCAGGAGATTGTTAAAACACAGGTTACAAAAGAAGTAGAAAGAGATATTGCCAATGCTTTGGGTAATTATAAGAATAGATTAAATGTCTATGCGATTCAGCAACAGAATGTAATTACTAATCAAAATAATTTTGAACGCTCGCAAGAACGCTTTAAACTAGGGCAGATTACCTCTATAGAATTTAGACAGGCACAGATTAATTTGATTTTGGCTGAGACGAATAAGAATTCGGCAAAATATGATGCTAAGATTGCAGAACTACAACTATTACAGCTTACAGGGCAGTTGCTTAATGTAGAATTTTAAACGTAACTTTATTGAATACTGAGCCCTTCGACATGCTAATGATGTGCTAGTCGAAGTGTTCTTTTAGTCGTTATTTTTAAGAAACCATGTTTGAACACTTTTTTCAATGCCCATACTGCTGGGAGGAAATATCCATGCTTTTAGATCCATCTGTTGTCTATCAAGTATATGTAGAAGATTGCGAAGTTTGTTGCAATCCTATTGAGTTACACCCAAGATTTGAAGAGCAAGAATTGATGTCCTTTGAAGCGACCAGTATAGAACAATAGGTGTAAAATATTCATTATTAACTCATTGCGTTATTTTTGATTTTTTTAATAAAAATAGTATTGCATAACATAAAAATGGTTGTATATTTGCCGTCCAATAGCGCGATATTAGTCCAAATAGGCAATTCGTCGACCGACTCGAAAGAGTTTAGTTCTTTAAAAAATAAGTAGGCAACTACAAAAAATATACATCGCGGGATAGAGCAGTAGGCAGCTCGTCGGGCTCATAACCCGAAGGTCACAGGTTCGAGTCCTGTTCCCGCTACTAGTAAAAGCTTCACAGAAATGTGGAGCTTTTTTTATTGTTATAATGTTTTGAAGACTTGACAGGACGAGAAGTTTATCCTGAGCGAGGTATGAGTCGAAGGGAGTCCTGTTCCCGCTACAAAGAAAACCAGTTGTGAAACAACTGGTTTTCTTTATACCTCGAAAATCTGATACTATGCATCAAAGATTGATCTGATTTTTTATTGATATACATGCTGGAGATACCCTCGAAGATTTATATCCATATAACGCTTGTTATCAAAGCAACACAAAGTGGAATGATCTTATATATGATCGGTACTCACCCTATTGATAAGGATGAAACTATGATGAATATAGGTGTTTTACCTTAAGCTAACATTACAATCGTTTCGTCATTGGCATCGAAATTATTATCATAACAATTGATGCTATAATAAGCGGTATAATAGCTTTTATTGGTTTTAAAGTTGTTTTTGTCTTGTAATATTCTGGTACGAATTGATTCCAATCTATGGTATCAGCAAGTTGACCTTCAAATATTTTTGGATAAAAAAATAACCTTAATTTTTCATGAAATGCATCGGTAGCATTTAGATATTTCAATTGTTGACTCATACTAGTTCCTGCCAATTGATTAAAAGCTAATTGCAGATGCATATTGGGAATTACAGATGCAATTTGGCTACTCTTATTTTCACGTAATGTAATCTTCTTATTAAAAGCATCCCGCTGTTTTTTTGAATCGTCGTCTCCCATCTGTTGCATAGCGTAATACCATAACCAGTTGAACCCATCAGTAGGATATCCATACTTCTTAAATTGTGGATAGTGTTGATAAAACTTCTCAATAGTAGCTCGCTTGTCGGTATCCCATTTAACGTGATAGCCATCCCTTTGTGCTATTGCGGTGCTTAAAGCCTCTGGCACAGGATATTTTGAGGTTACATATGCATTGATTCCTGCCGGTAAAAGAATAATTAACACCAACCAAACAGATAAAAGTAGTAGCGCATTAAAACCAGAAGATTTTTTAAAACTTATAATAAAAAAACTAACTGTAAACCAGAAAAGTACGTAAAGTATGGATAATCCGAACATCCAAAAAAAGCGAATATCCAGAGATACGTTCAGGATTAGTTTTGCAATAAAAAAAAGAAAGATCAATATTGCATATAATAGTATCAATCGTACCAAAAGTTTGGAGATGATAAATCCAAGTTTGGATTTCGATTGAATAGCTACCAGTCTCCAGGTACCTGTCTCTGTTTCTTCGGAAACTGCATTAAAAGTCAACACAATTACCAATAAAGGAAAGAGGTAAATGATCACAAAAGAAAGGTCGAGATTACCGGATTGCAGATTCATTGGGTTTACCAAATCGGTATCATACTTTTGGGCTTCAAAGGTTTTAATTGTAATTCTTTTTACTGTTGGATTTACATCTGACTGACCAATTGATAGTCCAGCTAATGGATTTAAATTATTGATATAGGCGAAATTTGCATAGTATAACAATAGCCCTAAATCATCATTATGTAGTGATACCTGTCGGTCAAAATGTTGCTCTTGATACGTTTTTACTTCAGCAATTGCATCTTGTTGTCTTTCTAGATGTTTATTGCCAATGACGATTCCTACTATACCTAATAGTGTTATTAATACCAGGCTTATCCATACTTCTTTGGATCGAATACATTGTTGTAAAAATAATTTATATAACATCATATTGCTTTTGCTCTTTTTGAAATGAATAGTAATACCCCTATAATACCTATTGCCCAAAACAAGATAGACAGTAATGCAGGAAAAGCTTCTTTCATAGAATTAGCAAATGCCATTGGTTCATGTCTAAAATCCTGAAATGCTGACCAATGTTCATGCCCAACTACGTGGGTTTTCCCTTCAGAACCACTTTCTTTTTTCGGACTGATATATTCCATTTGCAATTCATTCATGGTTTGCGCTAATTGATATCGATAATCATCTGTTTTATCTTGAAAATCGATGTAAGATGAAAAATCCGTACCAGACATCGTCATTGATATTAATTTTATTGCAGTAAAAGGGTTGACAAATGATGAAAATCGAGTTACATTGTTTTGGTTTTGATAAATACCTACCAACTTAGCGTGATGTTTTCTGTACAAAGCAGCCGTTATTTTCTCACCTTCGCGCATTACAAAACCCGAATAGTTAAAAGGTAGGTCACTTACCTTACTTACATTATGCACTGTTAATACAGAATCTCTTAAATGGCTATAATGTGGATCATTAGGATTATGACTGTCCCCTTTTTGGACCACATCTTTTTCGATAGCAGATTGAAAGGCCAATTTACTAGGAGTAGGAAACCAGTAGTTTCCCATCGCTTGTGCAGATTTTGGTAATAGGATTACTAACAATAGCCAAATTCCTAATAATCGTAATAAAGCATTTTTTGGTGCATTACTACTCGCCGATACGACTACTGTAATAGAAGATATAATAAAAAGGAATACCAAATAACTTGTACCAATTATGAATAAGCGTAACCATCTAAAGTCATTTACCACTGGGTTTTCAAATAGTAAAAGTGCAATAATTACCACTAAAAGAATGGGTGTAAAAAACAGTAAAGAAATTGCAAAAAGTCCAATAGATTTTCCAAATAATAGCTCTTTCCATGTAGCGCCTTGGGATAACAGTATTTTTAAAGTTCCATTCTGTTTATCTCCTGCAACGCTAGAAAAACCTGTAAAAAATAGCATTAAAGGCAATACCAGTTGTAGTAATAATGCTAAACTCAATTCACCAAATCGTAGCATGCCTGTAGAAAATGTAGCTTCAGAAAAGTTCACACTATTTTGTCGATGTGCTTCTAAAAAAACCGTGTTTCCCGTAAAACTTTCTAATCCATAATCAAATATCCCCAAAGTAGGGTGTATTCGAAATGCAAATGTCCCAAAATGAGCCATTCTGTGTGGATGCTTATCGGGATTTGCTTCCCAACTTTGTCTTGCCTTAACCTGGTGTTCGTGTCGAATATTATTTTGAGTACTATGATTTTTTATACCGCTAACAGCTGAATACGCAGTTAACAGTATAAAAATTAAAAATAATAGATAAAAACTTTTGGGTGCTGTAGCATTACGCCAAAAGTGAACTGCGAATAATCGAATATTTGCCCATTGCATCTTTTTAGAATTTATACGTTGTAGTTAGCAATACATTTCTGGGAGCTCCCGGAAATACTCTGGTTGCATTCAATGCACCATTCCAATACGTTTCATCAAATAAATTATTAAGTTTTAATGCGATCTGCATATCCATACCTGTTGGGCGATAATACACAGCTGCATCAAATACCGTGTACGATGGCAATACGATACGATCTCCATACCAGGATAAACGATCTCCACGATATACCATACCTAGACCCACACCTACATTTTTAAGTACACCTTGCATAAAATCATATCGACCCCAAAAATTAGCGCTATGCTCAGGTGCTCCTCCAATGCGTTCACCAATTAATGTCGGGTCATCATCTTCTATAATTTCGGCATCGATAAAGGCATACGAAGCACTTAGTTGAAGATTAGGTACTACATATCCTGTAAGATCCCATTCAAAACCTCGGCTACGTTGTTCTCCTCGTTCTGTTAATACGGATTCATCATTTGGATCTTGCTGTAATAGATTTTTTTGAGTGATTTGATATACTGCTGCATTCACAGTTAGTTTTCCACCTAAAAATTCTCCTTTACTACCAAATTCTATGTTATTACTTTCTAAAGGGTCAAAACTAGCAGGAGAATCTGCCCAGAAAAAATCTTCGGTAGCGGGTGAGAGTGTGACAGTGTTAGACTGGGGCTGAAACCCTTCTACGTAGGAAGCATATATACTAATTGCTTCTGTAGCTTCATAAGTCAACCCAATTCTAGGTATAAAAGCTTCGTTTTTATATGATTGCTCATTATTTGATTTGTAATCGAATATATCTTCGTACCAATCATAGCGAAGATTCAGAAGAGCAGAGAATTTACCTATCTTAAATTGGTTTTGAATATAAATACCGTTTGAAGTGGTAAGATTTGCCGGAATTGCAAACTCTGAGGTGATATAACCAGAAGTTTCTCTTGCCGTATTATTAGGATTGGCAAGATCAAAATGATCAGCATTAGGCCTTGGAGCAGTTACACCATCAATTTCTATAGTTTCAAATTGATCTGCTTCAGCAGGATTGAATGAAGTCGCTGTACCATTTAATCTTCGGTAACGACGAGCACCATTAGAAGCTCCGCCGACAGTTCTTTCCCATCTACTACCATCATATCCAACCAAAAGGGTATTGGTAAACGTATCATTTTCAAAATCAAAATTGATATATGCGGTATAGTTATCCGTTATCCAAAACTGCTGCCTCTCTGTATAACGTAGTTCAGCAAGTGCCGGAATGGCATTGCCATCTATGTCTACAGCAGCAGAACCCGCCACGCGGTGCTCTGCAAGGTCTTCTTCCCAAGTTTGTTTCATATAGGAAGCATTGAATCCTATATGATCAGTAATCTGCTTACTAAAATTGCTAATCACCATAAATTCTTTTGAAGCATAAAAGTCATTGGAGGCAGCTACATTTGTAGCAATATCAGTACTATTTAGATCAAATTGACCATTGATAGCCCCAAAAAGCGGTTGACCACGATCAAGATTTCCTACTCCATTACTGTATATCATTTCCACGTTAAGAGCGGTAGTAGTATTAGGTAAAAAAGTAATGGAAGGTGCGATTAAAAATTGATTGTTTTGTACCAAATCTCGGAAAGATCTAGCTTCTTGAACAGCCGTATTAAAACGGTATAATAAAGTTCCTGAATCATTTAAAGGCCCTGTAAAATCTGCGGTTGCTCTTAAGGTTCCGAAACTTCCAACTGTGGCACTTACTTCATTTCTTTTTTCTTTTAAAGGTTTTTTAGTTACTAAATTAACTGATCCACCTGGATCGACACTTGAAAAGGTTACTGAAGACGGACCTTTAATAACTTCTGCTCTTTCTATATGAGATGTAATGGGTTGTAGAAAATAATATTGACGAGTTCTCATACCATTAATAAGTTGACCATCTTCTGCCTGAATGATACCACGAATGTTAAAATGATTGTAGAATCCTGTGTGTGTAACACTACTAGCAGTTTTTATAGCATCTGCTATCTGAAAGGCTTGGCGATCATTAATTAATTCTTTTGTGATTGTAGAAACTGCTTGAGGTAGTTCCTTATTCTTAATCGCTATTTTGGTAGATGAAAAAGAGTAATCACTATTGTAATCCGTTCGCGGACGACCAACGATTTCGACGCTTTGAAGCTGTTCTGTACCTTCTTCTAACTGAATAGTTTCTATATCATATGTTGAACTATCTCCAATTTCTATAGTATTTTTATAGGGCTGAAAACCTAAATAACGTACTTCGATTTTGTAGTTTCCAGTGGGAGCACTTATTTCAAATTGTCCTGAGTTATCTGTAAGTTTCCCAAAAGTGTTGGCTTTGTTTTTTAACGAAATTGAAGCTCCCGCAATCGGAATATTTTGAGTGTCGACGATGGTTCCTGTTACCTGTACTTGCGCAAAAGTCGTGTAACTAAATAATAGCAATAAAAGTTTGGGTACTAATTTAAAAAGTTTCATTGTGTTGATTGATTTGTTTTACTTTTAGATCGTTTTTAAGTATAAATCTTGTAATTGGGTTGCATTGATAGCATCTGTGTTTGATGTGTGAACTAATTGACCTTCTTTCATAATACCAATTTTGGTACCTACATTTACCGCATTAAAGATGTCATGAGTAGCCATAAAAATAGCTTTACCTTCATGGCTAAGTTCTTTGCAGATTTTGGTAAATTCTAATGTTGCTTTGGGATCGAGGCCAGAAATAGGTTCATCCATAAAAATGTAATCCGCATTTTTAGAGAGTGCAATGGCAATACCAACTTTTTGCCGCATCCCTTTGGAATAAGAAGATAGTTTGTTTTGATGGGCGGCTTCTTGAAGACCAGCTTTTGATAAAAAGTCAGATAACTCAGAGCTCTTATATTTAAATCCAGCTAACCTGCTAAAGAAGTTAAGGTTCTCGACACCCGAAAGATTGCCATATAGTTGGACAACCTCAGGGATGTATGCTATCATTTTAGTGGTTTTATTACTGTTAGATCTTACAGTAATTCCATTGATCGAAGCTTCACCACTAGAAGGCTCAATTAGTCCTAAAAATAGATTGATCGTTGTTGTTTTACCAGCACCATTTTGACCTAGTAAACAAAAAATTTCCCCATTGTCAACCGATAAATTCAACTGACTAAGTGCTGAGTGCTTACCGTATGTTTTGGTAAGATTTATGGCTTTAAGCATATGATATTTTTTTTAAAATTGAGAGTTAAACTTCATTTAGACTCCAATAAGATTGCAATTGACCAAAAAGCATATAATTCATACTGTAAAAAAGTATTATTAATGCAACAAAGTTGCAAAATTAGCTATAATATTTATTTTTGCAACTTAATTGCATTAATATTATGTTAATGGATAAAATCAGCACAAATATTGTGTGATAAATTTGAGAAAGACTCCTGCATTATAGCGATGAAGAATACTTTTCCTAGAATTACCTAAGGTTTTCGTTATCATCAGTTTTCAACTGTAGTCGTATATTTGCAGCAATAAGGCTTGTTTCGATTACTTTTTCAAGTAATAAAATCTCACTCCCTGGTCCAATAGTTAGAAGTTTTGAACCGGTAATTGGCATTCCATTAAATGGTCGAACAAATACGCTACCATCTGGATTTCGCTCAAAGTAGGTATACCTTTTTTCATCCCCAATTTTCGTGCAGCCTTTTACTCTTAGTAGCCTTTTTGGCAATGCATGACAAATATCATAAATACAATCTAAGTCAGGTAACCTTGGCAGATCACTAGAACAAGAGGACCAATGTGCTTTTTGATGATCAAGTTTTTGAGCTGTATTTTTAGATGGCAAAAGCTCGGGAAGAAGCTTAATATCAATTTCATCCATTGTCAAAATTTTTGCAAAAGGGTTGAGTAATCTTAATTCTCTAATAACTATAGTTTTTCTACTCTTAGCTATTCTTGCAATATGCGTGAGAATAATCAATGAAGACACCTGAATCTGATTTGATTCCAGTTCATTATATTCTTCTCGTTTTTGCCAATTTTTAACATCTACAACAGATACTTGGATGGGCGGTAAAAATCTATCGTTGAGTCCAACGCCAAGAAACTCCATCAGGGAACATGCATCAGAAGTACCATTAGCCTCGATTAAAGTGATCCCATTAGGGCGTTCAGGAATTCGATTTACATGATCTCTTAGTTCATTGATACCACTACAGCAAATACAACTACCTGTAAGAGCTCTGATCCACTTTGGGTCAATCTTATCGGTAAGCTGAAGGACATCAAGATTTGCATTTTCATAATCATTCAGAACAATGAAAGGGTTCCAACCCATATTGATATAGCTTGTCATTAAGTGCCTTAAAAGTGTTGTTTTTCCAGCTCCCAAAAAACCAACAATCGTAATGATAGCTTCCATATCTTTATAAAAATTGTAAATGCTTTGTGGTTTGTTTAAGAATAATTAAGTAGAAAATGAATACATACTATTCGGTTTAACCGAAGCTACATTTGAAAATTGGTAAACTTTACACATATGCTTTTATGGTTAATTTCCCTATTATTTTTCTTAAATACAAGTCGGTTATCTTCCATGTAACTCCATATTTGGCAAATCATTAAGGTCTTTTACATAAAAATCAAAAAAGCTTTTGGTTTGGGCAAAAAACTCTTTACGGAACTCCCTTATTCTGTGATCAGCTCCTTCAAATAAAATATAACGTACAGGATGTTTATATTCATACAATTTGTTCAATAACTCTAGTGATTCTGAAGCAGGAACACGCCAATCAGAACTACCTTGCATTATTAACATCGGGGTTGTCTTACACATTTTATCAGCCCAAAACACCGCTGATCGTGCTTTGAGTTCTTTTTCTTTATGCTTATAATAATTCGGAATGACTTTGGCGTATACATTCTCTTCAAAATCAGGTCTATGTACAAGATGCTCAAAAGCGTTGGCAGCTCCAGCAAGTACAACTGCAGCTTTGAATTGACACGTCTCTTTGAGCGCAAGATATGTCATCATACCACCTCTACTTGCCCCTTCTATACCTATTCTTGATGTATCCGCATTATCAATTTCTTCTAGAGTATTAACAAGGTTTAATACATCATTTAAGTCCTTTCCACCTCTTTCATCTTGCCCTTCGCCACCATCATTTCCTCGATATTGGGTAGCTACAACAACATAATCCCAACTAGCGAGTTTTCCTAAAAAGAAACCTACTCCAGTCTCATTCCATTTCCCAAATTCACCAGTTCCTCCACGATTAGAAATAATACAAGGGAAACTACCTTCCTGAATGGGTTTAGCTATAAAACCTTTAATCTTAAGGGAATCAGATAGATAAGTGATTCGAAAAAACTCAATTTTTTTAAGAGCCTTAATCATTGTTGAATCCGCCTTATGAATTTTGGCAATGGTTGAATCGCTTAAAATTAATCTTTCTTTTTCTATAATCTGCCCATGCTGAGAATGAGAAAGAAAACACTTAAAAAAAGCTAAAAGTAGAAGTATTGTTAGTTTATATCTCATTATTAGGTTTTACTTTATGACATACAAGATTTAAGTTACATCAAAAGGTGTATTTACAACCTCTAAGAATTCTTTTCTAGTATCGGATTCAACAAACTTTCCTCTATATTCGATTGTAGTAGTGAAACTGCTTTTATCTTTAATTCCTCTTGAGGAAACGCAAAGATGTTTAGCCTGTATTACTACAATGACATCTTCAGTTCCTAAGGTTTGTTGCAAGTCTTTTAGAATCTGTAAGCAAAGTCTCTCCTGTACCTGAGGACGATGAGAATAATAATCAACCAACCTATTGATCTTAGACAATCCAATTACTTTATTTTTTGGAATATATCCTACGTGAGCAGTACCTATGATTGGAAGGAAGTGATGTTCGCAAGCTGAATCAATTGTTATATTTTGCTCCACTAACATCTTCTTGTATTGATATTTATTCTCAAAAATGGAAGTTTCTGGACGGTTTTTAGGATTTAAACCATAAAAGAGTTCCTTTACATACATTTTTGCCACTCTATAGGGAGTTCCAGAAAGACTATCATCTGTTAAATCTAATCCTAGCTCCTTCATAATTTCTGAAAAATGATATTCTATATTTTGAATCTTATCATCGTCAGATGTATCAAAAGCATCTGCTCGTAAAGGCGTTTCTGTCGAACTGGAAATATGTGCATCTCCAATGGATTCTATTTCATTTTCATTTCTAGTGCTCATGATAAATTAATTTGTACAACATTTTTCATTGTTACATCTACAATACTTTTGATTGTAAAAATGTAGGCCAGCTAAAAAAATAGCAATAACGTACATAAACTCTTCAGCTAATGGTACAAGATCCAGTTTTTCATTAATTACAATTGCGAAAAGAAGAGACCAACATATCCAAAAAACATACTTTAGTTTTTGATTTGAAGTGGTCTGTGTAGTCCTATATACAGCTATAAAAGACAGTCCTAAAAAAATAAAATCTAAAGATTTCCACCAAAAAGGATGTGTTCCTTCAGAAATTATCAACCCTGTATGAGCCAAAAATAAAAAAGGAGTTGCTAAGCAGTGTACTAAACATAAACTACTGGCTATAATACCTAATGTATCAGGGTTACTACGTATGTGTAAAATGTTCAAAATAGAAGTGTATATATTTTAATGAGGGCAAAGATACTATATATTTCATAAATGCAACTTTGTTGCGTTAATAAAATTTGTTTATTTTTACGCAAAATGATTTTATGATCCGAACGACATCGCTAAGGTTTACATATCAGAATACAAAAACTCATACTTTTTATTTTCCTGACATAGATTTATCATTTGAACAAAATGCACTAATTCTGGGTCCTTCTGGTATTGGCAAAACCACTTTATTGCATCTTATGGCGGGTCTTTTAATTCCTGAAAAAGGAAATGTTTTTATTGGTAATACTTGTGTACACCAACTCACAAGAAATCAACTAAATAATTTCAGAGGAAAGCATATTGGAATAATTTTTCAAAGAACATATTTTATTAAGTCTTTAACCTTATTAGAAAACCTTAGGATACGCGAGAAACTATCCAAAAAAACAACTGATCAACACAGAAAAAAACAGTTACTTGAGCAATTAGAGTTAACCGAAGTTAGGAACAAGAAAGTTCATGAATTAAGCGAAGGCCAGCGGCAGCGACTTTCGATTGCTCTTGGGGTTATACACAAACCAAAGGTCATATTAGCAGATGAACCTACCTCTAATTTAGATGATAAGAATTGTGAAAAAGTCATTTCCTTATTAAAAAAAGAGGCTCAAATTTGTAAAAGTAATTTGGTCATTATAACTCATGATCAAAGAGTTAAATCACATTTCAACAAACATATAATTCTATAAAATTGTTATACCTAGCTTTCAAAAATCTAATTTCTAAGCCTTTGAATACGCTGCTTAGTATTTTGCTTTTAACGCTAAGCATTTTGTTAGCTACTTTTGTTTTACAAATAAGCAAACAGCTTAACCACCATCTGGAGAAAAATAGCAAACCATTTGATATGGTAATTGGGGCAAAAGGGAGTCCGCTACAGCTGGTACTATCTGCTATTCTACATATAGACAATCCAACGGGTAATATAGCTCTAGATGAAGCTTTAAGAATAAGCAAAAATCCTATGATAAAAGAAGCTATACCGGTTTCTTACGGTGATAATTATAGGGGTTACAGGATTCTGGGAACTTCAGATGAATATTTACATAAATATGGTGCGACCTTAAAAGAGGGAAAATTAAACACAAAAAACTTTGAAGCAGTATTTGGTGCTGCAGTAGCCAAAAAACTGAACTTTAGTATAGGAAACTCTTTTGTTAGTTCGCATGGGCTAATACAAAATGAAATAGAGGTTCATGGTGAAAAACCTTTTGTAATGACCGGTATCTTAGCGCCTACCGGAACGGTGGTAGATCACCTTATCATCACAAATCTTGAAAGTATTTGGGAAGTTCATGAGCATGAGGATGAACATTTAGAATATGAAAAACACAAGGATGAACATAAAGAAATTACAGCTTTATTATTAAATTTCAGGAATCCTATTGGAGCGCTTCAACTTTCTAGATCTATCAATAAAGATACCTCATTACAGGGAGCACTCCCAAAATTCGAAATTGACCGATTATTAAGTTTTTTAGGTATTGGTTTTCAGACAATCAATGGCATTGCTATGGCAATACTCCTAGTGGCGGGTTTAAGTATTTTTATTAGTCTTATAAAAACTGTAAGAGAAAGAAAACATGAATTGGCCTTATTAAGAACATATGGAGCTACTACCTTTCAATTATTAAAACTAGTTTTTCTCGAAGCACTTTTTTTATCTTTAATAGGATATATCTTAGGATGGCTTTTAGGAAGAGTAAGCCTTTTATTATTTTCAGCTTTAGATTCAGATACATATACATATCATTTGGAGGTAAATGCCCCTGATATACAAGAGTTTTTTATATTAGTTATAGTGATTTTCATGACAGTACTTGCTGCGATTTTAGCCTCTTTTTCTTTATTTAAATTAAATATTTCTAAAAATCTAGCCGATGCGTAATGTACTTTTATTACTTATTTTCATAAGTATCCCATTTCATCTTTTTGCTCAGCAAAAATTATCCTGGAACGATTTAGCAGAAGTTAGTTTTCATGATGTTTATAATGTGCATTATGACGACTATTTTTTGAAACCAACATTTGGCCCTATTATAAAATCGTATGAAGGATCCAAAATTACTATCAGAGGTTATTTCTTGGATTTTTCTTATGAAGAAGAATTTCATATAGTTTCCAGAAACCCTATGTCCTCCTGTTTTTTCTGTGGAGGTGCAGGTCCTGAAACTATTGTAGAAGTTATTTTTAAAAATAAACCAAACTATAAAACAGATCAGGTAATAGAAGTTACCGGAATACTGGAACTGAATACAGATGATGTAGATCACTGTAATTATATATTAAAAGAAGCAACAGCTAGATTGGTGCAGTAAATTGAATTAAACCCGGATTATGCATTAAAAAATCCCCGCCTGCCTACTCGTGATATTGAGGCGGGCAGGTATTACAGTTTGAAACTGCTTCAAATCCTGAGCTTCGCAACATTTTCAAGTTTAACCAGAGCCGGGCTATGCAAAAACTTGTAAAATGCTCCAACGCTTCATCTCGCCCAAAGCTATGCTTTGTCGTATTGCATTTTCAACCTTCACTACGAAGTTTTAATGCATAATCCGGGTTAAAATTATACCTTAGTTGTTAGAAAAAGAATTCATCAAGTTTTAAATACATGAATAAAATAGCACATCATAATTACCTTCTAAACAACATAATTTATAAAAGTTTCTTTTTACTTACATGTATAATAGTACTCTCATCTTGCAAAAAAAAGGAACACCTTGTACAAGTAGAAGGAGTAAGAATTGAAATCAATGATACTACCCCTGATCATCTGGATATAGAGGCTTTTATTAAACCATACAGAGCACACGTAAATAAGACTTTAGATAGTGTTTTGGCTTATGCACCAGAGACATATTCCAAAAGAGACGGAATCTTGAATACTGCTATAGGTAACTTAATGGCTGATATCGTTTTAGAACAAGCCAATCCTTTTTTTATATCAAAGACTAAAAACGCAATTGATATGGTACTATTAAACCACGGCGGAATACGAGCACCAATCCCAAAAGGTAATATTACGTCACGTACGGCCTATCAGGTGATGCCATTTGAGAATAGTATTATAGTCGTCGAAATGAAAGGTATCCATATCAGAAAACTGATTGAGTATTTACAAAAATCTCGAAAAGCACATCCTATTTCGGGATTAAAATTAACCGTTGATAAAGATTTTAATATTGTTAAAGCGTTGATCAATAAAAAGGAAATTGAGGACGAAGAGCTTTATTTTGTAGCTACTAATGACTATTTATATTACGGAGGTGATGAGATGTATTTTTTTGAGCACGCTGAGAACCCCCATAAGTTAAATTATAAAATACGAAATGCAATGATCGACTATTTTAAAAAGGTAGATACGATCTCACCAATAATAGATGATAGATTTTTACAAGTTAATTAACAAATATAGAAATGAAACGAAGAGAATTTGTAAAACATACAGCGTTAACTGCAGGTTTGATGACTATTGGAGGAGTTAGTTTATCATCTTTTTCTGCTAGCCAAGCAAAAAAAATAACGATTTTACATACAAACGATGTACATAGTCATATAGATCCATTTGGTCCCGAAGAAGGCAGGAATTCAAATAAGGGAGGCGTTGCACGAAGAGCAACCATTATTGAAAGTATCAGAAAAGAGAACCCAAATACCTTGCTGTTAGACGCAGGTGATATTTTTCAAGGAACTCCTTATTTTAATTTTTATGGAGGCGAATTAGAGTTCAAGTTAATGAGTATGCTTAAATATGATGTCGCAACTATAGGTAACCATGATTTTGATAATGGTATTGAAGGGTTACATGCGCAACTGCCTTATGCCGGATTTAAATTTGTTTCTGCCAATTATGATTTTTCTAATACGGTAATGGATACGTTTGTTAAACCTTATGAAATAATAATAAAAGATGGTATCAAGATAGGAATATTTGGTTTGGGAATAGCACTGGAGGGGTTAGTAATGAAAGATCTATATAAGGAAACTAAATATCTTAACCCTATAGATATTGCTCAGGATATGAGTGCCCTATTAAAAAATGAGGAAAAATGTGATTTGGTTATATGCTTATCCCATTTAGGATATGATTACAAAAATGAACCAAATAAAGTAAGTGATCTGAGTCTTGCCAAAGCTACAGAAAACATTGATCTTATCATCGGGGGACATACACATACCTTTCTTAAAGAACCAACGATAGTAAAAAACAGAAAAGACAAAGATGTACTTGTAAATCAGGTTGGTTGTTATGGTTTATATTTAGGAAGAATAGATTTCTATTTTGACAGCGAAAAAAGTAAAACTTCGGAAGGCAGCTCTATTATTATTTAAAATTCTCAAAATATTATTTTTATTATTAAGCTCATATATTTAAGGTGAGTTCGTTCTAAGAAAAATTACGTCAGTCTGAGTGATTTTCGGTAGAAAATTGTACTTCAGCAAGCTCAGCAGAGCTATCGAAGACCTACCTACCTGTCGGATTGCAGGCAGGCAAGTGAATTTTCAATCAAAAGCCTCGTCATTCTGAGCTTGTCGAAGGGTCGATACTCCCGAAATTTCGGGATTCTTCGTTTCACTACAAAAAACCACTCAATACAGTTACAGGTAGTTTTTTCATTGACTTGAATATTTTGTTTTTAAATCTTACTGTTTTAATGTGATCTTACGAGTTACTTTGTTAAATAGCCCTGGAATTAAATTTCCTGATGCATCAACTAATTCTAATTGAATAGTAACTTCTCCCATAGGAAGTCCTTTGATAACGTAAGGAATCCATTCGGTGATTGTAAATTCTTTATCATTAATTTTTGCTCGAACCTTATTTCCTTCTTTAGAAAGCTTTGTATTCAAAACAAAGAAATCTAATAAAACTTGTTCCGTATCTTTTCCAGTATATTGACCTTTAGGCCTGCTGTAAATAAGAGTTGGTGTTTCCATGTTAAGGCCTAGTTTATCCTCAGGATTTTCTCCAACCACCAGTTTACGAACAACTACAGAATTCTCCTTTTTTACAGATTCATGAAATGAACGGCTTAAAAAAGCAACCAAATGATGAATACCGTCAGGGATTTCTTTTTTAAAACTTGATTCATAATGAGCAGAGTAGGGTTGGTTATTCAAAATAAAATGGATATGCTGTCCTTTTCCAGAATTCGCTAACTTTTGTGCGTTTGTACCTGTAGTTTGAGCACCTAATTCATAATTTTCAACTTTAAAAGAAAAATCCATTTCTCCGGATTTTTTAGCAACTATTTCTTCAGAGCTATCCAATATAAGCGCTGCATCAACATATGCAGGAGAGCCTGCTAATTTTTCTAATAGAATTTCAGGTTGCACTACTTCTTCAGTAATTTCAGTATCCACCTTATTAATAGTCTCAGTATCTTTTTTTTGTTGTTTACAGGCCGAAGTGATAAAAAATAGTAGGGATAAAGCAAAGGCTAGATGATGTGTGTGTTTATTCATTTTGTTTTAGTTTTAATTAGTACTAAATTCTTTTCAAGGGTTATTTTTATAGAGTTCATCAAAGTTCCATATAGATTCGGTCCCTTGATTGGTAATGGTAACGTTACCTAATCGAGTAATGCTGTTGTCTTCATTATTTAATCGACAAATTATCTTAGTAATTCTGCTATATGAAACTTCGTTAGAAGGTTCAATTTTAATTGTGACATCACCACTAGCTATAGTGAGTACTTTACCTTTTTTTTCTAAGAGCTTGCATTTTAAGTACCTCAGCTCTTTAACAACACGTAGGTAATCATTTGGGGTACAGCTTAGATGAATTTTTTTAATTCCGTTAAAAAGTTTTTGGCCTGTGTAAACAGGTTTGAGAAATGCTTCGCGCGAATATGCGGTGTGGTACTTTCCATAAAGACTATCTAAGAAAACTGGATTGTAAAAACCATACCAGGTATGCAAAGCGGTACCAGGACTAGGTGTATAAAAAGCTTTAAACCAAGTATGTTTATGGCCTTTCAAAGGCATTTTTACAATTTCAGCAGCATAGAGAAGTGAGTCTTTAGTTACTTTTAATTTAGGCTTAACACCCAGATGAAAACACTCATTGTTATTTTTTAAAGAGAAACCGATACCACTTTTTCCTACAGGTTCGTTGTATGAATTTTTTGGACTTAAAATCTCAATATAATGATGATGCCCTCTCAAATAGCATGTTAAGGCTTTCTCATGTATGGGAGCAAAATCCGGTAATCCCAAGTCTAGAGAAGCATATGCGTTTTTCCAGGGATTATTCTTTATTAATCTTTCATAAGTAATGCTATCCACAACTATATATAAATGATCTAATAATACCTTAGACACATCATTACTAAAAGCTTCATCAATCTTTTTTCGATCGATAATAGAAGGTTTTTCTAGTTCTTGTGTTTTCTTCTGGCAAGAAATAAAGATAAAACAACAGAAAATGGATAAAATGATACGACCTAACATATTAAAACTGTATTAAGAAATAATTCTTGCTAATAATTTATTTTTTGTGGAGTAGTATTGGTTCTTTTTACTGTAATTACAATAGAAAAGTATCAATAGTGTTGTTGTAATAATTACTTTTTTTCATAGTGTATATTATTTAATTAATTCGAATACTTTTTTAGGATAAGAGATGATTATAGTAGTATCTAGTTAGGAGATAATTTAGCATATAGCTGCACTTTTTTTTCGATTATTCTTGGGGGATAAAAAATTTTATTATTTGGCTGATATACAAAGCTTTGTGTAGTAATTGTATTATGTTTTAGGGCTTTCCCAAGTATAGAAGTTTCTAGTATATGCTTTTGTTGTCTTTGTAAATGACGAGATGCAAAAAGCATTATTCTTAAAATTGGATCACTTTGGTTTAGGAAATAATCTGGTAATGTTTTATCAATTTGTAACAATGTTTCACTAACATTAAAAAAAGGTTCAATTTCTGGTTCGAGTACTTCTCTATAGAAAAGATTCGTGTATTTTGTTATAAAAATAACTTGAGCAATTTTTTGATTCTCAATTAACCTAATAAGACTTTGCTGAGTATCAATATCCCACCTAAAATTAGCGCCAAGGGCCGTATAGAAAAATGCTTTACTACTACACGTTTGTCGTAAAACACTTTCTATATTGTCTGTTGGGCAAATCATAAACAGACAGTTGCTGGATTCTAGTTTATTAAAAATCATATACGTTTTGCTACATTAAAAGGAAGTGATGAATGATGTACATTTATTTTTAGTTCTCTACTGGATTGTTTAGAATGTCCAAATGCATATGCTACTTTAGTTTCTATCCCATTTGTATCAGTAAAGGAGTAATTTCCCAAGGCTAATGCTGTAGTTTCTTCAGAAATTATCAATCCTGTACGAGCAATAAATAGAAAAGGAGTAACAAGGCAATGCATTAAACATAAGATACTTGCTAAAATCCCTAACCTGTCTGAGTTTCTATTTAAATGTAGTAGCCTCAATGAAAATAAGTTTTAAATCGTGACAAATATACTACTATTTCAGTAAATGCAACATTGTTGCTTTAATAAAGTCTTATTAAGCTTAGGATTGAATAAATTACTTGCGTAGGTAAAGTTGATTGCGACTAATTCATCTCATTATAATTGTATATTTTATTAAAGTATAGTTAATTATAGCTAAAATATGTTAATAATTTAATCGTTCGATTATGGAAATTTCGTACAAATTTGTGGTGAAAGATTTTTCTGATTAAATACTTAGCGATACGTTGTTTTTACTAAAGCAACAAAATTGCAATAATGTTTTTTGTTATCATGTAAATTCCTTCTTAATTTTTGTTTTTCAGCAACTTAGCTTGTGGTTTTACCATAATGATGTTTTCATTTGAATGTATACATTTGGGCTCTAACACAAATTTTAACTCAATATGAAAAGCTTAAGTAAACTAGCTGTAGGCGCACTACTTTCAGCATTAGTAATGACTTCTTGTCAAAATGAAAATTTCTCTGATGGAGCAGTAGAAACGATTGTAGAACCAACCAGTACAGAAGGGAAAATAATTCCAGGACAGTATATTGTGGTTTTCAAAGATTCAAAGATACAACCGACTTCGAAAGCTCTTGCGAAATCTGCCTTTACCAGTAGAGATGCAAAAGCCAAGTCGGTGAGAGATATTTCCGAAGTTTCTATTCAAAAAATGAATAAGATTTTATTGGATTATGATGTTGATCAATCTAAGGTTTTAAACTATTACACGACTGCTATTTCCGGACTGGCTCTAAAGTTAGGAGGTGATGAATTTCAGAAACTTTCTAAAGATCCTAATGTTGCATCTATTGAATATGATAGAATAGTAACATTACCAAAGTTTGAGGTCGAAGAAGTAATTCAAAGTGATCCTTCTTCAAAAATGGCACAACAAACGCCTTGTGGTATCTCACGAGCGGGAGGAACAGCCGATGGAGGCAATAGAAATGAATGGATTTGGATCATCGATAGTGGGATTGACTTAGATCACCCAGATCTTAATGTAGTTACGGATTCAAGATATTCAAGAACTTTTGTTGGAGGTTCTCCTAACGACTGTAATGGCCATGGAACCCACGTTGCGGGAACTGCTGGAGCAATCAATAACAGTGTTGGTGTTGTCGGTGTTTCTGCTGGTGCTCCCGTTGTTTCAGTTAGAGTTTTTGGCTGTAATGGTAGTAGTTCTACATCTACCATTTTAAATGGAATTAATCATGTAGCTGCTAATGCTATCGCGGGAGATGTTGCTAATCTAAGTTTAGGTGGTTTCTTTGGGTCTGGATGTGCTAATAACTCTTCTTATCGTAATGCTTTATCAAATTTAGCTAACACAGGAACTCTTATTGCTATTGCAGCAGGTAATAGTAGTGCTAATGCTGCGAGTTACCAACCTGCTTGTGTTAATGGTACAAATATATATACAGTAGCTTCGATGACCTGTAACCGTGGGTTTTCATCTTTCTCTAATTTTAATATGAATCCGATTGATGTTATTGCTACTGGCAGTAGTGTAAGAAGTACATATTTGAATGGAGGTTATGCTACATTAAGTGGGACTTCAATGGCATCGCCTCACGTTGCCGGAATTATGCACGCCATAGGAAATGGACCTAGAACATCTGGTACTGTAAGTAACAGAGGAGAAAACTATCCTATAGCTGTAAGATAAAAAACATCCTCTTTGTTTATAAGTTGAGATGTGTAGTTACGAAACCATCAGCTGGAGAGCGGGTGGTTTCAATTTATTTACACTTATTACAGATGCCGATGACCAAGAACTGGGTCTCTTGAATAGTAAATCCTTCTAAGTTTGGGATATGTAGTGTATTGGGTTGACAAGTCACCTCTTTACACACTTGACATTCAAAATGAATATGATTATGAATTTTATGAGAGGTTCCACAACTATCACATAGTGCATAATATGCTTTTCCATTTTTGCCAGTTATAAAATGAACTTCTCCTTTCTCTGCAAAACGATCTAAAATCCTGTATATAGTTGTTTTGTTTACTTTTATAGGCATCGCCTCCATAATATCCTCTGCGGCTAAGGTATGTTCCGCATTGGATAAAATATCCTTTACCAGGTTTTGTTTTTCAGTATTTCTTGATTTTTTGATTTCCATGGTACAGTATTCAAACTCCTTTACTTTATCGAAAGTAGTAATTTTTTAGTCATTAGAGATTTTTTTCTATAAAATTGAAGAAAGTCAGGCTTCAATATTTTGTCTTTTAACACATTTATTTTTTACTAAAATGGATATCTTTTTAAATTCGATTATTAGGGAGGCGGAGTTTTTCAATTTCAAAAAGAGATATTAAAATAACCTGTTGTGCATCTAGATATTTTTTAACCAAACTCCGTCAATTCGAGTGCTTCGACTGGCTCAGCAGAGCTATCGAGAATAGGATTATTGGTTAAAAAAAGCTTTGTCATCCTGAGCTTGTCGAAGGATCGATACCTACCCATCCGGCAGGCGGGCATTTTGTCTTCTGTCATCTCGAGCGAAGTCGAGAGGTCATTACAACAAAACACTCGAATTGACGCTTTTTTTGTAGTAATTTTTCTAAATGCAAAACAGGTCAAAATAATTTAGAGAAAAATTAGTTTTATATTTGATTTGAATCGTAAACCAATTAACCAAAATCATGAAAACACTTAGTAAATTAACAGTAATTGCAACAGTTCTTTTATTTATATCCTGCAAACAAAATCCTGCTGAAACTCCAGAACATAAGGCAATGGTAACTGAACATTCTGAAATGGAAGAGTCTCATACTAAAATGGAAGCAGAACACAGTTCTATGAAAGATGATCATCAACAAATGGAAGCTGCTCATAAAACTATTGAAAATGATTCTATTCACTTATTAACAGAAAAGAACCATAAAACCTTATTAGCCAAACATGGTGAACTTATTGCTGCACATAAGGCATTGATAGAAAAACATGCTGAACTAGAAACAAAACATACTTCTGGTGAGATTACACTAGAACAAATGACAACGGAACATGAGTCCATGAAAGCTGAACATGAAAATATGGAGAAAGAGCATAAAAGTATAACAGCTGAGCATAAGCGCATTACTGAAGAAGATCAAAAAATGATAAAAGAAGATCAGGAGAAAGCTAAAGAAGTTGAATCTGATCAAAAGTAATATAGTATATAGATATTAGTTATTAGAAAAAATGCGAAACTGTACGTAACACTTACGTGCAGTTTTTTGCATAGGTAATATTTTTTAATAAACTGATTAACAGTGTGGTAAGATAAGCTCTTTTAAACTCATAAGCCTAAAGTCACAGGTTCGAGTCCTGTTCCCGTTACTAAGCAAAAGCGTCACAGAAATGTGGAGCTTTTTTTATTGTTATAATGTTTTGAAGACTTGACAGGACGAGAAGTTTATCCTGAGCGAGGTATGAGTCGAAGGGAGTCTTGTTTCCGCTACTAGAATAGGCTAAAATATTTATTTTGAATGTTTTAACCTTTTTGTTTTCTGCCCATTTTACCTAAAAACCTCATTTTTGCCTTAAAAAGTGAGTAACTTCCTAGATCTTCCCAAAGGTCATAAATACAAATCAAGTACAACATAATTTTTAGTGCTGAAATTCAAGCATAATTAGCCTTGAATTAATAATTTGTATTATTGTAATAGTAATATATTTCTATTCTTAATTGGGATTTAACAAAAAAATATCGTTTTTATTGGTAATTGTATTCTGTGTCATGGCTAGAGCGCAGGAGTTACCTCCTATACAAAATTATTCATCCAAAGATTATAATGCAGAAAATCAGAACTGGGCTATTTCTCAATCTTCAGAGAAATTAATTTATATAGCAAATAATAAAGGATTGTTGGAGTTTAATGGTTCAACGTGGAAATTGTATTCTTCACCTAATGAATCTATTATAAGATCTGTAAAGGTTATTGGGGATAGGGTTTACACTGGATGTTATATGCAGTTTGGTTATTGGCAAAAAGATATTTTAGGAACCTTGCATTATACTTCTTTATCAGAAAAAATAAATGTCGAACTAATTGATGATGAGGAGTTTTGGAATATAATTGATATCGATGATGGGATAGTTTTTCAATCTTTGAATCGAATATACATTTATAATGTTAAAGATGGATCGGTTAACACCATAGATTCTGATAATAAAATAACCAAAATATTTGAAGTTGATAGGAGTATTTATTTTCAGGATATTAATAAAGGTCTATTCAAAATCAAATATGGCCAAGATATTCTGGTTGTTGAAGATGAAGTTGTCAAAAATAGTGAGATAGTTAATATTTTTGGTACAGATGAAAACTTTTTAATCTTAACGAGAGATAACGGTTTTTATAGTTTTAAAAATAACAACTTAACCAAATGGAATATAAGTGCAGAAAGTTTGCTATCCGAAATCAGTATTTATAATGCGATTCGACTGAAAGATAATAGTTTTGTTTTAGGGACAATTTCTCATGGGTTAATTTATCTAAATAGCGAAGGCGGTGTATTGTATCAAGTTGATCAAAACAAAGGACTGCTAAACAACACTATTTTATCACTTTTTGAAGATATTGATAATAATATATGGTTAGGTCTTGATAACGGTATTAGTTATATCAACTTGAATTCACCTTTTAAGATATACAACGATTATCTGGGTATTCTAGGAAGTGTTTATGTTTCTGCTGTTTATAATGATAATTTGTATCTCGGAACAAATCAGGGGCTTTTCTATAAAAAAATAAAAAGTAATGATGACTTTAAGTTCATAAAAGGTACTCAGGGACAGGTTTGGTGTTTACAAAACATTGATCAGACACTATTTTGTGGACACAATGAAGGGACATTTATTGTTGATGATAATCAAGCAAAAAAAATATCTAATGTTCCTGGAACCTGGAAGATTAATGAGTTAAAAGACAAGCCAGATATTTTGTTACAAGGGAATTATGATGGCCTTTATGTTTTAAAAAAAATAAATAACAATTGGCAATTAAGAAATAAGATCAAAGGCTTTAATAATTCATCTCGTTATTTTGAGGTTGTTAGAGATGAAATCTTTGTAAATCACGAGTATAATGGTGTTTTTAGGATAAGGGTTGATACTGGTTTCTTTGAAACAAAAAATGTTGTTATAGATACATTAATAAGAGGGTCTAATTCGGGACTTGTAAAATATGGGGATGATTTATTATTTGCTTTTAAGGAAGGCATTCTAAAATACGATAAGTCCAAAGAAAAATTTATCAGGGATAGCCTTTTGAGTACAATATATACTGACAAAGAATACGTTTCAGGTAAAATAATTTTAGATGAAAAAGATAATGATTTATGGGTTTTTACAAATTCTAATATAAGTTTTGTCTCTCAGGAGATGCTTACAAATACATCAAAGATTAACAAAATACCCTTAACAAAAGAAGAACGTAAAAGTGTTTCCGGATATGAAAGTGTGATGCATCTTGATTATAAAAACGCATATTTATTTGGCACCAGTTCTGGATACATAACTGTTGATATTGGTGATTTAAACATTAAAAATTTTCAGGTTTCCTTAGGAAACATTACAAATGGCAGCAATAAAAAAAATAAGGCAGCCATAAAACTTGTCAATAAACATGTTAAAGGAGATTTTAAAAGCTCGGAAAATAATCTAAAAGTATCTTTTTATGCACCAGAATATAATAAATATTTAAAACCAAGATACCAATTTCAGCTATTAGGGATTTATGATGATTGGAGTGACTGGTCAGAGAATCCAACAGCTTTCTTTGAAAATCTCCCATATGGAGATTATCAATTTAATGTAAGATCCAAAATAGGAAATAAGGTTTCAAGCAATATTGCTCACTATTCTTTTGGAATTGCTAAACCTTGGTATATTACTAATTTAATGTTGACAGTTTATGCTTTGGCAACTATTTTATTTTCCTTTTTTATGCATATTATGTATAAGCGATATTATAGAAAAAAGCAGCAAAAGTTAATTGAAAAAAATAGAAGTGAGTTAGAATTGGCAAAAGTGCAAAATGAAAAGGAAATCATTAAAATTAAAAATGAGCAGCTCAAACAGGACTTCAGGAATAAGAGCAAAGAATTAGCAGCTTCAACCATTGACATTGCAAAAAAGAATGAATTATTAACACAAATTAAAAATCGTCTCGTTAAGTTTCAAGACCAAAGTGCTATTGAACCCGTCATACGGATTATTGATAAAAACTTAAACCATAATGATAATTGGGAATCTTTTAAAGAGGCATTTAATACGGTTGATAAGAAATTTTTAAAAAAACTAAAAAAATTACATCCAGGCCTGTCTTCTAATGACTTAAAACTGTGTGCATATTTACGATTGAATTTATCATCAAAGGAGATCGCGCCATTGTTCAATATATCAACTCGCAGCGTAGAGATTAAACGATATAGACTTCGCAAAAAAATGAATTTATCTCATGAGGATAATTTGGTTAATTATATCCTTGAGATCTAAAAAACACCTCTACATAAGTTAAGCATAACTCAACATTACCCATACAAAACTGTATTTTTGGGTAATTTTTAATAAAAAGGCGTAATACATCTTATCCCCATAAAATAAAAGGAGTACGCCATTATTTGATTGCTAAAAAAACACTTAATTTTTTGCGATGTATATTTTTCGTTGAGTTTTTTTTTGCCGATATCATAATTTTTACCATTAATTTTATTCAATCCAAATTGAAGTACTAAGGGTCAACTTTATGAAGATGCTTTAGAGTTTTATCTATAGATCTGAGTTGTATACTGACAAATAAAGTACTTAACGAACTTTTCCTAGACTAAATGATGTGTAATAAAAAATGCTACTAGTGGCATTTCGCTTTACATAAAAGATCAACTTAATAATAATTATATGATGAAAAGCAATTTTCTAGGACTAGTACTTCTCTTTCTGTCAATGTACGCATTCCCGCAAGCTGATCAGGTATTGGTAGCAAAAGATAATAATGGGATGAGGCTGGTTGTCAACGGAAAGGATTTTATTGTTAATGGAGTGAATTGGGATTATGTCCCAATTGGTTCCACAATAACCGATCCAGGAATATGGGCAAAGTCAGATGATATAATCAAAGCAGCTATAGATGGCGAAATGTCCTTATTAAAGAATATGGGCGTTAATGCCATTCGTACTTACAATCTTAAACCCAAGTGGATTCAATACATCTATGAAAATTATGGTATTTACACCATGCTCAACATTACTTTTGGAGCCTATGGACTTACCATAAACGGAGCTTGGGTGCCACAAACCGATTATGCAGATCCAGATACAAGACAAGTTTTAATGGAGGAAGCCAGAAATATGGCTACTACGTATAAAAACACACCAGGTTTATTATTGTATATGATTGGTAACGAAAATAATTACCATTTATCATGGACAGGAGCAGAAACCGAAGATATCCCGATTAATGATACTAGCTCAGGAATTAGACGTGCAGCTCATGCACTGTATAAAGCATTTAATGATGCCGCAAAAGAAGTAAAAGCAATTGATCAATGGCATCCCATAGCTATATGTAACGGTGATCTATTATATATAGACATAGTAAAAGAAGAATGTACCGATATTGATATTTATGGAACTAATATGTATCGCGGTATTTCCTTTGGAGACGCTTTTGAAAGAGTTAGAGACGAGCTAGGTTTACCCATTCTTTTTGCAGAGTTTGGTGGGGATGCATTCAACGCAAGAGATAATCAGGAAGATCAATACTCTCAAGCGTACTACAACTTAGGAAATTGGAAAGAAATTTATGAAAATGCTGCCGGACTCGGAAAAGCAAATAATTCTATAGGTGGTTTCACCTTTCAATTTAGCGACGGTTGGTGGAAATATAAACAAACCGAAAACTTAGATGTTCATGATAATGCGGCTTCTTGGTCTAATGGAGGTTATAACAGAGATCAAGAAAAAAAAGACGATAATAATATGAATGAAGAGTGGTTTGGTATTTGTGCCAAAGGACCCACTAATGAAAGAGGGCTCTACGAATTATATCCACGCGCTGCATACTACGTTTTAAAAGATGCGCATCGGCTTAATCCCTATGAAAGTGGAATGACCCTTGATTTTATGGATAATTATTTTGACAACATTCAAATAATGGATGCTATGTTAAAAGCGCGAGGAGATAAAGCTGCATTAGATGCTAAAAGTGGTGGTAAAATACGAATTAGCCAGTTAAGAGCAGAGTTCACTTCATTCAATACTGGAGGGAGCTTACTTACTACAGAAGATTTAGATCCAAATAGTACGGTTTTTCCAAATGATACCGGTTTTGATAATATGGAGTCATACTATGTAGGTATCGAAGGGAAACCATCAGCAAATATGCGTGCTAATGTTAACTTCAATATCCTTGGTAATGTGGCTGATAATCCAATAGACCAACTGTTTTATGAAACCAGAGGTCGTACCGTATCTGTAAATACAGACGAAGGAAATTTAGACCTTACCAATTTAAATACGGTGCAAGTATATAATGCAGAGTTTGAATGGAATACTAAAATAGCCGATATAAAAGGATTTTATAGAACAGGACACTATCATTGGGGGTACGAAGGTGACTTTTTTGGATTGTATCCTGAAGCGAATTATGGGCCAAACTTAGATATATATAATGGAGAGTTTTCTGGTATTGAGTTTAGTGGTAAAGCAAAGTTAAATGGCGTTAAGGCAGTATATGGTCCTCAGTTATGGTGGGGTGCTAACCCGGCATTTTTGGTAAAATATAGAAAAAAGATAAAAGGAGTCGATATAACCGGAATTTGGCATGAGGATATCGATAATGCTAACGATGTGGTAACATCCATTGCCATTCCAGTACCTAAAACCAGGAGAGTAACGCTTCAAGCTGAAAAGAAAATTGGAAGCTTTGGTGTACAAGTCGGTGGTATCTGGGGAGGAGAACCACTGAATGGTAGAAAGTTCCAAATTGTTGAAGGAACTCCAGGAAATTATGTAGTGTATAACGATGAGATCAACTCAGATGACAATTGGGGTGCCAAAGCAAAAATTACCTATTCAAAAGGTAAGTTTAATTGGTATGCTCTAGGTGCCACTATGGGCTTGGTAGCCAATGGAGGCACTGACCAAACACAAACCTTTACTGGTTGGAAGTTAAGAGATAATGGTAGCGGTAATCAGAATAGTTTTTTAACTGGTTTTTCCTATACATTGGGAGATTTTCAAATAGCACCCAACTTTTTATGGCAAGAACCTCTGGTAGAAGCAATACCTAATGATGTAGGAGGTGCGGCCAGATTAAGAAATATTCAGGACGATCCTTTTGCAGTAATAGTAAATAGAAAAACGACTGCGGGTGAAATATTAATCACTTACGATCCTACACCCGGATCCTGGTTCTATACCTGGGATAATGATCGCAATGAGGATGCAAAACTAGCCTTTAATTTTGGTTTTGTATATCGTCACCTACCCACAACGAAGGATGCTGGCATTGGATTTTTTGAAAATTCTCGTGTAGGAGCGCCATTTTCAAATTCAGTTCCTGCTGAGGATTTATGGGAAGCAAGTTCACGTGTTGTGTCCAAAATAAGTCCGGATTTAGCCTTGGTAGCAAACCTATATGCGGGTAATGGTCAGGCAAATGGTAGCGACCCCCGAGTAATCGATAGAATGGGAGGAGATATTCGTGTGATCTACAAAAAATGGAAGTTTCAACATGCTTTTAAAATAGACGATTGGGGGCCTTATGATTATCATCGAGATTTTAACCTAACGTTTCCCGTGCAGTTAATGTTAGATGTATCAACATCTATTGGTAAACCCGATTGGTTTATTCTACCAAGCACCAGAATCGGAGTTCGTGGGACTTGGCGTTCATTAAATGAGTTTTCTCCCCGATATACGCCAGCTGCGGTACCACCAAACACATTTCCGCCAGAACCTATATTAAGTACTGTTGGATTTGAAGACGGTAATGAATGGGAGATAAGAACATATATACACATTAACATAGGAAAATAATACAATGAAATGAGCCATAACAATTCGTTGATACCAACCAAAATGTTCAATGGCAAATTCCATCTGACAACTAAAAAACAATAAAAAAGAACTGATGAAAATCAAGAATAGAAAACATATCAACTTAAAAACCATATGCTCTTTAACATTGGTTTTGGTATTGCTGTATAGCTGTGAGAGAGATCTCTCAGACGATGCTGAATTTGCTACTTTTTCTACTGAAGGTGAAATATTTACAGATACTCCTGTTGGGCTTGGAAGCGATTTTTATTTTCCTTTCTTAGGCTCAAAACCAACAGCTTTTTCAGTAGATGATCAAGAAGGATACGAAAGTGAGGCTTCGATGCGTGTAGATGTACCCAATGCAGATGATACTGAAGGTAATTTTGCAGGGGCAATTTTTAGAATAGATGGAGTGGGGCGTAACTTAACCGGATACGATGCGCTTACTTTTTGGGCTAAAGCTTCACAAGGAGTTTCTATAGGCGAAATAGGCTTTGGTCAAGACTTTGGTGAGAACAAATTTCAAGTCACCAGAACCAATATAAGTTTAGGCACTAATTGGGCTAAGTATGTTATTCCGATACCAGATCCTTCAAAACTTACAGAAGAAAGAGGAATGCTTTGGTATTCTACCGGAACACAAAGTACAGGTGGATTTGGATATACATTCTGGCTAGATGATGTACAGTTTGAAAGACTAGGTACCGTTGCTCAACCGCAACCTGCAATTCTTGATGGTGCTACTCTAAATCAGGATGCTTTTATAGATGTTCCTATTCAATTAACAGGGCTTACACAAACCTTTAATTTGGCATCAGGAAGTAACCAGACAGTTGCTGCAGCACCGTCTTATTTTACATTCAGTTCTACAGATATTGATGTGGCTAATGTTAACGAATTAGGAGTAGTTTCTATAGTAGATACGGGTACAGCAACGATAACAGCAAGTTTAGGAAATGTGGTGGCAGTAGGTTCATTAGAGCTTAATGTTATAGGACCTTTTGATTTTGCTCCAATTCCTCCGAATCGGGATCCTGGAGATGTCGTATCGGTATTTAGTGATACATATACTAGTACAGCGATAGAATTTTTTAATGGTTTCTTTATTCCAGACGGGCAAACAACATTAGGTGGTGTTGTGGATGTTAATGAAGATGAGGTAATTCGTTATTCAGAATTAAATTTTGTGGCATTAAAGACAGCAAATCGAGTTGATGCATCTGCAATGACAAATATTCATATAGATATAAAGGTAGAAGACGCACAAATAGATACTGGAGATTTTATTAGAGTTTTATTACTCGCTCAAAACCCTGATGGTTCAGAAAATGAAGCTTTTGTTGAAATTCCTAGCGCAGATTTAGTAGCTGGTGATTGGATAAGCTTTGATCGTCCGCTTTCAGATTTTTCAGGGGTAAACTTCTCTAGTTTATCACTTTTCTTCTTTATCTCAGATTCTACCGTATCTAACATTTTAGTAGACAATATCTATTTCTATAAATAATGAGCGAAAATAATAGCACGATGAAAAGCGATAATAAAAACACAAGAATTAAAACCCTGCTATTTCCTGCCTTTCTGTTGGTAGTACTGGTAATGGTAGGTTGTAACACCGATGAAACTCAGGATGTCACTACTATAACAAATCTTGTGATGTCTGATGAGTTCGATACTGAAGGAGCACCAAATTCTGCAATTTGGACGTACGATATTGGTAGAGGACCAAATGGTGACGGTTGGGGAAATCAAGAATTACAGTACTATACAGACCGTACTGAAAACGTAAAAGTAGAGAATGGTTTTCTGTTGATCACCGCTAAAGAAGAGACTTTTGAAGGAGCTCAATATACCTCTGCAAGACTTATAACAGAAGGGCTGTTCGAGCAGCAATATGGTCGCTTTGAAGCACGTATACGATTGCCATATGGTAAAGGTTTATGGCCTGCATTTTGGCTTCTAGGGAACGATTGTGATGAGAATATATGGCCACAATGTGGAGAAATAGATATTATGGAATACCTAGGTGATTCGCCTAATGTAGTCTTTGGTAGTGCTCATGGCCCGGGTTACTCTGCAGGAGAAGCAGAAACTAAAGAGTTTACTTTGGATAGTGATCGATTTGATACCGGTTTTCACATTTTTGGTATAGAATGGGGGCCAAATTATATTAACTATTATGTAGATGATAAGTTATACAACCAAATTACGCCAGAAGACGTTCCGGGGGAATGGGTTTTTGATCATCCATTCTATATCATCATGAACGTTGCAGTTGGAGGTAGTTTTCCAGGATCGCCTAACGAAGAAACAGTTTTTCCAGAAACCATGGTCGTAGACTATGTACGTGTATATAAATAACGAAAACAAATCATTTAATTAATAAAAAATCATGGGACGATTTATCAAAAAAAGTAAGGCAATTTGGCTTTTAGTAATGGCTGTTGTCTTTTTGGGGTGTGAAGATGATGATGATGCTAACTTACCGCAGGTGGTTGCAAGTTTTGCCCAAACCATAAGTGAAGATACCGGGAGGGTATCATTTTTAAACCTTTCTGAAAATGCGGATAGTTATACATGGGATTTCGGTGACGGTACATCGTCTACCGAAATTAATCCAATCAAGACTTTTCCAACGGGGAATTATACGGTTGTGCTTACTGCAAAAAATACGGCAGGAGCCGAAAATACTTTTGAAGATGAAATTTTTATAAACATCCCTCTTCCTATTACATTCCCGGTTAGTTTCGACGATGACAATGTGAATTATGAGGTGAGCACATTTAATGGCGCAGCATTTGAAATTGTAGAGAATCCAGATCCAACCGGGGCAAATCCAAACACATCTAATGTAGGCCAAATTACCAATAGCGGGGCAGCATTTGAAGGTTTCTTCTTTGATTTAGGAGATCCAATAGATGTAACAGAACAAAAATCTGTAAAAGCTCTTTTCTGGTCTGATACTCCAATAGATATTTTACTTAAACTAGAGGAAGGAACTGGTGCTGATGCTGAAACTACAGCAAGTCATAGTGGAACAGGTTGGGAAGAAATTTTCTTTACATTCAATTCTTCAGATGCATTTTCAAGATTCACATTGTTTGTTGATGGACCTGGGATGACAGCGGGGACATTTTATATAGATGATATTTCACAAATTAATGTCACCGATATTCCTTGTACAGAAACTGTATTAGAAATCCCAATAGATTTTGACTGTGATGGTATTGATTACGCTACTAAGATTGTGGGTAATGTGTCGTTTACTGTGGTGGATAATCCAGAATTATCAGGTATAAATAGTGAGTCAACCAAGGTAGGCCAAATTACCAATGTAGGCGCTAACTTTGAAAACGCTTTCTTTAATTTGGATACTGCTATTGATTTTTCAACGGATAAAAGTGTTAAAATGAAGTTGTTCTCAGATCAACCGCTACCCATTTTACTGAAATTCGAAGACGGTACAGAGCCACCTGTTGAGAATGCACAAAACCATGGAGGGACCGGTTGGGAAGAATTAACGTTCACACTTAACGCATCGGGATCGTATAACGATATGGTCATTTTTGTAGATGGCCCGGGTATAGCCGCAGGTACTTTTTATGTAGATGATATTGAGCAGGTTTCGGGAATGGTGGCAGATCCATGTACTCCAGAAACCAGTCAATCACTGGATGCAACAGATTTTGATTTAACGTTTCAAACCGATCCAACGGCAAGTATAAGTTCGTTTGATGCTGGCTTATCTTGGGTGGATAATCCGGATTTTGATAACAACGTAAATAAATCATGTAAGGTCGGTCAGATCGATAGATCTGGAGCTGCAGCATTTGCTAATAATCAAATCGATTTCACTACAAAATTTGATTTCAATGCTAATGCCGGGTTTAAACTAAAGGTATGGTCTCCTAATGCAGGTACAAATGTTTTAGTAAAACTTGAAGATAAGACGGACAATATGATTAATACAGAAGTTGGTGCTGTTACTAGTGTTGCAAGTGGTTGGGAAGAATTGACGTTTAACTTCGCAAGCGGTGAAAGTGGAAAATACGATAAGATCATATTGTTCTTTGAGTTGAATACGAATACCACAGAAACGTATTATATTGATGACTTTGCTTTATTCGCTGGAGGAGGTACCAACCCTGAATCTATCGTTAATGGTGATTTTGAAACAGGTGATACTACAGGCTGGTTGTTTTTTGACAATGGCGGTGCGACTGCAATTACAGATACAGACAACAACGGAGGTATTTACTCTGCTAAAATAACAAGTGGTCCTAGTAACAACCCTGGTATTAAGCAGGAAAGATTTGGTGTAGGAATAATTTTACCAAACCAAGAGTATGAAGTTAAATTAGATTCAAAAGTAGAGTCACTTTTAGATGGAGCCATAGTTAATGTTCTTGCATTCTCTGAAAGTTCTACCATAGGTGCGGGTGCTGTATTACATAATCTTGGATCAGTAAATGTGGCAGCTGGCAGCTGGAACATGAATACGTTTACATTCACTACTGCGGCTGATGTTAGTGGCGGAGTATCTCTTTTAATAGAGGTAGTATGTGGAGGTGCAGTGACCTGTGAGGGAATAGTATTTTTTGACAATGTCTCCTTTGCAATTAAAAACTAATTCATCTTGCTATGAATACAAATTAAAATAGATACTATCACTCAAGAATAATAACAGTAATCTTCAATTGAAATAGGTTAGTACTAAAGCAATTTTTTGCTAACCTAATTTTTAATTTTTTTTAATAATCAATTAACCAAAAACACTTAATGTTGGATAAGGATATTTATATAGGTAACTCAAAAATAAGTAACGTCCAAAAGGAAATTACAGGAGAGCTGGTCTGGTTCGAAGACGAAAACTATTACAAGATTTCGAACTATGACGTTATGCGTCCCTTTTTTATGAGTATCGTTAGTGATTCTAATCATTGGATGTTCGTATCTAGTAATGGAGGATTATCTGCAGGTAGAAAAGACTCAAATAATGCATTGTTTCCTTATTATACAGATGATAAGATTACCGAATCGTATGACAGCACAGGTAGTAAATCCATTTTTAGAATAAAAAAAGAAGGTAGACTATTAATATGGGAACCCTTTTCTGAACGTTATTCAGGGACATACCACTATACCAGAAATATTTATAAAAATGCTTATGGCAATAAGATTTTATTTGAAGAAATGCATCATGATTTAGGTTTGACCTATACGTATATGTGGAACTCTAGTAATGAGTATGGTTTTGTAAAAAAAAGTACCTTAAAAAATAATTCCAAAGAATCTGTACATATTGAAATATTAGATGGTTTACAAAACATTATACCCTATGGAGTCAATACGGATTTACAAGCAATACGGAGTAACTTGGTAGACGCTTATAAAAGAAGTGAGCTTATACACGATAGCGGACTAGGCATTTATGCGCTTAGTGCAATTATTGTAGACCGTGCAGAACCCAGTGAAGCATTAAAAGCAAATATAGTTTGGTCTAAGGGTCTAGAAAATCCAAAGTACCTTTTATCATCATTACAGTTAAATAACTATAGGGATGGAAGTGATGTAGACCAGGAAATTGATGTAAAAGCTGAAAAAGGAGCATATTTTATCAATTGTGATATCACTTTGCAAGCAGAAGAAAGTAAAGACTGGATGACGGTTGCTAATGTTAATCAAGGACCTTCTCAAGTAGTAGAAATTTCAGAAATACTTAAAAACGACAACAATTTAATTCAAAAGGTTAATGATGATATAGAACTAGGAACGCAACGTTTGATAAACTTGGTATCTGCATCAGATGGATTTCAGTTAACGGCCGATAAGAGACGAAATGCAAGGCACTATTCAAACACTTTGTTTAATATTATGCGAGGTGGTATTTTTGACGCGAATTACACAATAGAAAAATGGGATTTCACGAACTACTTAGCATTAGCTAATAGAAAAGTATACCGTAAGAATGAAGTATTATTAGAGGATTTTCCGAATACTTTTACACTTTTTGATCTTAGAGAAATAGCACATCAAAATGAAGATAAAAATTTTACGAGACTAGCTTTAGAGTACATGCCGCTTAAGTTTAGTAGACGTCATGGTGATCCTAGTCGTCCATGGAATAAATTTTCAATAAATACAAAGGATGAGGTAAGTGGTTCCAAAATATTAGATTACGAAGGTAACTGGAGGGATATTTTTCAGAATTGGGAAGCTTTAGCGCATTCGTACCCAGAGTTTGTAGAAAGTATGATCCACAAATTCCTGAACGCAAGTACTTTTGATGGTTATAATCCGTATAGAATTACAAAAGGAGGTATAGATTGGGAAGTAATAGAGGAGCACGATCCATGGTCTTATATTGGATATTGGGGTGATCATCAAATTATTTACTTATTAAAGTTTTTAGAATTCTTCCAAGATCATTACCCTAGTAGACTGCAGAGTTTCCTTAATGAAGATATGTTTGTGTATGCTAATGTGCCTTATAAAATTAAGCCTTATGAAGATCTTTTAAAGAACCCCAAAGATACCATAGAGTTTGATTATGATCTTGATAAAAAGATACAACAAAAACGTGCTGAATTTGGAGCTGATGGAGTATTGTTAAGAGATGAAAGCCATGTTATTCATAAGGTGAATTTCATTGAAAAGATATTAGCTACGACCTTAGCAAAGTTATCTAATTTTATCCCTGAAGCAGGTATTTGGTTAAATACACAACGACCAGAATGGAATGATGCCAATAATGCTTTGGTAGGTAATGGAGTTTCAATGGTAACGCTTTATTACCTAAGACGTTTCTTCAAGTTTTTTAAAATCATTTTTGAAAGCACAGAAGACAAAAATATAGAGATTTCTAAAGAACTCTTAGAGTTTTATAATAACGTAAATAACACGTTCAAAACCAATGAAGGGCTTTTATCCAAGAGCTTATCAAATAAAGAAAGAAAGGAAATTCTTGACGGTTTAGGAATGGCTGGAAGTGATTATAGAACTAAAATTTATGGCCATGCAATGTCTGGTAAGAAAGAAACCCTTAAGCTAAGTGACTTAGAGGCATTTATTGATTTGACATTGAAATATTTAAATCATTCAATAAAAGCAAATAAAAGGGATGATAATATGTACCACGCATATAATCTAATGACGGTGGATAATGAAAACGAAATTTCTATTACCTATTTAGATGAAATGTTGGAAGGCCAGGTAGCAGTGTTAAGTTCTGGGTATTTATCATCAAAAGAAAGCTTGAGTCTGTTAGATGCCATGAAGAACAGTGCATTGTTTAGATCAGATCAATACAGTTATTTGCTGTATCCAAATAAAGAATTACCAAAATTTACAGAAAAAAATAATATCCCTAAAGAGTATGTAGAAAACTCAAGATTACTAACGCAATTACTTGCAGATAACAATACGCAAATCATTGAAAAAGATGTAAACGGAAATTACCATTTTAATGGAAGTTTTAATAATGCAGAGAGTCTAAAACAAGAATTAGAAAACCTATCAGCTAGTGGATATCATATTTTAGTTGAAAAATATAGAGGTTTAGTAGTAGAGACTTTCGAAAAAGTGTTTAATCACAAGGCCTTTACAGGACGTTCTGGAACATTTTATGGCTATGAAGGATTAGGTTCTATTTACTGGCATATGGTTTCAAAACTACTACTAGCAGTAGAAGAATGTTGTTTAAAAGCTATAGATGATCAAGAATCAGATGAGGTAGTAGGTAGATTGTTGGAGCATTATTACGAAATTAATGAAGGTATTGGTGTTCATAAATCCCCAGAATTGTATGGAGCTTTTCCAACAGATCCTTATTCACATACACCAGCTGGCAAAGGAGCACAACAACCGGGAATGACTGGGCAAGTAAAAGAAGATATCTTAAGTCGTATAGGAGAATTAGGCGTGACAGTTAAAAATGGTGAGTTGCAGTTTTACCCATGTCTGTTAAGAATAGGAGAGTTCTTGAAAGATCCAAAAATGTTCCATTATGTAGATCTACATCAAAATAAAAAACAGTTGCAACTATATAGACACGAATTGGCTTTTACCTATTGCCAAGTACCTGTTGTGTATTCATTATCAGGAGAAAACAGTCTAGAAATAACCTACCATGACGACTCGATAACTTCACACCCGGGTTTAAATTTAGATGCTTTTATGAGTCAAAAATTATTTGAAAGAACTGGCGAAATAGAAAGCATAAAAGTAAACATCGAGAAAACCATTTTAAAATAAAAAGAAAATGACACTAAGGCACAACATAATACTATCATTATTATTTGGGGTACTTATGCTGTCTTGTAATCAAGAACAAAAAACTAAACAATCTATGCGCCCCCAAAACAGTATTACCGCAAAAGACATTTTAGGCAACTCAAATTATCTTGCGATATCCTATGGAGGTTATCGTAAATCTTCAAGGGAGTTTCAACCTACTATTGCGCAGCTAAAAGAAGATATGAAAATTCTTCAGGCCATGAATATTAAAGTCTTAAGAACCTATAATGTTCAATTGGCTCAGGCTTCTAATGTATTAAAAGCTATACATCAGCTCAAGAAAGAAGATGAAACTTTCGAAATGTTTGTAATGCTCGGAGCCTGGATTGATTGTAAAAACGCATGGACTGATAAAGAACCAGACCATACTATAGAAAGCACACAAAATGAAAGTGAGATCAATAGAGCCGTGGCATTGGCTAATCAATATCCAGATATTGTAAAAGTAATTGCTGTGGGTAATGAAGCCATGATTAGATGGGCAACTAGTTATTATGTGCAACCCAATGTGATATTAAAATGGGTTAATTATTTACAGAACTTAAAGAAAGAAGGTAGACTTTCTAAAGATCTATGGATCACTTCTTCTGATGATTTTGCATCTTGGGGAGGAGGCGAAAAAAGTTATCATGCTAAAGATTTAGAAGACCTAATTAAAGCCGTGGATTATATATCCATGCACACCTACCCATACCATAATACGCATTATAATCCTGAGTTTTGGGGAATAGATGGCAATGAAGAAAACCGCTCTTCAGAAGAAAAAGTAGAGGCCGCTATGCAAAGAGCCTTAAAATTTGCTCAAAAGCAATACAAAGCAGTGTCTAATTATGTGAATAGTTTGGGCGTAAAAAAGCCTATTCATATAGGTGAGACAGGCTGGGCTACTGTATCAAATGGGCATTATGGACCGAATGGCTCTAAAGCTACAGATGAGTTTAAAGAAGCATTGTATTACCAATACATGAGGGAGTGGACCAATAAAGAAGGGATATCATGTTTTTATTTCGAAGCTTTCGATGAACCTTGGAAAGATGCCCACAATCATAAAGGTTCAGAAAATCATTTTGGATTAATCACGGTTGAAGGCAAAGCGAAATACGCACTTTGGGATATGGTAGATAAAGGTGCGTTTAAAGGATTAACCAGAGGAGGCAAATCAATTACCAAAACGTATGATGGAGATAAAAGCGAAATGATGAAAGATGTAGAATTACCTGATGTTAAAGAAGTAATGACTGTTGATTTTTAAAAAGATAAAGATGAGAAAAAAGACTTACATAATACTACTAGTTGTTTTAACCATGAGTGCGTGTACCAAAGAACAAAGTCTTGAATTAGAGGTTTATGAAACTTCTGCAAGCGGTAATAAGTTGACGAAAATCACTGAGTTTTCAACTTCCGAGGTAAAAACTACTATAAAATTAAACCCAGATCAAACTCTTCAAACGATTTCAGGTTTTGGAGGTGCTTTTACAGAATCCTCAGCATATGTATTGAATAAGTTAAGTAAGGAAAATCGTGATAAAATTATTAAGGCTTATTTCGACAAAGAGGGGGCCAATTATTCACTTACGCGAACACATATGAATTCTTGTGATTTCTCACTGAGCCAATATTCATATACACCTAATGAAGATAAAGAGCTTAAAGATTTTTCGGTAAAAGAGGATATAGATGATTTAATCCCAATGATTAAAGAAGCCATGGCAACTTCAGAAGATGGTTTTAAAATTTTAGCATCCCCGTGGACAGCACCACCTTGGATGAAGGATAACAAGCATTGGGTTGGCGGAAAATTGCTGCCAGAATATTACGGTACCTGGGCATTATTCTTTTCTAAGTATGTAGATGCCTACAAAGAACAAGGAATCAATATCTGGGGATTTACTGTCGAAAATGAACCACATGGCAATGGCGATAACTGGGAAAGTATGCATTTTACACCAGAAGAAATGACAGATTTTGTACAAAATTATTTAGGCCCAAAATTAGAAGAAGATGGTAAAGGAGATGTTAAAATTCTGGGGTATGATCAAAATAGAGAAGGTTTAAAAGAATGGGTAGATGTAATGTATAAAGATGAAGCTTCTTCTAAATACTATGATGGGACTGCTATTCACTGGTATGAGAGTACTTATGAAGTATTTCCTGAAGCATTGCAATATGCCCATACAAAAGCACCAGATAAATACTTGATCCAAACCGAAGCCTGTGTTGATTCCGAGGTTCCAAAATGGAAAGATGATGCCTGGTATTGGTCTAAAGAAGCAACCGACTGGGGTTGGGATTGGGCTCCAGAACACCAGAAACATTTGCACCCTAAATACGTACCTGTATATCGTTATGCTAGAGATATTATTGGTTGTTTGAATAATTGGGTAGATGGATGGGTAGATTGGAACATGGTATTAGATAAACAAGGTGGTCCAAACTGGTTTAAAAACTGGTGTGTAGCACCGGTGATTGTTGATCCAGATAATGATGAGATATACTTTACACCTTTGTATTATATCATGGCACATTTTAGTAAATATATTCGACCCGAAGCGAAAGTGATTGATGTAGAGATTTCAGATGAAAAAGTAATGGTTACTGCCGCTAAAAACCTGGATGGTTCTATTGCGGTGGTTGTTTTTAACCCGACAGAAGATGCAATACAGTTTTCATTGGCCCCAGGTGAAAAATCAAAGGATATTTCTATTAATGCACAGGCTATTCAAACAATAGTCATCGCTAACTAAAATTAAAACTATGTCAACTATTAAAACTACCATAAAAGATAAAGTTCCAGTGGGTCAAAAAGCTGCCTTTGGTGCAGGCCATTTTATATTAAATATATTGCCTGGAACACTTGGGGTTTTCATCCAATTCTTCCTATTAACAGCATGGGGAGTTGATCCTTTGTGGGCAGGGCTTTTAGGTGGTTTACCAAGAATATTTGACTCGATAACAGACCCAATAATGGGTTTCATCTCAGACAACACTACATCGAGATGGGGACGTCGAAGACCCTACATTTTTGTTGGAGCAATCATAAGCGGAATACTTTTCTTTTTAATGTGGCAAATTGGTGATAATGCTACTCAATCCTATATCATTTGGCATGTCATGGTACTTCAATTACTATTTCTTATTGGTAATACCATGTTTGCCACTCCATTAGTTGGGTTGGGCTACGAAATGACATCAGATTATAACGAAAGAACACGTTTAATGGCATTTTCTAACACCATGGGACAAATTGCCTGGATGATTGTACCGTGGTTGTATGTTATAATTCCAGATACAAATACTTTTAATACACAAACAGAAGGTGTGCGTACTATGGCACTTATTGTGGGTGCAATGTGCATAGTTTTTGGAATTTTACCTGCATTATTTTGTAAAGGTATTGATTCTTCACATATGGAAAATCGAAAAGAGATTAATTTCAAAACACTTGCAGCTAACATGAAGGACTTATTCGCAGGAATTGTTCAGGTTTCTAAAAACAAACCCTTTATGAAATTATGTGGTGCAACGTTCTTGGTTTTTAATGGATTTCAACTTGTTGCTGCCTTTGGGGTTTTTATTATCGTATTTTATATGTATAACGGTAGTTATGAGTTAGCGGGTACTTGGCCGGCATGGTTTAATACGATTAATGCCATAATTACAGCATTTATTGTTATACCCATTATTTCAAGAATGGCTAATAAATGGGGAAAGAAAAAAGCCTTTATAATTTCAACCGTTTTATCAATAGTAGGCTACCTCTTAAAATGGTGGGGCTTTGATAAAGAATTGAATAGTCAATTTAATCAAACAGGATTAGGTACATCATTAAACTCAGGAATAGGCTCAATATTCGAAACTTTAAACCCAATACTAGATAAAATAGGCATGTCCTGGTTTAGTATAGATCCAGGTAGCGAAGTACCATGGCTTATATTTATGCCAATTCCATTATTTGCTTTCGGAATGGGAGGGCTATTTACATTAATGATGTCCATGACTGCAGATGTATGTGACTTAGATGAATTAGAAAATGGAATGCCTCGTAAAGAGGGAACCTTTGGAGCCATCTATTGGTTGATGGTCAAAATAGGCCAGTCTATTGCGTTGGTTTTAGGTGGAGTAATTCTGAGTATTGTTGGGTTTGATCCTAACGTTACTGAGCAATCTTTAGAAACCATGAATGGACTTAGAGTGGCAGACATAGTAGTTCCATCGGCAACTGCAGCATTGGCAATATGGGTAATGTGGAAATATAGTCTTACCGAAAAGAGAGCTAGAGATATAAAAGCCACATTGGTAGAACGAAGAGGAGAACTTTAATACTATTAATTAATCATATCTATCTTATGTCTGTAAGAAAAGAAAAGTTTTTGGCTTTAGCTAGTTTAGATTACACTGATAAAACTACAGAAGATTTAAGGCAAATGTATAAACAGGTCTTAGAAAATGGTATGTACGGATTATGTTTTAGTCCTTATGAGGAGGGGCAAAAACCAGGAGATCAATTATCTGAAGCACAAGTAAGACGTCGAATGGAAATCATTGCACCTTATACCCAATGGGTACGTTCATTTTCTACTACAGAAGGCAATGAATTAATACCTAAGATTGCCAGAGAGTACAACATAAAAACGATGGTCGGAGCGTGGCTTGGAGATAATGACGAGATAAACCAAAAAGAGATTGCTAATCTTATTAATTTGTGTGAAGAAGGCTATGTTGATATTGCAGCAGTTGGTAATGAGGTCATGTATAGAGGAGATTTAACCGAACAACAATTATTGGATTTTATTAATCACGCTAAATCAAAAATAAAAGACATTCCCATAGGGTATGTTGATGCATATTATGAGTTTGTAGACCATCCTCGAATTACTGAGGCCTGTGATGTAATTTTAGCCAATTGTTATCCTTTTTGGGAAGGCTGCGATCAGGATTATTCTTTGTTGTATATGAAAGATATGTATCAGAGAGCACTTCGTGCTGGTAAAGGGAAAAAAGTGATTATTTCTGAAACCGGATGGCCAAATAAAGGAACAAATCTCGAAGGAGCTTTTCCGTCCTATGAAAATGCAATGAAATACTTTATCAATACTCAAAAATGGGCAGAAGAAGAAGGGATAGAATTATTTTATTTCTCATCATTTGACGAATCCTGGAAAGTTGGAGCGGAAGGAGATGTGGGAGCATATTGGGGAATTTGGGATAAAGATGAACAGTTTAAATACTAAAGCAAAAGCTTCAGAAATTTTCTGAAGCTTTTTTGTTAGGCTGCTAATGAAACTTGTGTTGGAAGCCCAAATATCTCTACTACAGGTTCTGTTATTTGGATAGAATCAGAATACCTTAAATTTTGAAGAACATTGTAGTTAAACCAAATCGATAATAATCTGTATGGGATCTCTAGGGAATCTTTAATTCCAAGTTTTGAGTCTTCCATATGTACCCATCTTTGTAATGGTTGCTCATATATTTTGTTTAGAATTAATACTTTACCAAAATGCTTTTTCATTCTTAAAAACATTTCTACATCAAATAACCATCTACTGAAGAAGCTTCTTTTAAATAATATAGGAACAAGCTTTGCTCTAAATACTTTAGCACCACATTGTGTATCTTCTATAGGTAATCTTAAGATAAAGAATACTAACATCTTTACAATTTTCGAGAAGATAGCTCTTACAGAATCTTTTTCGATCGCTTCAGATGCATTCTTGGCTCTTGATCCAAATACCATACTTAATTTATTGTTGGTTTTTAAGGTTTTTAGAAGTCCATCAAAATCTTCAAAATCGGTAGATAAATCAGCATCAATAAACCCGATAAAGGTAATGTCTCCTCTACTATGAAGATATCTGGCACCTGCTCTTACTGCAGTAGCTTTACCTGAGTTCTTTTTTATATCGATTACGCTAATCTTAAGAGGATTCTCGGATTGTATAGTCTTTAAAATAGTGATAGTGCCATCTTTGCTACCATCATTTACAAAACATAAATGAAACTCGTTTTCTTTATTTATGAAATCTAAGAATGCGTTTACATTTAATCTCTTCTCTTCGTTATAACAAGGTATAATGATTCCGGTTTTCATGATAGATTATTTTGGGATTACAATTCAAATGTAACTGAGAATGCCGCCCAGAATGGGGCTATTTCGATGAGTAGATATTTGCTATAGACGAATGGTTTTTATCGAAGGATGTACCATTGGTCGAAACCGAAACCTTTATTGTATATTTAAGTATTAGAAAATTATACTTTGAATATAGACAAGAAAACTACAAATAAGTATTTGATCAGTGCTCTACTCATTGGAGTCGTTTTTCATGGCACCAGTATCTTTTTTACATTAGAATCTACCTATGATGCCTTGATCCACTTGTTTTTTGCAGATCACTATGCTAATAGTTGGTTTGATCCCTGGAATTATAGTTGGTATACTGGATTTACTGTGATGGGATATCCGCCATTAGTGCACCAAACTATTGCATTGTTGTCTTATGTTGGAGGATTGAAATTTGGTTTGTTTGCAGTGGCTATAATAGCCGTTGTACTTTTTATTACCGGTATTTATCGATTCACATTGCTATTAACCTCTAATAGAACTGTTGCCGGTTATGCAGCTATTCTTGCTGTTTTTTCTTCTTCTTTTGTAGAGACATTACACATTTTCGGGCAATTACCAAGTATTGTAGGTATTGCTATACTTCTGCATGCATTACCAGAGACCTATTTGTGGATCAAAACGGGGGCATACAGATATTTGATTACATCACTTAGTTTAATTGCCGTAACAGTAACGTCTCATCACGTGACCCCGATCTTTGGGATGGTATTTTTTATTTTTCCTTTGATTGGTATGGTGATTATGGATGTTTCAAAAGATAGGGTTACTACGCTTAAGCAGGTTACCTTTTCTGTTTTTCTGACCACCTTTTTTAAACTGTTTAAAAGAATTATAAGTTTTGGGATTGGATCTTTAGTATTAATTATTGTTTGTATTTTACCGTATTGGATCAATACCAAAAATAACCCGATTACACAGGTTCCCATTCCGCATGGTTCAAGAGATAATTTTCTTGAGGTTACATCTTCAGGATTAGTATTCTTTTTGATACCCTGGGGGATTATGTTATTTATACTTCCATATATATGGTATCGGTTTTTTAGTAAGCGATATTTGTTTTTTGGTTTGTCTATTTCTTTACTAACAATTCTTGGTACAGGAGGTACAACACCTATCCCAAGAATGATACTTGGCGAGAATGCCTTCAATATCCTTACCTTAGATAGATTTACACTCTGGGCCTCTATTATGGCATTACCAATGTTTGGTGAGTTTGCTTTTCGGTTTATAGAAGGTGATTTAAAACATTACATTCAGCAGAAATTCGGATATGTATATCATAGACTTTTGGGAGGAATTTTGGCCGGGACATTTATTTTTACCGCTGTATTTACTATGAGTTTGGGGTATTTTAGACCCTCGCAGCCCCAAAAGTTAAAAATGTTACCGATTCTTAATTTCTTAAAACAAGATCAACATGATCATTGGCGATATTTACCTCTTGGGTTTGGAGATCAGATGGCTTGGTTATCAACCCAAACGCAAGCGATGACTGTTGATGGTAATTATCATTCTGCAAGAAGACTACCCGAACTAACTACCAGGGCCGTAGAACGACTGGAGAATTCAAAGTTTAGAGGAGTAGAAGGTATTGGTTCCCTACAACAATTTCTTACAGTACCAGAAAAGTATAGTTTGAAATATGTGTTCTCTAATGATAAATTCTACGATCCAATTTTATATTTCTGTGGATGGCAACGATTACGGCAATTAGAAAACGGGATCATGGTTTGGGAAAAACTCAATGTCCCTCCACTGTCTACTATTTTACCTAAAGAAGATGTGCCTACATTCCAAAAATTAATGTGGGGCCTGATTCCTGTGGGGACAGCCATATTGGCTTTTGTATTAACTATTCAAATGATATGGGTACGAGATTTGAAATCTTCAAGAATTGGTACTACCGAGTATTTAAAATATGGACTATCATATCATGAGTTTAGAGACAACATAGTAAAGATATCCCACATCTGGAGTTTTGTAATGCTATTGGTTTTTGGTTTTGGGATGTACATGTTTTATGTTAAAAATGCAACACAAATCAGCCCAGAAAATTTAACGGCCGCATACTACGACGCGTTGGACTTTAAGGAATTTAAAAGAGCTTATTCTTATTTAGACCCGCAAAGTAATAAGGCTCTTGATCAATATATGCTCGAGGTTTCGGTCACCGATGGATTATTAAGTTCTTATGCAAAACTAGATGAAATTGTAATACAAATTACAGAACAAACCGATAGCACTGCCAAGGCCAAAGCAATTACAAAATGGATTACTCCCTTAGAAAAAATTAATAAAACCTTTTGTCATGAATTAGTAAAACGATATGGTAATTGGTATATGCAACCATTGGAGTATGATTTAGACATCCCACCAGATCAATTGTTTGCCGAGAATAGAACAACGTTTTATAATCATGGGCGTCGCCGAATAACCTCAGAGCAAACACATCATGAAGATGTGCTTAAACAACCAGTTTTAGAAGTTCTTACGGCAAAGATCGTTAAACATGAAGAACGGTACAGTGTTATTGGTGAATTACAAAATGTCGATAATGTACCTGCAGATGTTGTTGTCACAGGAACATTATACGGTAAAGAAGACAAGAAATTAGCCGCTTATAATGTAAAACACCAGATGAAACATAAACTGATGCCAAAAGAAACCACTAGTTTTCGTATTGATTTTGAAAGTATTGCCTGGGTAAATAATGAAGAATCAAAACCCAAAACTTTTAATCCGAATCAGTTTATACCAGTAAATTTAGAAGGTATTCCTCAAAAATTTAATCTTCAATGTACCGGAAATGTGGCTACCACTGATCTATATAAAGAGGTTGCAATTAATGATATTTCAATAGAAGAAAAGGAAATAAATGGATTCCTTTTTAATTCAGGATTACAAGAAGTTACGATTCCGCAATTATTGATTTCGTATTATGATACCAATAAGAAATTACTTTGGGTGCATCATCAATATCTTGAGGAAGGAATACGGCCACAACGTAAGCAGTTTTTTTCTTATTCGTTGTTGGATATTTCTCATTTAGAATTAGTAAACGAAGACTTAGAGTATATTTTTGTGAATGGGTTATCAAATGCCGAAATCAGTAAAAAGATAGTTCCTAGTCGAGATCAAGAACAACAGTATGATCAACTTTTACCTGTAAATGGTAAAGGATTTAGTTATATTAAAATAGAAATAAACACATTTATAGCTTCCCTAAATTAATGAGTTTAGAACGAAAACATATCACCTTTTGGTTACTCATATTCCTTGTATGTTGCATTGGTTTTACGACAGTATTAAATACTGCGCAACAAGTATCAGCAGTTTTAGAAACTAAACAGAAGGTATTTGAAGCTGGGGACACGATTGAATTAAATTTTAAGCTGAATACTCCAGCCAAAACTCAACTTTTTTTACATGCTTCATTTGGTAGTACAGTACTGGAGTCTGATACAACCCGTTATACACTACCTGAGTTTGTTTCAAATAAAAAGGGAATCATACAGTATACACTACTGCATAACTCTAAAGCAATAGTAAAAGGCACTATACAGGTTAAGGCTAATACTACAAAGCCAGTACAATTAGAGTCTTATGTTGGGCCACCTAGTATTATAGCCGGAGGTACAGATTATACGATGCAAGTAGTCGTGCCTACAGATATTTATGACAATACGTTGCCAGATAGCACTGCAATGCAATTAAAGCATCAGTTCTTGGAAAGTGAAAAAGAAGTAGGTTTGTATAGTAAGGATATGATAGGATGGCTAAACATATTCTCTTATAGACAATCAGGGCGATTATTGATGTCGTCAAAAGTTAGAGAAACGGCTTCAAAAGAATTTTCGATTGAGGTATTCCCTTCACTCCCCGAAGATTTTCAGATCAGTAGTCAACGAAAACATTCGTATGCAGACGGAAATCAAATTTCTGAATTTATCACTTCTGTCCTCAAAGATGAATACGGAAATATTGTGAGTGATGGTACTTTGGTCGAGTTTAAAATCAAAGATAAAGAAGGAGCTATTTTACAAACACAAAGTGGCACTGTTAATGGGCAGGCTATTGGCAAAATGCTACATCCCGATCATCAGGATTTTTGGGAAGTAAGAGCTTTTGTTCCCGGGATCGCGAAAAGCAATGTAATACAGCTCGAATATGCATCTGTGCTTGATGATTTTGAGGTGCAGTTTTTTAATGACAATCGTGAAATTGTGGTAGGACCATTGTTAAGCTTTATGGATCAATTAATACCAGACGGAGCAATAGTGGCTTTAAAAATTAAAAAGGATAAAAGTGTTGAAACTAAAATCAAATCATCGTCTAATGGAGTGGTTAGGTTTCTGCTAAAAGAGGAATTTTACCCTTCGGGGAAATACACTATAAAAATTGAAGCCTTAGGGGTTCAAAAAGAGTTTTTACAGACACTATTAAAATGACGAATTGGAATAAAAACATATATAGATCTTTAATCATTTCTTCTTTTCTGGGGATTGTAGTACTAATTCTTCTAGGGATTGGTAAAACATTGTCATACCTCAATACAGGAGCAGATAGGTCATCGATGTTACATTTGGCATTAGATAAAGATCAAGCATATCTTCCCAAAGTAATTTGGAAAGATACCATCAATCCGGGTAGACCCATAGAGAAACAAACACTACTTGATATAGAAAAAGACTACCTCAATGCCTGGTATATACGTCAAGTAGCATATCAGACCAATTGGACCAGCGGGATTGATGATTATTATACAAATAGTGCACAGCAACATATTTTCAAAAATTTAGAAGCCAATAAGCAAAAGGATATAATTGTAAAAGGAACTACCACTAACCACAATTTGCTACTAGATTTTTATAGTGCAGATGGGCAGTTAGCCGTTTTGACAGATAAAAATGTAAAAGAATATCAACAGATATATCAAAAAGATCAACTCTTGCTAGAAACTGAAGTACAATCGGATTATCAGGTGATGTTATTGTTAGAAGATGGTTTTTGGCGGATACGACATATAGTAAAAGAGGAAAGTCAAATATCAAAAGATACGCCTCAAACAGATGGGTTTGTTAAAGTGATTGGCACGAAAATCTATGTTGATAATCAAGAATTTCAAATCAAAGGAATCAACTATTACCCTCAGAAAAGCCCATGGGATATGTTTGGTGATGATTTTGATATTAATGTGATTGCAAAAGACCTCGATATTATGAAAACTATGAGTCTGAATACTATTAGAATCTTTGTACAGTATGAAGACTTTGGAAAAGCAGCAGTAATAATAGAAAAATTACAAAAGTTACGACAGGTATTAGATCAGGCTGAAGCTAAGGATTTGAAAGTGATCGTTACTCTGTTTGATTTTTATGGAGACTATTCGGTGTTAGATTGGACATTAACACATCGCCATGTAGAGCAAATAGTGAGTGTGTTTAAAAATCACAAAAGCATCCTTGCCTGGGATATTAAAAATGAACCTAATCTTGATTTTGAAAGTAGAGGGCAAGAAAACGTAGTAGCATGGCTACGCGAAATGATGCTTCAAATAAAACAATATGACCCAAATCATTTGGTCACTATTGGGTGGTCTGATATAGCATCAGCCAGTATTTTACAAGATGAGGTGGATTTTGTCTCTTTTCATTACTATCAGGATATTGATGTTTTTGAAAAAGCATACAATGGATTGAATGCCAAAATAAATAAGCCTCTGGTATTGCAAGAATTTGGAGTGTCTAGTAACCTGAGTCTTTGGAGTCCTTTTGGAGTATCAGAAAAAAAACAAGCCGCATATCATAAACAGTTTCAGGAAATGATTAAAACAAATACGATTCATTATCTATCTTGGACGTTGTATGATTTTGAAGAAGTGCCAACTAGTGTAGTGGGCAGTTTACCTTGGCGAAAGCATAAGCAAAAGTATTTTGGATTTATTGATAAAGCAGGAAATAGGAAGAAGGCTTTTGAGTTTGCTGGTAACTAAAAAAACACCCACATTATATGTGGATGTTTAGCAATTGTGACGAAGTGACAACTCATGGGATAATCAAGTTGTTATATTTTTATATGGATCTCATTTTTGGCTTTGATAATTGTATGCCGTTTTGTTGAATACTCATAAACTCTTCTACATACATTCCTGTAATTCTACTCATAGGATAGGCAGTGGCAGCCTTATAGTTAGCTTTTCCTAATTCAATTCGATACAAAGGATAGCGTACAATTTTTTCGATGGCATCAGCTAGACTATCGATGCTTTTTGGGCTAAAGAATTCTCCTCTATACCCTTCGTCTTGTACCAGAATACTCAAGTCTCCAAGATCAGGCATTACAACAGCTTTTCCGTAACTACCTGCCTGATGTAGTACCCCAGAACTTCCGGTAGTAGCTGTGTAAGGAAATACAACCATTGCGCTTTCTCCAAAGATTGTTGGTACGTCTTCTTCTGCTACATATCCTGTAAAGGTTATTTGAGGCACTGTTGCATACTTTTCTTTCATCGATTTTAGGTAGCCAGGTACATTAGGATTATCTGTCCCTGCAATTACAATTTCTATATCTATATTAGTTCGTGATCGTACTTTCTCGACAGCCTCGACAAGTATCTCTATTTTTTTGTAGGTACCAAATTTTCCAAAGGTCATAACCTTTAGAGGCCCTTCAGGTATATCATACAATGGGGTTGAAGGTAACTCAAAGGTGCCATGTGGAATTAGAATAACATTATCTGCATGATACTTTTTTTCAAGAATATCAACATATTTATTGATGGTTACTGCTACTGTATCAGCTTTTAATATGAGTTTAGTTAGAGATGTTCCTATAAAATTATAGGCTTTTTGTAAGAGTTTATTTTTGGTAAACCCAGCGCTTTGTAAATCAACTTGCTCCAAAATATTATGTAATAAAACAATCGTTGGGATCTTTTTCATTTTGCAAAACAAGGGGAGTAATAATCCCAATGCTGCTGGAATTTTTTGATCTCCAAACTTCATGAATTGTAGATTAAACAGTATTGCATCTGGAGCGGTTTGTTTTATAGCCTTCATTACAGAAAAAATAGTAGTGTAGCTGTTAAATGTCCAACATTGTTTAATTGTAATTTTACAACCTTCTTCAGAGAATTCGATATCAGCTTCTTCTGGTGTTGCATCTGTTAATAACACTAATTCTGAAACCTCTGTTTGTTGTCTGAAATGTTTTACCAAATGATAAGCGTATTCATTTAAGGTTACTTTACTAGGAGGATACGCGGTTACAATTGCAAGTTTCATAGTAGTTTCTTTTGGGTTACACTACAAATATGATTCATAATCAATTGTTTATTCGGCAAGTTTCGATGAGTTGCAATTACCTTTCGGTGAATGGTTAGAATATAACGATGTCTTTTTATTTCTTTTTGCCTTGAGCCCAGAAGTATATCAATTGTACAACAAGTAATAGTGCCATCGCCATGATTTGCATTAGCACAACTTGTGCCAATGAATCGTGATAGAAGATAATGAGGACTACCTGAGAAATTCCTAGAAGACCAGATATTACCACAGGAACATATCTGTCTAACGATAAGAAGTAGTAGGCAAATATATTGGATACAGCAAATAATGATGTAGCTACTGCATATTTCCATAGTAACGGAGCAATGGAAGTATAGTCTGATCCAAACATCAAGTTGATGACCAATTCTGGGAAAAGATAACATCCAGAAATAATAATAACAGAGAGTAACGCAATATAGCTTACATATTTAAAAAGTATTGGTGTGTGTGCTTCTCCATCTTTCTGTTTTTGTACCACTTTTGGTAATAATAACATCACAAACATCCAGGCAACAAAATATACTACACGCCCGATCAAGGCCAGTGAAGCATATAATCCTGCCTCATACTGATCAAAATAGTGCTTTACCAATAAAATATCACTATTGTTGATAATGATCTGAGTACCTTCATAAAATGCTGTAAGCACAAAAAATTGTATAACATGTTTTGAATGTTCTTTTGATAGAACAGATTTTTTTAAAATAGAAACGTTTTTGGTCTTAAATGGTACTAATCCAAAACCGAATGAGATAATAATACCAATTGCGATTAATACTGATGGCTTAAAGGGAAGAAAACATATCAAGATTAGAGTGATCAATAATCTACTTATCATTTCTCCCTGATAGGTGATGGCTAAACTGTCAAATTTCTTTTTACCTTGGTAAACACCTCTATTTACGCTCATGATGAAGTAGATAGGAATTCCAAAACCAAAAATGGTGAACATCAAGTGCGACTGTGTGTTAAAGATTTGCTGTAAATCTTTGGCAAATACAATTAATAATATACCTAACACAGTACCAACTATAGTAGCATATCTATAGCTAATATTAACAAAATTGGTGAATACTTGCTTTTCAAATAATACTGAAAATTTTGCAGTAGCTACTTGAAATGTCATTGCTACAAAAGAGAGCACTAATAAAAAGGTGATCAATAATGCGGCATCTGCAAAAAGTTCCGGTCCAAGAATCCTTCCTAATAAAAGGTTGTATAGATAATTACCGCCATTGACAATAATTACACTACCCATAAACTTTTGCTCGACATTTAATTTTGGTATGTAGGTACTAATAGTCATTACTGAAGATATAGGTTAATTAATTTTATACAAAATCACTTCTTAAGATATAGTTTACTTTTCCAAAGGCGTTTTGTATGTTCTTATTCTCCTTTCCTATGATGCAAAATATTTTATTAAGTTTCATCGCATTTTTAAAAAGCGTAGTTAAAACTTGTACTCCAGAAGCGTCAATTTTGGTAACATGGTCAACGGATAAGATTATCTGGTCAGATTTTGATAATAACTGCTCAAAATGCTGTTTTAAAGACTTTGTATTTTCTCCTACAATGTTTCCGCTTATTTCTATAATTCCGAAGTTGTTTGTAATTTGAAGTGCCATATTATTTTTTATTTTGGGATTAATAATAGTACAAATATGAAGGTTAAAAGCAGTTTTTTATCTCCAATTTCGGTGAGTTGCAATTTGGTGTAGACGAATGGAAAAATAGTGCTGTTGGAAAAATAACGAATGCCACAATTGTCATAAAACATATTCTTACCTTGTAGAAAAGAAACCCAAGTAGCCTATGTCTCGATTACTATCTTTTATTTTTCTATGGTTATCTATACTATCTTCTTATGCACAAGAAATGCAAGAAGGGTTTACGTATTTGGAAACCGGAAAATATGCAGAAGCCAAAGCTTTTTTTGAAAACGTTTTGAAAACCTATCCCAAAAACCGTACAGCAAGATTATGTTATGGAAGAGCGGTTGGATTATCAGGAGATTCAGAAAAGGCTGTTGCTATTTTTACAACATTAAAAGGTGAATACCCTGAAGATTTCGAAATCAAACTAAATTATGCCGAATCCCTATTATGGAATCATCAGTTTTCTGAAGCAGAGTACTATTATGAAAAGTTAACGCAGGAAGATAAAACAAGTTTTCCGGCAGTTTTGGGATATGCCAATACACTTTCTAATCTAAAAAAATATAAAAAGGCATTAGATTTGGTAAACAAAGCATTAGCAATACAAGAAGGAAACCCCAATGCATTGATCTCCCGAAAATATATTCGGTTGGGATATGCCAACGAGCTATCCCAGGATAAAAAATATACAGAGGCATTAACATTGCTGGATCAAAATCTAGTGGATTTTCCTAATGACAAAGATACCCAGCTTAATAAAGCAAACATAAACTTAATAAGTAATGATCTTGTTGCTGCAGAAAAAACATATAAAGCTTTAGCGACCAATGCAAAAGATAGTATCTCATCTTTAAACGGTTTGGCTTTGGTAGCTCATAAAAAAAATAAAGAAAAGAAAGCACTTTCTCTAGCGACTAAGGCTACCTCAAAAGTTGAAAAATATAAAGAGGATAAGAATCTATACCTGTCTACCCAAGAGCGATACATCCAGGCATTATTATGGAACAGAAAGTTTACAACGGCAATGGAGCAAATAGACCAATTGCAATTAATATACCCAGATAATGCGAGAGTATTGGCTTTGCAAGCAACCTATGGGATGTATACGAGTAGATTTAAAAATAGTACAAAGGCGTATACTACCATTTTGGTTAAGGATACGACATCATTTGATGGTAATTTAGGAATCGCTAATGCCTATAGAGCAGTAGGAGAGGATATGAAATCGTATGAATATGCTTTTAAGACATTACAATTTTATCCAAAACAGCCGGATGCTGAGAAATTGATACAAACTTTAAAGAAGGCTCACACACCTTTTATTGAAGAAAAAACCACTTTTACCTTTGATAATGGCGATAATGAGGCCGTAAGTGTAGGTTTGGCTTCAGAAATACCGCTTTCGACTAAATTCAAAACGACTTTTAACTATACCTATCGCACAACTAAGAACACGGTTCTAAAAAACGAAGCTACTTCTCACAATGCAACATTGGGGATGGATTATAAATTAAACGGCAAGATTTCTATGATTGGGAATATAGGAGTCACCAATGCCGATGGATTTACCAATACATTTACATCACTTGTTGGCGAAGCCTTACTAAAAATCAAACCTTTTAGATTGCAAAATTTGGATATTGGCTACAAAAGAGAGTTGCAAAACTTTAATGCAGATTTATTGAACAGGGAGATCATTATGAATAATTATATGCTTACTTATAATCTGAGTACAAATTTTAATTTGGGTTGGTATACGCAGCTCATACATACGTCGCAAACAGATGATAATACCAGAAATTTATTATTTACATCATTATATTATTCGATTTTGAATAAACCTGTATTAAAAGCAGGTATTAATTATCAATATATTGCTTTTGCTGATCAAGTGCCTACTATATATTTTAGCCCAGAACAGTTTCATTTGGCAGAAGTATTTGCAGAAATAGTTAGTGATCCCAAAAAGCAATGGTTTTATAGTACTAGTGCAGCTTTTGGCCAGCAATTTGTAGAAGAAGATCCCGCCTCATCTACTTTTAGAGCCGAAGCTAAGTTTGGACATCAGTTTTCGGATCGTTTTAAAGCAAACATATATGGTAAGTATAGTAATATAGCCTCAGCCACTGCAGCAGGTTTTGAGTTTGTTGAGTTTGGATTTAAACTGAAATGGTACTTCTTGCAGAAACCAATTTTTGATCAAAAGATAATGGAGTTGAAACCTTAGATTTTATAAATGTGAGGTAACAGAAATATGTGTATTTTTACATATAAACAGTTATTGTATGTAATGGCTAACTAAAATCAAAAGCAAAATACATACTTCTGATTTTTAACAATTATGAAGCTTATTTAATGGATAAACAAAACAATCCTAAAAAAGAACAACCCAACAATCCTTTACATGGGGTGAAATTGGCAGATATATTAGAATCTTTAGCAAATCATTATGGTTGGGAAGAGTTAGCAGCAAAAATTGACATCAATTGCTTTAAAAAAGATCCTTCTATTAAATCTAGTCTAAAGTTTTTAAGAAAAACACAATGGGCAAGAGATAAGGTAGAACAGCTTTATCTTGAAATGACCTGAGTTCGATGTAAGAAAATTTACGTCAGTCTGAGTGATTTTCGATAGAAAATTGTATCGAAGACAAGTCAATTTTCATTCAAAAGCCTAATTTCGATACAATTTTTCTTCTTTTCACTATGAAAAATCACTCAATTTGACGGCTTTTTTTAATCAATCCTTTACATCGACTCAGGTTTGAATTGGATAAAAGAAAATGACAATAAAATAGCGAGAACAACATATATTCTTGTCCTCGCTATTACCCAAATCTGAAACACTTTACTTGTTTATTTTTTCATAAAGCTACCTATATATTTTTGTTTGTTATCGCCTTTCAAGATATACCTGTACATTCCTGATTGTAGATTTTGAGATTCAAAAATAACTTCGCTATCTGAGGTCATTTTTAAGTTTTTATGGTATACGATTCTGCCTAGTATATCGATTACTACCATTTGTAATATAGTATGTTCTCCAGGAACTTGTATTGTTGTTCGACTGCTAAATGGGTTCGGGTAATTTTTAAGTTGTATACCTTTGATTTGCTCATTAGTTTGATTTTCTGGGGTTTCTTCTTGCGCTACCATATCAGTTTCTGTTTCGGTATCTGGCATGTATGTCTTTGTAAAGAATACATCAGCTACTTCTAGATAAAAAGGAGCAAAGTTTTGATAATCTCCCTGTACAGAGAATACCAGGTTTTTGATGTTGCCAATGGCTTCATTTGTTTTACTATTATTCATAAACTCTGAAAAAGGGATGTTGTATACTTGCTTTTCATCATTTGCTTCAATTGTATATCTAAGTCTGTTGTTCCAGTCTGTAAGACCTTCGGTTACCAAGATTACTTCGATATCACGATTGCTATGCATTTCAAATTGTAGTACTTCATATGCAGATGCATCTAGAGTAAGTTCACCCGCCAATATATTTCTAAATAGATTTAAGGTTTCTTTTACTTCTCCTTTTACTTTTGCATTACGCTCTATGATATATGCATTTTCTTTTTCTACGGTATTGTGTTCTAGTACTTCAAAATTTTCAATGACCACACCTTGATCTTTATAATCAATCCCCCATGGACCGTCTGCCAGATATAAAGCATCTAACTGGGTAGAATTTTCTCCTTTAATAGAGAATCCGATGTCAAACAAATATCCTGTGTCTACAGTGATTTGTTCGGTATATGTTCCGGATAATACTACCGTTTGCGTAAAGTTTTCCTCTTTTGACAGCTCAGTTTTTCTGATGTTGCTAGAAAATTTCATCTGCTTCGCGCCTTGTTTGTTCACCATATGTAATGTTAACGTACCATTGGTATACCAACCTTGCTCTACAAAAACTGTAGGTACACGATTACTTGTTTTGTGACTTCGCAATGGCTTATCGGCTACAAATTCTGTAATGATATGATTTGCAATATTAGCAACCTGTGATACAGATCCACCCCATACCTGGAAATTAGTATAATCTCCTTCAGGATAGTCAGCTATATTCCATAAACTATAGATTTCATTTTCAGATGCTGCTTTTTTGATAGAGAAGGTTAGTGCATATTCGATTTCTCCGGTAACTCTTTCAATTTTAGTACTTACAATAGTATGATTTTTGATCAGTACGGTTCTTACATCTAATAATTTAGAACCATTTAGTCGGTCACAAATCGTTTTTGAATGATCATATATTGAACCTTTTGTCGATGTAGCAAGTGCGGCTGCCACTCTCTGATCTGCCTTATAATAATCTATAGAAAATATAGCTTCTGCATTTGTAATATCCAATAGATCTTCTGGACTGGATACATACGTAGATTCTGTACCCAATATTCCTGTTTTAGGAAGATAGATACTTAAATCTTCACCGTTAGAGGATTTGTACGATTTCATTCCAGGTACAAATCGTTGTTGTGATTTTTTAGTATTGAAGATCGAATTTGTTTTTGTTCTATTGAAATTACGTTTTGCGATTAAGCTTGCCAAATCACCATTACTTTCTAGGCCACCATTATTTGCTGAAGTAACATCTGTTGCCGTATCAATACCAACATAATTGTCTGTTTTGATTGCTGTATAAGGACTTGCCGTGATATAAAATAAAGCATCATTAAAATCTTGATCACAAGACGCATAATCTCTTCTAATATCTTCAAAACCCAGTATAATTCTTTCATTGTTGGGATCAGATAACAATACATTATGATAACGCAATGTAGGGTCGCTTTCGGGGTTATAATCGGCATTAGAATGTAATTGCCAGTTTCCCGTACCTACACAACCGTCTGACCATGCATTGGCTAATAATACCCATCCAATTCCGGTATTAGGAGGGAAACTTCCTATATTTACTTTGTCACCAACTTCAAGGCTACCGCCGCTTCCTGTCGCAGATACGTTAGGAAAAATAATGGTAATATCCTCTGGGGCTGGCATTGATGGATTAGGATCATTACTATCATAGGTGTAAAATCCTAAGGTGTTTTTATATTCTGCACCTTCACCAACAAAGGTGATCCAGATATCTGCCTCTTCTTGTAGTACTACCTCGGTATCATAACCAGATGAAATATAATGTGGATTAAAATCTGGTACTGGATAACCTTCTGGTAAAGCATCATTAATCATTGTAATCGTTTCTTGACTCACCACATCTCTTTCGTCTAGATATAAGGGAGTACCATCTGAGGTGAAATCGCCTAAATAATTATATCGATCACAAATCTCTGGTATTGGGAAACTAGTAGGGGTTTGCCCTCCATTTTCTGGAGAAAAACTAGTTTTTCTTAGATCAAAGTTGTCATCTAATCCGTCTTGATCAGCATCATTACCCGAAGCAGTTGTTTCGGCAACTCCATCGCCATCACTATCATAGGCCTCTATAGTATCCGATATTCCGTTATTATCAGAATCAGTATCCAAATGATCGTAAATCTCATCATTATCTGTATCTATTGTTCCGTTTGTGGTACCTCCAAAATCAGTATCAAAAGCATCGTCTAATCCATCGGTATCTTCATCTGTATTTGATAAACCTATATATGTGGTACTATCTTGTCCTTCTATAATGTCAACAATCCCGTCATTATCAGAATCAGTATCATAGCAATCATAGATTGTATCATTATCAGTGTCTCTTGGTATAAATTCAATACCTGTTTGATCAGCATCAAAAACATCTGCAATACCATCATTATCGGTATCCGCATAATTTGTATCTAATCCATTATAAATACCATCGTTGTTTGTGTCTTTGTCTCCTTGTCCGGCCTCTATAATATCATAGATACCATCATTATCGGCATCTATATCCATAAAATCTGGAATACCATCACCGTCTCTGTCAAAGGCATCCTGTACTACATTATCACCATTACCACTAATATCATTATCCAAATAGTTGTACATATCATCTCCATCATCATCACCATAAGGATCCATACCATTACACTCTACTATATTTGTGATTCCGTCGCCATCACAATCAGCATCCATCGAATCTAAAATACCATCCTGATCTCTATCTAAAGGAGAAATGCCACTGGCACATTTAAAACCATCATTAGAATTGGTGGTTTCGGTAAGATTAAGCAAAGTGGCCGTTGGGGTAGCACTGTCATAATCATTGATAAGGTATAACCCTCCGTTATTATCTGATAAATAAAGACGGTTACTTGCATCTGCATACGCAGCTCCAAAAGAACTTTTAGGTAGATTAGTTACTGTTTTACTAGAAAATACTGGTGATCCAGAAGAAAGGTCCCATTTATACAGTTTTCCTCTGCTACCACCATAAAATGCTCCATTTACATATGCAATATCTGCACAAGTGCTGGGTGAGGCTATATCGGCTTCGATGACTTCAAAAACGGGAGAAGACGAACCATTATATTCGTTTAGATTTGTTATTTTATGAAATGTCTTTTTATTATTGTTTTGAAAAACCCATAGATTACCTTCTGCATCTACATCTGCGGCATACCCACCACCAAATGCTGTAGTACCATCTGGTTTTACCGCTCCAAGATCAATCACCATATCTTTGGCAATTCTAAGTAAATGTTTATCACTATTTTTTATAGCATATAGGTAATTGTCAACAATGTTATAGCCCCCTGCGTTATATGAAGAGTAGGAGTGTAATGCATCAGAATAAGATCCGGTTACAGGATCATATGCTTTCATTGCTCCAGAAATTACCTGGTAAAAATTACCATCATTGCAATCAAAGGATTGTTGTGCGCTCATTAGAGATGTAATAAGAAGTCCTAGTAGAAAAGTAATTTTTTTCATAATACAATTGATTTTGGGTTTCAGATACTCAAAACTACTTGATATGTACTATGAAAGTGGTGACCATTCGGTCATTAGACGTTTGCTATAGACGAATGGAAGTTAAGGCTAGATATGAATTATAACAAATTAAGACGTTTCATTAATTCTGGGCGATTAGAGCGGCTTACCGGAATTACATCTTTTTTGATAAGAACACTATTGTCCTCGATATCAATAATTTTTTTGATATTGATCACATAAGATCGATGTACCTTTAGAAAGAGATCACTAGGTAGCTTCTCTTCGATCTTTTTAAGTGTAGAATGTACAGTATAGTTCTGGCTTTCAGTTTTAATTAGGATATAATCTCCTTTAGCTTCAATGATATTAATGGTAGGGATATCTATTTTAATAAGTCGTCGATCAATATTGATGTATAAATCATTTTCTCCAGAAGAGATTCCTGTCGATGAATCATCTGGTGTTTTTGTGCTAGCAGTACTTGTTGAGGTTTCAGCCTTTTGAATCGCCTTAAGAAAACGAGGTAAGGTAATTGGTTTTACTAGATAATCTACAATACAGTCATATTCAAAAGCTTCTAATGCAAAGTTTTTATCAGAAGTGGTAAGTATGATTTTTGGAGGGTTTTTTAAGGTCTGAATAAAATCAAAACCTGTAAAATCTGGCATATGAATATCTAAAAATATAAGATCTACGGTGGAGCTGTTTAAAAATTTAATTGCCTGAATTGCATTAGGAAATTCCTCGATAACATTAAGTTCTTCAACCTGAGAGCATAATTGTTGAATAATTGCTCTTGCGGTTTCTTCATCATCTATAATTATACAATTCATATAAGTAGATTGTTTTTAAATTGTCTTAAGGAAATTTTCTATTGATTCTAAAATTAACATAAATTCTGCAAATAATGAGGGATTATTCTCCTTTAATCCTTCTTCAAAGTCAATGGCAACCTGATATCCGCTTTCGAATCCTAACATTCCTATTTTATGTTTTAGTTTATGCACATTCTCTGCTGCTTTGTCAAATGCTTTTGAATTATAATTGATAAGGAACTCATTTTGTTCTTCTGGGAATTCTCGTTTTACGATACTAATAAGCTTTTGCTCAAAATCTGTTGAACCAGCAGCTAATTCTTTAATATATATAAGATTTGGCGTTTCGGTCATTTTATTTCTTTTTTTAAGGTAAAATAAAAAGTAGTTCCAGCTCCTTCTGTAGATTCTAACCAAATAGTACCTTCGTATAAATCTATAATCTTTTTCACTATAGATAATCCTACTCCAGTGGATTCATTTTTATCATCCAAAGTTTGAAAAATCTGAAAAATCTTATCATGATATTTCTTTGAAATCCCGGGACCATTATCGGCTATCGTAAATTCCCAAAACTCATCTTTTTGCTCGCAAGAAACTGTAATAACACCTTGTTCTTTATCATTATATTTTACTGCATTGTTAAGTAGGTTTTGGAATAACTGTTGCAAACTAAATTTATCTCCCACCATAACGGGTAACTCTGTTAAGATTTTTATGGTTATATGATCGGGGATATGTATAACATCTATGATATCAGTTACAATATCTCGAAGTACAATATTTTGCTTAGGATGGTCTACTTTATCAATACTAGAATATTTAAGAATACCACTAATCAAATGGTCCATCTTATCTACTTTCTTAAGCAGCATGTCTAGAGAGTTGTGTGCATTATCATCCAATACGTCTACATAATCCTCTTTTAACCAGGTTAACAAGGCATTCATACTACGTAAAGGAGATTTAAGATCATGAGAAACTATATGTGCATAATCATTAAGCTCTTTGTTACTCTTTTCGAGATTTTTTACCAATCGATCTCTTTGCTTTTCGAACTCTAATTGTTCAGTGATATCTTCAATTAGGGCGACTTGATATTTGATACTTCCATCCTCATTTCTTACTGCTGCAACATTTGTTTTGGCCCAAAATATAGTTCCATCTTGTTTTACGTACCTTTTATTGACCGAAAAATTATCAATCTCGCCATCATTCATTTTCTGCATATTGCTAGCAGCTTCTTCATACTCATCTTTTAAGGATATATTTTTCACCTCTTTTTGTAGCAGTTCGTCTGGTGTATATCCAAGCAAGTTCTGAAAGGCTTTATTGGTTTGAATAATTTTTCCAAATTGTGTGAGTGCGATCCCCAAAGAAGAATTCTCGACAATGGCCGATAATTGTTTTTTCTGTTCTTCAAAAATTCGTTTGTTCTCAAGTTTTTCAGTAATGTCTCTTACAATGCCTTGTGCCGCAATGGGTTGATTGTCTTTGTTGAGTATGAGACTTGCATTAATATGTACGGTTCTAACTCCTTTATGTTTGGTATATACTCTTGCTTGATAATCAGAAAAAGATCCTTTGGTGATCAATTCTTGAAAAGAAGTCATCGCATAAGTAAAGTCGTCTTTATAGATAAGCTTTACAATATTTAGTTTTTCCTGATTAATATCATAGCCAAATAATTCTTCGGCAGAGTTATTCATTTTAATGACATCTCCAGAGATATCCATTAGTACATAGGCATCAACGAGATTTCCGAAAACTCCTTGTAGCTCTGAGGTTTTTTCGGTGAGTCCATCTTCGAGTTTCGCATTAGCATCCTTTAGCTCTTGAGTGAGTTGGTAAAGTTCTCTGGATTTTCCCTCAAGAATTTGTTCGGCCTGTTTTCTTGCTGCTTTTTCTCTTTGTAAGGCGCGTTGTAGTATTTCTAACTCATTACTCATTAATGTTTGGTGATGCTAAATTTAACTTCGGTTCCATCTTCTTTTATTTTTTCAAGAAGAATCGTTGCAGTACTGTTATAGTGCTCAAAGGTTTTATTCATTAACCCCAAACCAAAGTTATACATTGCTCTGCTTGATTTGTAGATCATAATCAAAGTGGTTGAGGTTTTTTCTAAAACTTCAAAAGTTGGAAGTTCTGCGTCGGGATATATCTTTTGTACTTCTACGTGGATGTGATTTTCAATAGAGGAAAGCAGTTCTATAGGATCTTCATACTTGTCGATTAATCCTGGATAACTTGCTGCTAGTACTCCAAAAAAATGCTCTGCGTAGGTGAGTAGTAGATCATCAATACTAATACTGGTATGATTGCTTAAATGTGTTAGTAGACTCAACATTTCTGAAAAATCATAGGTACCAACAGAGGTGTAAACACCACCTGAAGCTAATTTAGATTGTTCTATAATTTTATCTACCGTTGCTAAACCAAATTTGTCTTCGACTAATTCTAAGAATTCTGTAAATACAATACCTTTCATCTAATAAGTAGGGTTTAATTATCTTTTTATAAGTTCATTCACACTCCAGTATTCGATCAAACACTTGATTTTGTGTGCATAATCTTCATATTTCAACGGTTTTACGATATACCCGGCAATTCCGACTTCATAACTCTCTTTAAGATCATTATGATTATTTGACGTGCTGAGTATAACTACTGGGGTATATCTTAAAGCGGGGTTTGACTTTAAGATTTTTAAGAATTCCAAGCCGTTCATTTTTGGCATATTAAGATCTAAAAAAATTAGATCTGGAAGTTCTTTGTTATTTTCTAAAATTTCTAATGCCTTTTCTCCATTTTCTGCCTCTATCAAGGTATGATTATAATTGTTTTTTTGCAAAACTCTTGCAAACTTTAATCGTTCGATCTCATCATCTTCTATTAATAAAAAAGTGAAGCCCATTGTTTTTGTGTTTTAATTTAGGTTAAAAAGTGAAATTAACAAGTGTAAAGATGTTCTTTTATCATTCAATTCTAACTTATCTTTCGCCGAAAGGCATTTTTAGTGTAGATGAATGGTAGTTTTGTGTAGGTGAGTAGAATTTAATTTTTTTATAACTTTTTTTTAAACAGAAATATCTTCTAAATCTTTGAATCTAAATTCAAACTTCCATTTAAAGGTTCAACGACGAAACGTAGTGAAGTTGTTAATCCTGTTCCCGCTACTAAAAAAGCTTCAGAATTATTCTAAAGCTTTTTTGTTTTCTACTTAATTTACCAAAAAACTCATTTTGTTAATATACCTATTCAAAAAAAGAGGCTGTCTAGAAAGATTTAGGCAGTCTTTTTCATTTTAGGCTTTATTCTGGTTTTAAGCTTTGGATTTT